>CAZEEU010000031.1:0-2067 GCA_964511305.1 uncultured Gammaproteobacteria bacterium | reverse complement strand
CTTGGTAAGAATTTCAAAAAAAGATAAATATCTCCATACTCTTGTTGATGCCTTCCCTACTCTTGAAAAATTTTAACGCGCTTCCTTGATACGGCAAAAATTTCTAGTTTCGATTAAGGATTAAGGATTAAGGATTAACTGATTGTGGATTTATGAGAATAATTCTTTTAATCAATTAATCAACTTAATCATTTGATCAATTTACTAACCACCATCCACCATCCACCAACTACTTCCAGAGGGAGAATTTTTTTGTGAGTTCTTTAGACTTTTCATTTTCTGCAAAGAAGCAGATTCCCCAGTATTCTAATTCCGGTTCTGGTGTCATTTCTGTTCTTTTGTGTTGGTCTTCAAAAGTGCCTTCCACCATGGTGCTCAAAAAATCATTGAATGGAATTTCACTTTCTACCAATTTATTTCTCAATGTCCGTATTTGATTTGAATTATCTGCCGACAGCACGATAAATGGGTTGTCTGAAATTGCCTTGTGCTCATTCATGTCCCCGTCAATATATACTCCCATTCGCAAAGACTCTTTGTCTTCAGTGAGGGACGTAAATCCCACTGCCATGTGTCCCAAAGCATTCATCACCCTCCCCTGCTCCACTTTTTTGTTAAGTACCGCAACAAATCTATGCGTGGTGGGAGAAGTATTCATAAATTTATTATAACAATTAATTGATGGACAGAGCTCACTTTATGATAGAATTAGTTCAAATGAACCATGCTGAGCTTGTTGATCTTATACTGAAATTTCGTGAAGAGAGAAAATGGAAACAGTTTCATTCCCCAAAAAATCTAGCTATATCTCTCATGCTTGAGGCAAGTGAAGTCGTCGAAATTTTTCAATGGTCAAAAGACCACATAGTTCCACAAGATAGAAAACAAGATTTAGAAAAAGAGCTTGCAGACGTTTATTATTGGTTGCTTTTATTGGCTCACGATGAAGGAATCGATTTGTACAAAGCATTAGAATCAAAAATGAAGGAAAATGAAAAAAAGTATCCTATCGCAAGGTCTAAGGGTACTGCTCTTAAATACACAGAATTAAAATAATGATTGTTTACTCCTCTACAAAAAGCGCTTTTCTTGATGACGTTCTCGGCAATGTAATAAAGGACAAAATTGTAATGGCTTTAAAAGCTAGGCTTGGTCATGGAGTGGGTCAAGCAGAGATAAATTCATATCAGAATTCTATGATGTACATGAATTTGGTATTAGCGGATCAAGGAATACCAGACGACGTGAAGATTTCTATCGAATATAGAATTCCTCAAACCTCAAAAAGAATCGACTTTATAATTACCGGTTTGGATGTAGAAAATAAAAGTGCGGCGATAATAATCGAATTAAAGCAATGGAGCAATGTTGAGTTAACCACAATGGATGCGGTCGTAAGAACTTATGTTGGCGGAGCAATAAGGGAAGTAAGTCATCCTTCATACCAAGCATGGTCGTATGCCGCATTATTGCAGGACTTTAATTCGGAAGTACAGGACAAGGAAATAGCTCTCATTCCCTGCGCATACCTTCATAATTATGAAGAAGATGGGATTATTAATAATGACTTCTATACAGAATATATAGATAAGGCTCCACTTTTCTTAAAAGATGACGCTATAAAACTTCGTGACTTTATCAAAAAATATATAAAACATGGTGATGACAAGGATATAATGTTCCAGATTGATCATGGGAGAATACGGCCTTCAAAGAATTTGGCTGACAAGTTGTCCTCACTTCTTCAAGGCAACCAGGAATTTGTAATGATTGATGATCAAAAGATTGTGTATGAAACAGCTCTACGGCTTGCCAGAGAATCAAATGCACAGGATAAGAATGTCTTAATTATAGAAGGTGGTCCAGGTACTGGAAAATCAGTTGTAGCTATTAATCTACTCGTTGCTCTTACAAATCGCGGACAAGTTGCCCAATATGTTACAAAAAATGCAGCGCCAAGAGCTGTATACGAAAGCAAATTAGCAAAGACAATGAAAAAGACACAAATCACAAATTTATTCAGCGGCTCAGGAGCTTTTACTGATACTGAAAAAAATCTATTTGACA
>CAZEEU010000030.1:0-2350 GCA_964511305.1 uncultured Gammaproteobacteria bacterium | reverse complement strand
ACGCGAGGCTCATAATCTTGCAGATAAGGTTCAACTCCTTACCCCGCAACAAAATTTCCATAAAATACATTCTGAAATTTTGTGAGGGGAGAGCGAAGCGTTTCCCGCAACAAAACATTCAGTTTCTTCCGCAACACATTTTCTAGAAGAAGACCTTCCACCACTTTTCCCAATTTGGAGTACTATCGATTACAACAATTTTCTTGGTGTCATTTCTGGGAGGAGTAAGCACTACATGCTCTCCAGGTTTTATCATTCCTAGTTTTTCACGCGCTTGCTCTTCAATAAAGGTTTGGGTATTAGAATAATATAGTTGTTGTTTGAGGAATTCTCTTTTTTGTAATTCTTCTTTTTCTTGCTGCTTAAGAGTCGTTACTATATGACTATTTTGCCTCAAAGAGATAATTGAGGCTACTATATTCTTGATAAGAAGTAGTAAAACTACCATAATTCCTAGAAGTATAAGTGTTTTTGTGTTGACAAAGCGCATAATTACTGATATTATAGGCTCAAATTATTTTTTATGGACTGGTTATGCTTTTCCAAAAGGTAAATTCGTTTACTTTTTTGGATGTTCACAATGATCCAAGAAGAATATTTTTCAATTTTTGAGTATATACAAAATTATTTATGGCAAATGAATTACGCCTTCGCGACGCTCATGGAAAGTTCCAGGACTTTCTAAAATCAAAAAACAGGGCATCCGCAACCATATTAGCATATGGAAAAGATATCCAGCAATTGATTGAATTTCTTGAAGCTTTAGAAAAAAACAACATTCACGAAGTGGGAGGAGCAGATATTCAAGCTTTTCTTACTAAGCTTCGAGATGAAGGGTATACACCTAAGTCACTTTCAAGAAAACTTAATTCCACAAGAACATTCTATCGTTATTTGAAGGTAAACGAATTCATTACTGATGATCCTTCTCTTCTCGTAGAGCATCCTAAATATGAACTAAATCCTCCACGCATGCTTTCACCTCTTGAGTACAGAGCTTTAAGAGATGCTGCTTCAGTCGACTCTAGAATTTATGCAATTATTGAGGTTCTTCTACAGACAGGAATACGAATCGGAGAATTAGCAAACTTGAGAGTGGAAGATATCGGAGATAATTCTCTTCACATAAGACCTTATGAAGGTCATGAAGCACGCGAAGTGCCGCTTAACAGACGAGGAAAAGAAGCACTTAAGCGCTACATGGAAACACGTGCCAATACACAAGACAATCATGTTTTTGTAACTAAGACTGGTAGACCATTTTTGGTAAGAAATATTAGAGATGCAGTAGAAAGATACTTCAAGAAGGCAGGAATTGAGAATGTTAAAATTAATGATCTTCGACATACTTTTGTTGCGCATCACTTAAAACAAGGAGTTTCATTGGTATTCTTGTCTAAGGTGCTTGGACATAAAAGACTTTCTTCAACAGAGCGTTATTTGCAGTATGTAAAAGACCATAAGAGTGGCGAGAGCACATCACTTCAGGAGCTTTAGTCTCTCCTCCTTGCCCGTGCTTCGTATGGGTAATTCCGGAGAAAGTATTTCTTTATAAGAGCTTTAAATTTCCCGCTTCGATTTGATTTTTTCCTTCATTTTGTGCCATAGTGTAGTAATGGAGCTTCACGATCAGTCTCATTCTCACAGTCATTCGTATTCCGACGTTAAAACACTTATTTCATGGTCGGCTCCAGGAAGACCTTTTAAGAAAAAGAGTAGAGAGTTCTACGTGACGGGACTTATGGTAGTTCTTCTCATAGATATCATTTTATTTGTGTTCTCGGAATACCTTTTGATATTTGTAACCCTGACTCTTTATTTTTTCTCTGTCGTTCTTAGCTCTGTTGTTCCTCAGAATTTTCATTACAGAATTAGTACGCAGGGAATAAAAGTTGAGGACCATTTCTATATATGGGAAGAGTTGTATGATTTTTACTTCAAACAGATTGAAGGAATGGAAATTTTGGTGGTAAGGACACAAGCACTTATTCCAGGAGAGTTAAAAATAACATTAGGCGATGTGCCGGCTGATCATGTGAGGAGAGTCTTGATGACATATATACCGTATCGCGAAGTAATTAAGCCTACATTTATGGAAAAAAGCGGTGAATGGTTATCAAAGAACTTTCCTCTCGAAAGATAAATTCGGTTCTACCTCAAAAACTGTTATAATATATCCCGCATGCACTCGTAAGCACAGCTTCATTTCATGTAAGCAAATCTTGCGCGTGCCTTATAGTAAGCAATCGTAGCTCAATGGATGAGGAAACCTCTCCATCTCGCTGCTTTGACAACATGCACTCGTAGCTCAATGGATAGAGCACTGGATTGCGGATCCAGAGGTTGATGG
>CAZEEU010000029.1:0-2454 GCA_964511305.1 uncultured Gammaproteobacteria bacterium | reverse complement strand
GAAGGCATCAACAAGAGTATGGAGATATTTATCTTTTTTTGAAATTCTTACCAAGTAGAATGAATACAACTCCTGTCCAGAAGGAGATAAGCCCCATTAATAAAGTGAAGGCCGAGAATGCATAGGTTAAGATTCCTAAATTCAGTGCAGTTGTCAGCGCAGTTACAGTTATCCAGGTATCTCTTGCTGAATTGCTCACCATAATAGATTTGCCATCCTCGTCTAAAACCGGAACGCCATTTTTATCAAGAGATTCTATTTGACGTGGCATTTCAGAATAAGTTTTTCCTCCGGTCATTTTCAAGGCATGGGTTCTTATGATGTCAGCTTGCGCTTTCAATGTAAATGGATCTCCAACGGGGGCATTTGGGATAGAAGCGTCTTCTGGTGTAACAATTTTTTCGCGGGAAATATTTTGATAAGTAAAAGATACTCCCCATATGCCACCTAAAATTAATATTGCACCTGCAGAGATAGCAAATATACCGGAAAGTCTGAGCAGAAGTTTCACAATCTAACTGTAGCTAATAGTAATAAAAATATCAATAAGTATTTTAATTTGGTTATTTTAAACGAATTTATAAGTGACCCAAATGTTTTTGAATTGGAAGCGCACATTAGTTCTTAGGAAGACTCTTTTCACCGTTTTTACTCTTAATATTTGTTCTCCTTTCAGTTTATTGCTTTAAACTTTTCTTTTTATTGTGAAGGAAGGCAAAAATTGATAAGACCAGAATTGCTATCAATGATAAGGCGACCAAACCCATCTCCCCATATCCAAGACCTGATACTGTGGTTGTGGATTTTTTTACGACCTCACTTGGTATCATCCATTGTGCATAGTAGGCTTGAATATAGCTGATTGTACAAATGATAAATATGAGCCCCAGACTATGAAGTATAGTAAACCTGAATAGCTTGCCTTCTTTTCCCGTAAGTCCCGTTGCTGCAGTTGCAACAGCAATACTTTGAGCAGAGATCATTTTGGCGGCTACCCCCCCGCTGCTATTTGATGCAACCGTTAAGACCGGATTTATGCCAAGCGTATTGGCAGTCTGAGACTGAATATTGCTAAAAAGCGCATTTGAGGAAGTATCGCTACCTGTGATAAATACTCCCAGCCAGCCAAGTAATGGAGAAATAAATGGGAAAAAATGTCCCGTAATCGTGAGTGCGTTACCAATGGCTGTGGACATACCCGAATAATTGGCAACATAGGCAAATCCGACAATTGAGCCAATTGTTATTAAGGGTTTTAACAATTCTTTTAGGGTGTGACCAGCAATTTGTGCAAATGTGTACCAAGAGAGCCTGAGAAAAATTGCTGTCAGAATTGCTGATATAAGTATTGCAGTTCCTGCTGCTCCCAGCCAGGCAAAAGAATAATTAATATCAAGTTTTTTACTACTCGTAATAATTGCTTGATCAAGAATTCCAAAAGGTATGTGCAAAGTTACCTTGCTAAGAATTTGTTGTATCCCCCCATTTCCCCAATTACCAATAAGAATTATAAGTAGCAAAAAAGGTGTCCAAGCACGTATCAAATCGCCTAGACTATGCTTGTTTCTAACTGGGTGCATTAGGGTATTTGCTCTTTCACTCGGAAAGCGCCAAATCTCTTTTGGTTGCCATACCTTAAGAAAACCGATCAAGCATACAATTGATACAATTGCTGAAAGAACATCGGGTAAAGTAGGTCCCAAAAAACTTGCAGTCAGATACATTGTTAGTGCGTAGGATGCACCGGTTACGAGAATTGCCGGCCAAATGGCCCTAGCCCCCTTCCAGCCAGAGATTATAAGAACAAGCCAAAGTGGCATAAGAAAAGCGACGAGTGGAAGTTGGTGGGCAATCATTTTGCTGATAACATTTGGATCGATGTCGGTTAAATGACCGGCTGTGATTACGGCAATTCCAACGCCTCCAAATGCAACAGGTGCAGTATTTGCAATAAGACAAATGCCCGCAGCATATAAAGGTGCAAAGCCAAGTCCAACTAAAATACCTGCTGTGATAGCAACGGGTGCTCCAAATCCGGCCGATCCTTCCAAAAATGCACCAAAACAGAATGCGATAAGTAATGCCTGAAGACGCCTATCAGGAGTTACTGATTCGATACTATCCCTGACGATTGCAAAACCACCGCTTTTGACACTTATGTTATATAGAAAAACAGCGTTAAGAACTATCCAACCGATCGGAAATAGACCATTTAGTATCCCGTAAAGCGCAGCCATTAGAGCAAGATCCAGAGGCATTGTATAGATGGTTGCAGCGACTATAAGAGCAATAAATAACGTCAAAAGAGTTGCAATGTAACCAGAAATTTTACGGCTGAGAAGGAGGAGAAAAAGAAAGATAATTGGAATCCCCGCAACGAGTGCAGAAAGGGGTACATTATTAAGCGGGTTTGTAACTTGGAGCCACATCTTTATTTATTTTATCAGAATCACT
>CAZEEU010000028.1:0-2792 GCA_964511305.1 uncultured Gammaproteobacteria bacterium | reverse complement strand
TTAGAGAAAAATCTGCGACTGGATGTATTACATCCAGGTCATGCACCGGATTGCTGGCTGTATATCTGGCATATGATCCTGACTGGAAGCAGTTATTCTGTAGAAATCTTCGAATTTCAGCGTACTTCGCTGAAATGTATTCTCTTTGTTCCTGCGTTGGTGAAAGGTTCACTTTCACATAGTTGTTGATGATTTGACATAACTCCTCATCCTTCATATCTTATCCTCAGGGTAAGTACTCATTATCGCAAAAACATCTGAAATTAGCCTCAAGGGTGTATTGCACATTGAATGGTGTGAATAGCTTTGGAGCAGACTCATGTCGGAATCATTTATTCGGGTTGGTCCTGCATATACAACAACAGGTATTTCTCGCTGCTTTGCTGAATTAAAGGCATCCTTAAAAGTTTGCGAGTCAGGTGAGTAGCCAATGATGACAAGTCTTTTCCCATTGAGAAGGTCGGTTACACGACCATCTGATGCTGGTTCTTCCACATTAAAGAAACCCACCCTTTTTAGAAGCACAGATTCGTGAAGCATCGGCTTGTCTGATGTTGCAACTATTGCAATTGGCCTTTTGAGGTTGTTAAATAATCTATGCTCTTTCTTGTGAAAAAACATAAACCATCCCCAGGTACCAATGATACCTCCGAGGATAGGCCATAGAATTTGTATAATGGTGATAATGTCTGGCATTTTTTGAATCGTCACTAGTGTCTCACAAATGAGGCACTATGTCAATTAGTAAACCAGAGGAAAAGATGATATAATCATTTTATGGAAGAATTGAGCCTAAAATTAAAGCAGCAAAGGGGAAATCGAGGGATACGTGCGGTCGCTAGTGAAATTGGAATAGGGCACGCTACGCTCTCTCGAATTGAGTCCGGCAAACAACCAGACCTTGATACATTCATCAAAATTTGTAAATGGTTAAAAATTGACCCAAACTCTATCCTTGGGTTTAGAAAGAAGCAATCGACTGAAAATGAAGCAATGCCAATTGCTCACTTTCGCGCAGAAAAAACCATGAGTACAACAACTGCTACTCACCTCGCAGACCTGATAGTAGCAGTTCAGAAAGCTGCTTTAGATAAAAATTCCTAAGAAAATAGATGACCAAGACTACGAGTACCCTTTTAACAAAGAAAAAACAAGACGCTCTGTTCGAGAGGGGCTTTAAGTCTTGGTGCGAAAATACCGCAGTTGCAATACGTGGGCGTCTTGGAGTTAGTCCTTTTGCTCCGCTTTCTCCATATGACTTAGCAGCTAAAATGAACGTTATAGTTTGGAGGCTTGAGGATGTAGCAGGACTTGCTCGACAAACTCTGGATTATTTAAGTTCATCAGAAGGTGACGAATGGTCAGCGATCACCGTATTAGTCAATGGGGAAGAAATTATTATCGTAAACCCATCCCATTCAGTTGCTCGGCAATCAACGGACTTAATGCATGAAATAGCACACGTCATTAAAAAACATGATGCCGGAAAGGTTTTTGTTTCAGAATCAGGCTATGCACTCCGAACTTTCAATGAGAAACAAGAAGCAGAGGCTGATTGGTTCGCGGGATCACTTTTGTTACCACGAACCGCTCTTGAGTACACTTCCTATAATCATGTTCCTCTTTTCACTATTTTACAGGAATACGCTGTTAGTAAGGCACTCTATAATTACAGAGTGCGAATGACCGGAGTGAACAGACAGTATAGAAGAACCTTCAAATCACTTTCGTCAGTCTAGAGTCCTCCTTCTAAAAAGGTTCTCGGGTTAACAGGTATTCCAAAGACTCTAATTTCAAAATGCAAATGTGGTCCTGTTGACCAACCGGTGCTTCCTTCATTACCAATTACTTGATCCGTTGTCTTTATCTCTTGACCCGGGACTACAAATATCTTATCCAGGTGTGCATAAACTGAAGTAATATGATCTCCATGGTCAATTATTATGTGCTTTCCAAAACCCCAGAATATTTCACCTGCATATATTACTTTTCCCGGTAGGAATGCAGTTACCGGATCTCCAACTTTTCTACTTGGACTCCCAATATCAATTCCCGTGTGTAAAGGTTGATAAGGAAGGTCTATCTCACCAAATTCGAGTGTTACAATTCCTTTGACGGGCCATACAGCTGCGGATTTTACCGTAGTAATAACCTTCCCCGTTGCAGGATCCCGTATTTCAACCGCTTGGGTATTTTCGTTTACCGTTGCTAGACGCTCAGAAACAATGTCGATTCCGGTGTTTGCAAGAATAATTACGGCTACTATAGGTAGAAGAAGCGCTGCAATGAAAGCAAGAGAAACAAAGTACAGTTCACGTCTAAAAGACCAAAGAAGAGATAGTTTTGTAAATAAAGTTGGGCTCATTCATTTAAATAAATTTCTTTGGGGTCTGTTGTTAAAAGAGGGTGTTCTTTTTCAGAAGCCACAACTTTTAAAGCTACGTGATTTTGATCAGCAATAATTAAAGCCTCACCCCTATCGCATGTTAATAGAAAGTTTTGTTCGTATTCGCTTAACTTAAATTCTTCAGCAACCTTTTTAATAGTTGTTGTATCTTGTCGCATTAAAATTCTTAAGGATGATTGTGAAGCAATTGCCCGTCCGTATTCTTGTGATAAAAAGTCATTTGCCTGCTGGGAAATTATTGTTACACCCAAGTAATACTTTCGTGCCCGCCTTACAAGAGAGGCTACAAATCGAGCACTTTCTTTGTGCTCCAAAAGTAACCATCCCTCATCAATTACTAAAACTCTCTTTTGAGGACGCGATTTTACTTGTGAATTTACATAAT
>CAZEEU010000027.1:0-3374 GCA_964511305.1 uncultured Gammaproteobacteria bacterium | reverse complement strand
TAGAAAAAGACAGACAGAATGTCATGATGTCAGGGTTGGCATGTGGGACAAATGCTTTTTGACCCCCTTTTATATAAATAGAAGTTATTTTCTGAGTCTTCTATTAACCCTTCGTAATTCAAATGATTGATTTGGTCAATGGTCTCAGGTTTTTCATTGTAAAAAACTACAAAATCTGAGGTATCAATAGCAAAAGGAACCACATATATATGATCTCGGTGTGATAGGTGCGCACCAATGCTGTTTGAAGCACTCACTGAGGCTTCATTTGGGATTAAGGATAGGTAATTTTTAATTTGCTGACTATTTGTAACATAAAAAGGACTGTAGTCAGCACCTTTCATACCGGGCAGGGGAGAGTATGAGTACATGGAAAATATCGAGACAATCACTATGTAATAAAAGAGGACCTTTCTAATATTTCTAATACGTATTTTCTTGATCAAAAGATTGATTCCATGCATTGAAGCTATCAACATAAAAGGAATAATAAGTGCTCCAAAGTGATATTGATATGCTCTATATTCATAATTATTCGATAAAAGATAGATAGCCATGTCTGGTAATACAAATACGAAATAGAGTGGAGAAAGAATTGCAAGATATCCAACTGGCAATAAGTGTTGATGGAGATAGGAGAGTGTTGAAAAATTAAATATTTGATTTAAGGCAAGACCTGGATTTAGAAGTAAATTCTTTATAATGCCTCCCGTTGAGTCTCCTAGATTTGAATAAGTGCCAAGAGCAAAATGAGATGCTCCTCGAGCACCAGGAATCGCAACTGAAGTTAAATAGAAAAAGCCCGCAATACCCAGAATTGTCAGAATGCCTCCAAAAAGCCATTTTTTTTCCTTGAGAAAGTAAAGACCGAATGCGCTTACAACAAGAAGAACATTTTCTTTGGTGATTGCCGCCAGGAAGAGAAACCCAGCAAAAAGAAGATACTTCTTTTTAACGAGGTAAAGGTAAGCTGCTAGGAGAAGAGGGGTTGCAATTGTTATGGCATGAAAGTCAAAAATATTTTGTTCATGCAGCCAGAAATTAGCGTAATAAGAGATCGCAAATGCAACGGCGATCAACTCACTTTTTGTTACTTTCTTTGCAATAAAAAAGACAAATATTCCACCGCTTGCCAGTGCAAATGATTGAAAAATGAGAAGCATCCTAGGATCTGCCCAGATCCAAAAGAGGGGTGCAAGGAATGCTAAGAGATAATCAGAATGCACTCCAAGTCTGGACATGTTCTCTATTCCATCGGGGTTGGTAAGCATAAAAAATCGCCCCTGAGACGTATTCCATACTGTTTGGGACATATTTCCTAGATCAAATCTGCCAGTCAGAAAATTATTATGTTTTAAGATTGTAAAGAATGAAAAATAGAAAAAATAGAAAATAGAAATAACGACTACGACACTAAGATACGGGTTAAATTTTGAAATAATTCTTAAGTCTTTAGCTTTACTTATTAGTCGAGTTATTACGAGAAAGAATAGTTCTCCTATAACCATTGCAACCCTACTCATAATTGCAATAGCCGAAGCTTCAGCGATCCCAACGAATGAAGACAGTGCAAATGTAATAACCAACTCTCTAACCCCAAGTCCCATCGGTGTAATAAATAGTAGGTATCCACAAAGCCAGGAAAGAACAAAAAAAGATGCAATAGTTAGGGAATTGGCAATATCGAATGAAAAAATCGATAAGGCAACGAGCAAACTTCCCACACCGTAAAATATCCATGCAAGAACATACAGAGCAAAAGAATCAAAATATGCATAGAAAGTATCTCGTATTTTTTTATTTGTAAAAAAGAATACGCCTGATGCTATTGCAAGAATGAGAAGCAAGGGATTAGCTATAAACCCTAAAGACGTATATTTGTTGAGCAGAAATATAGAAGCAGGAAGGCTCACTATCAACGCAGAGCTTGCAAGCAGAATTGCTTCAATACCAATTCCTTTTACTGTTTCTTTCTTTGGAATTTCCTTATGGACACCAACTCTTGAGATAAAAGCAAAAATGCTTCCTGGGATATAGCGCTTTGCTTCTGACAGGGAGTAGAAAAAAAGAGTGGATTTAACCTCCGGTGAATGTCCACGAATTCGTAGAATTTTTATCCAGATAATTGTTTTTATAAAAAAGAACAATCCAAAAAAGAGAAAACTTAAAAGCAGGAGTATGGGATTTGCAGTTAGAAAAGATGTGAGAATTGTGTCTTTATTGTCATAAAATATTTTCCCAATAAATATAAAAGCAAGTACTGTTAATGGGACTCCAAGGAAAAAGCGCAGATAATCTTTCAGCTTCATAGGGCAGAAGACTTGTACTTGGTAAGATAATTATTGATTTTTTTCTCATTAATATTTACCAAAAGATCGGCAATAAGTCCGGTAAACATCGCCTGCGCACCCCCAAGTACAAAAAGCACTCCAAATATAAGAAGCGGTCGTCCTCCGATTGATTCCCCTAAGAGCTTGATAATTATTAGGTATCCAAGGATTACAAAGCCCAAAAGAAAGAGAAGTCCGCCCAATTGAAAAAAGAAGTGCAGTGGCCGGCCAATATACTTTGTGAGAAAAAACATTGTAAAAAGATCCGGTATTGAGGTAAGTATCTTTGTCGGTTTGTATTTGGAATAACCATATTTTCTTGCGTGATGAATAATAGGTTCTTCTGCACATTTAAATCCCATTTCTGAAGCAAGAACGGGTATAAAACGATGCATTCCTCCGTAGATTCTCAATTCCTTAGCAAGTTCTTTTTTGTATAGCTTAAGGCCGCAATTCATATCATGGAAGCGTAAATTAAAGAGCACCGGAACCATAAATGAATTGAAAAATTTTGAAGACAACTTTTTAAAGAATGTATCCCGGCGGTCTTTTCTCCACCCAGACACAAGATCAAGGTTGTCTTTTTCCATTCGTGCAAAAAGCCTGTCAATATTTGCAGGGTCATCTTGGAGGTCAGCATCCATTGTGAGCATATAGTCGCCCTTCGCATGCTCAAAGCCAACCGTAAGAGCCGGGGATTTTCCTAAATTTTTTCGGAAAGATATGACATGAATATTTTTATTGTCTCTTGAGTATTTTTTAAGTAGTTCCAAAGACCCGTCGGTTGAGCCATCGTCAATAAATACAATCTCGTAAGAGTGTCCAAATTTTTTGAAGTTTTCGGCTATTCGGGCAACAAGCTCCTGAATGCTCTCATCTTCATTGAATACAGGGATAATAACTGAGAATTCCGGATTCATATCTTTACCTCAAATTGAGTATATCAAAAACAAGGGTTCTTTTGTGAGCGGCCAGGGTTTCGGTCTGCCGTGCAACTTGCAGCGTGACCTTGGTCGCATTTTTTTGTGAGCGGCCAGGGTTTCG
>CAZEEU010000026.1:0-4816 GCA_964511305.1 uncultured Gammaproteobacteria bacterium | reverse complement strand
GCATTATCATAGGTATAAGCAACGGTCTTATTGCCAGGATATGTAATCTGCGTTAGCTGATCTGCGTTGTTATATGTATATTCTGTTGTAAATCCGTAAACATCGGTTACTTCCGTTAATCTATTAAAGACGTCGTATTCGTAGGAAGTTGTACCAATACTATCTTCCATAGATATTAAATTTCCGCGATCGTCATAAACATAATCAACTTCTGAATTGTCATCATAGGTAATTTTCACGAGACGATTTAATTCATCATAATCGTAATCGGTCTCATTACCATTAGGATCTGTGCGCTTTGTTATGTTCCCGTTTGCATCGTATTCCAAATCCGTTTCTTTCCCTAACGGTGTGGACGTCTCAATTCTTCTGTTAAGCTTGTCATACTCGTAGGAAGTTGTTCTATTGAGTGCATCAATCCTGGATGTTAAATTTTGATACTGATCGTAAATATATGAAGTATTTGCACTTAGAGGTGCTGAAACGCTTGCAATTGATCCAGAAGCATTATAACCAAACTGAGTGAAAATACCATTTGGCAATGTTGTCTTCTTTAATTTGTTTTCCTTACTATATTCATATGCTGTTATTCCAGCAGATGTTGTTGACGTTAAAATATTACTATTCAGATCATATGTATAAGTCTTGAATCTGCCTAATGGATCTGTTTGTTTTTTTAGTCTTCCGAGAGAATCGTATTCAAAGGTTAGTACTTTACTTAAGGGGTTCGTCTCTGTCAATGCATTTCCAAAACTATCCCGAGTCCATGTTGTTGTTTTGCTTAAGGGGTTTGTTGTGGTCAACATCTCTCCGTCGCCGTTGTATGTAAAATTGGTTAAATGACCAGATTCTGATGCTTGGGTCATATTACCATTCCCATCGTATGTGTACTGTGTGATTTTTGGAGATACACCATACCTACCATCAGTAATTTTTGTAATTTGGTTTTTACTGTTGTATTGATACGATACTTGGTTTGCATCAGGAAAAGTAACTGACGTAAGATTCCCGTTACCATCATAAGTATTAGTAGTAAGATTGTTATTTCTATCCCTTATTGTTAGAGGAGAATATTCTGTACCATAAGTGTATGTTGTCTTACCATTTAGTGGATCTAACTCTTCTAGAATACGTGCCTTTGAATCGTATTTAGTAGTACTTATTCTGGATAAAGTTGATGATTTGGTTGCAATCCTATTTACATCATCATAAGTATAATTCGAGACGACCCCACCTGCTGTAGTTTGTGTTTCTAATTTAGATTGAGAATTGTATGTATTTTCAATTGCATCATTTTCCTCTCTATCTGTTAATAAAATTAACTTATTATTCTCATCGTAATCGTAATCTGTCTCTTCACCTTTTGGGTCTACTACGCTTGTTAAATTTCCTTGAGAATCGTACTCATAATTTACTTCCCGATTAGTCCAGTCCTTTATCTTGGAAATGAGTCCGTTTGAACCATAAGAAAAAGATATAGCATGACCCTGTTCATCGCTGATATTGGTTAATTGGGCTGAGCTCGAACTGACGTAATTGTAGTTTATTTTGGAATTATTCTTATCTGCTACAGAAATTAGCCTCATTTCATAGTTAGTAACTATAGGAACATTTACCATATCTACAAAAGTGTAGGTGGTCTGATCTTTAGTTGTTACATGATATAGAGTTCTATGCCCTCCATCTCTCTCGACCACAATCTTAGAATGATAGGAATTTTCATCTGGCAAGTATGAACATTGAGATGTGTCTTCATAGGTAAAAGTTTCTCTTTGGCCATCAACATCAAATGCCAGGGCTTTTCTTTTTAGAAGAGTATCACCTCCCACATCGCACACTGATAATAAAATGCCATTAGCTAATGGGTGATTATCAACTAATAGTGAAGGTAGAAATTTCCAGCCTCGACCTATTCCAAATTGTCCTCCTGAAAAGGAAGAGTAGTTTCTGGTGAATGCTAAATTCAAATCTCCAGAAGTTGGAAAAGTCATATCGGTTGCAGATGTGCTGTATGAACCAATGCTTCTGAACGCGTCTGCTGCAACTGCTACGGCCTGGTAGGTTTGTCCGCTTTCTGTAAAGGTCCAATTAATATCCTCCTTCGGAGCATGAACATTTTCTGATGCTGTTTTTAAATCTGCAGCATCTCCCGTATCTGTTTCGTAATCATTTGCTGTTGTATATTGGACACCCCCAAAGATTCCAATATTGGTATACCCATTGTATGAAGGTATTGTTACAGAAAGAGCATCAATTATTGTTGGTGTAGCTACTTTTAACGGACTGTAGTCATATGCCCAACTGAAATCACTTGCGATACCATTATCACTGAGCCACTTAATTACACTTACAATCTTCGCAAGTTGCTTGGTGTCCTTATATTCTGGGATTTCATCGGCATATGCATCATAATTTGCAGTTAAATTGGCTACAAATTCTTCTCCTGCTTCATCATATAAAGGATCGTTTTCTTCTGAACGAGCTTCATAATCAACTTTCATCGTAACAGTATCAAAAACAAAAGAATCACTAGCATCATCTTTTTTAAGTACTACCTCGTCCGGCTCAATCCATTGTCTTCCTTCATTTATAAGACTTCCTGCCGGATTCTTATCAAGATATCGCTTAATTAGAGACTTGTACCCACTCACGCTGGAGCTGATCGGATTATCATCTTCATCGTATCCCATCGTGTATTGCTTCAACTTCATGTCTGCATCAAAAAGAACCTTGCCAAATCTTGTGTTGTCGATACCACCATAGTAAATTACCTCCATTTTTCCAGAAATAGTACTATCCTCAATGCTTACCGCAGGGATTGCCTTGTTAAAAAGAAGCGCTTTTATTGCAACAGCCAAGTCGTCCTTATCAAATTCTGGAAGCGATGTGTTGGTTTTTCCCACAAAAACAATCCTATCTTTTGTCTCATCGTAATAAGCGCCTCTAATGTCATCCATTTCTGCCAAAAAAGTAGCAGCCTGATCCAGAGCAACTCCTCCCACTTTTCCGGCTGTTTTTGATGAAGAGGATGATCCGGAACAAGAATTAGATGCTGCAAAACTCTGTTTCGGATTCAGTATGTTTGTGATTATAGGGAAATACGAAGACAGCAAGGTAATCATGCACAGCAAGCTAATCAAAGATTTCTTTGAAATAAGCTTGATCCTTTTAGAAGTAACCTTACTCATTAGTTTTGATAATAGAATCAGAATCTATTCGTTTATTTAATGCTTCTTTTGAAATTTTCTTAATAACCCTCTGCTGTTTTGGTGCATTAACAAGGATTGAATTTTGGGATAGAAGAGTAGGTTCTATAGATAACACCAGATCATTCTTTGAAATCAAATTTACTCGTGCATCAAAACTAAGAACACTTTCTTGGCCAGAAAGGATTCTGATATTTTGGATAATTACTTTCCCGGATTTTACTCCAATACTCGACATTCCTGAGTAGTTATGGATAAAGTTGACTAGCTTCTTATCTATTCCAGTATTTAAACTTAAGAAAGAATATTCCTTGTCTGTCGGATTTTTTATGACGAATGAAAACCTTGCTTCGTCACCTGGATCAATAACCCCATTTTTATTTTGATCACCCCCCGGAACCACCTGGACACTGTATTCCAAAGAAAGTTTTTTTACTTCTTTTTTCTCCTCACCGAAGATGAATTTCTTTACACCACTAACTACATCGTCGAGGATTGATGCATCAGCTTTCTGTGGAGGTACAACGAGAAAGCTCAAAAGAATAAAACCAAGAATAAATATTTTCTTTAACATTTGGGCAAGTATAAATTCTTCAATTAATACGTTAAATGATAGTTATTAAAAAATTATTAAATCTTTTCATTTATTTTTTTTCTGCTAGTATAAATTCATGAAGTCTGACATCTCAGAAATGACTGCCATATCAAAGAAATTTAGGGATGATCGCGATTGGGAAAAATTTCATAGTCCAAAAGACTTGGCAATGGATTTGTCTGTTGAGGCAGCAGAGGTACTTGAGCATTTCTTGTGGGTAAGTAAAGAAGAAATTCAGATGTTTTCAAAAGAAAAGAAAAAGGAAGTAGCAGACGAGATTTCCGATGTTATGAACCCTCTCCTACTTCTTGCAGATACATTAGATATAAATCTTCTAGAAAGCTTTAAGGACAAAATGAAAAGGAATGCCAAAAAATATCCCGTTGAAAAAGTTAAAGGTAAGCACGCGAAATACAACAAGTTAGTATGAAAAAAAATCCTCGCATAATTGCTGTTTGCGCAAGTGTATCCCATTATCCTCACCTACCAGAAATTCAGAGGGAGCTAAGAAGTCTTGGCTATAAAGCGATTCTCCCCAAAACTGCCAAAAAAATGATCAAGTCCGATAATTTTAGTGTTGAAAAACATAAGGCATGGTATAAAGACAAAAGTCTATACAAGATAAAAACATCTCTCATAAAAGCGCACCTAAAAGAGATAGAAAAGTGTGATGCAATACTAGTTGCAAACTACGAAAAGAATGGTCTTGTCGGGTATATCGGAGGTAATGTCCTTATAGAAATGGCTGCTGCTTTTATTGGCAAAAAGCCAATATTTATTCTTAATCCAATCGATGAGAATTTAGGAATTAAAGAAGAAGTTTATGGCCTCAACTCTATTTTTCTTGAAGGCAAACTGGAAAATATAACAGCTAGGTTTAAAACTAAACGCTACCACTCGTAAGTGGCAAGCTCTGCTTAAACGCTGTACGCTGTACGCTCATTCTGTTAAGCATGCGATTTCATGCAAGCATGCTTCATTTCATGTAAAATACCCCAATGATTGATTTTAAAAT
>CAZEEU010000025.1:0-5153 GCA_964511305.1 uncultured Gammaproteobacteria bacterium | reverse complement strand
ATGTTTAATCCTAAAGCATGTTGCCTCCTCAATGTACTGGCTGAATGTGTGACCAAAATCTACTTTTCTTTTCAAGTTATTTTCGTAAAGATTTGGCTCTAAACATTTCATCATCGCTAATGCTGCGCTACGATTTATTTTATCTGTGATTGAATTGAATTTTCTCTTTAAAAATAGTTGAAAATTGTTTTCTAACAATACGAATAAAGTTCTGTTATCGCATAGAGCCATTTTAATGATTTCATAGAGACCATTTCTTACTTCCGAACTTGGTAAAGTTTCCAGGAAAGATTGATCATTAAAAGAAGCCAATGGTGCGTAGTAGGCGCCTAGAAGATTTTTTGAATTCTTATGATTTACGCCAACCTTTACTCCAACCCCAGCGTCTACTATACCTAAAAGCGTTGTTGGAATTCGGATATAGTTAGCCTTCCTACGAAACATTGATGCTGCAAAACCCAGAACATCTAGGGTGATTCCACCACCAATGCCAATAAATACCGAATCCCGTTTCATTCGAAAACCCTTAGCAGCTTCACAGATTTCCATGACGGAATTCATGTTTTTATTTTCTTCTGTTGCTTCGAACAAGAAAAATTCAAATTCACAGTCAATACTCTTAAAAAAATCCACTATACGTTTGCGGTAGATCTTATGAACTTTTTTATCTATTACGACTAGCATTTTATTTGAACAGAAATTTTTTAAAGATTGATTTCCTTTAGTGAATAGTCCTTCAGTGAATAAAACCTGGTAAGAAACTCGGTGAGTTTTGGAGATAGAAATTAGATTTGTACTATTTTTAATCATGCTTTAGCATTTACATTGAAAGACCAAAATCCTCATTTCTGAGTCCGATGTATTCGAGAGACCGTGGCTATCTCCATTTTGAGTAATGATAGCATCACCAGGTTCGACCTCGACTTCTTTACCATTTAGGGTCATTTTACCCCTGCCTTCAACTATGTAATAAACCTCTTCATTTCCTGTGTGTTGATGATATCCAATGGTCGCATGAGGCTCTATAATTGTTTCATGAAAATGCTCCAGACTGCTATCGAAATCTATTTCCGAAAAGATCTCACGAAAAATAATCCCTCCAGTTCCGTTGTGGCAATTTTGTATTCTTTCGCGACTAATTTTATCCGTATTTATTTTCATAATAACTATGTTAAGTTACAGGCTGTTTCCCGAAAACTTTATAAACTTTATCTATGGTTTTGTCAACTCCATAGAAATTATATATCGAAAAAGGTTTTTCCAACACAATCTCATCAAGATGTTCGTAAAGTAAGTCGAGAATCGCCTTAACAGGCTCTCGACTTGAATGAGCGTGCCAAACACCTTTTGACTCACTAATGTAAATTTCACCGATGCCACTGTTTTCCGCTAATTCAGCCGCTGAACGAATCACAGATTTAAGTATATCTTGTGCGTTAGCCATGTTTACATATGACTCAGATGGATTTATTGCCCTTAATAGGATCGCTTTCCTGCCACTGCGGTCTATGACATACCCTTGAGCATTTCCCACCACCAATTGTGTCCCACCATCTACGAGATTGATATGGAAATGGTCCTTTCTTTTGAATAATGCTTGATCGTTGAGTGTGCATATACCTGCTGTCGACTTTCCAAAAAATCCGGCGCTACTTTTTGTAAAGTAAAGTTGCAATACTTTATCTGTCTCTTCCTCCTCGTAGGCGAAGCTATAACACCCAGACTCGGGCTCCCAATGTTCACCACCAAAATTAAAACTTAATTCATCCAAATCGGCTGTTTCACCACCAATTTTTGATAAATGCGAGGTTAGTGTTGAGATGCCCATGTTTACCGGTCTATAAAAATAATGCACTAATTCGGGATATATGTTTTCTTTGCCCTCAAAGAAAGAATCACCTAAGTAATCGCGGAATGTTTCCATTTTCTCATAGAATTTATTTGTAACCTCGGTTGGATCAATTTCCTTGTTTCGGTGTATATGTGAGAAATTGTCTCTTAAGGTTTTTTTCAAAGCAGTGAATATCTCTTTATGATGAGTCCGAAGTTTTGTGAAAATATAGTAAAGAATTGGTGTTGCACAGTTTGCATCAATAGCCTCCCATACTGTTTCCTCATCTTTCACATCTATAGGCAAAGGTCCGCCTGCATCAGCGAGTTTGGCAACAGTGTGTATCACGGTTGCCATAGCATTTGGCCTGTTTGAAAGTAGCCGTTTTGTGAATTTGGTTAATGAAAATTGAGCCCGTCTTTTCCCATCCTCTAGTACTTCAATAACAATACTACGATCAGATTCATTAAGTTCCCACAAAAGCTCCTCGTCTTCTGTTTCAATAAAACGATTGATCTTGGATCTTATTTCTGGATCGAGTATGTAGTCAGGTTCTTTTCGCGCAGCAATTCTTTTGCAAGCAATGTCAGTTAGTTTATTCGAGTCAATAGATTTTAATTGGCAAACAGCAAGACGGCCTAAATTATCCAATATTTCTTCGTGTAAAAACTTAAGCTGAGAATAATCAGTCAATATACCCATCTCAGATAGTCTTCTCGCAGATATGCGCATTTGTTGAGATTTCAGAATGTTTTTTACATGGTCGTGTCCAAGTATGGACCATAGATATTGCAACACCTTCTCAGGTGGCTCCGATAAAACCTTCTTTCTTTGATTAGGGACCAAATCTAGTAGAAACTCTACATCTGCAATGTTCATTGCAAATTCGGGAAGTATAGCAATAAGTTCAGGTGGCAGGTCTGTTTTTGGATCTTTCTGCGTATCAATCTTCATAAGACTAGCCACTTGATTATCTTCCAGAAACTGAACATGTCTTGCTCGATTTTCGAGAATGGGGAGGGCTAATCGTTGCGAACCAAATAAAAAGTCTTGAGCATTAAATTCGTTTTCATCAGCCACTTCAAAAGCTTTAATGGGTCCTGGTACGCGAACGTATGGAGGTCGTTCTAAGCTAGCGGCGTGCAACAAAAGTGCATTAACATCAACGGTAAAACCTCCATGTGGTGGCAATCCAGTCCGATAAACTTGCAAGTAATTTTCAACTAATGCAGGAGTGATTCCATATCTAAGTAACGCATTTTCTTGATCCTTGAACATATGTGTCCGTAGCCCGCCTGTAATGAGCTGTACCCCTCCTTGCGCAACAAGTATAAATTCTTCTGTGTGTGAACTATCCTCACGACTTCTCATTGCATAAATTGGTCGTTCACTAGAAGGTGGTTTGGTCACAAAGACCAAGCCACTACCAGTTTCTTTTTCAATAAAACGTGAAATTAATTCTCGTTCTTCCGGGAGAAAAATGCCCTTATTTGGCGGTGTATAGCTAAAAACCTTAGAGACCTGCTTTCTCACGTCTTCAAAATCAACAGCCGGTATCGATTGCGGTATATTAAAATTCACACCCAGTATACTCAATTCTCTTGCATACCGACCATGTCGTAACGACTCTAAGCTAGACAAGAATCCAACTACTTCTGCCATTAATGAGTCTGTTGAGGTTTGATAACCTATTTCACATGCAAGCTCATCTTTAGCTGAAGAAATGGTATAAACTCCACCAAATGCTGGTAAAAAAGACTGCCGGTATACTAATTCTCTGAAACCGCTTAATGCACTAGGTTCTTTTTCAAGCACCCTACCAAGTGCACCTCTTATTCCCTCTCTTATGCTTGGAACTTCGGTTAAATGAATGCCTGCCATACAGTCTGAGAAAAGCCGAGCCATGCCTTCTTTGAGTCTAAAATGAGCTCTTGTGCGAGGATTCGAAAACTCTTGATTTTGCTGAAAGTTTACTACAGTTCCTTCAGCTAATCCCTGAATCTTTTCTGCTAGTACCTCAATGCCTCTGTAGGCTTCAGTGTTCGCTGTTGCCACACCTTCAACCGAAATATAATCCCCCTCTTTGAGAGACCCTAACAAGTTTACTTTTTCTCCTAAAAAAACTACTTGAAGTTTATCTTTGAACATTTGGAGTACCAAAAACGTCAGGTTCCCTAACTTGCGAATCTTTTGAATCCTCCCAGCGACCACGACGGTTTCTCCAATTCTTTCAAGTAAATCATCGACTTCTAGAAGAGTCCTTGTCTTTTCATCTCTATCTACTACTAATTGATATTTCACTTCACTCATCTTGTAAAGATCTTAAAGGAGTCCTATTTTTCTCTGATCCGATAGCTCTGTCAAGAATGAATGCTTTTAGCGTCGGTCTTGCAGAAAAAATAAGATTAGTATAAAGTTGCCAACCCTACATCTATAAATGCCTACATATGGGTACATCTAAACTAGATCAAGTCAAGGACGAACTTCAAGTTGTTGAAATGGAGGTAAACTCAAGGTGTAACAGAAAATGCTCATATTGCCCTGTTTCAACATTACCTGCTCCTGATGCTCCACGCATCATGCCGGAGGAAGTTCTCGGAAGGACTATTGTTGAACTTCAAAGAATTGAATTTGCAAGAAGAATTTCTTATCACTTTTATAACGAACCTCTACTGAGGAGGGATCTGCCTGACGTGGCGACACGCGTAAAAAAATCTTTACCAAATGCCCAACAGGTGCTTTTTACAAATGGTGATTTACTGGATGATGCCAAGTATAGTGAACTTACCGGTGCAGGAGTGGATTTTATTGTTGTCACCGCACACAGTGGTAAACAGCATCCTAAAAGACCAAAGCAGCATGTTCAGTATCCCGAAGAACTTGAATTGACAAACCGTGGCGGAGTTTTGACTCACCTTCCACCAGCAACAGACGAGACTCTAAAAAGTCCCTGCTTTGCTCCCTCTGAAATGCTTATCATTACCGCAACAGGTGATGTTGTTTTATGTTATGAGGATGCTAGTAGGAGAACAAATTATGGGAATATTGTTTCGGATAAAATCGAAGACATTTGGTTAAATCCAGAGCTTGTTAGAGTGCGAAAATCACTTGCGGAGAGCAATAGGTCTGATGCCTCTCCAATTTGCAAAGCGTGTACAAATCTGGCACATATTCGAAAGGACATCTCAGATAGATCAGAGCCTTTTTGGGCTAAAATAGATTTCTAGTTTTTATTCATTCTCAATTTCCTCAATGACCAATTTTTTTGCAATATCATTTTCCAAATAGTCCAGATTAAAAATAAATTGACAAACCAGAAAAA
>CAZEEU010000024.1:0-6181 GCA_964511305.1 uncultured Gammaproteobacteria bacterium | reverse complement strand
CAAGCACAGAATGATCTGCTCAGGAGTATTAATCGCGAAATTGGGGCATTTTTGACGCTCTACGAGCGCGTTCAGAACCTTTCTCACTTTGGTGCAGAACTCAATGCAACGGTTAAGGAGACAATCGCGACGGGAGAGAGTGTATATCGCTTCTTTGGGCAGCATTTCAATATCTCAATTCCCGTTGAGGTACAGGTAATAACATTTGCTCTTATTTGGCTTAATATGATTGACCGAAGCGATGCTGGACTTGAATTAGTAAAGCAAAAGCTAGTTGAGGCTTATCAAAACGACCTCAATAAGCCTCTTTTTGATGAAGGATTTAAGAAGAAGACCTTTAACGAATTACTTACCTATGTCAGCATTAATAAAGATAAATTTATTACCCTATGCAAAACAAAAAATACATAGTGAAGCAAAGATTAATTATTAAGTTATGCAAAACAAAAAACAATTAGAAAAAGATATTAACTTAATTGGTTCCTTCAAAGGCCTGGCTCAGGCTTATGAGGAAATTTCAGTTACAAAAATGCAACGGGCTCGTGGAAAAGTGCTTGCTACCCGTGCTTTTTTGGATGACTTGGCCAAAGTATTTGCTGATGTTAAAAGTAGTTATAGCGATGAAATTCAACAATTAGGACAAAAGAAAGGTGTATTTTCCTTTTCAACAGGTAACAAAAATGGCAAAACGATTGCAGTTCTGATCTCATCTAACAATAAGCTCTATGGTGACATTGGTAAAAAAGTATTCCGATTTTTCATGGATGACGTTAGGCAAAATAAGGCTGATATTTATATTATTGGTAAAGTTGGACGTGAGTTATACGACCAAATTACCTATAAAAAGGCATACCAGTATATTGATTTTCCAGAAGGCGAGGAGGCAAAAAAGATTTTGGAAGGAGTACTGAAAGTACTCGAGCAATACCAAACAGTACTGGTATATTATGGACAATTTGTTAATGTTATTACCCAGAATCCGGTTAAGGCAAATGTTTCGGGTACGAAAAAGCTTGAAGAGGTTGAGGAGAATCAAAAGCATGTAAAATTCTTCTTTGAACCATCGGTTGAGAGTGTTTTGACTGTATTTGAGAATCAAATCTTCGGATCTCTTTTCCGCCAAACTCTTCATGAATCAGAACTTTCTCACGTAACATCACGTATTCAACAAATGGAATATGCACTTCAAAATATTGAGACTTCTCAGAAAAAGCTCACTAAGGCAAAGAGATTGGTTATGAAAAGACAAGAATCAGCCAAACGCCTGCAGAGGCTATCTGGTGCGTCACTTTGGAAATAAAATGAGAATTAAGAATCAAGAAGTAAGAATTAAGAATCAAGAAGTAAGAATTAAGAAGGATAATTGAGTCTTTATACTTTATTCCTAATTCTTTATTCTTTTATGTATAAGTAAAGTATGGATGGAAAAATAATTGCTATATTAGGTCAAATTGTAGAGGTAGAATTTTCTCACGGTCATACGCCGAGAATTCATGATGTTCTGACGCTTGCAGATGACCCTACGGTTATTATGGAGGTCTACACCTCGTCACAGGTAAATTCTTACTTTTGCCTCTTGCTTTCAGGCTCAAAAAAGCTATCTCGCGGCAAGCAAGTCATAAACTCAAATTCACCTATAAAAATTCCTGTCGGAAATGCAATATTGGGACGCGCAATAGATATTTTTGGAAAGGCATTTGATGGCGGAGAGCCAATTCAAGCTACTGAGCTTGTTCCAATATTTAATGATGGTGTTGATTTTGACAAAGTTATTGCACCAACCGAAGTTCTTGAGACAGGAATTAAGGCTATTGATTTCTTCTGCCCTATTATAAAAGGAGGAAAAGTGGGTCTTTTTGGAGGTGCTGGAGTTGGTAAAACAACAGTTCTTACTGAAATTATCCATAACGTCGTTATTCTTCACAAAAATGAAAGTGTGTCTGTCTTTTCAGGTGTGGGTGAACGTATCAGGGAAGGAAAGGAATTGTATGAAACGCTTCAAGAAAGCGGCGTGCTCTCGTCAGTTGCACTCATTTTTGGTCAAATGGCAGAAAATCCCGCTGTCAGATTTAGAACTGCCTTTGCAGGGGCAACAATTGCCGAGCATTTTAGGGATAACATGAATAAAAATGTCCTCTTTTTTGTAGACAATGTCTTTCGTTTTGCCCAGGCGGGATACGAAATTGCAACTGATATGAGCACAATCCCTGGTGAAGGTGGTTATCAAGCAACTCTTTATACAGAGGTAGGTCATCTTCATGAGCGCCTTGTCTCTTCAGAAAGCGGATCAATAACCTCAATTGAGGCCGTTTATGTGCCTTCTGATGACATGACAGATCTTGGCGTACAGTCTGTATTCCCATATTTAGATTCAAATGTGGTGCTTTCTCGTGATATTTACCAAGAAGGTAGATTTCCAGCTATAAATTTACTGGCTTCAACCTCAACTGCACTTAATCCCGATTCCGTTGGCGAAAAGCATTACAAGACATTTATTGAGGCACAGTCTATGCTTAAAAAGGCAAGCGGACTTGAGAGAATTGTTTCTCTTATCGGCGAATCAGAGCTTTCAGCGCAAGATCAGCTGATATATCGTCGTTATAGACTTTTGCAGAACTATATGACTCAGAATTTCTTTGTCATGGAAGCTCAAAGCGGTCATAAAGGTGCCTATATTAAGCTTGAGGATACTATAAGTGATGTAGCTGCAATTCTTGCTGGTGCTTATGATAACCTCAAGCCTGAAAAGCTCCTCAATATAGGGGTGCTTGCTGAATTGCCTAAATCATAATGGAAGACTTAGTCCCTCCAAAAGAAGAACTTGCCGTATATATAAGAGACCCTGAAAGACTACTGTATAAAGGAATTGCAGAGAGCCTTACAACAACCAATTCAAAGGGAGTATTTGATATCTTGGGCGTTCATGAGAATTTCATAACTATCATAAAAGACAAAGTCATTGTTAGGGCTAAAGGTGAAGTTAAGGAGTTTTCGATAACCCAAGGGATACTTAAGGTAGAAGAGAATGTCGTCCACGTCTTTGTAGGAGCGGAGAGTATATAGAGTATTTGGGTCCTGTCAAGTCTTCTCCCTATTGTCGAGTCTCGCCATTTGTTCTGCTTTAAGATATACCACGCAGCTCCCGTTGTTCTTGAGGTTGGGCTGCCTCCAAAGGATGCAAAATTCTAGTGACATATTTTGCAATAGTAGTATTGTTAGCGGTCCAAAGATTAGCTGTTCCGTTCCGATTCATCCCAACTGCTTCTTCCGCCCACTTAACATAGCCTGCTTCGTCGGAGCTTCCGCTAAGCTTTATATTTAAACTGCCATTTCGAAGCGCAAGCTCAAAAGCACGTGCTGCGTCAGTTTGAAATAGAGTAAATGGATCGGGTACATCAAGATTTACTATGGCAATAGTAAATCTTGTTGAGTCTCCACGCTTGTAGCCTCCGAAGTATGATAAAAATGTGTTGTTTTCAGCATGTACTTGAGTAATCTTTTTTCCTCTAAGACCAAGGAGCATGGCGTGTCTTTTAATTATCTGTGGAGTTGTAGGTTTGCCTTGACACCAGATATTCTTATCAGTTTGAAGATTTAGATTATAGTAGTGTGCAATAGCGTCGGCATCGGAATTTTCAAAGCTCCGAAAGTTGGGCAGAGGGTTAATTTCCTCAGGACTAATCATTTTAGATTCACATTTCCTTTTAAATTCACTCCGCCTTTTAAATTGACTGGGTTTGTACCGTTGGCCGTATACGTTGCGTATATTGAATACATTCGATTGTCCGTATTCAGACCTGTTATTGGATCCGGCCATGCTCCATATGCTAATGATTTATTTACCCCATTTCCGCCTGAATCAAAATATAGATCATCAAAACTCGCGTTAGTCCAGAAGAAAAGCCAATAATTAGCGCCTGATAAAAGTTCTGGATTTGTAGTTAATGTATAGTCTTTCCAAGAAGGGACATCGTTATCAATAGCGTCTTCGTCGCTCGTTGCAACTTGCGTGTTATCAGATTGATCATAGATGGCAGCTTTTCGATAAGTAGTGCCTTTTTTATTATGTACTAAGAAATGAGCAAAATAATTATGATTTCTATCGATTTCTAGGTTGTATATTGGCACTTTTTTATTAATGCGTTCGATTTTTTTAACCGCTATCTGAACACCTGCATCATTTAGTAGCTTGTCGCCTTCTTTTAGATATTCTGCTGCTTTCCATTTTCCCTCAATATACACAGGATGATTAGGCGTAATGCCAATCTGGTGTAAATCTGAAGTAGTAACCGAAAGATAGTATTCGGGGGCTTCATCCATACCGTGATGGAAAACATTTGTAACACGGTCAGTTGTTATAGTACCAGTTGATTGATTGTAGGATTTCACCAAATCCCCAATCTTAATATCTTCAATTTTCTTTGTAGTGGAGTCGGCCATTGTAATGGGTGTGTTTTCAATAAAACAAACTGCACGGTAAACGGACAGCTTGGTAGGAGTACCATTTTCAGGCATAGAGAAGTGTGATCCAAATATAGCACTACCTCCGGTTTGAATTAGGCTTCCGCCGGCGGTTGTATAGCCAAATGTCGGATCTACCAGAACTGGGTATGTGGCATTTTCCAACCACTCCTTGCTCACAGAAACACTCAAAGTTTTGTTGGGTGCGTCAATTAAAAGTTGTCCCCAGGTGCTCTTGCCTGTTTTATCCATGACCTTAGGTCTATATATATGCATAATTTTCCCCGTCCGATACTTATCTGCATCGATGTGGTTATTATAGATATTTGTTGTTTGTTTTTTATAAACTGCATACGAGTTAATAACATTCTCCGGTCGATAAAAACCTTCATTTTTTTCCTCCTCTGTTAACTCCGGTTGATAGATGAATTCAAGTCCTTCTGTCTCTATTTGATAGGTAAAAATATTGCTGTCTGGTTTTTGATGAAGCATAATGTCGAATTCAAACTTGTCGAAGGGGTCATTATCTTTGGGTATGTCTGAACGTTCAGCTTCTATACTCCAGTCCTTTTCTTTTTGTAAGCCTTTTATTCCTGTAAGTAGATTTGTTTCACTTGTTGAAAGAGAACTTGTTGACAGTTTGTAATTTGCAAGACTACTAAATTCGCTAATAATTTCATCTCTTAATTCAACAGTAAGACCATTTTTTAATTTATTAAGGTCTTTTGAGGGGAAAGTCATTTCTTTGAAAAGCCGATTAATTCGTATATTGTCTTTCAGCTTAGAGCTAAAAGGATCGCTTGTATATAAGTAGAGAATAATATTATTCGTATCCGCCCCGATTCTTCCTATCTGGACTGGTCGAACCCCATCAATGTAATATAGGAAATCATTAAATCTATTTATCTTCTGGCTAGCTCCGTGTTTCTCAAGTGTGTTATTTATTGCAGTTACAAATAAATCCTGGAAGTATTTTCCTTGCTCATTTTTAACACCGGGGTGGTAATACTGAATAATAAATCCACCATTCTTAAGAAAAGGAATGACGGGGCAGGAGAAATTCTCATCTTCAGCCTTCAGTCGTACGATCGGTTGCTTGATTGATTCTGGTTTTTGAAGATCAATTCTTGCATTTCGTTTCCCAAAGAAGAAGTAGCCATCCTCTTTTGGAACATATGATGTAATTACAGGTTCTGTATATTCGCCTTTCTCAAAGAGTTCATAGGTAGCTGCTATTGTAAGTAAGTCAGTTGATTCAAGCTTAATATAGCGAATGCGGTTATTCGTCTGTGCAAGTCGTATGACCGACTTTTTAGGGGGCCTGTAGGAAGTAAGTTGTTTGGCTGGGATTTGACGATAGATCAGATCTTGTCCTTTCCCTTTCCACAATATTCCATTTTCAAATGCCTCAGGTTTTCCGTCTATTTTGTAACTTACCTTCATTTTCGCCTCATCAGACCATTTTGATAGAGTAAGTTCGGGATTCATTGATTCTTGCGAATAGGAAGATCCTACAGTTACCTTTCCATCTTTAGTTGTGATTTCATGAACTTTTCCGAGGTACATCCCCTTCCTAAGTTCTCCTGAAGTGAAGGTGGTAGCGGGAGTTGTTAAATTATCTTTGAAGTTAAAAAATGCGATTATTCCACAGACGAAGAGAAGAACCAACAAGAATGATAAGAGGTTACGGAGCATAGAGAAATTATACAACTAATTTTCA
>CAZEEU010000023.1:0-11270 GCA_964511305.1 uncultured Gammaproteobacteria bacterium | reverse complement strand
TATTTTCAATCCTTGGCTCCGGGGCAAGCTATGCTTACCACTGAGCTAAGGAGGCTTATATTTTCAATCCTTGGCTCCGGGGCAAGCTATGCTTACCACTGAGCTAAGGAGGCTTATATTTTCAATCCTTGGCTCCGGGGCAAGCTATGCTTACCACTGAGCTAAGGAGGCTTATATTTTCAATCCTTGGCTCCGGGGCAAGCTATGCTTACCACTGAGCTAAGGAGGCGAACGCAGTGAGCCTCCTCAAGCTTTGCTTATGGAGGCAACTGAAAACTATACCGAAATTTACCTTAGAAATTTTAACAAACTTGGCTCGCTATTACCACAAGTACCTTTTTAGTTCTTAAGCTTCACTATCTTCTTGTCATTTGCGCGCAGCCAGTTTGCACCAGCATATATAAGAGGCGTACTGGCAACTCCCCACACCATCTTAAAGATTAAATATGGAATGATCATTTGGATTATGAACCAGAAAGTAAATTTAGGAGTTAGCATGTAGAAAGCCAAAAACATAAATACAAAAGTATCAACAACCATCGAGACGATTGTTGAAATATTGAATCTGAACCAAAGGAATTTTTTATTAGTAAGAGATTTAAGCTTCAAAAATGACCACACGTCATTTGTCTGAGACAAAAGAAATGCAACAATTGAGGCAAAAACAATTCTTGAAGATGTTCCAAATATAGCCCTATACTCTTTATCCCCCTCTATAAATCGTGCGGCCGGCGGCAGAACTACAAAAAGCATCATGAAGGCCAGAAAGACAATAAGAGAAATTATCCCAGCCACTATTAATTCTCTTGCTTTTTCTTGTCCATACACTTCACTCACAATATCAGTAAGCAAAAATGACCACGGAACAATAACAAAAGCCACGCTAACAACGAATGGACCAAGTGCAATAACTTTTGCGCCAAGTACGTTCATTGCTATCAAAAAACATATAAATAGCCCGGTGAGAATTGAAAACCTCTGCTCTTTTGAGAAAGATAACATAGGGGGATTGTACCAGAATGTAAGAATACCAACAATAAAATGTATAGAAAAAGGGGGCGCGTGTGTTGCGCCCCCGAGTTTGTCCCCATGTTACGGGGACTCCCTTTGCGAAAGCACCGGCAAGGCGCTTCCTCTAGCTGTCGTTACCGACGAGTCGGAGCTGGCTTTGGACCGCGTTCCCCTTAATGGGGACGGGCTGCACCTTTCGGCGCAGTTCTTCGGCCATATCCCGAAGCTTGCTGGTGAGTGCGAAGACCCCCATATCGGAGGTTTCGGCTTCCACTACAAGCGCGTCGATCTCGCGAGCGAGGTCGTTCTCGACTTGTCGCCGTTGAGCAAGATCGTTCTTCATAACCCCCCACGCGTACGAGCGGTGACAGACCTTACACAGGTCTTCATCCAACTCTTCGTTGAGGGTTGGAGGGCGTTGGCCCTCACCTGCTTCGTCCAGGAAGATCTGATTTCCGCAGTGGGTGCGGACCGCGAGGATGTTGTTGTCGCGAACGTACGGCTCGACATGATGCCCGGAATGCCACTTGGGCTTCTTGCCGGGGTTCATGCACTTGCCGTAGTAGTAGACCCTTTCCGGGGTCTCATCCTGAGTCAAAGTACTCTCCCAGCCATAAATGTATGGCTTCACGAATTTACACTGTCCATGAAGCCACACACTTATCTTTTTTGCAAAGGTTTTTAATGTGCTTTTGACTGATATATGAGCATGCAATTACGCTCACTAAAAATCAAAATCAGCTCAAAATTATAACAAAAAAGGATATATTAGTCAAACTATAGGCTATTGACAGATTAAGATATATCGGTATACTAAATGTAATATGCCTCGTAGTTCTAGAGCATCTTTATCAGACGAAACAATCCAAGAATTGGAAAATCAATTCTACGAATTCTTAAATTCCCTATCCTCTACTGATCGCAAGAAATTTTTCGCCGAATTTTTGACCAATGAAGAAAAAATGATGATGTATAAGAGACTTGCTCTCTACTGGTGTCTTCTTGAGGGATATTCACTCGCCAAAATCCAGCAAATGATTGGTGTAACTCATGATACTACTCGGGTCTATAACAAAAAAAAGAATACACTAAGTGAAGAATTTAAAGAGCTAATTGGAAGAATCGGCAAGAGCGATATGGCCTCTTTGGGAGAAACTAAAAAAGAAGAAATAGCTGAAGCAAAACATGAAGAACCCGCTATCGATCACAGCATAAATCTCAATCCTGATGCTCCTATCGAAACTCGTCCTATTGATGAGCCTATGATTGAAGTACACGAGGAGATCAAAAATGATCTTCACGGCACCTTTGAGAAAGAAAATGACAACATGAATATGAGAGATGAAGAAAAAAAGGATGAATTCCAGATGGATCCTATGCCTTCTTTCGACGACGACCAAAGGTCGTTGAGTGATGACTTGCATGTAAAAAATGAGTCTACAGAAGAATCTGGAGGGTTAATGCCTTCAGATAATAAAGAGACCTCAGAAGAGAAAAAAGACGATGATAGTGGTGACGGAAAGAAAAAAGGCGGACTAGCAAAATTCTTCGGATTCTAAAACCTCAAGACACTTAAAACCAAGAACTTAAAACTAAAAACTCTCTGTTTTGTTTGCGTGGTGGGAGGCCCCCCCGCCGCGGAATGCGGCGGAGGGAACCTGCTTGCGAAAAGATGCCGCTAGAAGCTGCGGTTTGCTTTGAGGTCTCCAACGAACAGGCTCATACTTGAGCCACTGGGTCGCCGGCTGGCACTCTGGATGGCATCGATCCTGCCTTGGCAGGACCGATCAGGGCACTGAGCGATGCGGTTGCCCACATCATTCAGGCGGCTCTTGCCCCAATTGTGATCGCCGCTTGCCATCGCGTTGACCTGTTGGTCGCTGATGTGTTCATGGTTGGCGGCGATCAGGTAGGTGTTGCCGCAGGGCTCGCAGCCGTCGATGTGCGTCATGACCATCGCCAGCTCCTTTTGGGAACCGGGAAGCTTGTTGCACGCAATCAACCGAATCTGCGTATCCGAGGCGTGATCCTGACTCATGGTGTCCTCCTGTAGGACCTTGATTCCGCCCCGAGGGGCGGAAAATTCTTAACGCCTCCGGACGGAAGCGTCGTGACGCGCCTTGGCAACATCGTAGATCGGCTTGCATTGCTCGCAGCCGTCGATGTGCCTTTGGTTCTTCTCCTCGTTTGCAGGCGACCCCGTATAGGTGCCGTCGGCAATGGAGATGATCGTCGGATCATCTGGATGGTCAGACGTCGGCAAGGACGCCCCGCTTTCGAGCCTCAGCCAGAAGCTCCTCGTCTTCTGGACGGGGCGATCGGTTGAGAAGGCGATCGGGATCAAGAGGATGAGTCGGTGATGACGTATCGACGTCCGGGACCGGCGGATTTGCCGGCGTTAGCACGAACGACACTGGTGTCCTCTGGCCTCAAGGGCTCGGAGGGCGCGATCAACGTCGCTACCTGCCGTGACATAGGCGAAGCGACGTACTCGCTTATTGGTGGGCTTGAAAATGAAGATGATGCTCTGACCGGGACACGCCCAGTCCCGAGGCATCTGCTTCGAGAATCCAATCCCGCCGCAAGGCTTGACGTAAGCAATCCGAACCCGGTCGATCCAAACGAACCGCACAGGCCCTTCTTGCTGTCGGAGGAAACCACCGAACTCTTCGCTCCGATGGCGCCTTATGAATTTCCCCCTCTGGGGGACCTGATGAGCAGACATGCTACTCCCTGCCCTTAGATGGGCAACAACAATCTCACCTACTCTCTTTCGATTGCAGATGGCTACTTATGTACCAGCTACGATACGCAAATAGCCACCTGCAAAAATATATTCTTTTCGCAAGTTTTCAATGAACATTGTCATACCCGCAAAAAAGGCATGCAAATGCCGTCTAGCAAGCAATAACAAAGATTAGATTATAGCACTAAATGAGGTTGTCAACAATACTACGGGCTGTTAGTTTTGCAGTAATATATTAATTTACTCTAGGATGTTGACCTTTTTTTTGGTATAATGTTGACTTCCTTGAAATCCGACCGTGGGCCGAAATTCAAGCGGATTCGAATCCCGCTGCCGGAATCAGAGGATACGTTCTTTGAAAACCGGTTACGGACAACATTACCCAGGCACCCCGCCTTGGGACCAACTACCTTCGGGGACCTAGCCTTTGGACTCCAAAGGCACCAAACACAGTTCTCATGGGAGGGAACGCATGAACGACATCATCAACACAGCAGTCCTTCAGCATGCATCGGTCCAAGACTGGATCATGTTCAGCGCATGGGTTGCGGTTACCGCCGCAATTGTCACGCAGTGGGATAACATCCGACGGCGCGACCATGAAAATTTTCCCGGCAGGCTCACCAGATACGTGATGAATGCCGCTATCCTTGTAGGATGGCTACTCTTCACCTGGAAGACTTTCGGAATCCAGGAAATTCCCGGATTTAGCGAAGCTTGGGCCTGGCTCGACACCGTGAGGTTCAAAGACCCACGATAAGGTTGACCATCTCACCAACACCAGCACCCGCTTGGACAGACTTCGCCGGTAGACTCGTTCTGCCGGCCCAATGTCACATCTATGGGAGGAAGTGACATGCTTGGATGGAATGTTCCGCATCCCTGGGATGTTTTTGGCCTTCTAGCCATTATTGTGGCTGTTGGACCTATCCTGGCCTACTTGCACAAAGAAAAGGCAAAGGCCGAAGAAAAGGCTCCCTCCGACAACGAGGAAAATGCTGAGTCGCAAGACGAGCACCCAACCCAAAAAGTGAAAGGTCCAATAATCCCCTGGTTTCCATGGGGGTTGGCTCTGACTCTCCCGCATTTGACGATGTACTTCATCGTTTTGCTGATCGGCCCAAGCTGGCTGCCCTACAAGACCAATTTCATGGTGGACAGGATACAGAACGAGAACGTGACCGTTGCTCTTGTAGTGACGCTTATGTTCATCGTGGTGTATCTCACCAGGAGACACTTGGGGCGCGATCAGAACCTTCTGAAGGAAGGCGGATGGTTGGTAGTGCTCCTAGCACTACACACCGCTGGCTTTCTTGCCTTTGCACAACTTGTTTCGAAGATTCCTTCGATCTAGCTGGTGACGCAAAACATCCGTAATCGGTAACCGGCGCTCCCCATGGAGCTGTAAATGTCTATTTTTTTTAGCATTTATCCCATTTGGAGCGCCTTTACCATTTCGCAAGAAATGGCAAGCTTGACTTACCATTTTCTGAGCCGATGGGGAGAATAAGGACCCTCACTCCGTTCGGAACCTTGCCCCGCAAAGCGGGGTCGTCCTCCCGACTTAATCTTTTCATTTAATTGCCTTATGAGCCGCTTCCGGGATTCGAACCCGGGACTTACTCTTTACGAAAGAGTTACTCTACCAGCTGAGTTAAAGCGGCAATATTTTCATTCTTAATTTTAAACATCTTTACAAAAAAACTTCTTTACCATTTCTGCAAGAAATGGCCAAGCTCCGCTTACGAAAGAACCGCTCTGCCACTGAGCCACATCGGCAAATACCCGCAATTAATTTTAAGTCATATCGACGAAAGAGTACTCTACTTTTTTGCCTGCAAAAAAGCAAGCTTCGCTTCAAATTGCAAAGCAATTTCAAGACCGAGCTTTCTCGGGCTTACATCGGCAAAAATTACCTATTTTTCTATACTTTTACACCAGTAATTCCTGCTTCCTTGACCTTTCTTATGTTTCCACGAGGCTAAAAATTCTGCTATATCCTACCCTTTTTCACGAAAACACAAAATGTATACATCATAATAACTGAAAATTACTTTTTTTGAAAGAATGACTCTTTTCGGACTATTTTGAATAGATCAAAAAACATCATTTGAAGCTAGTGGTCGGAAAAAATTTTCGGGTAAAAAGGCTATTCAAGAGAGGAAAATAATAATTTGCTTGGGAGCTATAAATTCTGCTCCTAATCAGAGCTTGGTGCTTCGCACTAATCAGAGCTTGGGAGCAATAATATCTGCTCCTAAGTGAATGGAAAATAGCGATTCCCCGAAATATTAAGCGGGATGGGCTCACTTCTAGACCAAGGCCTAAAAGAATATGCCCCAAACCCTATTTCGAATAGTTGTAGAGGAAAACACAACTATTTTCCAAAAATACACCTAAGAGCATAAGTAGTATACACCCCTCCTCCTGCAGAACGTCAAGAGGAAAATGATACAATATTTACATGGATATACCACAAGTCCTGATCTTATCTGCAGTTGAGGGAATAACAGAATTTCTCCCAATTTCATCTACTGCTCACCTCATTCTTACCTCCCATGTGCTTGCTATACCTAGCAGTGAATTCCTTTCTACTTTTGAAATCTCAATTCAGCTTGGCGCAATTGGAGCTGTTTGTACTGTCTATGGCAATAAAATTTTTCAGGACAGAAAAATCTTCTATAAAGCATTGGTCGGATTCGTACCAACAGGTATTTTGGGCCTGACTCTTTATAAAGGTATCAAAGGACTCCTTGCAGATCCGATAGTTCCCGTAATTGCACTATTTGGAGGAGGGGTTGCTATTATTGGTATTGAGTACTATTTCAAGCGTACAACGGACAGAGCAAGACAGACAAAAGAACAATCCAAAACCCTGTCTCTCATGACATACAAAGATTCGTTGCTAATCGGTTTGATACAGTCTGTATCAATGATCCCTGGAGTGTCTCGTTCAGCGGCCTCTATTTTTGGGGGGATGGCTCTAAAATTCGACAGACAAGCAGCCGTTGACTTCTCTTTTATGCTGGCAATTCCTACTATGGCTGTTGCAACCGGATACGAATTGCTTAAAACCGGCTTTAATTACAGCTCATATGAGCTTTTATTACTTCTAATAGGGATAATCGCCTCATATATTACAGCGTTACTTGCTATCAAATGGCTCTTACGTTACATCAAGAATAACAACTTCATCTGGTTTGGGGTGTACCGAATAGCTCTCTCAATCCTCTATTACTTTATATTCCTTAGATAAAATTTACCTCTTTGGCAAATTCAAGTTGCATATATCATACTAGGTTCAATACAGTACTTTTCACGATATAGTAATAACTATGAGTCTATACATATTCGAAGGCTTATTTGCTATAGGACAACTCAACTTTTTCACTCTTTTTGCTATGGGATATCGAAATATTGAGTCACCCTCAACTCTCGTGTGGCAATTTGTACGCCCTTTTCCGTCCTTATGTCCAGAAAAGAAACTAATTTTACGCATGTTTTTTAAGACTTTTTTAATCTTTTTTTTGGTCCGTTTTTTTGGCATTTTTTTATGAAATTGCTTAGCCTCAAAAAAGCTATAAGATATGAGCAATCTACATATATATGGCGAAAAAGTATTGACACACTTTTCACACCCCTCTAAACTGAATGAATCTGTCCGATATGCGTGGTGTTATTTTTGGTGTGATTAAAACAAGGAGTATAAAAATTATGCTCGCCTTGTGGCTGCTAATTTTCTTCGTTGGAGTACTTCTCCTCATGGGATTTAAAAAGCCATCCGAGGTGGCTTCTGTGCGTTCTTCTTCTCGTGATGTTCTTGCCGCCAAAACAAAGTCTCTAAAAGGATTTTTCAATGTCAACGTCCCATCGTACTTTAACGACTTTGTAAATATCCGAAATGACATGACAGTTGATGGCACAGCTAATTTCAATGGCGACGTTTTTCTACGAGGAGAGAGATTGGTGATAACAGGTGACATAACCGCACCTAATGTAGTCTACTCTGTAACTGCTGGCGTCGGCATGAGTGTAACCGGAGACCAAGACATAACTATCACAAATACAGGAGTAACAACTTTCCAAGGGCAGACAGGAGGGGTTACGCTCGTCGCAGGTGACAATATCACAATAGATGGCCTTAAAATCTCCGCTGATGTCCCTGATGCTCCTAGCGTTGATACTTTCAAGACAATAAGTGACGGCACAACATCTTTTTCAGCAAGTGGCAACTCGGATACTGTAACTTTTCTTCCAGGAACAGGCATAACCTTAACAACTGACACTACTAACAAGAAAATTACCATTAACAGCTCAGCAAGTGGTGCTGTTACTGGCGTTGGGGACGGACTTGCTTTGAGTTCTGGAATTGCATCAGTTGCTCTGCTTTCAGCTCAAGATGGAACAGGGGTAACAAGCTCTTTCTCTGGTCTTGAATTTGCAGGTCCTGACAATGAATTGACTCTTCTCCAAGGCTGCGGTAACGGGGAAGTACTGAAATTCAATACTGGAACAAATGTTTGGGAGTGTGCGGCTGATTCAGGAGGTGTATCTGGAATTATCAATGTAGAGGAAAACGACGTTCTTGTTAGCGCTTCTGCCGGAACGATAGATTTCTCTGGTTCTGACTTTGCACTCACTGAATCTCCCGTCGGTGAAATCAATGTATCTATCGATTATGCAAATTCTGAAATCACACGCAACAATCAAAATGAGACCATATCAGGCAACTGGACATTTGGAGGGACTGTCAATTTAAGCGCTCTTTCGTCTAGTACGTATCTGTGTACGGATGGTTCCAAAAATGTCATAAGCTGTGGTGCTGGAGGCGTTACAAGCCTTAATAGTTTATCTGGCGCTCTTACTATAGCCAATTCAACAACTGGAGGATCGACAATTACAATTGATGATGCGTCTACAGCTCAAAAAGGTATTGCACAATTCAACTCTACCAATTTTTCAGCTTCAAGTGGCACGATAAATACCATTCAAAATATCAACAATGCTGCAAGTCCAACTTTTGCAGGACTTACTCTATCTGGCCTAAATTCTGCCGGAATCGTACACACTAATGGCTCTGGAGTACTTTCTACATCAGCCTTAAATCTTGCAGGGGGAGCAAGCGAAATAACCGGAATATTGCCCGCATTAAATGGCGGCACTGGTCTTAATACTTCTGCCTCAACTGGTGTACCAACCATATCAGGCGGCACCTGGTCAGTTGCTGCAAATCTTGGTGTTGCTCTTGGAGGTACAGGTATAACATCCACTCCTACTAACGGGCAAATCCTTATAGGCAATGGTTCTGGGTATAACCTTACAACAATAACTCAAGGAGCCGGTATCACAATCACAAATGGATCAGGAACCATCACAATTTCATCCAATGGAAGCGGCGCATCAAAATGGACGCAAGATGACTCTCTTGGATACCTTACTCCCAATAACAACACTCTGGATATACTAGTAGGTGGTACTTCAACTGCAAGCGCAAGATTTGCGGTTCTAAATGTAAATAACGGAACTCCTACTGCCTCTGTATCAGCAGGACTAACTGGTGCCGCATTCATAACAGCCGATGGCACAATCCAAACAACTTCAAAACAAACTCTTACGGTTGGCGGAACGACAACCGGCAATGTCTCTGTCTTCGGTTTGGGTACAGGCGTTGTTCATAGTACAGGCGGGGTCCTTTCTACCTCAACCGTAACCAATGCAGAGCTACAAAATTCGTCAATAACTGTATCTGGAGGTACAGGACTAGGTGTATCGGGTAGCCCGGTCTCGTTAGGCGGCACGCTAACGCTTTCAAATACCGGAGTGACCTCAAATATTGCCGGTACTGGTATAAGCGTTGACAGTGCAACAGGTGCTGTTACCATAACAAATACAGGTGTACTTAGCTTTGTAGGTGCTAGCGGTGGAGGTGCAATTACAGGAGCACTTACACTTAACAATGCGACAAGCGCTGGGTCTTCTCTCACAATAAATGACGCGTCTACTGCACAAAAAGGTATCGCACAATTTAATAGCACCAACTTCTCTGCTTCCGGAGGGACCATTAATACAATCCAAAACATCAACAACGCAGCATCCCCAACATTTGCTGGGTTGACTCTTTCAAGCTTTACAGGAAATAATGCGGTGCTTTCAGGGACAGCAGGAAGCGGAGCACTTACTTCAACGGTTACCAGCACAGCTGGTCTTTGTCTCGTGTCAGGAGCCTCTACACCAACATGGACATCATGTTCAGGAGCAACTGGGATCACCACCTTCTGGGATCAAGCAAATGGGGCTGTATATCCAAAGAATTCCACAGTTGACCTCTTTGTAGGCGGAACTTCTACTACTAGCGCTAAATTTGCAATTCTTGGAATTGATGGTGCTCGAGGTCAACAAACTGCTTCCATTTCTGGAAGTCTTGTGCTTGATGCTGTAGGAAGTCTTATTACTACCAATAACCAAACGCTTACTATTGGAGGAGGAACCACAGGAAACATAACCCTCTCCCCACTTGGAGGTGCGGGAACTGTTACATCTACGGGTGACGTTAACCTTGCGTCGGGTAAGGCATTTAGCATAAGTGGAGTACCTGTTCTCAATGCAACTACTTTGGGAAGTTCTGTAACTGCCTCTTCTCTTACAAGCGTAGGCACTCTTACCTCAGGCACTTGGAATGCAACCGCTATAAGTGCTCAATATGGAGGAACTGGAATTAATACTTCAGCCTCAACTGGCGTTCCTACTATAAGTAGCGGAACGTGGTCAGTAGGAGCGACTCTCGCACCTTCTCTTGGAGGGACTGGACAAAACTTCTCTGGCTCAACTGGCGTTATTACGGTATCAAGCGGCACGTTTGCATCATCTGCACAACTTTCAACAGCTCTGGGAGGACTTGGAGCAAATGTAACAGCAGCTGGAGCTGGAGAACTGCTCTATTCAACTTCAACGACCGCATATGGACACTTGGCTGCAGGCGTTGGTGGTGAGTGTCTAACATCAGGAGGAGCAGGTGCACCAGTCTGGACTTCTTGCGCTGGCGCAACTGGGCTTACGTCCTACTGGGATCAAATCAATGGTACTGTATATCCAAAGAACTCAACGGTTGACTTCTTAGTTGGTGGGACATCTTCAACAAGTGCAAAGTTTGCAATTCTAGGTGTAAATAATGCACGAGGACAACAGACTGCCTCAGTGTCGGGTAACCTAGTACTTGACGCTGCAGGAAGCCTAACAACAACAAATAACCAAACACTTACGGTTGGCGGAACGACAACTGGAAACATCATTCTCTCACCACTAGGCGGCAATGGAATAGTCAATTCTACTGGAACTCTTAATATTGCAAATGGAAAGACATATCAAATTAATGGAACTGATGTACTCACTGGAAGCACACTGGGTGCAGGTGTAGTTTCATCTTCCCTTACAAGCGTTGGAACATTAACAAGTGGAACATGGAATGCAACTGCAATTGGTACTCAATACGGAGGCACTGGACAGAACTTCTCAG
>CAZEEU010000022.1:13186-17834 GCA_964511305.1 uncultured Gammaproteobacteria bacterium | reverse complement strand
GAGAAGTGAAACGCGCCAGCGCCTACGATACTTTATAAAAAGGGAAAATAGGTCAAGGCCGGGGGACTCTCGGACAAAAAAATAAGTACTGCTTGCTGTATTCAACAATGAACCCACCTAATAAGTGGGTTTTTTGTTGGCAAAAACAGGTTTTTGCAAAAAGGGAAATTCACTCACTCACATTCTGTGAGCGGAGGTCATCGCCGGGGGACTCTCGGACAAAAAGTAGAGTTAAAATTGACTGTATTCGAACAAATTAACCAAGCATTGCTTGGTTTTTTTGTGGCCAAATTAGCTTCAAAAACACCCTTGACATTTTTTTTTCCTAATATTACTATGAATTATGGAAAGCCAAAAACTGCCCCTAGCACTTACCTACGACGACGTTCTACTTATTCCAGGTTACTCAGATTTTTCTCGAGACGACATTGATCTTTCAACCCAGCTTAGCAAAAACCTTTCAATAAAAACTCCCTTAATTTCAGCACCTATGGACACAGTAACTGAGAGTGGGCTTGCAATTGCGTTGTCTGAATTAGGTGGAATTGGGATTATTCATAGAAATTTAAGCATTGCAGCTGAGGCTGATGAGGTAAAAAGAGTGAAGGATGCGGGGCACTTGGTAGGTGCCGCTATAGGAGTGTCAGAAGGATATAAAGAAAGACTTGAATCTCTAACAAAGGCAGGAGTTGATGTAATTGTTCTCGATTCTGCTCATGGCTGGACTAATAAATTTATTGAAGCGTTAAGCTTTATTAAAAATACCTACAAAAATCTTGATGTCATTGTTGGAAATATTGCAACATTTGAAGCTGCTGAGGATCTTTGTAAACATGGAGCTGACGCTTTAAGGGTGGGAATGGGGCCAGGTGCAATATGCACAACTAGAGTCATTTCAGGCATGGGGGTCCCTCAAGTAACGGCAATTTTAGAGACCTCACGAGCAGCTAAAAGGTATGGTATACCGGTAATTGCCGATGGAGGAATCAAGCATTCAGGAGATATGGTAAAAGCTTTGGCTGCCGGTGCTTCAACTGTTATGATGGGCTCATTTTTTGCTTCAACTGTCGAGTCCCCCGGCAAAGTAGTAACATTTTCAAGAGAAGAAGTCCCTGCACGTTTTAAAAGCATTATCAATGGACACACGTCATATCAATTTAAAGAATATAGAGGGATGGGCTCAGTTGGGGCTATGAAGCATGGCGTTGAGATCAAGTCTGAGGATGAATTCCATGGAAAATCATACAAAGACAAGACATTAATTGCAGAAGGAGTAGAGGGATTAGTGCCTGTTAAAGGTACAGTAAAAGAACTTATAGACCAGGCTGTAGGTGGTATAAAGTCGGGCATGTATTATGTAGGCTCAAAAAACGTAAAGGAACTTCATGAAAAGGCAAAATTTACTCAAATTACCCAAGCGTCGTTGATGGAATCTCACCCTCACGATGTATTTATCACAAATCCTGGTAGCAACTACTAGGCCTAACGGTTAGTTTACAAAACCCCTCTATTTTTCATATAGTAAATAGGATGAAACAAAATCAATTGTTTATTATTCTTGTCATAGCAATACTTATTATCATTGGTCTAAGTGCTTACTTATTCTTTAGGCCTGGTAGCAAAGATACAGCAACGAAGGATTCAGGGGTAGCCTATGATTTCTCAATTCAATCTAAGGATTATAAAATAACCGTTCCAAATAAGAAAACTATGATAGCTGCCTTACAAAATGGAGTAGAAGTATACAATGCGTTGCCCGAAAAAGAAAAATCTATAAATGTAATCGTTAAGATTAAGGATATACTCGATTCCGAGCCAAAAGTAATTGATAAGAAATACAACAGTGAAAATGGGATTTTTATAGCAGAGCTCACGATTCCTCGCAATTTGATCCGAAATTCAGATGGAACCTTGAATTCTTCAAATTTTCAGTCGATAATTTTGCTCAATCTCCCAACAAAGCTAAGCGAAAAGGAAAAGATTGACGTTGTGAAGAAGATTACATTGTCTGGCGCTCAAATGATTTTGCTCGAAAAAAGATAATATGTTTTTCAAAAAGAATTCTAGTGAGGGAGGGGGCGGATTTTCATACATCAACCCGGAAATTTTTAATAGAAGAGCAATTATTATTTTTGTGCTTGAAGCAAGTGCTTTTTTAATTCTCGTAGGGGTAATTATGGGCGTGCTTTCATACTTCAAGATTCTTGACTTGTCTAAATTATTCCCTCCCCAGGCCGGTCCTCATAAAGATATTCCTTTTGGAGTTCCAAAGGCGGTTGATACAAATGCTGGTAGATTTCAGACTCGTCCCTCGGATTTAATTAAGAAGGATAAAGATGGGAAGCAAACCCTTTATGGCTATACTGTCCTTTGGATAGGAGGAAATGATACTACTGGCAGAACGATTATATACGACGACAATGTTAATAGAACGGCTCCACAATTATTGAGCGGAAGGTTAAATGGCATAGGCAGGGTTTTTGATGTTCCTCTTGATACCCCAAAACATATAGTGGGTAGTTTTGTGAGGTTTGATAATGCTCCAAATAAAAAAGAATCTTATATGATCTTAAAAAATCCCCTAACGGATCAAATTTTACCTAAAATTCTCATAAATAAAGCACATAATGGCACGAGAGTAGTTGTGGAAGATATCGCATATGGTCCAGAGATGCCTCTTCCTGATTATGGTTTTGAATCGGAATTGGCTGGATTTGTCGAAGATTATCCTGATTTAAGCAAGATAATTCAACCTCAAGATGCAATTATTGCACTATTACCCGTTGAGGCTAAGGAAGCAGCAGAATATAGACCATCTGCAATAGTCTTAAGAAGGTTAGGGGGAAAGATTTCCTTTCAGCAGGAGATGAAATAACTACATATTGACATACATAGGTAAATATGATATACAACTTATAGTATGTCTGCTGAAACACTATCACACCCAGGAAATCCCACAGAAGATCGCGAGTCTAGCTCACAACAAGGTGCAGCCGTAGAACAACCCGTTCTCGTACCAGAGGTAAGCACCCCTTGGTCGAAGTCAAAAAAACAGCGATTGGGTATTGCAATAGGTACAGCCGCTACAGCATTGGGTGGTATTGCTATGACTGTTCTTGGTACACAAATGGGTAGTGAGAGTCACACAGATCCAAATTCGAGTTCATCAGGTCCTCACGAAACCCTACAACTACCTAATGAAGCACCTTTTAGAGGAGTAGGTCTAACATCTGGCAAAATAGATAGATCAAGCATCTCAGGTTTTACACCAGCCGAATTGGCAAAGCGCAATACCTCACTAGAATCCGCAGATCCTAGAGAGGTTCTAATTCCACTTCCTTTTAATCCTGGACAACAAGAAGGAGTAGTGTACGAAGAAAAGAAGATTAAGATACAAGATGGTACTAGTGTGTCTGGTGTAAATGTCAGTGGTTTTACGGAAGACGTATCAGTGAGAGCTGCTTTTAAAGGAAACGTGTATGCAAACGAGGTCAGTTTCTCAACTGCAGATTCAGAGAGTAAATTTAAAATAGTTACTCTAAAAACAATCAATAAGGAGGGAAAGCAGATATCTCTAGGTATGACTGTACCGGACGGTGTACAGCTTGACCCTAGAATTCCTTTGATTTCAGGTGACGAAACATCTGAAGGAATTTCTGTAGAGTTAGGTGAGTCACTATTTACAATACAAAAGGGTTCAACTATTAATACTGAGAATAATAAAAACAACATAGAGATGGTTGCATTAGCTGGAGATCAGGGCAATGACGATTCGCTAAGACAAGTTAATCTTGATTTTGCTAAGGACATATCTAGTGGTCGTATTGCTTCTATCAATTAATAATTAACGCCTCTCCGCTTGACTAAAGTCAATAATACTCGTTACACTGAATCTAGTGCTGTTATAGCCTAGATCATGATTTTCTATAAAAAACTTTGCAAGTTAATAGCTCTGGTTTTTTTCTTTCTTCTTCTAAATTTTTCATTTGGATTAGCTGTACAAGTGGATGCAGCATGTAACGCTACGGTTTGTGCTCAACTTAATGCGAGTTGCCAAGGACGACCAATAGAGAGTTCTTGCACACGTAGTTCTTGTTCTGGGGGAGGCTCAGACTGTTTATATCATGAGTCTCCACCCAGTTCTAACATTGTATGGGGTTGTAGTTGTAGCGGTAGTGGCACTGTCACGCCGACACCCCCTCCCGGTACACCCACACCTCCTACTTCTACAGGAACTTTTTGTCCAATGGGTGGGTCTGCTGGAGGCGGATATACTTTTACTTGTGTTTCATCCACGTGTGGAGACTATGGCTATTCTTTTGCTAGTGGGTACTACTGCAATTCAGGACAGTGTTGTATTCGACCTGCACCAACAAGTGGGCCTGTTTGTGGGGATGGCTCTTGTGACCCCGGAGAAAGTTGTGTAGCTGATTGTGGAGGTGGTCCTACATCACCGCCTCCGCCACCTGCAGCTTATTGTGGAGATTTGGTATGTAATGGTACTGATTATTGCGGAAATTGCCCTGGAGATTGTGGTTCTTGTTGCGCAGCAGCTTGTGGTGGAGCAAGTTGTAGCTCTTGCGGAGGTGGATATTGTTGTGGGGGGGAAGTATGTGCTGGGGGAGGGGATGAGATAAATGAGAGATCC
>CAZEEU010000022.1:10048-13176 GCA_964511305.1 uncultured Gammaproteobacteria bacterium | reverse complement strand
CCCCCCCCCCCCCCCCCCCGCCCCCGCCCCCCCCCCCCCCCCCCCCCCCGCACCCCCCCCCCCCCCCCCCCCCCCCCCCGCGCCCGGGTGCTGTCCTGCAGGGTATCCATATGTGTGTAACGGGGTTTGTAGTGCGGGTCCCTGTGTAACACCGACGCCGATGGTTTGTCCTAATGTTGGTTTTGGAAGTTCTCCTGGAAGTTATTGTGGGGCGGCATGTCTTGGGTGTGGCATTACCTCTGATAGATACTATGACGCAAGTTGTAACTGCGTACAGCAGGGTGGAGGAATTTCTACTCCTTCATGCCAACAGTTCTGCGCTCCTACTCCAACACCAACCGTATCAACAGAAACACCTTGTCCAAATTCTCCTGGTGACGGTAGCACTAATGCTTGCAGATACGCCTGTCTTCCTGGCGAATCAGTTTATGGAAATCCTTCAAATAATGCCTGTAGACCAGCATACGGTGGCACTATATGCTGTAATAGTCGACCTACCCCAACGCCCACAACAACACCTTCAGGCGGATGTGTAACTACATGTCTTCTTGCAGGAAATACCGTATCTTATTGTTATGCTTTATGTGGTATTACTACTCCTACGCCAACAACCCCTCCTGTTGGCAGTTGTCCTGCTGGAAGTTATTCAACGAGCTGTCTTTGTAATGGGAACTGCGCACTAGGAGGACAGAATGGGTGCTGTGCAAATGGTACAACGTGTTCATCTGTAGCTGGTGGCACTTATGCTTGTACTATTGCTCCAACAAGTCCGCCACCTCCCCCGCCTCCCTCTACGATTCAAGGTTATGTATTTTATGATACTAACTATAATGGCAGTATAAGCGGCGGCGAGTCAGGGGCTCCGAGTGTGTCACTTCAAGCTACTGGTTGCTCTTCATCTTTTTGTGATACGCGATCTGCTTTAACTGACTTTGTGGGAAATTTTACGATGACAGTAAGTTTTGCAGGAGTTCCATACACCGTGACGCCTTTTGCACCTAGTGGCTATAATGTAGTACCCGTGGTTCAGAACGTATTTGCACCTGCGTCAAACGTTGGTTTTGCACTCCAGCAACAGACCGTGATAGGAGGTTCAGTATACATAGATACTGACCGTGATGGTTCTAAAGACGCTTCTGAAGTGGGTTATAATAATGCCGTTATTTCTATCTCAACAGGTGATTGTGCAGACAATAGCGATAATGACGGCGATGGGACAACTGACAAGCTAGATAGTAGATGTCACACAGATAACAATGCAGGCAACATTGCTTCATACGACCCAAGTAGGCGTGAGAACGGTTCTGGTACAACCGCGTATGCAAATTCTACGAACTTTTCAGGAGTATATACTCGTACAATAACTACAAACGCCACATACCAGGTTTATCTAACTGTCCCGTCGGGATACGTTCTAACTAGCACAACAAATCCTTTCAGATTTACAACTACTGGCGGTACGTACCCTGCCAATTTTGGAATCAACGTGCCACCTCCTTTCTGTCCAGGAGGTCTTACAGCAAATCCACCAAATACTGTTCAACCAGGCGCAACGTCTATACTATCTGTTACTAATTGTCAAAATGTTCCGACACCTACTCCTTCATTGCCGCCGCCAGTACTTCCGACTCCAACAACCGTATATCATTGGGATCCAGATATAACGCCACCTCCCCCAGGAAACATACCATCACCTACACTGGGACCACAGGTAGACACCCCGCCACCTGCAGGCAATCCTCCAGGGTCAAGAATTCCATGGACTGCTCCAACGTGTCAAAACGTCCAAAAAACATATCATCCACAAGTAATTGTGGGTAATGCAGGCAATTCTACTCCCTACTCAACGGCGATCACAGTGCCACCATCATATACGCTGACTACTCATGTCAGATCTGTTACGGATGTTACGCAGTGTGATCCAAGTAAAGGTACCGCATACAAAAGTAGCAGTGGTGTAGGGGCGACTCTACATATAGAGGGTGGTCCTACATTTACCCCAAGGAATCAAACGACCACGGGGACTGATACAGGAACTCCTTTTACGTGTCTTCCTACCGATAATTATTTATTAACTTTGAATACACCAGATGGATATACTATTGTAGGAAGAGATATATCTACCGATACATATTCACCTCTAGGAAGCTTTGGAATGTTCATAAATATGGACAAAGACAAGACAGCAACTTTCTGTATTGCGCCGCTTGATCCTTGGTTCCAGACAGACAAAGGAGACGTAAGATACTCCAATCTCTCAAACCCTGTCCCATCTGGTAAATACGCCTCCTCGGATTTGACATATCCTGGTATTTTTTACTCATCAGATAGCCCTGCAGACCTCGGTATAAGTGGGGCTGTTTCTTCTTCAATCAAGCAGTGGGTTATCAGTGATGAGTATTCTTACAATAAAGATACAGAAAATAGGAATGGTGGGATGTCATACTCATTCTTTAAGTCAAAGGCTCTAAAAGATGGAGTTACTATTCGCACATTACCTGGAACCACCTTTGATCAAAGTAGTATTGCAGTTAATGAAAAGGTGATATATGAGACTAATGGAGACTTTAGAATTGATTCTTATACCCATCCTATAGGCAGAAATATAGTCATTCTCGTCAAGGGGAAAGCAACAATTGGCGGCAACATATCTGTGCCAACAACAAGCCAAGGAGTATTTATCGTAGCTGCAAAAACAGACATTGAGATTCTGAGTAATGTAGGAACACCAGATCCTATCAATACAACAACTTTAGCGCAGACAACAACAAATCTTGACGGGTACTACACGGCGCAGGGTAGTATTACAATTGAAACCCTTGATATTACAGGTAAAGGGTGTTCTGCTGGGACGAATTCTGATAGGCGGTTAAATGTAGGAGGGGCGCTTATTGCAAATTCTCTCAAGCCTTTTGCTTCAACGACAACCGGAGGAAAGATAAATAATAAAAGATCGCTTTGTGTTAATAATTTGACGATTCCATCTCTCTATATCGCGTCCCGCCCTGATTTCTTGGTGAGATTGACAGATTTCTATAAGACTTCCTATACCAAGTGGAAAGAGATTAACCCCTAAGGTAAGTCTTTGCTGCGCATAAGACCTCTTACGCTAAGTGGAAAGAGATTAA
>CAZEEU010000022.1:0-9948 GCA_964511305.1 uncultured Gammaproteobacteria bacterium | reverse complement strand
TAAGGTAAGTCTTTGCTGCGCATAAGACCTCTTACGCTAAGTGGAAAGAGATTAACCCTTAAGGTAAGTCTTTGCTGCGCATAAGACCTCTTACGCTAAGTGGAAAGAGATTAATCCCTAAACATAATATTGATTAAGTGATTAATCGATTAATGATTAGGTGAATATAGAAAAAGAGTGGGGAAGTTAATCCCTAATTTATATATGACAAATGATTGGTGATTAAATGATTAAGGAAAAAGTAGAAGGGAATAAGATCTAGTCTTTCGAGTTGTACTTAGACATATAGGTTTCAAATCCATGTTCCAAGAGTAATTCTAGTTGTTTTTGAACGTGTTTTTTCATATTCCTGACATCTTTATGTTCAGTTTCTGCAAAATGCGATATTACATACTCACTCACGGAGCGATCACTCTTAATACTTAATTCTTTATTCTCAATTCTTTTCTTTGGGTGTCCAACCCCCATTCGGATTCGTATAAATTTGTCGGTCTTTAGCGCACCTATAATTGATTCTAGGCCATTGTGTCCTGCAGTTCCTCCACCAAAGCGTATTTGAATTTTTCCCAGAGGAAGATCTAATTCGTCTTGGATAACAACCATATCAGTAGACTTTAATTTGTAATATTGGAGAAGAAGACTGACAGCAAGGCCGCTATTATTCATGTATGTCTGGGGTTTTGCGAGTAAAGCGGAGATTTTACCAATAGTCAGTTTTTTTATTTCAGATTTGGTTTTTTTGTTATTATCCCAAACGGATTTTTCGAGAGGTTCATATTTTTTAAGCAAGAAATCTAGGGCATCAAAGCCTATGTTATGACGAGTTCCGTCATATTTTTCTCCTGGATTGCCTAGTCCAACAATTAATTTCATTATTTAAACTTTGCCTTTGTTCTCGTTTACCCCACGAATTTCTTTTGAATTGACCTTTCCGTTCTCATCAATTTGATAAATATATGCTTCACCCGTACCAATTTCAAGCGTTGCAATTTCATCATCCGGAATATTTTCCAAATATTTGACAATAGATCTTAGTGCATTGCCGCTTGATGTAATAATGATATTGTTGCCTAACTTTATATGTGGTTCAATTTCCTGTTGAAAGTAAGGGATCGTGCGCTCATATACTTGTTTTAGCGATTCTCCATTTGGAATTGGATAGTCCCATCCCCGACGAAGTTTTAAGAATTCTTCTTCGCCAATTTTTTCTTTTACTTCCCATTTATTTTTTGCGGTGAAATCACCATAGTTTCGTTCATTAAGAGATTGATTTTTAGTAATGGGTGGATTTTGATTGAGAATTTTGAGAATCTCATCCATTGTTTGTTGAGCGCGAAGAAGAGCAGAGGTATAAGCGTAATTAAATGTAAAATCCTTTAGTTGTCCTCCTGTTTTTCTCGCCTCCTCAAAGCCTTCGGGTGAAAGGGGTGGATTATCCCATCCAGCCCACAAGCCCTTTTTATTATATTCAGATAAGCCGTGTCTTACTAAAACAAGAGTTGCCATTGGTTTATTATAGTCCTTTTTCGATTTCCAAAAGTCTGTTGTATTTTGCAAGTCTTTCCGAGCGCGACATTGAGCCGGTTTTGATAAATTCTGAAGCACATGCATAGGCAAGATCAGCAATAAATGAGTCTTCAGTTTCACCTGATCTATGAGAAATAGCTGTCTTCCATCCGGCTGCGTGGCTCATATTAATTGCCTCAACTGTTTCTTTGATTGATCCAATTTGATTTACCTTAACAAGTACTGCATTGGCTGCTTTTTCATCAATTGCTCTTTTGATTCTTTCAGGATTGGTTACTAAAAGATCATCCCCGATGGTTGTGAATTGGAATTTTTCTGCCATGTCGGTAAATTTAACCCACGCCGCCCAATCATCTTCGGCAAATCCATCCTCAAAAGAGAGTATTTTGTATTCTTGTCCAATCTTTGAGTAGTATTCGGTTAATTCTTCTGGAGACAGCCATTTTTGCTGTTTTTTAAGCTCGTATTTGCCATCTTTGCCTGCCTCGCCGCTAGGCTGGAAGAATTCGGTTGATGCAACATCAAGAGAGAGTCTGTAGTCAGTGACATTTTCATAACCTGCGTTCTTTGCTGCAGTAACGATTGTTTCAAGTACCTCTTCATTAGATGAGAGAAGAGGAGAATATCCACCCTCGTCCCCTAGAAGAGTAGAAAGCTTTTTTTCTTTTAGCACTTTTCCTAGTGAATGAAAGATTTCTGCAGCAATTCTTACCGATTCTGAAGGAGTAGTAGTATTTGGGACGACCATAAATTCTTGAATGTCAAAATTCCAGGAGGCATGCTTTCCACCATTTACGATATTGACCAAAAGACGTGGAAAACTTACAGGTTTTGAATTGAAGAAATATTCATTCATAAATTTCCAAAGAGGTTGACCTTTTGCATGTGCTGCAGCTTTAACGACTGCTTGGCTTACTGAGAGAATGGCATTAGCTCCCAATTTTGCCTTGTTGGATGTACCATCCAACTCAAGCATTTTGGTATCAATTGCATTTGGATCACACTCCATGCCTACAATTGCTTGTGAGATTATCGTATTTACATTCTCAACTGCTTTAAGTACGCCTTTTCCTAGATATCTTTTTGGATCTTCGTCGCGAAGCTCAACTGCTTCGTGTGAGCCGGTTGACGCACCAGAAGGGACGCTTGAGGTGTGAGTAGTACCATCTTCAAGAGTAACCAGCGTTCTAACTGTAGGGTTGCCGCGGGAATCAAGAATTTCGAGACTTTGAACCTGGGTTATTTTCATGCCAAAGGTATGATACGAAGTTTGAGGAATTATTTCAAGACTACATTCCCAAAAGGTGCAGTGAATTTATGATGAGTGAATTTAAAATGTCACCAATTGGGGTCATAAGAAGGAGGGCAAAAAGGATAAATATTCCAAATGGAGCAAGAGCGAAATACTGCTGTGCAGTTTTTTCAGGTAGAATTATTGAAAAGAATTTGGATCCGTCCAACGGTGGAACCGGAATTAGATTTAAGAACCCAAGCGCTAAATTGAATCTTATAAATAGAAATATAGCTGGAATAAGATCGGGAATTGCGTAGCCAACTGTTTTTAGAAGTATGCCCCCAAGAAGTGCGAGAAGAAGATTGGTTAGCGGTCCGGCAAGAGCAACAAGCGCAATATCCTTACGGCCCTCATGAAGCATAAGTGGGTTAACAGGTACTGGCTTTGCAGCTCCAAATACGATTGGACTTCCTGAAACAATCAGAAGTAATGGAACAGCAATGCTCATGATTGGGTCTATATGAGGTATTGGATTGAGTGTTAAGCGTCCAGCAATGCGAGCTGTAGGGTCACCAAGTTTTTCTGCAACCCACCCGTGTGCAATTTCATGAAGTATTGCCGAAAAAACAAGAACAATAATACCGATAATAATTCCTTCCATCTTTATATAATACCAAATTGGCTTTCTTGTAATGTAGTATACCTCATCATTTTAATTTTCTATGGCTAAATTGTCTTTTATGGATTCTGCCTTCGCGTCTTACTTCTCTGTCACTTTCTGCTTTACGTACCTGAGGAATAAGGGACGCTTGAGGGCCATCTGGGCCAGTTAATACGGCAAAACCATTATCATTGAATACCAGACACATATTCCATTTGGAAAGTATTTTAGTGTTCAAGGAATTAAATACTCTTTCAAATCCTCCCAAGCCATCGAATGTAGCACTTCGCGCAATATTAATCATGGCAAGCTCTAATTCTTCCCTGGAAAATGTATTGGCTTTTGTAAAAATAGCTTCAAAGAGATGGTATTCATCAGATGACAATTCTACGGACTTTGTCTTTTTGCCGTTCGGCATGTTAATGTGGGTGGAAAATAAACCCGTATCGCGATCTAGCGGTGCAATTAACATTGGTTTGGTTTGAGTGTCATTACACACGCCATTTTTTGGGATCTCCAGCACAGATACCTGAATATCTACTTTTTCATTTGCTCCTGCTTCTCGATCATCAGAGGGGTGTGGCACTTGATCTGTGTTTTCAGCTATTACTTCAGTTGGTGTTGTTTCTTGCTCAAGCTCAATATCAACACCAGCTCTTAATTGAGTAGCCTCGCTGCGGAATATTTTTACAGTGCCACCTGGACTTAATCTTCCATCGGGTATGCTAGCGCCTTCCAGCATCAAACTTTTCTTGAGCCGATTAAGTGTTATTGCAAAATTGTCAGACTGTCTCTTTTCATCCATGTCAGGAAAAAGAGCCTGCAATAGTTGTTTGCGTGTATACAATCCTTCGTCTGCAAGCCTTCTTAGCGCGTCCGCTTTTGTTTCGCCTTCTGCTAGCTGAGGTAGTGCTATAGCCACTGGTGTTTGTTCAAATGGTACAGGGTTACTTTCTAGGTGATAACTAGTATGTCTACCCATTTTGGTTGTGACTATAGTGTGTCCAGCCTCTTTCGCGCCATTTAAGAGGAGCCAGGTATATTGAGCTGTATTCTTTTGCCAAGACGGAAACGCTTCGCCAAGTGCAGTGGTCAATTCTATTTTGCTCAAAGGATTTTGGGGAGTAGCGAATGAACTAAAGATTATTGGTAATATGCCTGCTTTGGGGACCTCCGAATCTATCAGAAGTTGCGTGAAGGCGATAATATCTTCGTGTGGACATGCCTGATCAGGACTCGGAAGACCAGAAGCACTTTTTTCATCTGGTACCATTACGGCAGAAGCATCGATTGTAGCTTCCTTGTACATATTATTTTTCGAGTATACCAACAGGTGTACATGTATACAATTAAGATCCTTTCTTTACATTTAGACTCATATTATGGTAAAATTCCTCATCTAACATGAAAGGACCATATATAAATGACAGCAACTCCAAAAGTAACTAACGCTGACGAGACAATGCAGGCCAAAACTCCTGCAGCTCCAAAGGGTAAAGCAACTTCAATGGCAGAGCTAATGGCTCGCCAAACATCTCAATTTCAGACTCTTAAGAGAGGCGATTTTGTAACTGGAACGGTCAAAAAACTCGATCCAAAAGAAATACTCCTTGATATCGGTTACAAATCAGACGCTTTAGTTATTGAGTACGACAAGAGAAATAATGAAAATCTTCTTAAGCTACTTAAAATTGGAGATACTGTAACTGCTAGTGTAATTTCACCAGAATCAGAAGAGGGTTTTCCCGTCCTTTCTCTAAGACGCATGCTTGAGCAAAAGGTATATGGCTCACTTGAGGAGATATTTAAAGCTGACACAACGCTTACCGCAACAGTTCTTGAAGTAACCCGAGGAGGTTATTTTATAGAAACAGTTGGAGGAGTTAAGGGATTTTTGCCTAATTCTCAGCTTATTGAAGGAAAACTAGAGCAAGATAGCAAAGTTGAAGTTAAAGTTATTGAATTTGATAAAGAAAAGAAGAGAGTAATTGTGTCACAAAAGGCTACACATTACCTCATGAATATTTCAGAGATTGAAAAGCTTGTCAAAAGAGATACTGTTATAACAGGGCTCGTAACACTCGTAACTTCGTATGGAATATATCTAGAATTAACTCCAAAAGAGGGAGTTCTTATTGAAGGATTTATTCATATATCTGAAGTAAGTCATCAGAGAGTAGAAGGGCTTGAGGACAAATATAAGATTGGTGAAAAGCTTGAGGTTCAGGTTATTGGAATGGATGTTGAAAATAAGAGAGTCAATCTTTCATTAAAGCGCCTTGAAAAGGATACCTTTGATGAGGTAAAGAGTAAATACAAAGTTGAAGATACTGTTAAAGCAACTGTTGCAGACGTTAAATCAAAAGGAGTTACTCTTATTCTTGAGCCTGGGGTTAATGCATTTTTCCCAGAGAGCAAGATACCAACAGGAGTTTCTTACAAGAAAGACGATGCCATTGAAGTAGAAGTAACCGGATTTGATGATAAAAAGAGACTTGTTCTTGTTTCCCCTGTTCTTAAGACAAAGGTAATGACTTACAGATAGGGTCAGCTGTTAGAATTAAGAATTGAGAATAAAGTATTAAGCAAAGCTTGGTGCTTCGCACTAAAAAGAATACCCTTGATTCTTACTTCTCATTCCTTAATTCTTGAATATGGCTTCAAAAAAAATCTTCGTTTGTAATAACTGCGGCAATGAATCCTCAAAATGGCTTGGTTTATGTCCTATGTGCCAAAATTGGAATACATTCCAGGAAATGACTATTCCTGATGAGAAAACAGCTACAAAAACTCGAGCTGCCGAGAGCGTAAAGGATCTTAAGACGATAGGACAAATAAAAAGTACCGCGCTTTCACGCATAACAACCACAATTGCTGAATTTGACAGAGTGCTTGGTGGTGGAGAGAAGCAAGGTATTGTTCCTGGAGAGGTAATTCTTCTTTCTGGAGATCCTGGCATTGGAAAATCTACGATAATGCTTCAGATCGCAATAAATATCGCATCAAGTGGTAAGAAGGTTTTGTATGTATCTGGAGAAGAAAGTGAATCACAAATCAAGATGAGAGCGGAAAGAATTGCGGATGAAAAAGCTCTAATAAAGTATGACTTATATGTATTATCGAGTACTGATATTGATCAGGCAGTCGCTACTGCAACAGATAAAAAAGTAGACCTTTTAATAATTGATTCTATCCAGACAGTTGCATCAAATGATGCGAATGGATTTCCCGGATCATTGCCACAGTTACGATATTCAACATTAAAGTTAGTTAATTTTGCAAAAAGAACTCATATTCCCGTTTTTTTCATAGGGCATGTGACAAAAGAAGGTACGATTGCCGGGCCACAAATGCTTGCGCATATGGTTGATTGCGTACTGTATCTTGAGGGTGAAAGTCTTACTGGGACACGAATTTTAAGATCTCTTAAGAATAGATTTGGTGATACCAGTGAGGTTGGAATCTTTATTATGGAAGAAAAGGGATTGTCTGAAATTACAAACGTAAAAGATTTTTTTCTCGGAACTCAAGACCAACAAGTTCCAGGCTCATGCGTTACGGTAGTTATGGAAGGATCCAGACCACTTCTAGTTGAAATTCAAGCTCTTGCTGTAAGTAGCAACTTGCCTTTCCCAAGAAGAGTAGCTCAAGGAGTGCCTGAGAAGAGAGTAGAGCTTCTATTGGCTGTTTTGAAGAGGCATGGTACAATTAACGTTGATAAATACGACATTTTTGTAAATGTAGTAGGAGGTCTTAAGATAGCCGAAACTGCCTCAGATTTAGCTATTTGTCTTGCTATTGCCTCAAGTATTAAAGGTAATACCCTCAAATCAGTGGTTGGTATTTCCGAAGTAGGACTTCTCGGAGAAACAAAAGTTGTATTAAACTTGGATAAGAGAATAAAAGAAGCAAAGAAATTCGGGTATAAAAATATAATAACTGTTCAAAATGCTACTTCTTTGAAAAAAGCCCTTATTCAGGGGAATTTAAGTTAAAAAGCAATAATAAGACTATGGCAGAAAAAAAGAAAACACCAATAAAAAAAGTCACTTCAAAAAAAGTAAAACAACCTGAAGTAAAGCCTGTTGCAAAAAAGACTGTCATTTCTAATCAAGGCCATGAAGCAAATAGACTTCTTGGAGGAATTTTATTGCCACAAAGAGTAGTCGTGCAAATTGCTGAAGAAGTGGCGCAGCGAGTTACTTCAAGATTAAGAAGGCCGGTTGTAGATAAACCTGCGAATCAAAAATTACTTGAGAACCCCTTATTCTTAGATACTTCTGCAATCATTGACGCTCGAGTGTTTGAGCTTATTAGAATTGGAGTGTTCACTGGCACTTTCGTTGTGGTTGAGGGAGTTCTAGACGAGCTCAAACATATTGCAGATTCAAAGGATACGGCAAAGAAAGAACGGGGTAGAAAGGGACTTACACTTCTTGAAAAATTGAGAAAAGACAAAAGCATAAAATTTGATACGTATGATGATTCTGAAATAAAAAAACCAGTTGATGAGCGAATTATTGAAGCAGCAAAGATAACAAAAGGTAAAATTATTACATGCGACTTCAATCTTTCAAAGAAAGCACAGATTTCAAATGTGGTTGCGATTGATATGTACGAAATGGCAAATGTTCTAAAGACAACTGCACTTCCAGGTGAAGAATTTTTTATAAAGGTCGTTCAGAAAGGGAAGGGTGATAGACAAGGAGTTGGGTATCTTCCAGATGGAACTATGGTAGTTGTAGAAGAAGGGGAGGACTTATTAGAACAAACAGTAAAGGTGCTTATCTCTCGCGTTATCCAAACAGACGTTGGTCGAATCTTTTTTGGAAAGATAGTAGTCTAACTCGCTTGCAGCAAGTTTACTTCGTATAGCTTGTTAGTAACAAGTGAACTGTTGTAGAATATATTCACTGGCGGTATCATTGTGTATACCGTTTTTTTACGGCTAAAAATATGAGTTACATTAAGGAATATACAAAAATCATAGCAACAATTGGTCCTTCTTCGGAAAGTCCTCAAATGATTGAAAAGCTTATTAATGCAGGTGTAAACGTATTTCGATTTAACCTCAAACACAATGAACTCCCTTGGCATAAAGAGAAGATGGCATTGGTAAAAGAAATTTCCAAGAAAATGAATAGGGCTGTTGGAATTTTTATTGATCTTCAGGGCCCAGAAATTAGACTTGTAACGCCGGAGCACATGGAAATCGCCCTTAAGAAGGGGAGTGAAATTGAGATTACGAAGAAGAACGAAGATAATTCAAGTTTTTCTTTAACGGACGATATAGTTCTGTCATATCTTGAGAAAGGCCAGAAGGTTGTAGTAGATGACGGTAAATTCCAGTTTGAAGTAATAAAAGCTGGAAAAGATCAAGTAACACTGATATCTCACTCGAATGGAATTCTAAAAACCAGAAAAACACTCAATGTTCCTGGGATTTATTTCCCTCTGGATGCTTTGACCGAGCGCGATAAGGAAGCAATTATTGCCTTTAAAGAGTCAAAGGTTAATTTTGTTGGCTTGTCTTTTGTAAGAACTGCTCAGGACGTATTAGATCTTAAGAAATTCATGAAGAAAGAGAATTTCTCTGGGCGCGTAATCTCAAAAATCGAAACCAAACTTGCTATAGACAATTTGGACGAAATTATCGATTCTTCTGAAGGAATTATGGTAGCAAGAGGCGATCTAGGAGTAGAGCTTCCAATTGAGCAGGTCCCGTATTATCAGAAAATCATGATCAAAAAGTGTATTGAGCGAGGATTCCCAGTAATAACAGCAACGCAAATGATCCATTCCATGATTGAGAGACCTTATCCTACAAGAGCTGAAATTTCTGACATAGCAAATGCAGTCTTTGATCTTACTGATATGGTTATGCTATCTGAAGAGTCGGCTGCTGGCCAGTATCCTCTTGAGGCAGTCACCATGATGAAAAAGACATTGGTATTCAATGAAAAGAACGTTCTGGTAAAAGACACACGAGAAGTATTTGATTACATGAGTGCAGATGCCGAAGAAATGCTCTGCGACACTGCTTATAATCTCTATCTACAGTTCCGCAAGAAAAACTTCAATTTTGGCGGGTTTGTTGTCTTTACGGAGTCTGGTAGAACAGCTCGCAAGCTTTCAAGATATAGAGCAGAGGCACCTATCTTTTGTTTTGCCCCCAACGAATACGTAAGAGACAGTTTAACTGTCAACTATGGTGTAGTCCCACTCCTTCAGCAAGATATCTTCACTAAGGGGCAACCTGTGAAGTTAGACGACATGAAGAATGCGATAAGCCATTTACAAAAAAATGGAATGTTTGATGCGAATAAATATTACATACTTCTTTACGGAGATAATTGGAATGTTGAGGGTAGAGTCAGTACAGTTAAAGTAATTTCCCCAAGCAAATAAACAACTTCGATTAATTGATTGAATGATTTACGATTGATGAATAGTGGTTTTTTTGTGGCTATTTAGCCACAAAAAAAGGTACTTAATCGGAAGTTAGAAAGCCTGCCCAACTCACTAA
>CAZEEU010000021.1:12616-18462 GCA_964511305.1 uncultured Gammaproteobacteria bacterium | reverse complement strand
TGACATAGGCGAAGTATTTTATATCTAAACAAGATGAAGTGATAGATCTACGTGCGTCTCGTCTTTGAATTTTACACCTTCTTTTTCAAGAAGTTTTCTTTGTGCGTTAAGTCCTCCAAACGCAAATCCAGGGGCAATTCGTCCAGCTCGATTAACAACCCTGTGGCAAGGTACTTTTCCTTCATAAGGATTTAGGTGAAGGGCGGTCCCTACAGTTCTTGGTGACATATGAAGCTTTTTTGCAATTGCTCCATATGTTGTAACCTTTCCCTGTGGGATTTTTAATACAATTTCGTAGACTTTCTCTCGGTAGTCGTTGGTTTTCATCTTGAAGCAATAATATACGACGATAAATAAGCAATTATAACGTAGCGACATAGCCTTCCTATAAAAGTTAGTAGTAGGAACTTTTTGACAGGGAATTTAGATACTCCAGCAATCATTCCAATTCCATCAAAAAGGGGATTTGGAATAAATGCAAAAGCAAGGACCACTATTTCTCCATATTTATCAAAGACATTTTTCTTGAATTTTTTAAGCCATTTATGTTTTTCAAGATCAAAAAACTTATTAGAAGTGTATCCAAAAAGAAATGTAGTGCTTTCGCCTAGAGATGCTCCCAGTGCCCCGATTAGCGCTACTAAAAAAGGGTTGCTCTGAGTTGCAGTAATACCAACCGACAGAAGTCCTGGAGCTGGTAGGAATATAGTTGCACTCCCAAAGAAATTTATAAAAAACACTCCAATTAGTCCAAAAGAGCGGAGCGAATGAAATCGTATTTGAAAAAAGACTGGCAAGAAAAGGAGAAACCCAAGTAATATGAGGGCCACAAAATATAATTTCTTGTGATGCTTTTCGGATTTAATGATGCGGGCAAGGATTGGTTTCATTTAGCATTTTTCTCTTCTTTAAGCTTTTTAAGCTTCCACATGAACAAAGCTCCTGGTTTGTTAACCTTAGCATCTTTACAGTAGGAGAGTGCCTTTTCAAGTATCGATCGGTGTGTGGTTTTTGCAAGCTTTATGTAAAGAGCCTTGTGTTTGTAGTCATTTAGCTCTTCAGAAAGATAGATGCCGTAATTTTGAAATTCACGGGAAATATATTTGTCTTCTTTAGGATTAAATTTCTTTAAAATGTCGGCTATTTGGTCCATGCGGTGAGTTCTTCTATTCTAGCAAACTTTGTGATACCATGATGCAATCTTTCACATGAAGTATCCAATTAGTTTTGATATAGAACTTTTAAAAAATCCCCACCCTGGACTCTACATTGCGCTTGAAGGAATTGATGGAGCTGGCAAAACAACGCAGGCACAAGACCTTAAGAAATATTTTGAGTCAAAAGGAAAAACTGTAGTTACTACTAGAGAGCCACGAAAGGAAGGTATTTTAGGAGAACTTACTCATCAAATATTAACGGCAAAAGTGAAATTTCCACCAGAAGCAATTCAATATCTTTTTTCAGCAGATAGGGTTATTCATCACGCGCAAATTGTAAAGCCAGCGCTTGCACGAGGAGAGGTTGTTATTACTGACCGTTGTTTTTGGTCTGCAATTGTTTATGGAGTGATGGACAAAATGGGAGACGACTATAATGAAGATTCTGTTGAGCAGCTTTTAGTTGCTCAAGGTATTCTTTCTATGTATCACCAATTCATAGTTCCAGATAGATCTTTTTACCTTAAGATATCCGTTGACGAGTCGCTAAAACGCATTAGTGGTAAAGCAGAAAGAGAAATATATGAGACGAGAGGCAAAATACAAAAGGCTTACGACGGTTATGAATGGGTTCATGAAAAATTCAAGGATCAGATAACTGTTCTTGACGGAGAAGTAGATGAAAAGCAGGTTACAAAAGATATAATTAAATCATTGGAGGAGGCAAAATGACAAAGAAATTCACTGAGGAAGTAAATTTCAAACTGGATTTTCGAAGAAATACCCATAAAGGTCTCTATATTGCGCTTGAAGGAATTGACGGATCTGGAAAAACGGTACAGTCGGGGAGAATTGCTGACTATTTTAAAGGAAAAAAGAAAATTACCCTTCCAGTCGCAGAACCTCGAAGGACTGGCCCAATAGGGGAGGTAATAAATGATTTCTTGCAAAAAAGAATTGTTTTGCCTCCGGCATCACACCAATTTTTATTTGTTGCTGATAGAATCGCTCACCAAGAAGATATAGTTATACCTGCTCTTAAGAATGGGGAGATAGTTATTTCTCACAGAAATTTCTGGTCTGCAGTTGCGTATGGGATTTTGGATAAACAAACGACTGCAAAAGTCAAAGGTGAGAGTGATGTTCTTATGGTAGCCCAGAGCATTCTTTCTATGTATCACCAAATAATGGTTCCTGATATAACTTTCTACTTGAAGGTTTCGCCAAAGGTTGCTATAAAAAGATTGAAAAAGACAGGAGTTGAGAATGAATATTATGAAACCGAAAATAGACTGTCAAAGGTTATGGAAAGTTATGAGTGGTTGGTGAAAAGATTCTCATCAGAATTTTCAATAATCGATGGAGATCAAGACATAGAAAGAGTAACTGAAGATATATTGTCAGTACTACACCATATTAAAAAATGATTCTTGGACCGAAAATATTATTAGAACTTGTTAAAAAGAAAAAGCTAGTCGAAAATCTAGCAGATAGGGAATTGAATAATCCTGAAGGTGCTGGGTTTGACCTAAGACTTGGTAAAGTATTTCGCCTTAAAGGGGATTCGTATCTTGGAATTGAAGAGCGTAAAACTCCAGACGTAGAATTAGTAGCAGAATTAGATCCAAAAAAAGTAACCTCAATAGTTATAAAACCTGGAGAAATATATCTCACAGAGACGTATGAAAAATTTAATATGCCCCTTGATTTGGTCGGAATACTTAAGCCAAGAACTACGCTTCAAAGGTCAGGAATTATTGCCAGAATGGCAATTGTTGACCCTGGATACAGTGGGACGGTTCACCCATTGCTTTACAACGCTGGACCGGCAACAGTAACAATTGAGTTGGGGGCTCGATATATATTTTCAATGTTCATGGAAATAAAAGGAAAAGGTTCTCAGTATCGTGGACAATGGCAGGGTGGTAGAGTAGCCGCAACCAAAAAAGAAAAACAAGTTTAAAAATTGAAAGTTGAGAGTTGAAAGTTGAGAGTTTAAGTTTTATATTTTAAACAATCTATGGCAGTAGCAAAACATCCAGAATATCAGTACCTCGATTTATTACAAGAAATTTTAAAGCATGGTGAGCGAAAGGTGGACCGTGGAACAGATATAGTTCTTTATTCCTTATTTGGCCGCCAAACTCGATACGATCTTTCGAAGGGATTCCCTCTTTTAACAACAAAAAAAGTCTACTGGAAAGGTGTTCTTGAAGAGCTCTATTGGTTCATGAGTGGCCAGACGAATATCAAATATTTAGTCGATCGAAATGTAAATATTTGGACTGATTACCCATATAAAATTTATCAAGGAAAGATGGAGAAGGCAGGTAAAGAATTAAGAAGCAAGAGTCAAGTATTAAGTAAGGAAGAATTCACTGAGAAAGTAAAGACAAATGCTGCATTTGCAAAGAAATGGGGAGAACTTCCAAGAATTTACGGAGAAATGTGGAGAAGTTGGCCAACTAGACAAAAAGGGAGAACTATAGATCAGCTTAAATGGGTTATGCAGGAGATGAAAGATGATCCTGATGCAAAGAATCTCATTGTTAATTCATGGAACCCTGAATATTTGTACACAATGGCAACGAATGAAGATGCAAGTAGATTTCCTATTTGTCATAACATGTATCAAGTAAGCAGACGCGGAAACAAATTATCCCTTCAGTTATATCAGCGCAGTGCAGATATATTCTTGGGTGTACCTTTTAATATTGCTAGCTACGCTTTGCTTACGATGGTTCTTGCTAAAATTGCAGGATTAGAGCCGGGAGAATTTGTCCACACATTTGGAGACGTTCATATTTACGAGAACCATCTCGCACAAGTAAAAGAGCAGCTAAAAAGAAAACCAAAGAAATTTCCAACTATTAAATTTACAAAGAATTTTAAAAGTATTGATGATTTTAGACCTGAATACGTCGAGCTAGAAGGGTATGATCCATACCCAATGCTAAAAGCAGAGCTTACAGTTGCTGGAGGTCTTTATGATAAAAAGACTGGCAAAATGGCCAAATAGAAAGAATTAAGAAGAAAGAGTTAAGAATAAAGGATAGTGATTCTTAATACTTAATTCTATATACTTTATTCTAGCTTTATGTCAGACGTAACCCCGACAGTTGGAATAGTTATCCTTGATGGAAATAAAGTTTGTCTTGTTAAGCACGGTGAGGCAGCACAACATCTAACGGGCGTTCATGGGATACCAGGAGGAAGACTAAATGGAGATGAAGAGTTAATAGACGCTGCTGTTAGAGAAGCTTTTGAAGAAACTGGTCTTCAGATCAATAAGAATGATTTTTTACAACTCCCAGATATAAGATATGCAGATATACCTAGAAAAAATGGGGAAATATTGAGTGTTAGTTGGACTGTTTTTGTAACAAATAAATTTACTGGAGATTTAAAAGGAAGTGATGAGACAATTCCTGAGTGGATTGAGATAGAGAGAATAGGAGAGCTGACGATACTCCCCAATACTGAGGTAGTTGTTAATGAGGGAAGAGATCTTCTAGTAACAAATGGAATATAAAATTCTTTTTACAAACGATCAAATTGTTGGGAAAGTAAAGGAATTAGCAGGCCAAATTGCTGAGGATTATAAAGATCAACATCCCATTCTTGTTTGTGTCCTCAATGGGGGATTCATCTTCTTCTCAGACCTTTCAAAAGCGCTATGGAACGCTGGATTAGTGAATTTTGAAGTAGATTTTGTAAGAATATCAAGTTATGGCGATAACAAAGTAAGCTCGGGAAATCCAATCATGACTAAGGACGTAGAGATAAATGTGCAAGGAAGAGATGTAATCATCGTTGATGACATTATAGAAACTGGTAATACTCCACGATTTTTAATAGACCACCTGTCTATTCTTGGTCCATCTTCAATTAAGCTTTGCACGTTACTATCAAAACCTCTCAGAAAGAAAGATATCGAGCCGGATTATCTTGGATTTGAAGTAAGTCCAGAAGATTGGGTTGAGGGATACGGTCTCGATACTGCTTCTTTGGGTAGGGGAAGAGACTGTATAATCAAAAGAATATGAAAATATCAATGATTGCAGCAATAGGAAAAAATAGAGAATTAGGTAGAGGTAATGAGCTTCTTTTTAAAATCCCTGAGGATATGAAATTCTTTAAAGAAAAAACTCGCGGGCACGTAGTTATTATGGGAAGAAAGACATACGAAAGTATTGGAAGACCACTTCCTGACAGGGTGAATATAGTTATCTCAAGAAATACAGATTATGAAGTGCCCGAAGGAGTTATAAGAACAACCTCAATTGAAAATGCAATAGAAATCGCAAAAGAGCACGAAAAAACAGAAGCTTTTGTCATAGGAGGAGCACAGATATATCAACTCGCAATGCCGTTTGCGGACAAGTTATACCTAACATTGGTGAACAAGGAAGTGAAAGACGCGGATGCTTTCTTTCCTGATTACGAAGAATTTACTAAAGTCCTTTTTGAAAGACGAAGCCGTGATAAAAATTATTCCTACACGTTTCTTGATATTGAGAAGTAAAAATATGTATATAATTTCCTTGAATTAACTTAGTTGGTGAGTTATAATCACCCCATAGTCAATGGTAGGACCAGAAGCTAGTGATCATGCAGGGGTAAGTGAGGTAGCCCGTCACGAGGGGTCTCAAACTCCGGGCATAAATAGTCTCCCTCCTGCAGAAAATC
>CAZEEU010000021.1:0-12606 GCA_964511305.1 uncultured Gammaproteobacteria bacterium | reverse complement strand
CCTACATTGCTTGCTCCAAGCCTTGCCTCTTCAGTTAGTGGTACTACGGAAGAACTTCCGATCAGAACGCCAAAATCTTCACTGCGTACTGGAATTACATACCCACCTTCACCTGATGCATCACAAAGAATTAAAGGGATGAACGATCTACAGTTTGTGGCTCAGACGTGTTTCCCCTTAGAGGGTGGCTATGAATCTAAGCCAATGGTGAGACAGGGTAGTGCTTATATTCCTGCCGTGGACTACCTGGAAAACCACCACGTTGAGAATGATGATTTGTCCAGCATGTTTTCCGACAGGAGAAGGGTTTGGAGGCTTGAGGGTCCTCAATTTGATCCTTTTGATGGGGTTTCGCACAAGGAGGTTCTAATGTATATGCAGCAAACTCTTGCACCAATAAACGAGACAAGCGTTGATCGTTCTTTAGATGGTACGTCAGAGGCAGGATTTAATAAGCATGGTGCAGAGCATGCAAACAGAGTGACAGCTCAAACTCTTAGATTACTGGACTATACAGCAGCAGGTGAAGAGTCAAAAATTATTGGAGTACTTGCAGCGCAAGGTCATGATATTGGAAATCTATTTGATCGGGCAGCACACCCTCAGATATCCGCGAGAATGATGAGGAGAATAATGCCAGACTTGGTTAACAATAGGCCAGCATGGAATAAAATTAACAGAGCAATAGTTCTTCATGATTCCGACAATTTACAGGCAGTCATGGCTTTATGGGGAAACATTCCAGAAGCAGAGAGAGTAAAAAGACTAGCCGACTACATGGGGCCTGAAGGCCTCGCGCTTCTTATCGCCGACAAGGTCGATATAGGAAATGATAGGATTTCAGATAAGCCTCTTGCTCCAAGTGCAGTACACGACAAACACCTGCTTGTAAATCTTCTCGGTACTCATAATGGGATTGAGCCTTCTGGAAGCTCATTTATATGGAGAGTAAAATATAGCAAAGAATTCACGCCTCGCCAAAGAAGCAAGTTGAAGCATCTTATTAGTGGTGTTGAAAAAAGGATAGATAGTGGTCAAATAAAGGCTGATTTTGATGATTGGGATCAAATGTTTGTTAGATTATATTCAGATCGAATGATTACGACTGTGCAAGCTGCATTGGGGTATTTTCCAAGCCTTGAAAATGTCGAAATCGTAATGGTCGATCAAGATACAAATACAGAACGGAAGAAAAGGATATTCAAGAGAGGATCTTTGGACAAAGATATGGCAAGGTTAAAAGAAGAGAAAGCCTCATACACAAAGAATAGAAGATAAAATAGCTACAAGCTTGTGTTGTCCTTCCCCAAAAGTATTGATAGAGTTGGTTGTGTGATCATAAGTGATTATTGTCTTACATCTCTTGTCTTTTTTCATAATGTGAACATATTTTTCCAAACCTATTTGAAGTTGCTCTAAATATCTTCGTGTATAGAGTTGTTCGTGTTTACGTAGACCCTTTTTACCTCTTTTATTCATGCGTGTGATCAAAGTATCTAGTGGGATGTTGAGAAAAATAATGATTTGTGCAACTGGAGCACTCGATAATAGCTTCTCATGGAGTAATTCTGTAAAATCCCATTCAAGATCAGTCATGTTTTTTTGCCTATGTCTGTTCTCCTTGTACATGTAAAAAGGCATATGAAAGCCCTGATCGAGAATGAGAGGTGATTTGCTGAGCTCTTTTAATACTTTAGGTATTTGCTTTGAGCGTAAAAGGTCAAAATATAGTTCTGAAGTAAAAACCCATCTATTTGGTAGTTTTTCTGCCAACTCTAAAAATGGATTTGCTTCGAATAAGTCTATATCTGTATATTTAAGATTACAAACTTTTGGTAGTTTTCTTGTAAGAGTAGTTTTTCCGGAGGCAACATTTCCAATAACTTCAATTACTGTTTTTTTTGGAAACGACAGTTTTTGCATAGGTAATTATACTGTTTGATTCTGAGTGACGACAGGCAAAATTTGATTTTTAAAATGGTTGCTTTCAAAGATTTTTAAAGCAATATCCATAGATGTATGGTTTGTTGAGTCATAGAACAAATCATATACTGGTCTACCTGCAACATTGAAACTTATACTTGCTGGGTTTTCACCTGTAAAATTTGGATAGGCCATCCAAAATGATTGCAAGTTTGCTTCCTCAATTCTTTCTAATTCATATTGTCTTTTTGCATGATTTCGCCATTCACTTGGTTGTCCTTTGTATTTTCGTTCATATCTCGCTTCGGTATCAGCATATATAAAAGCAGTCACGATTTTTGCAGGGAAGGGTGTGCCTTCAGGTAGCGTAAGAATGCTAGCTGGTTGACCTTCCTGCAAAGCTAAGCGGCTGTCTTTTGCTTCTCTCTCTAGTTGACGAGCAACAAATGGCATACGGGAGCCTTCTATTATGAGAACTTTGCCTTTATTGGCTGGATCCATCATCTGGCTAGCAATTCTTCTGTCGACCTCTCTGTGAATGTCTTCTTCACTTTTGATGCCAATCGTAGAGAGTGCATCTTCTCTGAGACGAGCATACTCACTGTCATACGAAAGAAGAGTAGGTTGGTTTCCTGTTCTTTGTGCAACAAGAGTAGCTAGATCCTGACTTACAGTTGATACACCAGCCCACCTGAATCCATCAATTGCGACCACGCCAATATTAGCACCACCCCTTTCCGGGGTTGGTAGTTGTTCTGTAGAGCCTTGTGTAGCCGTTCCCAATGGAGATTCTAGAGTCATAGCAGCTAATTATAGGCTTGTTTTAGCCATAAATCAAATAGTTGCAACCACTGAAGTGGTTTGTTTAAATAAGCCAACATGGAACTAGTTATAGATCTTCATTTACACTCCAGATTTTCAAGAGCAGTCAGTCAGAGAATGAATCTTCAGAATATGTATATTTGGGGGAGAAAAAAAGGCCTAAATGTACTTTCTATCGCTGATTTTACGCACCCTCTTTGGTACAAAGAGACAAAAGTACAATTAGAAGAAGAGCAGGAGGGTATCTTTAGGCTCAAAAGAGAAAAAGAGATAGAGGCTCAATTTAATTTACCGATTCGAGAAAATGATCCAGGAATGCATTTCATGTTATCTACAGAAGTTGCTTGTATATATGGAGGAAGGACAAAAGATGGTGTAAGTGGTTCCTATAGAATTCATAATTTAATTTTGGCTCCCAGCTATGAAATTGCACTTAAAATCAACAAGGCCCTTATTGCTAGAGGATTCAATCTAACATCAGATGGAAGACCAATTTTAGGAATTTCTGCAAAGAATTTAGTTGAATTACTTTTTGAAATTGATAGAAAAATAGTTCTTATCCCATGTCACATTTGGACTCCTTGGTTTTCTTTGTATGGATCCAAAGGAGGGTATGACAGGATTGCTGATTGTTTTGGAGAGTATTCAAAATATATTTTTGCAGTTGAGACAGGCCTTTCATCTGATCCTGCCATGAATTGGAGAGTCAATGAGCTTGAGACGAGGTCAATTGTAAGCTTTTCAGATGCCCATTCTCTTGAAAAAATGGGACGAGAAGCGACTGTTTTGAGAATAAAGAATAAAGAATCAAGAATTAAGCCGGAAGATATTACCTATTCCAATATTATGAACGCGTTAGTAAGGGGTAAGGAAAAAACGTTTGAAGTGGGGTACACGATAGAATTCTATCCTGAGGAGGGAAAGTACCATTATACCGGTCACAGGAATTGCAATATCGTGATGACACCAGAGCAGACGCTTAAAAATGGAATAATTTGCCCAGTTTGTAAAAAAGAACTTACCGTTGGAGTTATGAATAGAGTTGAGGAGTTAGCAAATAAAGAAGGGAATAATTATGAAGAGTCACAAGATCACTATGGAACAATCTGGCTTAAAGACAAGAAGGGGGTAAAGCCCCCATTCGTAAATCTTGTGCCACTTTTAGAAATTCTTTCGGAAGCATTGCATGCAGGTACCACAACTCAAGCAGTTACCACTACGTACGACAGCCTAGTGGGCCAATTTGGCTCAGAACACGAGATATTGCTTCGTTCTCCACTCGAAAAGATCCAGACCATAGCAGGGGTTACTATCGCGGAAGGTATCGAGCGAGTCAGAAATAGACAGATTCACATTGCGCCTGGTTATGATAATACGTATGGAGTGGTTGAGATATGGGATAAAGAATCAGTAAAGCCAAATAAGAATGCTGTAGCTGAAAAACCACAACAAGGATTAAAATTCTAATTTGTGACAATTAACATATATTTCGTATACTCATATAATTAAGTATTTATAAACTATGAAGATTTCAGTCGTTTTGGCCGCGTACAATGAAGAAAAACTGATTGGCAGATGTATTGAGGCGATTCAAAATCAAGACTTTCCTAAGAACGAATACGAAATCGTAGTTGTTGATAATAATTCAAAAGATAGAACCTCGCAAATAGTTAAAAAAGCAGGAATTACACCCCTGTTATATGATGCTCACCAAGGTGCAATATGGGCAAAAGATTATGCAGTAGATAAGGCAAAAGGAGAGATTGTGGTTGTTACGGACGCTGATTCAATTCCAGCAAAAAATTGGCTTAAAGAGATCGATCAAATAATGCAAGATAAAAAAATAAAGCTGGCAGGAGGAAAAGTATACCCTATAGGAAACTCTCTTACATCACGCTTACTACTTGAGACATTTGATATATTCGCCGCGATTCTTAGCATTTTTGGGGTACCTCTTGTCTGGGGCTCTAATATGGTTGTCAGAAAGAGTGCATTTGAACAGGTCGGGGGATTTGATACAACACTTCATAGCAGTGACGATTGGGAATTTACGCTTCGAATACAAAAAAAGTATGGCCTCAAAAGTGCTCGTTATATGAAGAGTATGAAGGTGAAAGTTTCCCCAAGGAAATTTGAGGATACAAGTAATTTTATTCCTTATTTCTTAAATGGATTTTTTAGTTTTATATCTATTTTTATCTTCAGACGAGCATGGAGAGCAGGTGCGATTACAATAGTAAGATAGTTAGGAGATTTGACTGAAAAGATCCAATGAGCTTTTGAATGCTTGATCCATGTTGAAATACTTATAGTTGGCGAGTCTTCCTACAAAATAGATTCCTTTTTCTTCTAATTTTTTAGCTTCTTCTTGGTATTTTGCGTAGATTTCTTGATTGCGTGGATTTGGGACGGGGTAGTATGGGTCATTTACACCTGGTGTGTAGTCTACTGAATACTCTTTTGAGATAGTTGTTTTAGGGTGTTTTTGACCCGTAAAGTACTTATATTCAACTATTCTTGTATATTCATGCTCATTTGGATAATTTATAACGGAATTCTCTTGGAAAAATTCTTTGTCATAGGTTTCAAAGTCAAACTTAAGAGATCGATATTCTAATTTTTCAGATACGGAGAATTTGAAGTCAAAATATTGATCAATTGGTCCTGTGTAAAAAAGTTTTGAGTAGGAGGGTAGGGAGCTTCGAATATCAAAGTAATCAGTATTGAGCCGGATCGTGATATTCGGATTTTTGACCATATTCTCAAATAGCTTTGTATATCCTTCGACTGGTTGCCCTTGATGCTTGTCAGAAAAATATCCATCTTCAAAGTTGTTTCTAACTGGAATTCTATTCAGGACTGATGGGTCAAGTTCCTCTGGGTATTTATCCCATTGTTTTTTTGTGTAATTTCGAAACATCTTCTCATAAAGAACATTTCCTACACGAGCAAGTGCTGCTTCTTGCCCATTTTTAGGATTACCATTCCTTATTTGATTATCGGCTAGCCATTTATCCATTTCTGCCTCATTTTGGATATTGAGGCCAAAAATCATATTAACAGTTGTAATATTTACGGGTATTGGGACTAGTTTTCCATCCACTGAGGCAAGAACTTTGTGGTGGTACGGGGAAAATTTAGAAAATTTATTTACATATTCCCATACGTCCTCAAGATTAGTATGAAAAAGGTGTGCCCCATATTTACTCACCAAAATTCCATCATTGTTGTAGTAGTCGTAGCAGTTACCACCTATATGGTCTCTTTTGTCTATCACTAAGACTTTTGAACCTTTTTCTGAAGCAAATCGTTCAGCAAGCGTGAGTCCTGATATGCCAGCTCCAATAACTAAAACATCGAAATTCATACAAAAATTCTAACAAAGTGTGAGATCAATTGATATAATAGCATGAGTGAGCTAGCCAGCATCGCTGGAGGTTCCGAATTTATGAAGATAAGTGTAGTTATTCCCGCCTTCAATGAGGAAAAACGCATAGCCGCATGCCTTAAAAGCGTATTCAATCAGACAGTACCAGCTTCAGAAGTTCTAGTCATCGATAATTGCTCAACTGACAATACAGCTAAAATTGCTCGCGCGCTGGGAGCAATAGTTATTCCTGAGCCTAAAAAAGGAGTAACCTTTGCTAGAAATGCAGGATTCAATGCAGCAAGAGGGGAAATAATTGCAAGAACAGATGCTGATACTATAGTTCCAAAAGATTGGATTGAAAAAATAGGCATTGAATTTGAGAAAGATTCAGGTCTTGTAGCAATTTCTGGTCCGGCTATTTTTGGAATTGACATGCTAACCCCTCTGGTAAGAATTATTGTTTTTGAGGCAAATAAAAAAATATTTGGCCACTATGGTTTATTTGGTCCAAACCTTGCAATAAAGAAAAGTGCTTGGGAGAAGATAAAGGATGATGTGTGCATGGACGATGATAAAGTTCATGAAGATACTGATCTCGCTATCCATATAGGAAAGATAGGCGAGGTAGGTTATGCAAGAGATTTAAAGGTCAGAACTTCGGCTCGGAGACTAAGAACAAGCCCTTCCTCTCTGCTTGTTGAGTATCTCGTAAAATGGGCAGATATGATTGCATTTCACAAGAAATACAGAATCTCCTCATTTGCTTCATCAATCAAGTCTAAAATGAGTAGCTAACGACCTATTTTGGGATTACTTCTTTCCCTTTAAGTAGAAGAATGTATAGACAAGAAGTCCAACGATTGCTGAAAATATTCCACTAATAATTCCAATTTCAATTCCAGGTATAAATTCCTGAAGGTCTAAGATCGCAAAAAGATTGACATATGTGAAATTATTAGCTGCTAATGCAAGATACCCAAGAATAATAAGGTGCGCAGCTGCAAAAAGAACCATGGTGTTCTTAAGTGCATTGAGGTGTCGTTTGTGAGTCATTACAGTATGTTACCAATCCTATAAGGCGAGATCAATATGCGCGTTTCTAGTGTTTGTAAATTGAGTGGGTACTATATATTGACAAGAGCTTTCTTTTGAGACATACTGGTAACCGATAAAGACATGACCACCAAACTTACAGACGATACATTCCAGAAAGAAGTAGTTGAAGCCACAAAGCCCGTTCTTGTTGATTTTTGGGCAGAGTGGTGTCAGCCATGCCAAATGGTAGGTCCTTTGGTTGAGGAATTGGCCGTTGAATATGACGGAAAAGTTGGCTTTGGTAAGCTGAATGTAGATGAAAATATCAACGTCCCAGGAAATTATGGAGTTATGTCCCTTCCTACTCTTATGGTCTTTAAAGACGGCAAACCATTTAAGACAATGATAGGTGTTCAGGGGAAAGACACACTCAAGAAAGCAATTGACGAAGCACTAAATTAGCTTCAGAAGAAGCCAAGCTCTGCTTAGCGTACAGCGTACAGTTCACAGCGTTTAGCTTTATGCTAGCGCTTTTTTTGTACCTAAATATGGAAAATCAAAATATTTATGACGTAATTATTGTAGGCTCAGGTCCTGCGGGTCTTACTGCAGGCATTTATGCTGCTCGTGGCAGTCGTAAGACCCTCATTTTGGCTGGAAGAAAGTGGGGAGGGCAACTTATGCTTACAACTGAAGTTGAGAATTTCCCCGGCTTTCCAGAGCCCATCATGGGACCGGAACTTATGAAGAGAATGAGGGATCAAGCAGTACGGTGTGGTGCAGAAATTTTGGATGTAAATTTTGTATCAGCAGATTATTCCAAAAAGCCATTTGAGGTGGTATCTGATGATGATAAAAAATATTACTCAAAAAGTATAATTATCAGTACCGGAGCTGATACTAAGTGGTTGCAAATTCCAGGCGAAGAAGAGAAGATAGGACGGGGAATTTCCTCATGTGCACCATGTGACGCGGCATTCTATCGCAACAAAAAAGTAGTGGTAATAGGCGGAGGGGATAGCGCAATGGAGGAGGCTTTAGTGCTTACGAAATTCGCGTCAGAGGTATATTTAATTCACAGAAGAGATTCATTTAAAGCTTCGGATGCGATGCAGCAAAAGGTATTTAAGAATGAAAAAATAAAGATAATTTGGAACACATCTCCAGTTGAGGTTTTGGGGGAAATGAAGGTGGAGAGCATAAAATTGAAAACCGGGAACGAAAAAATAAAAATTAAGGAAAATAATCAAGATAAAGAAGTTTCAATAGAAGAAATTGGTGGTAAAGCACTTGAAAATGGGGAGTGGGAATTTCCTACAGATGGAATATTTGTAGCAATAGGACATACTCCAAACTCATCAATTTTTGAAGGTATAGAGAAGGATGAAAAAGGATTTATTAAGCAATATCCAAATTCAGCAACAAATATTGAAGGTGTTTTTGTGTCTGGGGATGTGCATGATTCACACTATATGCAAGGAATTACGGCCGCAGCTTTTGGGTGCATGTCAGCATTAGATGTGGAGAAATACCTTCAAATGGGGGAGTAGCTATTTCTTAATTGTCTTTTTGAGAATCTCCAAATCGTCTCTTAAAGCTAATATACCAGTTGATAATGAAAGAATCTCTTTTTCAATATTCTTTAATGATTTATTAGATTGTAGTTGTATGAGGTCTTCTTCAGAAGGATTATCATCAACGTGTTTGTCAATGTCTTCTGAAATATCTTCAATATCTGCCTCAAGGTCTTTAATGCCAGCTCTCATCTTTTTAATATTTCCTTCAAGACCTTCAACGTCTTCCTGGATTTCATCAAATTCGCCCTCAAGTCCTTGAACATCTTCCTGAATTTCTCCAATGTCTTCTTCAACTTCCTCAAGACTTTCAGTATTTTTATTAACTGAGAGTTGAATAAATAGAGATAAATAAATTGCTTCTAAAGAGACTATGGTTGTTAACACAAGCAATATTGTGTCAAAAGGGACTCCACCAAAATAGAAGAGGAAAGCGACGATAAAAAGAGCTGTATGTACCAGAATTGAAGCAGGCGTACCTATAACCTCAGTAACCTTAATGGCCATTTCTTCGAGTTGTTTGTTGCGTGATTTTTTCTTTGGCATAAGTAAATCGCTATATAGTTTAAGTACTTTGAGATGGGCAAAACAAGCCCCCGGGAAGTATAGTGCGATTAGTCTTGTGGTGCAACTGGTAAAGCAGTAGGAATTGGAATCTGTTTTGGAGTGTATGAGGTAAAGAGTTGAGAGCATTGAGAACCATTACATGCTCCGCAGGAGTACACATGATTACCTTCAATAGCCGCTCTGTGAATTGGAGAATTTAACCACCAACGAAGGGTTCCTGCCTCGTTTGAGCCCCATTTTGCGTCTTCAGTTATCCAGTATGGTAGATTGCGATTATAAAGACCTGAGTGAAGAGTCCCATTTGCGAATTCACCTGATAATTCCATGCTGCGGGTTGTAGCAAGAGAGCAAAGAGCTTCATCGCGAATAAATGCCGGTTTACCAATAGATGCTCGATGAGCATTTATGAGGTCAAAAATTACATTTGCATCAACATTGACGCCAGTTTGGGGAACCATATCACGTGCACCCTCTATCGTCGCTGAATCGGGCAGAGGCGCAGGGGTAGGAGTTTCTTCTACGTTAGGCGTTGGAGTTGGCTCTACAAAATATACAGACTCAGTGGAGTAGGAAAAAACAGGTAAATTAGCCTCACCATCGTCACTAACAGCTGCCTTTACCGCTTTTTCTGTCTGCGTAAGCCTTTTTTCAATACAAGAATTGTCATTTACAACGAAATAGCTTGTAAATGCTGTGCATGATTGCTCTGTTTGAGCTTTCATGATGGGGAGAGGGGCGTTCCCTTGGGCATGTAGTGTCGCTTTCGACATTAGCAAAAATACTAACGTCAAAAGCATAATCTTGCCTGCCTGCATATGCTTTTTGTGCCTTTTTGAAGCTAACATTGCTGTTAGTCGTTGGGGCACAAGTAAGAATTCTAGCAGACGAAAAGGATATGTCAAACAAAACCATGTAAGAAAATAGCTTCAAATAGTTAGAACATTTTTAAATTTGAGGTTAAAACTCACGATCCGTTTTTGAACCAAGCATTCCTGAGTGGTCTACTATTTTCTTCTCCGAAGAAGGCAAGAGCGGTTGTTTCAACATTTTTTGTAGGTGAGTGTTGTTTTCGAACAAAAGTATTGAGGAAAAATTCACAGTTAGGGGCAAGCACAGCATCATCTCCAACAATCTTTGTTCCTAACTCTGGGGTAGCACCATTAAGTTCATCTCTTAAATTCTTGATGAGTTGTGGAAAATAATCTGGACGAGCACATTGACCTCCAAGGTCCGCCAATTGCGTAGTCAACCGAACAATATGAGCTTCTTTACTTTCTTCTGCCGTTAAAGTTCCCATTAGAGTTTCAGATTCGTCCATTCTTACTGCAGTGAATGGAAAATGAGTGCCATGAATAGCTATTTTTCCTAGCAAGCGGACTTTTTGAATATCTAATCCTTCAGGAAGTCCGAGAAGATTTACCATCGATTCAAAGTTGGCTATCGATTCATCTACGTGTATTGGAGTTCTTGATGCGTAATTTTCAACCGGACCAGCACTTACATAACCTGAATCATGGAACATTGAGCCTAATATGATTGAGAGAGTTCCATTAGCAGTTAAGTGTTTTGAAAATGCATCTTTTCTTTTAAGAATTCCCTTTACAAGTGTAATTGCATCAAATGTAACTTGTTGAACTGCATGACTTCTATTGTGGTAAAAAAGGTTAGCTCCTTCAACCTCGCTGTTGCGTAGCGCCTCTTCTTCGTTAAAGAACATATTTGCGAATGCATAATAGGTTTTGAAAGATGACATGAGTTCTTGGCTATTTAGATCTGCAAAAAGCTCATCTGTGAGTAAATTTTGCATACTTGTTTCTGTTTGTTGTTGAATAAGAATAGGATTTTCTCCTGATTCAAATGGGTAAGGTCTAATCTCAAACTCTTTCATATAAGTTGAGTTTAGGCTTTAGAATTAAGATATTCTGTTCTTTGGGGTACAATTACAGGAGAATTATCTTTCGATGTGAGAGACTAACTTTATTTTCTTTTTCTAGTTCATTTAAAACTTCGGTTATTCTGGCTCTTGTAGCGCCTACAATAGTTGCTAGCTCTTCGTGGGAGAGTGCAATTTCTCCATCCGGAAAATAAATCTCAAGCGTTTTTAATGCGTTCCACGATCTGGTCTTAAGACTTTTTGTCACAAAATCTTCCAGGCGTTGATCTGAATCTCTAATTCTTTTGGAAAGTGAAGCGAGTAGGCGAATAGATATATCCGGGTAGTTTTTAAGAATATTTCTAAAGCTGTCGCTAGACAATACGAGAGTTTCTACAGTGGAAAGGGTTTTTGCGTAAGCAGACCGGGGAGAATGATCTATTAAGGCCATTTCTCCGACAATATCTCCCTTTCCAAGCACTGATATGCTTACCTCATTGCCATTTTCGTCGATTCTAAAGATATTTACGCTTCCCTCCAGTATGAAAAAGGCTGTTTCCGAGTTAGTTCCCTGTTCGATGAATACGGTTTTTGCAGGGATTGTTCTTTTTATAGAACTTTGAGCAATAAGGTCAGCTTCTTCTTGTGAAAGTCCTTCAAAGAGCGGAAAATCTTGAATCATAGCTATAGTTATAGGCTGTATTATATCACTCACACACGATTTATATCACAGTTCAGCTGTAGAAAAGGTTCTCCAGGGCACAACTAGAAGAGGGTAACTATTTCTAATGTTTCCTGCTTGACACAGCCTCATTATATTAGTAGAATAGTTACACCTTTTGAGGTATATCCATCCCTGATTCAACTAAGTTGAATTGAAATGGTTATTTAAATCGAATACGCATGATAAAGTTTTTACAAGATTACGTTTAAAGTCTCCTCAAGGGGGCTTAAATAGTGCCTTCTAATACTTCCTCAGTAGTCGATTTTTCTCACGGGTTTAACAATTCATTAGAGTTGGACATCAGGTTTGGGCCTTGTCAATTTACCAAGCAAAATTATGATTTTGCTATGCAAAATTGTTCTGTGCCTAAAATTTTAAATTTTGGGCCCTTAAGAACTGAGACTAAAAGTCTCATAACCTTGAGGCCCCGAATGCAGAAATATTCGGGCCCTTAGCTTAGCTGGTAGAGCGCATCATTTGCAATGATGAGGTCAGGAGTTCGAATCTCCTAGGGTCCACCGAGTCAAACTCGGTTTACCGATTTGACGAAGGTGCCAAGTATGACTTGGCTACAGATTTTAGCTCTTTTAACATAATTCAAAGCGTCTGACGTTTTGAAAACAGAAACTACTGTACTGGAAAAAGGCGCAGGCGCAATAGCCTGGCCTTCTTCGAATACAGTAGGTATATGTACTTTAACAACTGGAATACAAGCAAT
>CAZEEU010000020.1:0-20370 GCA_964511305.1 uncultured Gammaproteobacteria bacterium | reverse complement strand
AACGGTGCAAACGTACATCACCTGGCCGTCTGCAAGGACGATCTAGCACCAAAGTTTGAGGGCATTGGCCTAGTAGGCCAACGATTTGATTTACATCAAAACGAGAGAGATGACGGTTAAAACAGAATCCGGCTCACTCTCTTCCTAAGGCACAATAATAAAGTTCTGCCTTGGGAAAAGAGCAAGGTTGCTTGAATTTGTAAAATTCAAGTGTTCTTATTCTCTTCCTGGCACATAGTGCCTATTTCTCCTATGACATCAGAAGAATTTCAAAAACAATATAAAGGGCTTAATGCTCAGCAAAAACAAGCAGTAGACGCAATTGAGGGAGCTGTTATGGTGGTTGCAGGTCCAGGTACTGGCAAGACCAAAACTCTCACGCTTCGTATAGCAAATATTCTTTTAAAGACCCAAGTAAATCCAGAAAATATATTAGCCCTTACGTTCACGGAAGCTGCAGCATACGAAATGAGAAAAAGACTTCTAGGAATTATTGGGCATGATGCATACAGGGTTGACATAACTACCTTCCATTCCTTTGCTAATAATTTTATAAAGAATCATCAAGAGGAGTTTGCACATATAATTTCCTCAATCAGTATTAACGAAATTGATCAACTGGAAATCATTGATCAATGCATAAACAAATTACCCTTGAAGATATTAAAGCCACTTGGTGATCTGAATTACTACATAAAACCCTCTCTCCAAGCAATTAACAAATTAAAACAAGAAAATGTTATGCCGAACGATTTTAAAAATGGCATTGATGAAATGGAAAAAGACTTGCAGAGCAGAACTGATTTAATTCATGAGAAAGGGGCACATAACGGTAAAGTTAAAAGTCAGTACAGAAAGATGTTTGATAGCATTGAAAAGAATAAAGAACTCCTGCAGGTTTATTCACTTTACCAAGAAGAATTACATAAGCAAAAAAAATATGACTATAACGACATGTTGTTAGAGGTGATAAAAAAGCTTCAAGATCATGAATACCTTTTACAGTATTTACAGGAAAAATATCAGTATTTTCTAGTTGATGAAAATCAAGATACAAATGCCTCTCAAAATAAAATAGTGGAATTAATTTCTAACTATTTTTCAAATCCCAATTTATTTATCGTTGGAGACGAAAAACAGGCTATTTTTAGATTCCAAGGAGCTACATTGTCTAACTTTTTTAATTTTAAGAATAAATATTCAGATGCTTTACTTATTAATTTATCTCAAAACTATAGATCAACAAAAAATATTCTTGACGCAACCTTTGAGCTGATAAGCAACAATCCAAGGCAGAGTGTTTTGTCAGAAACTGAAGCACTTTCAAAAAATACAAAATATGACGAGGAAAAAATTCTTGTAGCGCCCCTTCCTTCGGAAGACGCTGAGGATTTTTACATTGCTCATACAATAAAGGAATTAACAAAAGATTCTGCAGCCCATGAAATTGCAATTCTTGTCAGGAATAATAGAGATATTGAAGGTATAGTCAATTCTTTTGAGAAAGAAAGGATCCCGTATTCAGTCGAAGCAGATAGCGATGTCCTTGAAGACTTAGATGTCCAGAAGCAAATACTACTATTAAAAGCAGTTGCTTCTCAGTCTGACATTATAACTGAAAGAGTCCTTCTACTAGATTGTTTTAAGATGAACCCACTTGATGTATTTAGAATAAATAGATACGCATACGATTCTAAATTAAAGGTTTGGGATATCCTAACTGATCCTAAAAGCCTTGATGAGATTGGAATTCTCAATCCGGAATTAATTAAAGGATTTGTGGATTTATATATGGGAGAAGAGGGATTTGTCAAAAGGTCGGCAAATGAAAGGCTTGACACTTTATTTGTAGATGTTCTCAATCGTTCAGGTTTGATGGACTCAATACTTAAGAAGCCAAATGGTCAAGAAATTCTTGGGCGCATGACAAGATTATATGATGAAGTTAAAAAGCAAGTTACCAATAATCCAAGAATAACAATTGCGGAATTTATAAAATTCTTAGAGCTTCTAGAGGACCATGATGTTTCATTAAAATCGAATGCGAATATTATTCCTGACAATACTGTAAGAATTATGACCGTTCATAAGTCAAAAGGACAAGAGTTTGATTATGTATTTTTAGCAAACGTATATGACGGGCATTGGGGTAATTTAAAAAATAGAGGATCCAAATTTAATATACCATGGTCTTACTTAGCAAGCGTTAAAGATGAAGAGGAAGTAGTTGATGAAAATACGGATGAAAGAAGATTGTTCTATGTAGCAATGACAAGAGCAAGAAAAAAAGTATTTATTACATACTCAGTATCTTCAGCTGATGGGCGAGAGCAAATTCCTTCACAATTTTTGTCTGAAATTTCTGAAAGGTTTGTAGAATATGAAGATACAAAAAAGTTTGAGGAATTTTTTGTATCTCATCAGCATGAGATTTTACTCCCTCAGAAAAAGGTTAGGGATGAGTTTATATCGAAAGAATTTGCAAAAGAGTTATTTAGAAGGCAGGGTCTATCTGTTAGTGCATTAAATAATTACTTAGACTGTCCATGGAAATTTTTCTTTGTAAATCTAATAAGACTTCCTCAAGAAATAGACAATTCAAGTCTCTTTGGTAGCGCAATTCACGGAGCTCTAAATCAATATCTTATTAATATGAAAAAAGGAAGATCTGTAAATAAAGAATTATTAATTGAGAAATTTAAAGAAGAGATGAATTTTCTCCCATTTTCAGAGAAAGAAAAACATCGTTTTATTGAAAGAGGAGAAGAAGCGCTTTCAGGTTTTTATGAAAACAGCATGCAGGACTGGTCAAAAGATATGGAAACTGAACTTGAAATTAGAGGAATTAGAATAAATGACGATCTATATCTTAATGGAAAGTTAGACATGGTGGTTCCATTGGAAAATAATAAATGTGATGTTATTGATTTTAAGACAGGAAAGCCAAAGTCTCGAAACGTCATAGAGGGCAATGTTAAGGATGGGGATGGTAATTATAAGAGACAATTAGTTTTTTATAAAATTCTTCTTGACCGTTTTCGAAATGGGTTTTATAAAATGGATAAAGGAATTATAGAATTCGTCGAGCCTAACGATTCGGGTATATATAAGAGGGAGAGCTTTGATATAACTAAAGAGGAAACTGATGAATTGTTAAAGCTCATTGAGAAAAGTGCAGGAGAGATAATTGCTCTTTCTTTTTGGAACGAAGCTTGTCAAAAGAAAGACTGTGAATATTGTAGATTGAGAAAATATATAAATTAGCATGTCAGACATAGAAACATTTTTTCTACCTTTTGAAAAAAAGGAAAAGTTAACAGAAGATACATTTACGTTCTACTTTCAGAGAAATGGAGCTGAGAAGTCTTTTGTCCCTGGACAATACTACGAAATGACATTGCCTCATAAAAATGTAGATGAAAGAGGGGAGGCACGCGTTTTTACAATTTCTTCAAGTCCTACAGACAGTCAATATATAGCAATTACTACAAGAATAATTCAAAGCTCATTTAAGATGACATTGGCAAGTCTTAAGCCTGGGGATATGGTTAACTTTGGAGGTCCTTGGGACGATTTAAATTTTGAAGAGTCTGATAAGTCACCGCACGTATTTCTTGCAGGGGGAATTGGTATAACTCCATATCACTCAATAGTAAGTTATGTAATGGACAAGCGACTTGATACTCAAATGATACTTTTTGCCAGTTGGAAGAATAGGGAAGAGATGATCTTTGATGATTTTTTTAGAAATGCAAATAACCATCTAGAGAATTTCACATATGTACCAACAATTACAGATATTGAAAACCTTCAAAATTGGGACGGAGAGAAAGGAAGAGTTAATGAAGAGATGCTACGAAAATATATATTCGATATTCAAAGTAGCAAGTATTATTTCTCAGGACCCCCTGTAATGATTAAAATTCTAAAAGAAACGGTTGCAAATATGGGAGTGCCAAATGAGAAAATTATCGCGGAAGAGTTTGAGGGATACTAATTTCTTAGTGGGTCCTGTCGCTTGTTAACCCCATTTGCGAGCATTTCCGCCCGCTCTGCCTTTTTCAAGTTTCAAAAGATCGCTTGCGTTATGTTCTCACGGGGTCCCCAACTCGCGCCACCCAAATAAGCGAGAACTATTCAATTTTGATTGCACTCTTTTCTTCTGATTCACTAAGTGTGTTTGTAGATTCAATTTCTTTTCCTAGCTTGCTAAAGCTCGTAGTAACGGTTGTCATCATGTTGTAGCTATTTGTTATGTGACGACTAAGTGTTTCCATATTTTCATTTGCCTTATTAAATTCTTGTTGAACACTTCTTAGATTGCTTAATATTTTATGTGCTTGTTGAGAGATCTTCTGACCTTCAAGTCCAATGAGGATTGATTTTAAGAACGCATAGAAGGTTGTCGGAGATACAGCAAGGACCCTTTTTCTAGAGGTATGGTCATACAGTAACTCACTATTAACAATTTCATAGTAGACACTTTCTGAAGGAATGTACATGAGGGCAAAATCTATCGTTCCCTCCGTAGTTAATATATATTTGTTGGAAATTGCATCAATGTGTTTTTTGACGTCTGTTATAAATTCTCTTTGAAACAATTTTTTTTCTTGTTGGTCATCTGTTGCATGCATTTTCTTGAAGTTCTCCATAGGGAACTTGGAATCGATTGGGATGAGACCTGCTTCAGTAATAATCGCTGCGTCAACTATTGAGCCGGATTTAAATCTATGTTGGATTTTATATGCATTCTTTGGGAGAAATTGTGCGAGTAGTTCTTTAAGTACTTGCTCTCCTATGTTGCCTCTTAGCTTTGGAGAGTTAAGAAATTCCTGTAGGCTCTTCATGTTGCGACCTATTTCTGACATCTCACCTAAGCTTTTTTGTACGGAAGCAAAAGCAGTCGCGGCATTATTGAGTCTAGTATTTACTTCTGCTGAATTTGAATCAAGTCTCTTGTCCATGGATTTAAGCCATTCAACAACGGTGGTATCAGTATTTGAGGTTTGTTTACGGTTGATTAGGTAGATTACTATTCCAAAGCCAAGGATAAGAATTGAGGAAATGATGAGCAGATCTAAATTCACAGTGAACAATAGTTTACCACAAATTTTTAGGATTATGTCTCGTGGCCTATTGCGCCGATTAGGGTCCTGCCGCTCCTCACCCCCATTCGTGATTCTCACCATTCACTTCGTTCAGGATTGCGATTCACAATGGGGGTCCCCCAGTCGTGTCACCCTTAATCTAAATATTTGAATTTTTTTCTAAGACCTCGTAGAGGACAATGCCTAATGAGACCATGACATTGAGGGATTTATTTATGCCTAGTTGGGGAAGTTGAACAATCTGGTCACACATAGAAAGTATTTCTTGTGATATTCCATCTGACTCATGACCCACAACAAGTGCAATCGGAAGAGAATAGTTAGCTTTTGTATAGTCTATTGCCCGTGCGTCAAGTTCTACGCCAATAATTTTTACATCTTTAATCTTTGATCGTAAATCATTAATTGCATCTTTTGTATGTTCAAAGTATTCCCATTCGACCCATTGCCAGGTACCTACTGACGCTTTTTTTATCTTGTGATTTGGTGGTGTTTCAGAACCCGCACAAAGATATATTTTTTTTGCACCAACTGCATCGGCAAGACGGAAGACACTTCCAGTGTTGTAGGTATCAAGAATATTGTCAAGAATAATATATATTTCTTGACGTGATGATTTAACTTTTTCTAGTTGTTCTTCCGTGGGTGTGATTACTCGAAGTTCTTCTGCTCCTAACTTTGTAATATCCATAAATTATTGTTTATTGTGAATTATAACCGGGCCGATGAAAGAAAGTGCTTCAGCCAAATACCTGGGAGAAGCGTTAGGATCCGCAACTTTCTTATAAGCTTCTTCAAGAATATCATTCCCATTAAATGCTGTATCGGTTTCGACTAAAGTTCTTCTTGCTCTTGGACTTGTAAGTAATGCAACGAACTTCATTCTTTGGTTAGGATCGTCGGTTTCTATTATCCTTGGTGCACTTGGATCATAGGGATCAATAATACTAATCGTGCCATTATTGAGATGAGCTACTACCGCATGTGAATCTGCTTTCTTGCCATCAAACTCTATCCTTGGAATAACTGAACGATCACGTAAAGAAAGCTCAGATGCGATGCTCATTATCATCGGTCCTGTAGTTAGCTTGCTTACAATTCCAGAGTAAACACCCTCTGCGGTATAGGGTCTTGGGATCTCTGTCTGTAAATAGTGGAAGAGATTTTCCGACTTCAAACTGTGTAGTTGTGCGAAATCTTGTACGGCCTGTCCATCTAGTGGTTTCTTGTTATCAATTATTACAGTTTTAAGTCGATCAACTTCAACGGCAGGAACGTTTCCTCCTGCAAGTCTTACAGCGTTAACTAAAGAATGCGCTGTACAACTAACTCGGTCGGAGCTATCTTGTCTGGATAAATCTGGAAAAACTGTTGATGGCAATTCTGGATCCATATTAGTTTGTGGTTGGAGTTTCGGCAGTGAGCGCTATGTCTTCCTTTTTCCAAACAGCAAAGTCACAATTTGGGTAATTAGAGCATCCATAGAAAGTTCTTCCTTTTCTTGTGCGTTTCATGACGATTTTTCCTCCATCTTTTGGACATGGAATATCCAAGGTTTCTGTAAGAGATTCAGTGAAGCGGCATTCAGGAAAATTCTCACATGCCAGAAATTTTCCGTAGCGTGATTGTCTGACAATAAGTCTTCCGTTATCTTTCGGACAAAGCCTATCGGAGTATTCTATTTCTATTTTTACACCTTCTGCGTCTTCTGCGGCTTTTAGCTGCTTTTCAAAAGGTATGTAGAATTCTTTAAAGACTGCTTGCCATTTTAATTTTCCTTCTGCAATTTCATCAAGCTCTTCCTCAAGGCGTGCAGTAAAAGGAATGTCATCAATATTTGCAAAATTCTTAACCAAAAATTCGGTTACTGAAATTCCAATCTCAGTTGGATTTAATCTGCCTTCGTTTTTTTCTATATACAATCTATCAAAAAGTGTCGAAATAATAGGAGCGTAAGTTGAAGGACGACCAATTCCATGTTTTTCAAGAGATGACACAAGGGAAGCCTCGTTGTATCTTGGTGGTGGCGTGGTCGAATGCTCTGATGCGCGCGAATCTTTATAGGAAAGAATTTCATCCTTCGTAATTTCCGGAAGTTCTTGCGTTGCTTCGTCGTCTTTTATTGAGTAGAGTTTTAGAAATCCTGAAAATTTCATCACACTTCCTGATGCTTCAAATGTGTAAGTCTTATCTTTTGTGATTTCTCCTATAACTTTTGTAGAAGCAAATATTGCGTCTGACATTTGAGTAGCCACAGCTCGCCTAAATATGAGATCATACAAATTCGCGAAATCGTTGCCCAATTCTTTTTTAATAAGCTCTTTTCTATTCTGAGCATCAACTGGTCTAATTGCTTCGTGCGCTTCTTGAGCAGATTTAGATTTAGTCTTAAATACTTTAACGTCGGGAGACAAATATTCTTTTCCAAATTCTTTTTCTATAAATTGTCTTGAAGAGTCTAGAAAAACCTTGGAGAGATTAAATGAATCAGTTCTGTGATACGTAATGTACCCCTCTTCATATAACCGTTGCGCTAGAGACATTGTTCTCTTTCCTGCATAACCAAATCTTCTAAATGAAGCTTGTTGCATTGTTGATGTAATAAAAGGAGGGTAGGACGATCTTTTTGTTTCTTTTTGTTGAACGTCGACAATTTTTAGTCCTTCTCCTTTTGCCTGTTCGATAATTGTATCGGTATCTTCTTTGGATAATACTGTTTTATTATATTTGTACGCGCCGTCATACAATTTTATTTCGGTTGTATTTTCTATTTTTTCTCCATTAATTTTCGTTAATTCAAATTCGATTGGGTTTTTGACTCCTTCTTTTGTTGTTGTAAGAAAAATTCTGTAAAACCCGATTGTGTCGAATTCTCCAATTTCTTTTTCGCGTTCAACAATTAATCGTAAAGCAACAGACTGTACTCTGCCTGCCGATAAATGACGTTTTACTTTTTTCCAAAGAATTGGAGATAATTTATATCCAACAACTCTATCCAAAACTCTTCTGGCAGTTTGAGCATTTACTAAATCTTGGTCAATCTTCCTTCTATGTCCCATTGCTTCCTCAATCGCACCTTTTGTGATTTCATGGAATACAATACGTTGAAAATCAGCTTTTTTATTTACTTCTTTGAGTATTTCATGGAGATGAAATGATATTGCTTCGCCTTCTCGATCAGGGTCTGTTGCAAGAATAATCAAGGTAGCGCCCTTAACCGTATCTTTTAGCATTTTTACTGTTTTTTGCTTATCTTTCGGAATAATATATTGTGGTTCGAAATTATTTTCTAAATCTACTCCAAGTTTTGATTTAGGAAGATCCCTTATGTGACCCATAGAAGCGACCACCTCATATTTTCCCGCCAGAAAACGGGTTAGGGTTTTTGCTTTTGTAGGTGACTCAACAAGTATTACTTCTTTCATATTCAGTTTTTCAGTATATCACAAGCGATTTTTTGGCTAGCCAAAATACAATTCAGGGTTGGCATTTATATTTTGCCATTCGATTGGATCATAATTCATAAGAGCGTAAGATCCTATCATAGCCGCATTATCAGTACAGTATTTCGGAGGAGGGGAAAGTACTTTCATATTTGTATCTGATGCTTGGTCAGTCAGAGTTCTAATGAATGTTTGGTTTGCGCTTACCCCTCCGCCTACAAGAATTGTGCTGCAATTATATTGTTCGGAGGCCTTTAAGGTTTTTTTGACAAGTACATCTATAATTGCCTTCTGCGTTGCATAACATATTTCATTTATGTCTTCATCATTTAAAGACTCTTTATTTTTTTTGAGATTTTCATAATATCTAATTGCTTCAGTTTTTAATCCCGAAAATGAAAAATCATAATTGTCTTCATTTATAAGTGGGCTCTTAAATTTAAAACTGTGGGTAACACTTTGCTGTGCGCGTTTTTCAATTTCTGGACCTGCAGGGTAAGAAAGGCCCATTGCTCTTCCAATTTTATCAAAAGCTTCACCAGTCGCATCGTCTCGTGTTCCTCCAAGCCAGGTGTATTCTTTGTGGCTCTTAAAATACAAAAGATCTGTATGCCCCCCAGACACAATAAGTCCTATAAAAGGGAACTCAAGTTCTTTGTTATTTATGAAATTAGCATATAGGTGTCCCAGTAGATGGTTAACGGGAATAATTGGTTTGTTGAAAGAGTAGGCTAGGGTTTTTGCTGTCTCAACGCCCACAAGCAAACTGCCGATTAGTCCAGGGCCATATGTTACAGCAATTGCATCAATTTCATTTATAAGAGTATCCTTTGCCTCTTTTTTAAAAGCATCCTGAAGAGATTGTATGATGACGGGCATTATGTATGTTACCTGCATCCGAGCAGCATTCTCTGGAATTATTCCGCCTGTACCTGCATGGATATCTAAAGAGGTTGCGGTAACAGATGAGTGGACCAATATTTCTTGTGGGGTTTGTTCTAGGACTGCAGCACTCGTTTCATCACAGGAGGATTCAATGGCAAGAATTTTCATTGTGGCAGTTAGTTATTTTACTCCTGTAATCTTGACTACATCTCCATTCTTGAAGTTATACTTGTCCGAAAGTCCCCCATTTATTTCAAGGACTTTATCTGATTGTACAGTAGGTGTATATATAGGAAGCGTGCCTTTAACATCTTTCTCTGGTTTGGCGTTTTTGACTATATAAACAATTTTATCGTTATCGATATATATGATGTCCAAAGGTATTAATGTTCTTTTCATCCAAAAACTGTATATTCCCTTTTTTTCAAACAAGAAAAGCATTCCTTTATTTAGATCGAGAGATTTTCTGTTAGATAATCCTATTTGACGTGACTTGTCGTCTCTTGCTATCTCAAGATTAAATTTTTGAGTACCAATTGTTGCCGTAGCTCCATTTCCGAAATTGGAAAAAAAAGTTGTTCCATTGAATTTAACAAAAGCGAGAACAATAACTACTACAACTAGAGCCCCATATGCGAGAAGTATTTTTTTCATTATATTGTTTTATTTATAAGTTTGGTTGAAGAGTGAAGAGTATTTCTTTTCATTACCTCAACAACTTTTCCTCCAACTGATTCTGCCTGAGCCATTTTTACATCTAAAAGTGTATCTCCTGCAGTCACAGCAATTATAGCAGGACGAAGTAATTTTACAAGGTTATAGTAATATTGGGACGAATTAGGATTATTGAGTAAAATTATGATATCAACAATACCCATGTTGGATAAATTTTCTGCACGTATACTTTGATTGTTCAATGGCCTATGCGCACCTTTTAATTTTTTAATATTGCTGTCACTTTCAAGGAGTATGCACAAACTGTCCCCATGTTCCTTTGCTTTTTTGAGGAATTCTTCATGTGCAGGGTGCAGAACATCAAAACATCCACCTGCAAGAACAGATTTCGGGGGAAGCTGTACTACCTCAGTGTCTTTTATTATTTTAGCCATTATGAATTCTCGACTAGAAAATCAAGCAACTGCGGGAAAGAAATGCCTATGGCTTGCGCCTCTTGGGGGAGAAGTGAAGTTGCTGTCATCCCTGGCAATGTATTTGCTTCAAGAAAGTATATTTCATCATTAACTACCAAAAAATCATTTCTTGAATATGTCTTAAGCCCAAGTAGTTTGTGGAGCTCAATTGAGATTTTGGCAATTTTTTCAGAAAGTTTTTTTGTAATACCAATAGGAGGTGTGATTTCAGTGGCACCGCCAACTTTATATTTTGAATCATAGTCGAAAAAAACATTCTTCTTAGGGATAATTTCAATTGGTGGAACTGGAAGAAATTCTCCATCTTTTTTCTGCAATGTCCCCGACTGAATTTCGATAGCGTTTTCAAAATACTCCTGAACAACAAATTCCTGAGATGGATATTTTTTGTGTACATCTTCTATTTGCATGTTGAATTCTGCAAGGGTGTGGGCAATCGTTACCCCCACACTCGATCCCATTGAATTCGGTTTTATAATAACAGGAAGTTTAAGTGTTTTAGGGAAAGAAAAATTATTAATCAGTAATTCTGTTTTTGGAAGAAGAACTCCTTCAATATTTTTTACCAAAAGGGCAGATCTATATTTGTCCATCGCAAGAGAGCTAGCCGTAACGCCGGATCCTGAGTATTTAATTCCAAAAAATTCTAAAAGCCCTTGCAATCTTCCGTCTTCAACAAACTCTCCATGGATTCCAGCAAGAAAAGCAAATATCTTTTTCTTTTTTAGGTCCTCTAGGCCTTTTACTAAAGGAACCTCTGCTTTTATCTTTGTAAGATCTGTTGAGTTTGAGGCAAGTATTAATTTACACAAGCCTTTTTTTGAAATGTAGAAGAAATACAATTCATATTTTTTCTTATCTATGAATTTATACATTGTACTTGCACTACTTAAGGAAACTTCATGCTCTGATGAAGGTCCGCCGCAAAATATAGCAATTTTTTTTAACATATATTTATCCCGTACCTACAAGAAATACTGCTCTCCATGGTGAGTATTTAGAAACAAATTTTTCATCAATCATTACCTTTCCATTTTTATCTTTTACGACTCTTTGAAATGCAGCTGTTGCGCCTGATGCTGAAAAATCAACCTGCTTGGTAGTGCCCTTGGGTAATGTGGGATCATCTTGATAGAGTGGTGCGGGAGCTCCCGAGAAGCCAGTAACAGTTGGAGTAGTCATTGAAACAGTTCTCCCATCCTTTTTACCGTAAATAGTATAGGTAAGTCGTAGTTCATCAGGGCTAGCAACTGATTGAATAAGTAAATAATTACCCGTGTCGTTGATAAATTTCAGATCAACCGAAGGATAAAATACAGTAGCATCAATTCCAGGAGGAGAGTCCTCTTCATAATAACCGACTCTATATGAATGTGCATGCCTTTCTGTAATGGGGAGTCCCGCGTCTAAAATTGCTCTAAAAAGTGTAGTTGAAACCTGGCAAACCCCACCGCCATCACCAAGTACTGTTCTGCCATTCTGAATGACATAAGCTGATGCATATCCGGTTGACCTTGATACGTCCCCAAGGTATTTAACAAAAGAAAATTCTTCTCCTGGCTTGACGAGTATTCCATTAACTCTAGACGCTGCAAGTTTTACGTTAATAATTCTATTAGGAATGGAATGATTGTAGAGAGAAGTTCCTCTTCCGATTTCCTCAACTATACCAAAAGAATTCGCTTCTTCAGTTGTAACGTCAGGTTTTAAGGCGATTGCGGGGATTTGATATGTGAAGTCTTTTGCTTCGCCAAGCTTAACAGCACGCGCGACAGAAGATTCCATGAATTCTTGAGCTTTTGCTATATCCAATTGAGTTCCATCTTCCGATTTTTTAAATGTGGTAACCCTATTTTCTTCTATCGTGAATAATGCGTTCACAGGCTCCTTGTAGGCTTTTTCCTGAAGTGGTTTGATAACTTCTGCAAATTTTTCCGTGTCAAAAGTGAAAGAGGAGTGAAGTGTAGTTCCGGAAAGATACGAATTAAGTACTATGAAGAGATTTGTAAAAAGATTTGAAGATTTACCCAATGTAACCGCCTGTTCGGATATCAGATCTGAATCGTATCCTATATTAAGCTGCTTTGCGGAGGTGGTTGCAATAAGCGTGTCGTGTTTGAATGTAAAGGTGGTGCCATCAATCAATCTATTTTTCTTGTTAAAAATATCTTCTATTTGAGCTTTGGATTTGCCACTTACATTTATTGAGTCAACGTACACGCCCGGAATTGCGACATCTCTAAAAGCGTTTTGGAAAATGATTATACAAACGGAGATAATGGTCAGTCCCGCAATGCTAAATCCAACCAAAAACCAAAATGGACCTTTTGAATAGTGATGAGTCTTTTTAGCAATATTTAGTACCTTATTCTTTGAAATCATGTTAGTAAAGATGCTACTATACTACTATGTATAGAAGGGTTTTAAAACCTTATTTCTTATTATACCCAAAATTCGCAATATATGGATCCTAATCTGCCCCAGCAAACACCACCACAGCCAGTAGCTCAACCTCAGCCTGTTGCGTCTCAACCTGCGCCACTTGATCCTTATTACGCCCCACCAAGTGGTGGTTCTAAGATCAAGAAGATAGTAATAATTTTAGTCATCATTCTTTTACTTGTTGGGCTTGTTTTTGGTGCGATTTTTGCAATTGGAAAAATGAAGGGAAATGGAAAACCAAAGAACGTAACACTGACATATTGGGGATTGTGGGATGAATCAGCGATCATTCAACCAGTTATTGCTGACTTTGAAAGAACTCATCCAAACATCAAAGTTCAATACGAAAAACAAGACATAAAGGGCTTGGGGCAATATGTTGAGAGACTCCAAACTAGGATTAATAAAGGTACAGGACCAGACATGATGCGATTTCATAGTAGCTGGACACTTCAACTTAAGAGTAATTTACTGGCTTTTCCAAAGAGTGTAGTTGACTCTACTGGGCTTGAGAAAGACTTTTATAAGACAGTGGAGCGGGATATGAAAATCGGAGGAGCTTATTATGGAATACCGTTGGGAGTGGATACGCTTTCTATGTTTGTAAATACTAAACTCTTGCAGGACAAGGGGCTCGCAATCCCCGATGACTGGAATGAGATCTATGAAAAATATGTTCCCGAACTTGTTGTAAAAGACCAAAGTGGCAAAATTATTACTCCAAGCATTGCAATGGGGACGTATGACAATATAACTCACGCTCCAGATATTGTTGCTATGTTACTCTTACAAAATGGTGCAGATATGACCGACCTTGCTGCAGGTGATGGCGAAAATGCCCAAGGTGCTTTGGATTACTACACAAGTTTTGCAGATGGAGATAATGCAGTATGGGATGGCACGTTAGATAACTCGACTCTTGCTTTTGCCAAAGGGAATCTAGCAATTTACTTTGGATATTCATGGGACATTTTTACTATTCGAGCCTTGAATCCTACTCTTGAATATCAGACTGTCAAAGTTCCTACTCTTGCTGGGAGGAACGATACTGTTGCAAGTTACTGGGCAGAGGGAGTTAGTGCGCGATCAAAAAATCCTAAAGAATCTTTCGAGTTCTTGACCTATCTATCCTCAAGAGAAGCACTGCAAAAATTGCATGCTACACAAGCAAAAACAAGACCTTTCGGAACGCTCTACCCAAGAAAATCAATGGCACCCCTGCTTTCTTCAAATGTTCTTGTTTATCCATTTATTTCACAAGCAGACAATGCGCGAAGCACATTCTTTTCTTCTGATACGTACGATGGCGATAGCGGCATGATAACTCAAATGGATGCATATATGGGTAACGCAATTAGATCAATGAACAACAATACATCTTCCAGCACCGCTGTAGATACATTGGCAAAGGGGGTAGCGCAAATCCTTTCGAGGTATTAAGATAGTGGTATGAATGTTGATGAATGCGTAATAAGAACTCTCTCCTATTTTGACATATTCGATTACCCACTTACATTTTCAGAAATAAAAAAACATCTTTGTTGTAGGCAAGAAATTTCAGACGATGAGTTATATGATTCAATTAATCTGCTTTCAGTTGTTCAAGAGTTTGATGGGTTTTACTACCTCCTAGGAAGAAGTAAGATCGTCCAGATGAGGAATGAGAGATATGAAATAAGTACGAGTAAGCTAGCTAAAGCTAAAATATTGTCAAAGATACTCTCCTATATTCCCACAATTAAGTACATTGGAATAAGCGGTAGCTTGTCTATGAATAACGCCGCATTATCCGATGACATAGATCTGTTTTTTATTACCAGAAAGAATACTTTATGGATTACTAGATTTTTGGTGAATGCAGTACTTATTCTTTTAAGACAAAAGAGAAAAAAGAAAAATAAAGATTCCAAAGATAAAATTTGTCCAAACATGTTCATGGACGAAAGTAGGCTTACTTTTGGATCTGCAAAACGCACTTTATATACAGCGCATGAAATTGTGCAGTTAAAATCAGTTGAAGATAAATACAATAGTTATCAGGCCTTATTGCAGAAGAATAAATGGATACGGGATTATTTGCCGAATATTAAAATAGAGCAAGTAAGAACTAGAAGAGTAGGCTTGGTAAAAAAGTTGTTGATACGGTTTATACAGCCTATAGAAAAAATCTCATATTTATTGCAGAAAGCATATATGAGAAAAACCACCGGTGAAACAATCCAAATGACAAAAGCAGCCTTTCATCCGATAGATAGACAAAAGATAATTATGGATGTGTATAGTTTGCGTGCAAATAGGTACAAGAAGTTATACGTTGATAATTATTGGGTCGATAGCGACGAAGCAAGATTCTACATGGATGAGAAAAAAATTCGAATTTTGAACTAAAACTCCAGGATATTGACATAATTTTCTCTATTGTGTATAGTACCAGCAAGAGCTTTTAACAAAGCAGATACCAAAAATCCCACTCTAAAAACGAGGGGGTTTTTTTTAAGCAAATATGGACGCAAAGAAAAAAATATTCGTTACAAAACAAGGCCTCGAAGAGCTTAAAGCTGAGCTGTCAGATTTAGAAAAAACAAAAAGACCTCAAGTTCTTGAAAGAGTTTCTCAGGCACGAGCGATGGGAGACCTTTCAGAAAATTCTGAGTACACTGCTGCACGAGAAGAGTTATCACTTATCGATGGAAGAATCGAAGAGCTTTCAGATATGCTTAAGAGAGTTGAAATAATTGACGAAGAACAGGCTTCTAAAAAAACAAACGCAGTGCAATTAGGATCAACTGTGACAGTTACTATTAATGGCAAAAAAGAAGTTTTTGAATTGGTTGGTGAATGGGAAGCTGATCCTGCAGAGAAGAAAATTTCGCATGAGTCTCCTTTAGGTATGGCTCTAATGGGTAAAGCACTGAATGACAAAATTGAAGTAGAAGCACCTGCAGGTAAGATACTCTATCACATTGTTGAAATTAGCTAGTAAAAAAATAGCTATATCAACAATGCAAACCCCAGAAATGGGGTTTTTTTGTATAATAACGATATGCAAACTAATGATCTAAAAGAGTCACGACTCGAAAAACTAAAAAAAATAAATGAAATAGGTTGGAATGCCTACGCTCACTCGTATGAGAAAACACATTCTGTAAAAGACTCATTGGAAAAGGAAGGGCAAAAAGTAAAAACTGCAGGACGCATTATGTCGTTTAGAGAGCACGGTAATATAGCCTTTGCAAATCTTAAAGATGAAACTGGAAAAATCCAGGTTTTCTTTCAAAAAAAATTACTTGGAGATGATTATAAAAATATAAAACTTTTAGACATAGGAGACTTCCTTGGTATCGAAGGCGAGGTGGGAAAGACTATCGCAGGTGAAATTTCAATAATGCCAACAAGTTTTACGCTGTTATCAAAAGCAACACAGCCACTACCTAGTGAGTGGTTTGGGATAAAAGACGTGGAAACTCGCTATAGAAAGAGATATTTAGACCTTATATTAAATGATGAAGCAAGGGAAACTTTTAATACAAGAACAAGGTTAATTAGTGGAGTCAGAGAGTATTTGGATGACCTTGGTTTTTGGGAGGTTGAAACTCCCACCCTGCAGCTTCAGTATGGAGGTGCAAATGCAAAGCCATTCATGACTCATCTGAATGCACTAGATCAAGACGTATACCTTCGTATTGCGGATGAACTATTTCTTAAAAGACTTATAGTGGGTGGTTATGAAAGAGTTTATGAAATTTGTAAAGATTTTAGAAATGAAGGAATTGATCACACACATTTTCCTGAATTTACAATGATCGAATGGTATGAAGCCTACGCAGACTATAATCGCGTAATGGATGTTGCTGAAGGCCTAATGAAGCATTTAGCAAACAAACTCTATGGTGCCACGACAATGAAAGTTGGTGATCATCAAATTGATATAGGTCAGAAATGGCCGCGGATTGAAATGTCTGCAATTATCAAAGAAAAACTGGGACTAGATGTAGAAGTAGAAACTGTAGAAAGTCTTCTTGCGTACGCAAAGGATAAGTTGCCGGATATGCAAATATTAGGAGGAGAAACTAAAGGGCAGCTTATATTCCAGATATTTGATCATACAATTCCAAAAACTTTAATTGAGCCCACTTTCATAATTGACTATCCTGAAGAGGTTAGTCCTCTCGCAAAACAGCACAGAGCAAAAAAAGGCTGGGTTGAAAGATTCGAAGGCTATATTGGAGGGAAAGAAATATTTGATGGATGGTCCGAGCTAAATGACCCTATTGTGCAAAGAGAACGTTTTACAAATGATGCATCGGCCGTCAGACAAGACAAAGAAGAAGCACAGAAGATTGATGAAGATTTCTTAGAAGCTATGGAATATGGTATGCCGCCATTTGGTGGAATTGGAGTAGGAATTGATAGACTTACTATGTTCTTTACTAATAAATGGGCAATAAAAGAAGTTGTATTGTTCCCTACATTAAAGGCTGAAACTGCCACCACGGAATCTGATGAATAAAATATATTTTGCTACAGGAAATAAAGGAAAAGCAGCGGAAGCAGAAAAAATCCTAGGAGTTGATATTGAGATTGCTGACATGGAGCTTGATGAGATCCAAAGTATGGATCCAAAAAAAATTGTAAGACACAAGCTTCAACAGGCCTTTGATAAGCTTCATGCTTCCGTTATTGTCGATGATGTTTCTCTTGAAATTGATGTTTGGGATAAATTTCCTGGTCCTTTTGTTAAATATTTACATGGAAAAGATACAACAAGAATTTTATATATGATGCGAAATGAAACAAATCGTAATGCTACCATGATCTCAACGGTCGGGTACCATGATGGTAAGAAGATGCATTGTTTTACGGGTAAGTTAAGAATTGAAATAGCTGACAAAAATTATGGTGATAATGGTTGGGGGCTTGATCCAATTCTTAGACCAAAAGGACAAAAACTAACTTTTGGAGAAATGACTGAGGAACAAAAAAATGAAGATTCTCACAGGACTCGTGCACTGCAAATGGTTAAGAGATTTATAAAAAGTAAAAGCGCGTAGAGATTTATACAAAGTAAAAAGAAAGATTAGGCAATATCAGTCTAGAAGAAGTTGTATAATAAGCGTATGGTTGATTTAAAATTCATTAGAGAATATCCAGAAAAAGTTAAAAGAGGTTCTGCATCAAAAAATGTTGAAATTGACGTCGACAAAATTCTTCAAATTGATGACAAGATAAAGAATCTTAATGTTGAAGTACAGACTCTGAGAGCCGAAAGAAATGTTGTTTCAAAAGAGCGCAATATAGAGCGCGGTCGCGAGATCAAGCAGCAGTTAGATGGTTTGGAGCCTGGCCTTACTAAATTGCAGGAAGAATTAGCAGGCCTACTCTCACAAATTCCAGCAATTCCTAAGGATGACGTGAAGGTGGGTAAAAATGATACTGAAAATGATGTTGTAAGACAGGTTGGTGAAATAACAAAATTTAATTTCAAGCCCCTTGATCATTTAGAACTTGGTGAAAAATTGGGAATTATTGATGTAGAAAGAGCAGCAAAAGTAAGTGGTGCAAGATTTTATTATCTTAAAAATGAAGGAGCACTTTTGGAGATGGCAATTCTTCAATACGCCATGGATAAATTAAGAGTTAAAGGTTTTACGCCAATTATCCCTCCGACAATGATTTCCAAACAAACCATGAAAGCAATGGGTTATATGGAAAATGGAGGAAGCGAGGACATGTTCCACATAGAAGGAGAAGATAAGGTTCTTGTAGGGACAGCAGAGCAGTCAATTGTTCCAATGCATAAGGATGAACTGATGGACGTGAAGAGTTTGCCACTGAGATACATTGGTTACTCATCTTCTTTTAGAAGAGAAGCCGGTAGTTACGGAAAAGATACGAGAGGAATATTAAGAGTTCATGAATTTCACAAAATAGAAATGGTAAGTTTTGTCATGGAGGGTCAGGATGACCAAGAGCATGAATTTTTGCGAGAGACTGAGGAGGAATTTTTCCAAGAATTAAAAATTCCTTACCAATTAATCAAAATGTGTACTGGGGATCTTGGTTTTCCGGCAATTCGAAAGTATGATCTTGAAGCATGGATACCAACTCAGGAAAAATATAGGGAAGTTACATCGACTTCGACCACTGGAGACTTTCAAGCGCGTCGTTTGAATATCAAATATAAAGATGGAGAAGAGAAAAAATACGTGAATATTTTAAATGGTACAGCTTTTGCAATTGGAAGAACGTTAATTGCGATACTCGAAAACTATCAGCAGGAAGATGGAAGTGTAATTATTCCTGAAGTGCTTCAAAAGTACACAGGATTTGATAGAATTTCCCCGAAGCAGTAACTATGCCAGAACAACAAGGTCCCGAAATTGATCCACGAGAGCTCGTTCCAGAACCCAAGGAACTTCTTGGTCAAATTCTTGACACTGGTTTTTGTAGGGTTGCAACCTGGGGTCAGCACATTCTTAAAAGAGGACAGCATACTGCGTATCCCACAGACAATTCAAAGCAAATCGGAAAATTAGGGAACGATGCTTTAAATCGATATATAAGTGACCCGATTGAAGGAGTTTTTCAGAGATTGGTAGATACGGGCATGGAAGAGGGAACTTTTTTCAAAGAGCATCCGATTGTCGAAGCGATTTTTTCAACTCCACTTACAGCTCGGGGTAAGGCAGACGAAATTCAGACAGAAACCATATATGAAAAAGGACGTTTTGGTAAAGAAAAACCCAAACAGGTAACTAAAGTTGTAAAAGTTCCAAAAGGAGACTTAGAGCCTGTTCCTTTTAATAAATTGGTTGCTGTATCCACTGTGTCAGATTCAAGTGAACCAGCCGTTCTATTTGGTTATTCCTTCTTTACCCGCGGAATAGAAACGGCTGCAAGAACAGGGGGAATCGAAACGTACAAGCAGATGCCATTGCACTACAAAGATTTTTTTGGTCGTGGAGGAAATTCACTGAGTGCTTCTCTCATTCTTCCACAAGGATTGGCAGATAAGCTTACGGCAGAACTGAAGACTAACCCGTTATTTATGAGAGAAGTGGTGTTAGGCATAAGAAATAAAAAGACAATTATGCGCAGTACCGAATATATTGAGCCGCCTTTTGATGACGCAAAGGGTAAAGGACTTGAGATGTACTTAGCTCTAGATGCACAAACGACTGAGTCAAAAGGCAAACCCCATGTTTTTGATCCTGCAAATGTCGTTAAGATCGACTCAATTTAAATTATCTTCTCTAATCAATCTAAATTAATTTTTTGAACTCGAGTTTTTGTTTGACTTTTTTTTTCGAAATATTTCATGATGATAATACCGTTTTGGCT
>CAZEEU010000019.1:0-24300 GCA_964511305.1 uncultured Gammaproteobacteria bacterium | reverse complement strand
TTAGCATCACTCCAAACTCAGCCGATAATTGGATAATTGATGCTATTCAGTCAGAACCTGTGCCAACTGTTGACGGAGACAATATAGAAGATTGGTCAGAGAACGGTCATCCAAATTCTTATGACAATGGTAGTGGCTCCACAATAATCCAATCTGGAGGTCCTGCAGAAGTCGACATGAATTGGGCATTATCATACGGAGCAAGATCCAATCATGCAGCTGTAGCACTTGAGCCGGCCGAGGCTTCGTCTGAAGGCAGCGGGGGCGGTGGAGGTTCAACGATTGAACTTGATGGGACTATAGAATCAACATATAACACTGGGGGTAATATAACTCTCTCCAGCTTCCCAGTCAATGGCAGCAATTCAAACAGATTCTTGCTTGTATCAGTTGGCTCTCACCAGGGAGGAGGAGCAACTGGGGCAACTGGCGTGACATATGGAGGGGTTGCTATGACTAAGCTGGCTCAACAAATTGGTCAATATGGCGAATTTGTGCAAATGTGGGGACTTCAGGCACCCGCGGGCGGTAGCGGCAATATTGTAACCGCTGGTATTAGCGGTGGTGACTACACTTTTCTAGCAGCATATTCTTTATATAATGTAAAGCAAACATACACTGTTGTAAGTGACAACCTATCTCAGAGCAGTAATTATTCTTCCGTTACCGTCACACCTAATTCGGCAAACAATGTAATTGTTGATGTAATAGAAGCAGAGCCTGTCCCCACAGTAGATGGGGATAATGAATTAGATTGGTCAGAAAATGGTCATCCAAATTCTTATGACAATGGTAGTGGCTCTAGTATCCTTCAATCAGGTGGGCCAATAGCGGTTGATATGGATTGGAGTCTATCTTATGGCGCAAGGTCCAACCATGTTGCAGTTGCTTTGGAGCCAGCAGAAGCAAGTGGTGGTGCTTCGTCAAATTTTCAGTTTACTTATGACCCATTGGGAAGACTCACGGCTGCAACCTCTACTAATAATTCATTTGCTTATACGTATGACAAGGTTGGCAACATGTTAACAGGAACAATAGGTGCATCAAGTAGTGCTTTTACATACAACAATGATAATAGGCTTACCGTAAAAGACGGCACATCCTACTCTTATGACAATAATGGCAATATAACCGGATTTGGAAGCAAAACACTTACATTTAACTTTGAAAATAAATTAGCAACATATGCTGCCTCTGGAAGTCCTACTCATCATTTTCTATATGACGGCAATGGCAAGAGAGTTGCAGAAAAAGAAAATTCTTCTCTTACTAAAAAATATATAAACGACGTGTCTGGAGATCTAGAAAAAGTACTTATTGCCAAAGATCTTACTAATAGTACTGATAATTATTATATCTATGGAAATGGTCTTATAAGTGAAGGAGGAGTAAGTAGTGGTAATAGAGAATACTATCTAGAAGATGGCATAGGAAATATTAGAATTGTTACAGATAGTAATGGAGAATATATTAAGGATCTATCCTACGACCCATACGGAAACTTATCAAGTGGGATTGGAGAAGAGGACTTTCAATACAAGGGAGAGCAATTTGACCCCAACACCAATCTTTCCTACATGCGTGCAAGATACTACGATCCTGGTATTGGAAGGTTCATTTCCCGAGATCCAATCGAAGGAGATCTTATGAATCCACAGAGTCAGAATGGATACGGTTTTGTTCATGGAGATCCGATAAATTTATCTGACCCAAGTGGAGAAGCTGTCCCAGCAGTAGCAGTTGCATGTGCAATGGCCGCGTGTAGAGATGGTGATTGCACGAATGAAGCGCGTGCTACAGCTGTTGCTGCTAAAGGTGTATATCAGTTTGTTGCTTCAAATGGGCAAAAATATATCGGTCAGTCTAAAGATATTGCCACTAGACTTACCACGCATCTCAATAGTGGTAAAGTAACAGAAACAGGCTTAAATACCCTTAAAATAACTCATGTCGAGGGTGGTGCTCTTGAGCGCCGAGTTGTAGAACAACAAGCAATAAATGATGCAGGGGGTATTCTAAATCTTGCAAATCAGATTAACTCTGTTGCTCCAGATAAATGGATTATCAATGGAATTAAGTAGATAATCTACTTAAATTCTGGCATGCTATAATTACAAAAAAATGGCACACAACAATATATACGCAAATACAATTGAGCGAACTGACCCTGTAGAAATCGAGAAAGTTGTAAATCAACAAGATACTTTACGGAGCGTTGACGGTTTCATATTAAGAGAAATAAATGACGAGCTTTTTTTGGTTATTCATCAGGATAAAATCCAAGAATCTGTGGAGTATATGATGAAGAATAAAATAAATGGTTTGGAAATAAATATCTCTTTGGGATTTCCAGGCATGGATATTTCCTTCTTGAGCGAGCTTACATTTCTTCAAAAGCTTTCTATAGTTCACCCTTCTTTGAATGAAACCCAAGCAATTAATAGTTTGCATCAATTAAGGTATTTAGCTCTTGACTCATTTTTCTATTCCCAACTTGATTTTAATAATTTCCCTAAATTGGAAAAATGCTATTTAGTATGGACACCACAGATTAAAAATTTAGAGTCAGCAAAGAAACTTAAAACGCTCCTTTTAAGAGGCTACAAGAAAGAAAGCTTAGAAGAAATAGGTTTCTTAAAAAACCTTGAAGTATTGTCGGTTATGAACTCACCAATTAAAAGTTTGAAGGGGTTAAGTAATCTGCTAAAGTTAAGGATACTAAGGCTTGGTTTACTCAGAAACCTTGAACTATTAGATGGGATTGAAAGTCTTCAAGATTTGGAGTTACTAGAAATTGACAAATGTAGAAAAATTACATCCCTAGACAGCATAAGTAATTTAGTAAGACTTGAAGAAATTTCAGTAAATGATTGTCAGAATATTAAGTCTTTAACTCCAATAGTAAACTTGAAATCTCTGAGAGCATTTTTCTTCTGGGGAGACACCAATATTGTTGACGGCAACTTATCGCACATTCTTACATTAAAGAAACTTTCTAAAATAAGTTTTAAGCCAAGAAAGCATTACTCTCACGATAAAGAGTCTTTACTCAGCAAAATAGAGCGTTTGAATCACATTAACTAATCACACTTTCCAAATCTTCATGCGCATCTGTTTATGAATTGATGCTACCGAGAAATGAACGTATAAGTGTTTACTTTATTAGCAAATATGGCCGTAATTTATACAAAAGAATATAGTCAAAATAGACTGGAGCTAAACAAAATCCTTAATAATTGGGACTTTCTCCTTGTTGTGCCTGAAGGTATTAGCACAGAATACGAAGATCTCATAGATCCTATTCTAAACTTCTTGAGTAAAGATAAAAATGACATAACGTTCGAAAAATTTGTAGAAGATTTACTCACAAAATCATATGGAATTAAAATCTCATCAACCAACAAAGAAGTAAAAGTTTTTTCGGCAAAAGTTATTAAATGGTGGAAGAACAGAAAAGATTAATACTTCAAATAACTCATTTCTTCCAAAGAATGCAGGGAGATGACTTTCAATACAAAGGAGAGCAATTTGACCCAAATACCTCCCTTACTTACATGCGTGCAAGATACTACGATCCTGGTATTGGAAGATTCATATCAAGAGACCCAATAGAAGGCGACCTTCTGAATCCACAAACTCAAAATGGCTACAATTTTACAAATGGAGATCCTATAAATTACTCAGACCCTAGCGGAGAAGACTATGTCAACGTCGGAGTAAGTGTTGGTATAGCACCCTTGGCTATAGGAGTGGGAGCACTTGTAGATCTTGATAAAACAGGGGTGTATTTATATCACGCTGCAGGCATTGCATTTCCTGGTGGGGTTGGTGCTTCTGTTACATACTCTAAAGCGGAGCCTTCTCCAGGAACCGACGCTTCATTTCAGACAAATTTCATGGCTGGACCTGTGCCTATTGCATACCAATTAAATGTAAATCCAAAGACTGGAACTATGACTACTGAAGCGGGATTAGGTGCGCGTGGTGCATCTGCAATGATTCAAAAAACTTATGGAAATTTATGTAAATAGATTTATAATTGCAATATGATTGAAGACTTTATGTCAAAGGCGCCAGGCATTATTCTTGTGATGGTTGGCGTATATTCGATATTTAATCCTGATAAGCTTTCAAGAGCTGCAATTGAACAGAGGAAAAGAATAAATAGGATTTTACATATCAGGATGCAGTATAACGATACTACTAAACAAAGTACATCGATAATGTATGTATTTGTTGGGTTTGTCTTCATACTTTTTGGTATATTATCCATTTTAGGTATTATTAAATTTTTATAGGGGTATTTTTGCCTTACTTTGATATGTACATGCGCTTTATCTTGATTCTTCCTGCCGATATTAAATTGGTTAAAAATATAAAAAAGCATATGAGATCTAGAAAAAGTACTTATTGCCAAAGATCTTACTAATAGTACTGATAATTATTATATCTATGGAAATGGTCTTATAAGTGAAGGAGGAGTAAGTAGTGGTAATAGAGAATACTATCTAGAAGATGGCATAGGAAATATTAGAATTGTTACAGATAGTAATGGAGAATATATTAAGGATCTATCCTACGACCCATATGGAAATGTACTAAGTGGAATAGGGGAAGATGACTTTCAATACAAGGGAGAGCAATTTGACCCAAATACCTCCCTTACTTACATGCGTGCAAGATACTACGATCCTGGTATTGGAAGATTCATATCAAGAGACCCAATAGAAGGCGACCTTCTGAATCCACAAACTCAAAATGGCTACAATTTTACAAATGGAGATCCTATAAATTACTCAGACCCAAGTGGAGAAGCAGTATTACCAGTTATTGCAGCATGTGGTGTAGCAGCTTGTAGAGATGGAGACTGTACCAACGAAGCTCGTTTCGTAGCAAGTAATGTAACAAATGGTATTAATTTGGCTAAATCATTAGCTAGCCAACAGCAGGTAAACGAAGTTAGTAAAATAATAGCGGGATCAAACGCAAAAAGAACGTTTGACAACGCTGTAGCAACAGCCCAGCAGTATGGTGGTCAGGCGATCGAATGGGTTAAAAAGACCAGTTCCTCTTTCACTTCACCGGATGGAACCCAATTTGAAACACATTGGGTTGAGAACATTAGTACTGGTGAAAGGGTTTTGCAAAAAACCAATCTTATAAAATAATAGTAAATCTGTTACAATAACGCCCATACTTATGAGTCTACAAGTAGATATAAAAAATAGTGCAGAGTTAAAAATAGTGGACTGTGCCAAAAGAATAATCGACGGGTCATTAGGCCTGGTATTGGGTTGCAGAGAAATTAATAGTCTAAGACTTAGGACGGACCGATCTCAAGATAAAGTATTCGATGGGATAATATCCTTTGTTTCTGAGACAGACGATATCCCTCTTGGAGAGGGTGTCCGACGAAATTTCGGAGACGAGTATTTAAAAGAAAAGGATAAGCGAGCCAGAGAAATTTCCAAATCCGCCCGTGGTGAACTGGATGCTGCCTGCATGAAAATCATAAATGAATTTTCAAAGAAATAATAACGTTTATTTTTTGGAATAAGTTTTTAAATAATGCCAATAAAGTTTGGCGAGTATAAGTGTCTCATGTAGAGATTGATCAGTTTATTTTTCCGAAGGTGAAGTTTCGACTGGAATAAGATATTCAGACGGCATATAAACTTTAGTAATTGGAATCATCTTTATATTTACTAGTATTTCAAAACTTCTAAGTAGCTAGCATAATTTTTTAATTATTTTTTAATAAGTCTGGTCTACGATAGAATCAATCTAAGCCTGAATGGATCACAGAAGTAGCAAAAAAACTTTTTTTGAAATCATTATTCTAATAGATAGATATAAGAATGATGAAATAAAATTTGGTTATTTAGCCACGAAGCTCAAAAAATTAATAGTAAGCTCAGAGATGCCTGAGGAGAAAATACCGACTCAAATAAAATTTACGCTTAGGACCCTTGAAAACCGTAGAGAATTGATGGGCAATGACATCCCTAAGAAATATACATTGAAAGATCTTGATAGGATTAATAATTTCTATAGAAAGTTATATAACGATAAGCTTTTAAGTGCTCAGTAGGTTATCTTATCTCGAATCGAAGAGTTCCTTTTAGCATATTAGCATAGGCTCAGGGTGGATGTTATTTTGTCTCGAAGTAGAGGGTGACTGTTGATGTGATGGTTTGAGTTCCTGGTTGGAGTTCTGGGATAGGAGCATTCGTTCCTCCGCGTGCATCAAGATTCATTACAGCTGACTTTGCGTACATCATTGGCAATTGACCATTGCTTGATGATTCAACAATATTAACAATTCGTCCTAGTCTTATCCCAAGCTCACTTGCCATTTTATTTGCTTGCTCTTTCGCATTTTGGATAGCTTTCTTGCGTGCTTGCTCCTGGTAGTCTTCTGGTTTATCAATTGTGTAGTTGGTGCCCATTACTTGATTCGCACCACCTTTGGTTCCTGCTTCAATCACTTGTGGTAATTTTGTTGTATCTTTTACTTTGACTGTGACTGTAGTATTGCCGTTGTAGCCGGTGATAGTGCCATTCGGAACTTTTGTATAGTCGTAGTTAGGATTTATAGAATAATTTGAAGTTTTAATATCTCCCTTTGCGATTCCAAGAGCAGTAAGTCCTGCCACGATATCATTATTGACCTTATTTATTTGAGTAGATGCTTCTTCAATAGTCTTTGCGTCATTAACAACAATACCTAGATCAACGGAGGCTGTGTCTGGAGTTGTATCAACTTTGCCAACACCAACTACAGCGAGCTCTCCAGAGCTTTGTTTTGAAGTAACGGTAAGAGGATAAGCAATGTTAAAGAAGTTAACAGCCCATAAAAAGATAAGTATAAGTCCGAGGATCCATGCAGTATTTACAACGAGCTTATTTTCTTTGAGAAATTGTTTGTCGATAGCCACCTAACCAGTTTACGAAAAATGAACAGTTAAAATCAAGACTTCAATTGTAGTAGGTCTCCATTCTTTTCAATAAAGCCCTCATTAATTAATTGTTCTAACGCCTTCTTAACATGACTGCTTTCTATTTGTTGTTTTAATTCGGAAAAAGAAGAAGGATTCTCAAGCAATACTTTAAGTATTTTACCCCTCACTTGTCTTACTGATCCTTGGAATTTTGACTGGACAGCGTAGTGCTTGCTTTTACGATTTGGATTTACAGTTACCTTTGGCAAATGCGCACCGTAATCCATAAGAGCATAATACCAATTACGAATATCTCGATCGGGTAGAGAGGCCTGAATTAGAGGAAGAATTTCTTTGTCAGAAACTTCTGTCGCATCATTGAAGAATTCATGGATAAAAACACGTCTAATATTTGTCTCGATAAAAACAACCGGCTTGTTGTATGCAAAAGCAACAATAGCACCTGCTGTATTTGTCCCAATGCCAGGTAATTTTGTAAGTGAAATTTGATCTGTCGGAAATATTCCGCCTAGTTCATTTATGACAATATCACCTGCCTTTTTTAAATACAGTGTTCGCCTGTTGTATCCAAGTCCTTGCCAAAGACTTAAGACCTCAGGGAATGTTGCTCCTGCAAGGGTTTTAGTATCAGGAAAACTTTTTATGAAGGAAAGATACTTTTCAACTACGCGAGATGTTTGAGTCTGTTGCAGCATGACTTCTGACACCATAATAGAGTAGGGATCAGTCGTATTTCTCCACGGAAAATCACGTCTGTTATCTTTGAAAAAATCGTAAATCTTCTTTTGAAACGTTTTTATTTCGGGTTTCACGAAGTGAGTATATCACTTAGTATTTTTTGGAAGCTCATCCTTGTGATATCTGGAATAAATCATGTAATACACAACAGGGATAAAGAACAACATGATTGTTCCGGAGAAGGCAAGACCTGCAATAATTGCTCCACCAAGACCACGCCACAATGGGTCCGAAAGAGTTATTGGAATTAGTCCAACAATAGTTGCAATAGAGGTGAGAGCAATTGGTTCTAGTCTTGAGGTTGAAGCTTCAACTATAGAGTCTACAAATGGCATGCCACTTGCTTGATTTGTCAGTATCTTATCTACAACAAGAATTGAATTTTTGACAACAATCCCAAATAGCGCAAGTACTCCGATAAGAGCAGGGAACGAAAGAGGGGTATTTGTAAGAGCAAAGATAATAAATACACCAGTTATCGAAAGTGGGATAACAAGCATAACAATAAGAGCTCTTCTAAATGATGAAAATTGAAGAACTAGCGTTGCAATAATAAGAACAAATGACAGAAGCATAGCTTGCAAGATTGAGTTAACCGAATTTTGATTTTCTTCATTTGCTCCCCCAGTTGCCCAGCCATATCCTTGTGGAAGATTTAGACTGTCTGCGTATTTCTCAAGAGCCGAATTCATTTGAGCAACATTATTACCTGCAATTACTCCTGCAGTAACTGACAATGTTCTTTTCCCATCTTCGCGAGTGATAAGTGTAGGATTGGTGCGGAGTTCGAGTTTTCCAAGAGAAGCAAGAAGCACAGATCCATTTTGTGTTGGGATAGAAATTCTTGAGATATCCTCAATATTTTGAGTAGAGCTCCCAAGTCGTATAGTTATGTCCTGAGTAAGATCAGTCTCTTCTGGCATTTTAAGAGTGTCTGCTTGAAATCCCGATGCAAATATCCTTAACCAAATTCCAAGCTGATCCAGCGTCATGTTGTTGGCTGCTAGTTTTGCTTGATCAGGAATAAATACTAGCTTTGAAGTACCAGGCTTTATTGTTTTATCAATATTTGTTACACCTTTTTGTTTTGCCAGATAACCCTGGATTTTGCTTGCGTAAGCATCTAGAACTGCAAGATCTGGTCCGAATAATTTTATTTGAAGGTCTGATCCAGCAGGTGGTCCTCCGGAGACTTCGTTAACAGAAACTTTTCCATCATCGTAATTTGCAAATTTATTTCTAAGTTCTGTAGCTAAGTCCGATGATGTTTTTGATCTTTTAGGATCTAGTGCAAATGAGAAGAGAACGCTATTTCCTCCACTTCCACCAGGGCCTTGATCCGATGAAAATCCTTGACCTGTTTCAAGGGTTATAAATTCTGCTTCAGGAATATTTTTAAGTGATTGAAAAAATGCCAATCCCTTTTCTTTTGATGTCTCTGCATTTGTACCGGTTGGAAACTCAATCGAAACATATAAATTGTCTTCGTCAGTCTTAGGGAAGAATTCATTTTTTACAAATCCAAACGGAAGAAGAAGGAATGCAAAAAGTAGAAAGATTGCTACAAATAACACTGTATTTCTTCGGCCTTTTTTTGAATGTAATATTTTTTCAAGAATTGTATGGTAGCGTCTTTCTATAACATCAAAATGCAAGATGCCATTATTCAGTGCATTCTTGTAGTCGATTTTTCCACTATAGCGTGTATTAATTTCTGAAAGAATTCGTGGTTTCAATTTGCCCCACAGTTGATAGGTGACTAATGCAAAGAATATAAAAGCAAGCATTTCTATAAGAGCAATATTTGATTGTGGAAGAATAAGGTTAAAGAGTGCATAAATTATCCCTACAAAAAGCAATCCAATAAATAGCACTTTTACCCTAAATGGCAGAGTTGGTTTGAGCAAAAATACCATAAATGGAATTGTTATAAAAAATGCTACAAAAAGAGAACCAAGGAGAGCTGAGGACACTACTATTGGAATAGGCTTTATGAATTCTCCTATAATGCCAGTTCCTAAGATAAGTGGAACGAATGCCCAAACAGTTGTAATTGTTGTAGTTAGAATTGCTACTTTAAAATCTCTAAAAACCAAAAGCGCTGTCTCGTATGGGGTGAATTTTTTAGTTCTGAAATAAGAAGTCATAGCAGAAATCACAACAATTGTGTCATCCACTAAAAGTCCTAGAGAAAGTAGTAACGAAAACGTTGCAAGAAAAGAAAATTCAATTCCAGCAAATTGCATAACTAAAAATGTGATTAAAAATGTTAGAGGAACAGAAAGCATCGAAATAAGAGCCTGACGGATACCTAGAAAGACCAGAAGCACGCCGAAAACTAAAATGATCGTGATGATAACGTCTCGTATAAGATTTCCAAACTCTTCGGTCAAGGTTTCTGAGGCATTTGTTATGGATTTAATTGAAAATCTTCCACCTTCTTCATCGAGTTTTTGCTCAACAAGTTTTTCTGCCTCGTTGCTTGCTTTCTCAATATTTGTTGACGTTACCCTAAAGACATTAAAGCTTACTGAAGAATGTATTTTTTCGTGAGTCATAATATACGACTGATTCTGGTCTGGTTTTGATACTTCTTTTATTTCTGCTATGTCTCCAAGGGGCACAACTATTCCGTCTAATGAAATTTTTATGTCTCTAATGTCATTTACGGTAAGTGCTCCTTGATCTATGGTGAGTGAAAATACTGAGTCTTTTGTTCTAACGGTTCCTGCCGGGAATGAGCTAAGGCTATTTTTGATTGTACTAGTTAATTGAAGGGGATTTATTCCATATGAACTTATAACTTCTGGCTTTAGAATTAATTGAATTTCCTGCTCATCAATTCCTGTGATAGCGACTCTATCAATTGTTGCCAATTCTTCAAGGTCATTTTTTAGGTCTCTAGAAAAACGGATGAGGCTTGCCCTGTCATCCCGAGAAGACACTAAATTAAATGTCCAAATTGGTTGATTTTCAAAATCAAGTTTTGTAACCGTAGGGTCTAAAGCGTCTTCAGGAAGATCTGTAATTGATTTTACTGCAGTGTCTACTTCGGTCTTTGCCTTTTCGGGATCTGTTCCTGATTCAAATTCAATCGTGACTATTGATACTGAGTCACGAGAGCTTGATGTGACTTGTTTGATTTTCTCAATACCATTTACGGCATCTTCAATCGGTACGCTAATAAGCGATTCAATATCTGAGGGACTTCCTCCCGGAAGAACTGTTGATACGATAACGAGGGGAATATTAATCGTGGGATTCAGCTTTCTAGGAAGCGAAGCATAAGCTGATGCACCAAAAGCAATTACGGCAAGAACAACAAGGGTTACTAGTCTGAAATTGGAAAGATACTTAGCGAAAAAGGAATTCGATAGACGTGGATCAAACTTCAATTTTTGTAGATATTTGGATGTGCTCATATATAGGAAGAATTATGCCCAGTGGGTACATATTAGTTCTGAATTTTTACAGAATCCCCATCAATAACCGTTCTATTAAGAATTACTTGATCGCGAGAAGTTAGCCCTTGCTCGATGGTGACATAACTTCCGGTAACCGGTCCGAGTTTTACTTTTCTTGATTGGGCTTTCCCTCCATCTACTACAAAAACAAATGCTTCATCTTGTGTTTGAAAAACGCTATCGACCGGTACAAACGGAATAGTTGTTCCTATTGATTCTCCGATTGGTAGTGAGACGCTCACGAAGGAGCTATCTGTAAAAAGCTTTTGGTACTCGGTTGGTAGAGTAAAAAGAACGGAATAAAGTTGTCCATCAGTTGCTTCTGTTGATACATAGGAAGGCATAAGATCAATTTTTTTGCCATCTATATTAATTGAGGCCTTCTCAATTTTTGATACTTTTTCTGCAATTTCTTTTGGCACTTTTGCATCAATCACAACATCTCCAGCATCTCCTGCAAGTGTTGCAAGGAGTGTTCCAGGATTTATAGAGTCTCCCACTTTTACGTGAATTTTTTGAACAACGGAAGCAAATGGTGAAGATGGGTACATTGTTGATTCCTGAACTTGCGCAAGTCGGAATTGGATTCCTGATACTTCTAAACCAAATTTTAGAGCTTTTTCTTGAAGGTCAAGCTGTGCAAGTGCAACATCTCGGCCAATTTTCTCAAGATCAATTGCTGGACCTGTAGGATTCACTTGATATTCACTAGCCCGAAGCGCTGCTTGAAGTTGATTTTGGCCAGCCTGCACTTGTGCAAGTTGCCCTTGTTCTACAGCCGATCCTGCAGGGTCAGAGTTAATTGCATTCTGAAGACCTCTTATTATTTCACCATTAATATTTATAAGGTTTCTTGTTTCGTCAATTGAAGTTCTTGTGAGTTTTCGCATCTCTTCTGAATTCTCGCTCTGTCTAGTAGCAAGATCTCTTTGACGAGTTATTAGACCGCTTTGAATGTCATATGTGTCTTTTGTATTTTGATAGGTCGTCCCTGCAAGTTGTCTTTGTAAGGTAAATGCATTCGCTCCCTCATAATTAGAAGCAAGATTCAAAAGGATTGTGCCTTTTTCAACTGTTGCACCTTCTAAAGTGTTGATTGAGTTAACAATTCCTGGAGCTTGTGCCATGATTTTTACGACTCCACCTTTTTTAACCTCTCCCTGAACGGAAATTCTTGGAGAAGCTCCAAGTCTATAAACATCTACATTCTTAGGAATGGTTCTTCCTTCAATCTTTGGGCTTTTTACGCTAAAGATTGTGCTTCCAAGAACAATGACAAGAAGTAATGCTCCTAACACGATAAAAAAGCTAGTGAATGGCTTTTTCTGCGCAAAAGCTACACTATTTTTGTAGCGTTTCTTAATCTTTAAACTTGAGATTCTTGAATCAACAGTTTTTTTGATGTCACCAAACTTTTCAAAGCGGAAGACCGGGGCAGATCTTTTTGAGCTTGACAACCGTTTTGTACGGTTTGCCATAATAAGATACAGATTGTATCATTTTTTAACCTCAAAAACAAGTGATTCGAGAGTCTAACATGCGCTTTGTTTGAGGAGATGATTTTGCGGTAATAATTAAGCACTCTAGATTACATGAAAAGTGAATATATTCTTTTCACACTTTTTGAGCATCTGAGAAAAGAAGATGTCAGGAAGTTAGTTATGAGGCTACTTCACTCGTAACGGAGAGCATCAATAGGAGAAAGCCTAGCGGCTCGCCTTGCAGGATATAGGCCAAATACAATACCCACAAGTGTTGAAACTCCTACGGCAATAAGAATTGCGGGAATACTTACAACAAATGGTATCCCTGCCAATTTTGATACTAGCCAAGCACCGGATATACCAATTATTATTCCAATAATTCCGCCAATGAGTGTCATTACAATTGACTCAACGAGAAACTGGGTCAGGATGTCTTTTTGTTTTGCACCAATTGCTTTTAGAAGACCAATTTCTTTGGTCCTTTCAGTAACAGAAACAAGCATTATATTCATTACCCCAACACCCCCAACCACAAGTGAAATGCCAGAAATACCAACAATCATTGCGGTAAGTAAGCTAGTTATGGTTTCGACAGTCGTGAGAATATCTTGCGCACTCGCAATTTGGAAATCGTTTTGGTCATTCTCATCAAGATCATGCCTGTCTCTTAGAATTATTTCCACATCATCCATTGTTTGGTTAATTGTGGTCTGGTCATGAACGCTAATATCAATTTCCTGTAATACTTTACGGCCTAATATTTCATTTGTAACTACATCAACCGGAATAAATATTGAATTCTTGATCACTCCGCCAGCAAGTGCACTTGATGAGGAAAGGACTCCGGTTACTCTAAAAATTTTCCCATGAATTCTTATTGTTTGACCGACAGGAGAAGATTCCTCGCCAAAGAAAGTTTCTGCTGCTTCTTCTCCTAATATAGCAACATTTTCAGATGACAAGACTTGTTCTTCGGTAAGGAATTCTCCTTCTATGATATCTGGTTTGAGTATTTCCGCCGCTTGATGTGTTGTACCGTATGTTAAAAGTTCATCTTCTTCACCATTTGCTTGTACTTTTACCGATGCCATAGACATTGGAACAACATACTTTATATTTGTGAGAGACTTGTCATTTTCAATTGCTTCCATATCTTCAAACGTAAGGGATTGAGAGCCTGCGAAAGTGCTGAATTGGCTATTTCCTGGATTTATTTGGAAATAGTCTGTGCCAAAAGAAGAAAGCTCACGAGTTATAAATGCTACTGCTCCTTGTCCAATTGAATAGATAAGAATAACGGAGGTGATGCCAATTATGATTCCGATCATTGTAAGAGAAGTCCTTAACTTGTTGTTCTTAAGGGCGCTAATTGCACTTTTTACAATTTCTAAATACTCCATATTATTTTTTTCTTTTTTCAGAAAAACAAGCTCTGCTTATTTCTTGGTATCAGATATTATTTTCCCGTCTATTATTCTTATAATTCTTTTGGCAAAAGCTGCTATATCTGCCTCATGCGTAATAAGAATTATTGTCCTTCCACTCTTGTTAAGATCAGTTAGAAATTTCATTATTTCGTGTGACGTTTTGCTATCAAGATTTCCTGTAGGTTCATCAGCAAGAATAATAGAAGGGTTCATGATCAGTGCACGTGCTATTGCAACGCGTTGGATTTGCCCGCCTGAGATTTGGTTAGAAAGATTATTGGCCTTTTCTGCTATACCTACAAGAGTTAGTGCTTCAAGTGCTCTTCTTGTTCTTTCTTTTTCATGAATCTTTGCATAAATCATGGGTCGCTCGACGTTTTTAATAACTGTTGTTCTCGGAAGCAGATTGAAAGATTGAAAAACAAAACCTATTTCTTGATTTCTGATTTCTGCTAGTTGGTCTTCATTGTAGGAGCTAATATCTTTGCCTTTGAATCTGTACGTGCCGGCAGTTGGAGTATCAAGTGCACCCACGATATGCATAGTAGTAGATTTTCCGCTACCTGACGGTCCCATTATTGCAACAAACTCACCTTCGTGAATTTTTAGCGAAATGCCGTTAAGGGATTTGTATACTTCTCCATTACCAAGAGGATACAGCTTTGTTACATTCTCAAGTTCTATTAATACGGGATTTTTGGACATTTGCTAGTTACCGAATGGACCGGATCTTTTAAGCGCTTCATTTGAGAGGGCAGTGATAATTTCTGTATTCTCCTCAACACCTTTCAAAATTTGAGTTTTTTCTTTTCCCCGAATCCCTATTTCGACAGGTACATATCTGAATTTTTCAGGTTTTGATGAATCAGGAACTCTTACTGCGCGCCCACCTTTATAAGGTTTGACTGCAGAGTTAGGAACACTTAATACGTTTTTAAGTTCCTTAGTCACAATATCTGCATCTACGGTCATCCCAGGCTTAAGCAGCACGTTATCAGTATTGAAATTTATATAGGCAGTGTAAGTTATAACGCCTTGCGTATTTGTTCCTATTTGGTCTACTCTTGCTACAGAAGCTGCAAATTGCTTGTTGTCTAGTGCATTAACTTTAATATTTACCATCTGTCCTTCTTGAACTTTTGAAATGTCTGATTCTGAGATGAGAATTGCCGCTTCGGTTTGTGCTTCTTGCGAGATAATAAGGGCTGGCTTTACTGAAGAAGCAAGAGCAGGATTAGAAATTGAGACAGAGCTGCCCTTTGCGACTGAAAGATTTGTGACAATCCCATTACTCTGCGCCTTAACGATAGAATCTTTTGTTGCCATATAGAGAATATTGGTTGATGCTACAAGAGCCTTTGCTTGTGATATTGCAGTTTCTTGGTCTTTAAATTTTTTCTCGGCCGCTTTCCAAGTGTCTTGTGCAATTTGAAATTCTGCCGCTTGTCTATTTTCTACATTTGGAGTGTCATCACCTTTTTCATATGTTGAATTAGTCGCTATATCTGTAAAAGATTTCCATTGCGTATACATTCCTGCACGTAACGTATCAGCAGTTGATTGTGCAGCATTGAGAGTTGACACAGCTGAAAGATACGTTGAGTATGCCTGCTGTGATTCTTGTTCTGTGGCAGAGCTTTCAGCTTTGAAGAGAATATCACCCTCCTCAACATAGTCACCATTTTTTACAAGTACTTCAGTTACAACACCTTCTGTTGGAGAATATACATTTATTTTTCCATTCAGGGAAATATTGCCAGATTCTGTAACAACTTCAGTAATGTTGCTTTTCTCTACTTTCTGAGAGGTATAACTTGGTGGTGCAGTAAGGCTTGATATTTGTCCAAGTGCAATTATTAGTACAATAAGAACAACGGCAATACTTAGAATCTTTTTTCTCCACGATAGTGAAGTGAATTTCTTAGCAATTTTGACCACAATACTTCTTGCTCGAGCCATTGATTTTATTAACATATGATCAGTGTAACATGTATACTTTTCACGCGCCATTTTTGGAAACTTTGCAATTTACCTAAAAAAACTATCTTGACAGGTATAATTCCTTTTGCTAAGATCCGTAACACTAACTGCCCCGTATGTATGACCACGCCAACACCGATAGCAACAACAAAGAAAGTAGAGCTTTCACTCACATTGCCTGCAATTAATTTCGAGGCCTTCATGCAAAGAGCCGCAGAAAGAGCAACACTCCTATTTTCAAATATATATAATCCGATTTCTTCAAGCGTCAATAATGCTTCAACTCAAGCATCCTCTAGAGCACGACGACTTAAGTTTCCAAAAATGAATAATGGAGGATTTGATTTTAAAAAAATAAATTTCAAAAAGGTTCTTCCCATTCTCGCAGGAGTAATCGTTCTAGCTGCAATTATCAGCATTGTTAGATCACTTCCAGACGCCCAGAGCAGACCAACAACTGATGATTCAAAAAAGACAGCAAATCTAAATGCACTTGCAACAGTGCACTTGGATAGAAAATTTGTATTTCCTTTGAAGGATGATAAAGGAAAGGAAGTCGGATCATTTGATTATGTAATTCAATCCGCTTCTGTTCAAAAGCAAATTATTGTGCAAGGGCAAAGAGCAACAGCAGTTGATGGAAGAGTATTTCTAATCCTTAATTTAAAAATTACAAATAATCTTAAGCAAACAATTAAGTTGAATACTCGAGACTACCTAAGACTAGTTGCACAGAGTAATAAGACTGAACAGCTAGCTCCTGATATACATAACGATCCAGTCGAAGTTCAGGCTATCTCAACGAAATACACAAGGGTAGGAGTTGCAGTTGATGAAGCAGACGCAAAGAAAATTATTCAACTTAAGGTAGGAGAAATCGACGGAGACAAAAAGACAATAGATCTTAACTTCAAATACTAGACAGGTTTTGATTCATTATGAAGGCAAACCAAAAACAAATTCCCGCCCATCTTTTAGAGGAGATAAAAACTGCTTTGGAAAGTGTTAAATTCGGCAGCATTGAGATATTTGTGCAAAATAAAATTATCACCCAAATAACCGTAAGAAATATTCACAAGACAAGTCTGGATATGGAAAAGAATCAGGAATTTCAAAATCCAATAAAAGTTATATAGCAGTAGCTAATTAGATCTTGACAGTCCAATTTAGATAGAGTATAAGTTAATAAATTAGAGAGCTGACCGCAAACGGAGGCTTCTTCACACAATTGTTTTTGTGTGCGGAAGTCTCCGTTTTTTTGTTTCTTGGGGCTACCGGGAATAAAAATAGGCGGGAGATCCCACCTGACTCGCGCAAGCAAGTCTAGGCGGGAGAGACGAAGTGCTCTTGAAAAAGAAATCTTAATAAAGAGGAGGTGAAATATATATGACAAATTTCAAAAAACAAATTTTCTCAGTAGTAACAGCAGGAGTTATGGTTGCAAATATCGCAACTCCAGCATTCGCTACTACTATCGAAATCTCTGGAAACGGAGCTGGAGCTGACAGCAATGTTGCTGTTCAAAATACCAACACTACAACCGTTTCTCAGAACAACACAGCTAATGTTACAAATACAGTAAAAACCAACGCAGATACTGGAGATAACAAAGCTAATTACAATACTGGCGGAAACGTAGGTATTCAAACTGGCGATGCAAAAGTAAACGCAACAGTTGCTAATGATCTTAATAAGAACATTGCAAATGTTGATTGTTGTGGTGCTTCAAACACTGAAGTTAAAATCTCAGGAAACGGAGCTAAGTCTAACAATGGAGTAGGACTAACAAATGTTAATGCTACAACCGTTGCTCAGAATAACACAGCAAACGTTGACAATAACGTAGATGTAGATGCAGAAACCGGAGACAACAAAGCAGGCCTAAATACTGGTGGCGATGTTGTTATCAAAACTGGTAATGCAAAGGTAAACGTTGATGTTTCTACACTTGCTAATGTTAATTCAGCACAAGTAGGTGGAGGCATGAGCGCTACACCAACACCACAGGCTAGCTTCACAATCGTCGGAAACGGCGCTGGAAGCGACAATGAAATATTAGCTTCAATGACAAATGCTACATCTGTTGCTCAAAACAACAATGCAGATATCGACAACGAAGTTGATGTTGACGCCGAAACAGGAGACAACGATGCTAACTTTAATACAGGAGGCGACGTAGTTATCCTTACTGGTAACTCAGATGTTGAAGTTGGAGTTGACAATTCTGTTAACTTTAATTTCGCTGATGTAGATTGTGGATGTGAATTCGACGTAACTGCAAAAATTGCAGGAAACGGCGCTGACACAGATCACAAATGGTGGGATAAGGACGATAATTATATCGGACTTAACCTAGCTAACGCTAAGGCAGTTGCACAAAATAATGCAGCTAACTTAGATAACAATGTTGATGTTGATGACGCAGAAACAGGAGATAATGAAGCAGGATACAACACAGGATCAGTGGATCACGAAACTGACCCAGCAATTGTAACTGGAAATGCAAAATCTTCAACTTCAGTTTCAAACTCAGGTAACGTTAACTCAGTTGGATCTCTTCCATTCGATATGCCAGAAATGCCAGAAGTTGACTTTTCTTTCAACTTTGCAGCACTTTGGGCAATCTTCGGAATGTCTAACTAATTTTGGTTTTTGTAGGGTGCGATGCTAGCACTTCGGCAAAGCACCTTACAGCCAAGATTCCTAAAACACAAAATTAAAAAAAGAAAACCGAAAACTAAAAAATAGATAACTAAAACAAAAATATGAAATTAAGAAAAACAATTGCAAGTACACTTTTAATATTCCTTTTGACAATAAAGGTATTGGTTCCTGCAGCAGCTTTTGCTGAAGAAATTCCAACACCTGCTTCCCCCGTTGCCCCATCCACTCCACAAGCTCCAGCAGCACCACAGGCTCCGCAATCGCCAGCTGCTCCTCAAGCACCTCAGGCTCCACAAATGCCATCTACTCCACAAGCACCACAAGCTCCCCATAGCCCTAGCAACAATAATGGGCAAGGCAATACTGGTAACAATGATGCAAACCAGACACCTTCGGCTCCTCAAGCACCAGCTCAGGGTAGCTCTTCTGACGGAAGCGTAGGGGATACAGCCGTAAATACAGGTGATGCCAGTAATAATTCTTCAACTACTACTACCGGTAATAACAACGTAGCAACAAACAGTGGAGTTGGGGGAAGCAATGAATCAAGCGCAAGCAATACTGGAAATGGAGCTGAATCTGACAATAATTCTTCTGCTTCGACAACCAATAATAATAACACCAATCAAGGTAACGGAGCGCATGTATCAAATGATCTTAACCAAGCAACTGTTACAGGAGGCAATTCAACATCATTTAATGTGGGAAATTCTTCAGTGACAACCGGCGACGCTAATACAACAGGAACAGTTGTTACTGCAGTAAATACAAACGTAGATGGTGTAGCGGTTGCAGAATTTAATATTGCAGATGATCATAATGGAGATATCATTTTAGATTTCGGTCAGAATTGCGTACAAGGCTGCAACGGACAGGCAGTTAACGTAAATAATTCAGGAAATGGTGCTAATTCAAATAACAACGCCAATGGTACAACAGCCAATAATAACAATACGAATCAAAATAATAATGCGACTGTAGGAAGCACACTAAATCTTTCAGCAGACTCTGGAAATAATAATACAAGCTTTAACACGGGTGGAGATTCATCAATAACAACAGGAGATGCTAACGTCAGCGCAAATGTTCTTACTTTTGCAAATAACAATATTGCAGGAAATGTAATTTACGGCGTAGTTAATATATTCGGAGACTTAGTCGGAGACATCATTCTTACAGAAGAAGCGATGAACGCAGCATGTGGCGGATCTTGCGCAGGAAATACCACAACAACTAATTCAGGGAATGGCGCAAATTCAAATAACAACGCAAGCTCGTCAACAGCCAACAATAATAATACCTTTCAGTCAAATGACGCATCTATTAATAACGGTCTAGAGCTTAATGCTATTACCGGAGACAATGATAGTAATTTCAACACTGACGGAAATTCAAATATAATAACCGGAGCAAGCGATGTAACTGCAAATGTTCTTAATATCGCAAACTCTAATATAACCGGCGGGAATTGGTGGTTGGTTATTGTAAACGAGGGTGGACGCTGGATAGGAAAGATAATGGGTTCTCCAGACGGAGCCAACATGGCGGGATCTGAAGGAACAGAATTTGAAGTAGACCCAATAACAGGAGCAGTAACTGCAAAGAACAACTCAAACGGCGCAGATTCAGAAAATAACGCAAATACATCTACAACTAATAACAACACAACAAATCAGACGAATACCGCAAACATCAATAATGAGCTTAATCTTTCTGCAAACACTGGTGGAAATAAGGCAAATTACAATACAGGTGGAGATTCAAATATCGTAACGGGAGACGCAAAAATAGTTGCAAACATCGTTAACTTTGTTAACAACAACATAACAGGAGGCGGAAAATTAGTTGTTACTGTCATTAACGTCTTTGGTAGCTGGCTCGGAGACTTTGTAGCTCCAGGACAACAACAAAGAAGTCATGCTACAAATAATGATTCCAACAACAATGGTAACTCGATCTCTAACACAAGTTCTAATAATTCATCCTCAACAGTTGCAAGTGCAAAAGGAACAATCGCTGCAGAAGTTAAGAATAACGGAACAGTTACTTACGAGGAATCATCCGATGCTGTTGTTGGGACTGTAAAAGGTTCAAATACGAAGGGTTCAAATCTACATGAGGCTACTGTTGCAAAAAGCGTAGGGCAAGACGGTTCTGCAGCAGTAGCTGATAAAAAACTTCATATAAATCTTGCATGGTTGATTATGGCACTTCCACTTGCTGGAATGGCACTTCTTTTCAAAAAATCATTTGTTCCTGTCCAAAAACTCGCGCTACGAGGAATACATCTCTTCCTGTGATTTTACGTAAGGCTGTTATCTTTTCAGCTTGTCTTCTACTTAATTTAACGATAGTTACCCAAGTTAAAGCAGATGAAATATTTGTTGAAGTTTCTGGCAATGGTTCTTCTTCAACTAACGAAGTTCATGTTGAGTCCACAAATAACTCAACAGTAAGTCAAAATAATACTGCAGATATCAATAATAACGTAGTGACAAATGCCAACACTGGCAATAATTCTACTAACTCAAATACAAATGGAGATTCAGTAATATCAACCGGAAATGTTGATTCAACAACTGTTGTTAATAATCAAAACGTAAATTCCAATCAAGCAACGGGTGGTGCATGTAATTGTTCTTCAGCTATAAGTAGTACTGTATCAGGCAACGGGGCTGGTTCTGATAATTCTTCAAATATTAGTCACAACGGCACAACCATAATTGGGCAATCCAATAAGGCAACTATCATAAATAGCATCAAAGTGAATGCAAATACCGGCAACAATTCCGCCTCATTTAATGGAGGAAACTCTACTATTGTTACAGGCAGTATTAAAGCTACTACCAACGTTGTTAATAAGAATATTAACAATAGTTTTAATTCGATTGACGCGTCAGTCGGAACTTCAGCAATTGTTATAGTAGGAAACGGAACAGATTCAGAGAACAATTCTGTCATACATAACGACAATGAAGTTGATGTCGAGGTTCTAAATATTGCCGAAATCTTAAATTTAATAGATCACGATTTAAATACGGGCGGAAATAGCACGCTCTCAAACCTAGGTGATTCAGTGATTATAACCGGGGATATTGTTAGTGACATTACTGTCGAGAATGAAAATATCAACTCAAGCATTGTTGATGTGTCTTGTGAATGCGAAGATCCAGCTGAACCTGAAAGTCCCTCCCAACCTTCAACTCAGAACCCTAATCCATCAACTGGTACTTCAATTGTGCAGGGTGCAAGTGGAAGTGCTGGATCTAGTAATACTCCGGGGTCAAGTCTTCCAAGAACAGGGCTTACTATTCCATTAACTTTTGTTGCAACAATGATATTTGTCTTTATGTTCCTTACAGGGTTGTATCTGCGGTTTTACTCTTCTAAGTCTCCACCAGCTATGGCATAAAGGTGGCCCATCTATAACCTCAAAAGCCCTCAATACGAGGGTTTTTTGTGCCTATTTGATTAATGCTTGTTCATGAACTACTATACGAACATGCATTTTAACTCAAGGATATTGGGAAATATTTTAATTGCGGCCTCTCTTATTGGCTTGAACTTCATCTATTATCCGTTTATGAAAGAGTTCTTTTTTCCACCTCAAATAACTCAAGCGCAACGAATAAATACAGATTTTTCTATAGAAATTCCCTCTCAAAAGATATTCTCAAAAGTAATTCCAAATGTAGATCCTTTTGATGAGTATGAGTATATCGAGAAGTTAAAAAGTGGAGTTGCTCAAGCAAAAGGGACAAGTCTGCCTGGAATGAAGGGGACTATTTATATGTTTGCTCATTCTTCTGATGTTCCGTGGAGGATTACCCGTTACAATACTGCTTTTTTTAAATTAGAATTTGTAAAAAATGGAGACGCGATAATAGTACGAAAAAATGGCACTTCCTATATATATAAGGTGTATGACAAAAAAACAGTTTGGCCAAATGAGGTAAAGTATCTCAAAGAGGACCAAGGAGATATTTTGATACTTCAAACATGTACACCGATTGGAACTGCACTGCAACGATTATTAGTATTTGCAAAACCTATTTAGTGTATGGGGGAAGAAAGGAAATCAAGTAAGAACTTGATCCTCACCTCCCCCGGGTACACCTTTGCTACCGGCAATGCCGGCCCATTCTTGTTTTGTGGCTAGACCCTAACCTTACAAGATGCTGTATTGTAAGTGGCTGGCCAATTCATGGGAGATCTGCGAATTTTCTCAGGGTTTGGATGCGATCTACACGATGCCTTTCGCAATTGCCACTAGCATCCCAGCAATCACGAACGTGATGAGCCCCAAGACCGCCGTTTCACTTGGCCTGGAGTTGCGGCCGAGCATGAAAAGCAGCCCGCAGGCGATCAGACCGAAGATGAGGATGAGAATTGCATAGATTGTGGACATTGTTACTCTCCTGTGAATTCTGAACTTTGCTCCGCACAAAGGACTTAGCGTCCTCTCTGCAGAACAAAGTTCTTGCAAGAATGAGTTGTAAAGGTGCTGACAATGAATTTCCAACCTATCTTAGTTCTAAGCATTTTAAAACATTAGATTAGAATCAAAATCGAAGACATTATACAGCAAAAAGCAGCAACAAGCAAAGACTATGAGATAAAAAACAAACCCCCTTTGTTGCCAAAGAGGGCTTGAATATTCTTGCAAGAATTTTTATTAGTTAGTGTTTGTAGATCCACCAACTACAACGCCGGCTTCATTCATAGCTTCTCCAGTTTGGATGGTATTGCTACCTCCTGTATTGAAGCTAGAACTGTTATGTCCGGTTGAAGAGTTTTGCCAAATAGTCGTTCCTACTACTGTTGAGTTAGACTGGCTAACTGTGGTTGTAGAAGTATTTTTGACAACTGCTTTTGAAGAGCTAAAAGCTCCTCCTCCAGTAACAGTTACTGTGGTTGTATTTCCACCTTCACATCCGCAATCGGAAGTGTTAGTGTTGGTTCCACCTGTAACCATTACTCCAGCGGTATTTGATGCATTACCTGTTGTAATGCCACTTGTTCCTCCTGTATTAAAGGAAGAAGAATTACCACCTGTTTTAGCAGACTGTCCGATGCTTGTTTGAACAACGGTAGCGTTATTCTGAGTAACATTGGTAGTCTTCTTATTTTTGACAACTGCTTTTGAAGAGCTAAAAGCTCCTCCTCCAGTAACAGTTACTGTTGTTGTATTAGCTGCAAATGCTGACGGGGCTACTACACTCGCCATCATTGTGCCAACTGCTAATGCTGATGTTATTTTTTGTTTGATATTCATTTTTTTCACCCCCTTTCAAAAGAAAGATATCCCTGCCAAGTTGCATATAAAATTGCTTAACCACAAAAAAACAGCAAATAAATGCTGTTGTTTAGTATTTTGAGCAGTTAAACAGTATCATAGGCAGGTCGTATATATTTGCCTCATTCAGCTTTCGCTTCATGTAGGCAGGTCTAAGTAATTTTTTGACCAGCCTCATTTTCATGTAGGCAGGTCAAATGTATCTTCTGCCTCGTCTCGTGGAACTCGTCGTAGGCAGGTCGTATATATTTGCCTCATTCAGCTTTCGCTTCATGTAGGCAGGTC
>CAZEEU010000018.1:0-25004 GCA_964511305.1 uncultured Gammaproteobacteria bacterium | reverse complement strand
GGTTGATGGTTCGACCCCATTCGGGTGCACAGAATACTAATACGGAGGGGGCAAGGTTTCCTTACCCCATTCGGGTGCACAAAAGAAATAATTAGAATGGGGGAAGCGAAGTGCCACCCCATTCGGGTGCACAAAATATGCTGTCTTGAATGGGGGAAGCTTTGCGCCACCCCATTCGGGTGCACAAAAGGCAATAGTTAAGCAGGGTGAATTGGAGGGTTGGCCGAGCGGTCCATGGCGACGGTTTCGAAAACCGTTCTCCCGTAAGGGAGGCACAGGTTCAAATCCTGTACCCTCCGCCAGAAGAGCCGAGTATCTATGAAATTTCAATTTTCAGCTGGGGGAGTAGTTTTCAAAAATTCTGATGATAAAATCTGGATTTTGTTGTGCCAGCATTCACAACATCATGGATGGGGTTTTCCAAAGGGACTTATTGGAGACAAGAAAGATGGAGAGACCAAAGAGTCTACAGCATTAAGAGAAGTTGAAGAAGAAACAGGGGCAATAGGAGAAATAGTTGAAGAAGTGGAGCCAGTGACGTATTGGTATGTATTTGAAGGAGAAAAAATAAAAAAGACTGTGTATTATTACATAATGAAATTTGTAGGTGGAGATATTGCTAAGCACGATTTTGAAATGGAAAATGTTGAGTGGATAGAGCAGGATGCGGTTTTGGAGCAACTTTCCTTTGAGGCAGATAAAAAAGTATTTAAAAATGCATTGCCAAGAATTTTGGAATTAGTTAAAGGTTAGGAGTTTGGAGGGGTCGCATCAAGAAAGCTTGTGCGACATTATTTGGAGGGGTCGCATGAACAAAGTTCTACGACCTAGGAGTTTGGAGGGGTCGCATAGTGGTCTAGTGCGCATCATTGGAAATGATGTATGAGGGAAACTTCATCGGGGGTTCAAATCCCCCCCTCTCCGCCAAAAATTCAACATTTTGAACTTGCGTTACAAAATGGTAAAATATCAAGCAATTTAGGTAGCTGGCTGGTTACGCTTCTCGCTAGAGGAGTGAGATCGAGCACAGCATTCTGGGCTCATTAATAAGTTACAAAAGATTTGGCTGGATAGCTCGGCTGGTTAGAGCACAGCATTCATAACGCTGCGGTCGTGGGTTCGAACCCCACTCCAGCTACCAAATTTTGTAACTTATTAATGTAACTCAGCAGGTCGTGGGTTTTAATTCCACTCCAGCTACCAAATTTGTGACCGATCCAATGTAGTAAAACTTCTTTTATGAATAACCAATCTATTGGGGTATTTGATTCAGGCGTTGGTGGACTCTCAATTCTTTTAGAAATTCAAAAGCTTTTACCTCACGAAACAACTTTATTTGTAGCAGATCAGGCATATGTTCCTTATGGCGGAAAGACTAAAGTTCAGTTATTGGATAGAGTAACTCGTATTTTAGATTTCTTTGAGGAAAAAGAAGTTAAGGCGGTTGTTGCAGCTTGCAATACGGCAACGGTCTACACGATTGATGAAATGCGTGAGCGATTTAAGTTCCCAATTATAGGGACTGTTCCTGTTATAAAGACCATCGCAAGCTTAACTAAATCAGGAAAAACAGCCGTTTTCTCAACTCCTGCTACCGCAAAAAGTGAGTATTTGCAGGATCTTATTAAGAAATTTGCACATGGCGTCGAAGTTGATTGCATTGGGGGGTCAAACCTGGAAGAGCTTGTTGAGAATGGAGAAGTGAATTCTCCCGAAACAATAAAGACTCTTAAGAGAATCTTGGAACCATTAATTGAAGATGGAGTTGACGCGATTGCTTTAGGATGTACCCATTACCCATTCTTAAGAGATCAAATACAGGAGATTGTGGGAAGCAATGTCTCAGTTGTGGATTCTGGCGGAGCAGTTGCGCGAAGACTGAAAGAGGTATTGAGCCACGAGAAAATGCTTGCAGATACTAAAAAAACTGATGTGTATTACACTACGGGTGAGGCAGAAAAATTCAATAAAGTAGCAAGCTTGCTTTTGGGTAACAAAATAGAAGGTTTAAAAATCAATCTATAGAGTATGGAAAAATATAAGAACAAGAAAATAGCGGTACTGGGGTTTGGGGTAGAGGGAATGAGCGTGGTAGATTTTCTACTTCATGAAGCTCTAAAAATTACGGTATTTGATGATAAGAGAAGAGAATCATTTGAAGCTACTATTATCGATGGTTATGAAAGGAAAGGCGTAAGTTTTGAATTTGAAAATAGAATAAGTCATACAGAATATGATGTCATTTTTCGTTCGCCAGGAATAAAACCTTCAACCCCTGAGTTAGTAGAAGCAAAAAATAAGGGAATTGAAGTGACGAGTGCAATTAAAATGTTCTTTGAGCTGTGCCCCTGTGAGATCATTGGCGTGACCGGTACAAAGGGCAAAGGTACAACTTCTACACTTATCTATGAAATGCTCAAAAAAGAGGGTTTTGACGCGTATCTAGGGGGTAACATAGGTATTCCTCCGTTAAGTTTTCTTAGTGAACTAAAGGGAGACTCAAAGGTTGTACTCGAGCTTTCCAGTTTTCAGCTGATAGATCTCGAGCAAAGTCCACATATAGGGGTAATTCTTATGACGACTTCTGAGCATTTAGACTACCATAGTGATGTTTATGAATATATTGAGGCAAAACGGAATATTTTTAAATTTCAAGACTACAAAGACTTTGCAATAGTTAATAGAGATTATCCTGCAAGTAATGAGTCCGATATCTATTCAAACGGAAAAGTGTACAGAGTAAGTCGTGAACAAGACGTTGACCAAGGTTGTTTTGTGAAAAACGATGGAATTGTCCTTAAAATGGATGGGAATGAGAATGAAATATTAGCTACGAGAGATCTAGCTCTTCGCGGAAAACATAATTGGGAAAATGTTTGTGCTGCTACGGTCGCTGCTTTGTGTGCTGGGTGTAGCATGAAATCTATTATTCCTGTTCTGAAGTCATTTAAGGGTCTTGAGCATAGGATAGAGCACGTAGCAACCACTAGAGGTGTTGCCTACTATGATGATAGTTTCTCGACTACGCCAGAGACTGCTATTGCAGCAATTGAGGCTTTCGATGAGCCAAAAATACTTATTCTTGGAGGAAGTTCTAAAAATAGCAACTTCTCAGAACTTGGGCAGATCATTTCAGAATCGGAATCAATAAAAGCAATAATTGGTATTGGAGTGGAATGGGGACGCATTAAGCAGGAGATTAAAGGTTTGAATCCAAGCATAGCTATTATTGAAGATTGCCAAACCATGAAAGAGATTATCCAACAATGTGTCGAGATAGGTGAAATAGGAGATGTGGTTCTTCTCTCGCCCGCTTGTGCCTCATTTGATATGTTCAAGTCTTATAAAGATCGCGGGGATCAGTTTAAGGAAGAGGTTAAAAAGCTTATAAATTGACAAGAGAGGTCAGTTTTATTAAAATAACACCACAAAGCATTGATCCTGAGGGTTGGAACCGGGGAGCTGAGGCCTAAATAGCCTACGGAGACGAAACCGTATCGCACTCTAACGAGCGTAAAAGACTGTAACGAAAATCGGAGTAATCTAGAGTTCGTCAAGAAGAGTAGAACAAGGTGGCACCGTCTTAGTAAAGACCCTTGTAAATTTCTCAGAAGTTCTGGGAGGTTTGCAAGGGTTTTTTTGTGACAAGAAAGGAGGATATATGAACTGTGAATTTGGAGAAGGAGAACAATTAATGAATCCAAACCTGAGGCCAATCTCAATGATTGAGGTTGCCCATGCTGTGCTTCGAGATGAAACGAGAACTGCAAGGACACTTGGAATTGATATTGCATTTGGACCTAAGCTGAAAGGTGTAGAGCCTGCAAGAATGGTGGTAGATGAGCAGGTTATAATTGAACAATAACATGAGCAAAAAAGGACATTTTGGACAATTTGGGGGGCGTTACGTCCCTGAAATGCTTATTCCTGCTCTTGAAGAGCTGGAGGATGCATATTCTCGTGCCCAAAAAGATGAAAATTTTAAAAAAGAGCTTGCTGAGATTTTGCAGTCATATGCCGGTAGACCATCGCCACTTACATTTGCCTCAAATATTACAAAAAAGCTTGGTGGCGCAAAAATATACTTTAAAAATGAAGGCCTCAATTTAACAGGCGCACACAAAATTAATAACTGCATAGGACAGGCTTTATTGGCAAAGCGCATGGGTAAGAAGAGACTTATTGCAGAAACTGGGGCGGGCCAGCATGGTGTTGCAACTGCAACTGTAGCTGCAAAATTTGGTTTTTCATGCACAGTTTATATGGGGTCAGTAGATGTGGCTCGTCAAAGACCAAACGTTTTCTTAATGGAGCGTTTAGGAGCAACCGTTGTGCCCGTCGAATTTGGCAATAAAACTTTAAAAGACGCAGTTAATGCAGCACTTAAGGATTGGATTGAAAATGTAGAAGACAGTTACTATCTGTTGGGTTCTGCCTTAGGTCCTCATCCATACCCAACAATAGTAAGAGATTTTCAGTCTGTGATAGGCAAGGAAATAAAAGAGCAAATTATAAAAGCTGAATCAAAATTGCCAGACTATATTATTGCATGTGTAGGTGGAGGTAGTAATGCCATGGGAGCATTCAACGAATTCATAGATGAAAAGAAAGTAAAATTGATCGGTGTTGAGGCTGGAGGAGAAGGGAAAGAGGGTCTTAATGCAGTAAGATTCGGAGGTAAGGGGTCTGTAGGGGTTGTCGAGGGATTTAAATCATTTTTTCTGCAAGATAATGATGGACAGATTGTCAAAACCCACAGTATATCAGCGGGTCTTGACTACGCTGGCGTAGGTCCCCAACTTGCGCATCTGAGAGAATTAGGTAGAGTGGAGTTTGTAGATGCAGTTGATACAGAAGTTATTGAAGCTGTTGAATTTTGTGCTCAGAATGAAGGGATAATTCCAGCATTAGAATCTGCCCATGCAATTGCATATGCTCTCAAGTTGGCCCCTACGCTTTCGAAAGACAAGACAATTATTGTAAATGTTTCCGGTCGAGGAGACAAAGATTTATTTATTCTTGCTCGTGCTTTTAAAGATGAAAAATTTAAAGAATTTCTAAAAAATGAATCAAAATGAACTTAATTGACATACAGGTAGAAAAAATTAGAAAGGAAAAACGGATGGGGCTTATGTCCCATGTGATTGTTGGGTATCCCGATCTTAAATCTACAATAGAAATGGTAAAAGTGATGGATAAATCTGGCGTAGATTTTGTAGAACTGCAGATACCATTTTCTGATCCGCTTGCTGATGGACCAACCATTATGAGAGCTTGCGAAGAGGCTTTGGAAAAAGGAACAAAGGTAAAAGACGCTTTTTTTGCGGCGAAAGAACTTTCATTGAAGGTAAAAATTCCGCTTCTTTTCATGGCTTACTACAACACAGTCTTTAAATATGGAGTTGAGAAATTTTGCTCTGATGCTAAGAATGCAGGAATTTCTGGACTCATTGTTCCTGATATGAGCCTTGATGAAGAAGACGCTGAAGGATTTTCTGTGTCAGCAAAGAAAAATAATCTACACGTAATACGAGTAATATCCCCAGCATCAACGGTTGAACGCATTAAGATGAATATTAAAAATTCAAATGGTTTTATTTATTGTACTTCTCGTCAAGGAACTACGGGAAATCAGAAAAGCTTTGATCCAGAAGTTATTAAATATCTGAAGTCAGTAAAAAGGCTTTCTCATGTTCCACTTGCTTTAGGATTCGGAATAAAAAATAAAGAAGACGCAGATTTGGGCCATCAATACGCTGATATCATAGTTGTTGGTAGTGCAATTGTTAAAATTGCAGAACAGTACGAAGGAAAAGAATTAATTGAACGCGTTGCGCAATTCGTACGTTCACTTCGTGTATAATTATCATATGAAAAAGAGAGTATTGTCAGGAATTAGGGCTACAGGAAGACTCCACTTAGGTAACTATCTGGGAGCAGTAAAAGGTATGCTTGAGCTTCAAGAAAACCCAGAATACGAGACGTTTTATATGGTTGCTGATATCCACACAATAACAACTCCTTATGATATAGAAGAATTGAGAAGAAATAGAAGAGAAGTAGTTTTAGATTATCTTGCAGCAGGGCTTGATCCTGAAAAGTCAGTTATTTTCCAGCAGTCAGAAGTGAATGAGCATACTGAGCTTGCCTTTTATTTTTCATCGGTTGTAACAATCGCAAAAATGCAACACCTTCCCACCTTTAAAGATAAAGTAAAGCAATATCCCGAGAACGCAACGCTTGCTCTTCTAAATTATCCTGCTCTTATGGCAGCAGACATTCTGGTGTATAAAGCTGGACTTGTCCCCGTTGGAATAGATCAGGAGCCTCATCTTGAAGTAGCAAGAGAAATTGCGAGACGTTTTAACCAAGATTACGGAACTGATTTTCCAGAACCACAGAGATTTGCAACAAAAGGGGAATATGTGCCATCTCTTACTGGGGAAGGAAAAATGAGCAAAACAATTGAAGGAAGTTCTATTAATCTTACTGACAGTCTTGATGAAATTAAGAGAAAAATTGTTAAAATCCCGACAGATGGAGGCCAGGGTCAAGAAATAACTGGAGGAGTTAAGAGCCTTTTTGAATTTGTAAAGTTATTTAAGGGAGGGGATCGCATGAATGAACTCGTCGCTCAATATAGGAGTGAGGGAGTGAGATACGGCGATATAAAAAGTGAAGTTTCAGAAGCGATTTTTGAAGAGCTAGGGCCTTTACAGGAAAGAAGAAAAGAGCTTGAGAATAATCCTGGCTATGTTAACAAAGTTATTGAAGAGGGAGCACAGAAAGCACGACTAGTTGCACGCGAAACCATAACGGAAGTGCGCGTAAAAATGGGGCTGAAATGAAACAAGCTCACGTATATATCTCCGGTTTTGTTCAAGGCGTAGGCTATCGTGCTTATGTTAGATCAAAAGCACGAAAACTAGGACTTGTGGGTTGGGTAAGAAATTTATCGGATGAGCGAGTTGAGGGTGTTTTTCAGGGTGAAAAAGAAGTGATCGAAAAATTGCTAAAGCTTTGTCGAAGAGGACCCTTCTTTGCCAATGTTAAAGATATCGTTGTCGATTGGGAAGATGCTCAGGAGACATTCCTTGAGTTCAAAAAGCTTCCTACTGTGTGATGAAAAAAATTATATTGCTGTTGATTAGATTACATCAAAAGTTGGTCACTCCAATGATAGACAGCATTTTTGGAACAGGGAAGACTTGCCGTTTTGAACCTACTTGTTCAAAATATACATACCAAGCGATAGAGAAATACGGAGTTCTAAAAGGATCTTATAAAGGTTTTACTCGAATTCTACGTTGCCATCCTTTATCAAAAGGAGGTTATGATCCCCTTAAATAGTTAGCATAACAGCTTCATATATGGTATACTTTCCCAAGTTTTAAGAGCCCCTCTTCCCAGGCAGGAAATCATGAAAATAAAAAAACAAGGAAAAAAGCAAGGATTTCACATAGGTTGGAAAGACCTTGTTCTGTATGGATTTTTGCTCCTCTTTCTTATCTTTTTAACAATCGGACTAGGCGATTTTTCTTATAAGGCATCTTCGGACGTGAAAGATCTTTCTCTCTCTCAAATACTTTCAGATATAAAAACTAATAAGGTCAAAGAAGTTCTTGTTTCTGATAACAAAATTGACGTTATTTATCGCGATAATTCGAAAGCAGTTACAAAAAAAGAGCCAGGCTCATCATTCTATGAAGTGTTAAAGGATTCAAATACGGATTCAAGCAAAGTAAAAGTAACCATAAAAGACTCCACGGCTCTTAATACCTGGATAGGAATTCTTGCTAACTTTTTACCTGTACTTCTTATTATTGGATTCTTTTACTTCGTATTTAAGCAAGCAAGGGGTGCTCAGGAGAATATATTTTCTTTCGGAAGTAATAAGGCAAAAGCATTTAGCAAAATATTCCCAAAAGTAACTTTTGATGATGTTGCAGGCGTAAATGAGGCTAAACAAGAGCTTGCTGAAGTTGTAGACTTCCTAAAAAATCCCCAAAAATATCACGCAATGGGAGCACGTACTCCAAAAGGAGTGTTGTTAGTTGGTCCAGCAGGAACAGGTAAGACGTTGTTAGCTCGAGCAGTAGCAGGGGAGGCAAAGGTTGCCTTTTTCTCAATTGCCGGATCAGAATTTATGGAAATGTTAGTTGGAGTAGGGGCAGCACGTGTGAGGGATCTTTTTCTAAACGCTAAGAAAGCCCAGCCAGCAATCATTTTTATAGACGAAGTTGACGCTATTGGACGTCAAAGAGGAGGAAACATGATGGGGGGACATGATGAGCGCGAGCAGACACTGAATCAAATTCTTGTTGAGATGGATGGATTTACCCCAACAGAGCAATTAGTTGTCATTGCAGCTACAAATAGGCCAGACATATTGGATTCAGCTCTTGTTCGCCCTGGAAGATTTGATAGAAGAGTAGTTATCTCCTACCCAGACATAGAAGGAAGAAAGTCAATTCTTTCAATCCATGCAAAAGGAAAGCCTTTTGAAAAGAATGTTTCTTGGGAAAGTGTAGCAAAAAGAACTGTTGGGTTCTCTGGAGCAGATTTAGAAAATATGCTTAATGAGGCTGCAATCTTAGCCGCTAGAGGAGAGAAGAAATCGATTGACATGGATGATCTTGAGGAGGCTGCAACTAAAGTAAAGATGGGTCCTGAAAAGAAAAGACTACAGACAGAGGATGACAAAAAGATTACTGCATATCATGAATCAGGTCATGCAATCGTATCATACGCAATGCCAAAAGCAGACCCAGTCCATAGAATTTCTATTGTCGGCCGCGGTATGTCATTAGGGCATACTCTTATCCCCCCACAATTTGATAGAGTTCATGAGACTAAGACTAGACTTTTAGAGCAAATCGCAACAATGTTAGGTGGAAGAGTTGCTGAGGAGCTTATATTTACTGATGTGACTACTGGTGCTGCAAACGATATTGAAAAGGCAACCGAGGTTGCAAGGACTATGGTAATAGAGTATGGAATGAGTAGACTTGGTCCTGTTAATCTGACTCAAGGCGAAAATCCTATGTTTGGAGGAGAAGGAGCTCGTATTTCAGAATCGATGCAAGCAGCAATAGACAAAGAAGTATCATCTATTTTAGACGAAGCTTATAAAAGAGCTGTTCTTGCACTAAAGCAAAATAGAAAAAAGCTTGATGAAGTAGCTGAAATTCTTGTCAAAAAAGAAACCCTTGAGGGGGAAGAATTTGAAAAAATAATGAAGGGTACAAAGACTGTTACGAAAATAACTCCACTTAAGAAATAGAGCAAATTAAGACTTCCTTTACGCTATACTATAATTGAAACGCTTATGAAAGACCCTGTATATCTGCATGTAAGAAACCCAAAAGATGATGAGCTGGGCACTGCGCCCGCGACTCAAATCTTCTCAGCTCTTTTACCGACACACCTAAGCTTATTTAGAAGAACAGTGCAAAGACCAAAGAATTTCGCTTTTGAGATATATCTACTTAACAATACTATTCATTTTTACATAACAACCCCTCGTGAACATCAGACATTAGTTACTAGTCTTCTTTCCTCATCTTACCCAAGATCAGTAGCCTCAGAGACAACTGACCCAATGTTGATAATCGCCAAGCAGAAACATGTTGATGTAGGAGAGCTAATGCTAAGTGCTCCCTATTATTTACCTATAAAGACCTTTAAAGAATTTTCTGAGGTAGATGCACTCTCTGCTGTTATTGGATTTTTGGCAAAACAAGAAACGGATGTTGCTGCCTGCATACAGGTGATGGTTACACCTTCAACGTTCAATTGGAAACATGCTGCAATTAGTGCTTCTCAGCCAAAAGTGAATAGCGATGGGACAACGGAAAAATCTACCGTTTCTGCCTCAATGGTTTCTCAGAAAACTTCATATCAAGGAGGAAGAGTTGGGATAAGAATAATTGCAGGCTCTAATGAATCAAATACATGGCCATTTATACAAAATATAGCCGGGACTTTTGGTAGTTTTGCATCAGGTGAAGGCAATCACTTTAAGCTTAAAAAGCCTCATTTATATCGAGGACGGCTTCTAAAAAGAACATACGCCAGAACAATGAATTTGCTAGAACGTCGTACCCAAATTATGAATGCTGAAGAATTGGCTACGATCTGGCATCCTCCGGGAAAACCGCTTGCGGGGGTAAAAAATATATCATGGGGCAAGACGCTTGCCGGGGAGCCACCAGAAAATATTCCAACTGCAATGGGAGCTACAGATGAAGAAAAGCAAAAAATTAACTTTTTTGGCTCAACTGAGTTCAAAAATCAAAATACAATCTTTGGAATTAAGGAAGAGGATAGAAGAAAACACGTATATATCATGGGTAAGACCGGTGCTGGAAAGTCAACCCTAATTGCTAATATGGCAATTGATGACATACGAAAAGGACGTGGAATTGGAATAATTGATCCTCATGGTGATCTAACCGAGCAAGTTTTGGATTATATACCTAAAAGAAGACTTAATGACGTGGTATATTTAGAGCCATTTGATACCGAAAGGCCTTTTTCTTTGAATGTTCTTGAGATTAAGAATAAGCAGCACAAGGACCTTATTGCTTCAGGAATTGTTGGTATTTTTAGCAAGATATACGCAGATAGCTGGGGACCCCGTTTGGAATATATCCTCAGAAATACTATCTTTTCTCTTCTTGAGATACCGGATGCTACGTTGATTGATGCCCTTAGGATATTGTCAGAAAAAGGATATCGAGATAAGGTAGTGCCTCAGATAACAGATCCTGTTATTCGTAATTTCTGGACAAATGAATTCGATAAAATGACTGATAAGCTTCGGGTTGAGGCTATTTCACCAATTCAAAATAAAGTAGGTCAATTTGTGTCATCTAAAATGATAAGAAATATCATAGGAAGTCCTAAATCGACAATTGATTTAGAAGAGATCATAAATACAAAAAAAATTCTGCTGCTCAACCTATCTCAGGGTAAATTAGGTGAAGATAACGCATCTTTGCTTGGTGCCATGATTATTACTCAAATACAGCTAGCAGCAATGAACAGAGCCTTTATGAAAGAGGAAGATAGACAAGACTTCTTCTTGTATGTGGACGAGTTCCAGAATTTTGCTACAAGCTCATTTATCAAGATACTTTCTGAGGCAAGAAAATATCGTTTGGCTATTACGCTTGCTAACCAATACATAGATCAGCTAGACGTTACAATCCAAAAAGCCATTTTTGGAAATGCTGGAACCTTGGTATCCTTTGTAACCGGAGCTGGGGATGCTGCTTTATTGCAGCAAGAATACGCGGGAATTTACACTCAAAATGACCTCGTATCTCTTGGAAAGCATGAGGTTGTGCTTAAACTTTGTATTGATGGTATGAGTTCATTGCCGTTCCCCGCAAAGACGTTGCCCCCACCAGCTCTAAAGAATGACAATCGAGAGACTGTCATTCGCTTGTCCAAAGAACGATACGGTAGAAAGCCTATCTAGTGAAATAATAAATTAAAGGTATAATTAACCTAACTTTATGGAGAAGGACCTCAAAAAGGACATTTTTCTGCTTGTAGACGGAAGTGCAATAGTTCATCGTGCGTATCATGCAATGCCTTTTTTTGCAAAAAAAGATGGTGCATCAACTGGTGCAACATATGGATTTTTCTCGATGATCCTGAAGGTAATACAACAGTTGAATCCTAAATATATCGTCATAGCATTCGATAGGCCAAAGCCTACATTTCGTCAGCAACTATATGTTGGATATCAAGCTCAGCGTCCGAAAATGGAGAGCGATCTTTCCGACCAATTTAGAAAAATTATCGAGATATTGCAAAAAGCCCGTATTTCTACATATGCCGTTGACGGATTTGAGGCAGATGATATTATTGGCACGGTTTCAGATGACGCAAATAGGAGAGGGATACTGACATATATTGTTACCGGAGATCGAGATATGCTTCAGCTTGTCGATCATGACACTCGAGTTTTTATGCCTATAAAGGGAATTTCTGAGGTAAGCATTATGGATGCGGAAAAAGTGCGGGAAAAATACGGTATTAAGCCTGAGCAATTTATTGACTACAAAGCTCTTCAAGGCGATCCTTCTGATAACTACCCAGGTGTAGCCGGGGTGGGCCCAAAGACAGCTGCAAATTTAATAAATGAATATGATTCCGTAGAAAATATATACAAGAATATCGATAAGATTGCAGTAAAGAATAAAAAGCTTGCTGATAAATTGGTTGAGGGACACGAAGCATGTATGATTGCCTATAAACTTGCAACCATTGTAAGAGATGTGCCGTTTGCATATGATTTTGAGGCTACAAAAATTGAATATATAGAACTCGAAGATTTTAAGACCGCCCTCTCAAAAGAAGAGTTTCATACTTTGCCTCGAAGAGTTGATGAGATCTTTGGGAAGGACGGAAAAGTTACAGATAAGGGTAAGGGGCAAATGAAGCTGATATGAAGATAGCTATAATTCACGATTATCAAAAAGCTGCGAGTTGTACGAGCAGATGAATTGAAGGAGCGAACATTGCATAGGTATGAATAAAAACTTAAAAGTGGCGATTGTTCACGACTATATTAAAGAGCAGGGTGGGGCAGAACTTGTCTTGGAAGAATTGATTAAATTATTCCCGCAAGCTGACGTATTTACATCACTGTATGTCCCGGAATTTTTAGGACCACATAAGGAAAGATTTGAGGATGTAAAGATTACAACGAGCTTTCTTGACAAAGTACCATTTAGGCACAAGCTTCTTTCCCCAATGAGACTCCTTTCGCCCTTGGCATTTAAAAGTTTCGACTTTTCAGGCTATAACACTATAATAGTGAGTCAAACAGGAGCATATTTCCCTAACTTTATACGCAAAAAGAAAGGGCAAAAGCTCATTTGCTATACACATACTCCGCCGCGCTACTTATATGGCTATAAAACTGCAAGAGAGCTTCCCACAAATCTTCTTGTCAAAACAGGAACAGGAATAGCCTTTAATTTCCTTCGTATAATCGATTTCGAGGCTTCTAAGAACGTAGATCAATTTATTGCCAACTCAGAAGAAGTTAAAAAACGTATTGAAAAATTTTATAGAAGAGATGCTACGGTCATATATCCTCCCGTTAGGGTTCCTAGTGTTGTAAAGGGTAAGAAAGAAGACTTCTATTTGTTTGGGGGTAGACTTGCGCGCTCAAAAGGAATAGATATTATTGTTGATGCTTTTTTAAAAAACAAAAAGCCATTAAAAATATTTGGCCGTGGATTTGCGGGTTATGAGGAAAAACTGAAGCTAAAAATAGGCAATGGCAAATCTAACATAGAACTCTTAGGCGAAGTATCAGATGAGCAGAAATTTGAGCTAATGGCGCAGGCAAAAGCGTTTATTTTTTCTTCATTTGATGAAGATTTTGGCATAACTCCTGTAGAAAGCATGGGAGTGGGGACACCTGTTATTGCATTTCGTTCGGGTGGAGTCAAAGAAACAGTTATTGAGGATAAAACAGGAGTTTTTTATGAGGAAAATACTCCAGAAAGCTTAAATAGCGCAATTAATAGGTTTGAGAAATCAAAGCTCAATCCTGATGATTGTGTCCAAAGAGCTGAGAAATTTTCTGAAAAAGTATTTGACCGTAAAATAAAGGAGGTAGTAAGTGCCTGAATTGCCTGAGGTAGAAACGCTAAAGCTCGGTCTCCAAAAATATGTTGTTGGAAAAACAATAATCGATGTTAATGTAATAGATTCCAAGCTTCTAACGGGCAGCCCTAAAGACATAATAGGAGCAAAGATTGCTGATGTGAAGCGCTACGCAAAGGGAATAGTTCTTGAATTGGATAACATGAATGCCATTGCATTTCATATCAAATTAACTGGACAATTAATTTATAGGGACCAAGGCAACAAAGATCTTGAGGTTCTAAAGCCAACTCCCTCAAAAGTCCCAAATAAATTTACAAGGGTTGATATCATTTTGGATAAAGATTCTCATTTGTATTTTCAGGAGGTGAGAGGTTTTGCCTGGATGAAAATCATGCCCTTAACTGAAATAAAAGAGCTTTCCTTTTTTAAGTCATTAGGACCAGAGCCATTCCCTTCTCCTGGCTCGGGAACTCCGCAGCTTACCTTGGAGATGTTTACTGAGATTGTCAAAAAATCAAATCTTCCTATAAAAGCGCTCCTTATGGAGCAGACAAAAATCGGAGGCATTGGTAATATCTATGCAAATGACGGTTGTTTTGAGGCGAAAATTGATCCCAGAAGAAAGGCAAAAGATCTAAGTGATTCTGAGATTAAGACTCTTTTTGGATCAATACTTAAGGTCCTCGAGAATGGAATGAAGTATAGAGGGTCTTCTGAGCTTAACTTTGTTGACGTTCTCGGCCAAAAAGGTGAGTATCAGAATCACTTCTTAGTATATGGAAGAAAAAATAAACCGTGCACTAGAAATGATGGTGGTATTGTTGAGAAGGTGTATCTTGCCGGGCGTGGAACTTTTTATTGCACAAAATGTCAGGTCTAGGATTGAGGTATCTTGCAAGCTACTACGAAAGTATGGAGATTGTAGAAAAGTGAAACAATCAGTATTGTTATAGAGCCGAAATATAGCTCGATTCCATGAAAAGGTAGGGCTGCAAGAACCGCCGACAAGCCTACCATTGAAGCAAGAGACAACCCGCACGAAGCGCATCCAGAGGCCGCAATGCTGATAAGACCAACTCCAAAGGTAACATGTAAATTGCCTGCACCAGCTAGAAATTTTATTTTTCTAAGAACAAGCTCTATATTTAGGCCAAATAGTACGGAGATAATTGAAAGAAATAATATATCAACTCCAGAAATAACATAAAAAGAACCGAAGAATATGATTGTTAGGATCTTGATTTTGGCAAGTACATCATAATTGCTTGTGAGAATGCTTATATATGATTGGTAATTTAAAAGAATCAAAGCAAGCAAGAAGTAAAACAGAGAAAATAGGAGAAATTTAAATACAAAACCTCTTTTTTGGGATTCAGATATCAATACTTTTGTGAGGAAAAGGGGCTTCACGAGCGTCTATTTAAGCTCTTCATCGATAATTGCTTTGAATGCTGCAAAAGGTTGAGCACCTACTAGTTGTTTGCCGTTTATGTAAAATGTAGGTGTTCCACTTACTCCGACAGCTGTTCCGGCAGCCATGTCTTCGTCAATTTCTTTCTGGTGTGCCTTATTGTCATAGCAGTCATTAAATTTAGCGGTATCAAGCCCTAAATCCGCACCCCATTGTTTGATTTGGTCATCCGTCATATTTGCAACGGTAGAATTATTTTCAAATATTTTGTCATGCATTTTCCAGAACGCACCTTGATCATTGGCACACTCAGAAGCCTGCGCTAGAGGTACTGCTTTAGGATGGAAAGAAAGAGGGTAGTGTCTGTAGTAGATTTTCATCTTTCCGGTATCAACATATTCTTTTTTAAGCTGTCCAAGGGTGTCCGTATAAAACTTTCCACAGAAAGGGCATTCAAAATCTGAAAATTCTACCATAGTTATTTTTGCATTCTCATTTCCGTCAACAGGAAGATGCCCCATTTTTAAATCCTTTTTAACTTGAACTGGATCAGGAGCAGCAGGCGCTTGAGGTGCTGCGTTAGGATCTGTTGGTGCTTGTGGAGCAGCAGTTTGGGCAACGGCTGTAGTCCCGCTCTGAAGAGCTTCAACTTTTCCAAGAAGATATCCTATCACCAAAAAAGCAACCAATAATGCAACGTATACAATCTTGGTTCCAAGAGTTTGAAGGGGAATGTTCATGAGTAAACTGCCAATAGTAGCCTTATCTTGTGATTTTCTTACCGCCATAGGTATCAATAATATGCCAGATAATGCTTTTCCTGTCAAGCTGTTCCCTAAAGGTAACTAAAAGGTTGAGTTTGTGACGCCTTTTTGGTATAGTTACAAAAAGCTTCAACCAAAAACAGGTGTAAGGCCTGTTTTTTTTCGGGCAAGTTTACGTAACACCCGAGGCCGTTATGAGTAATAAGAGAGAAAAAATAGTACTATCACTCGGAGGCTCCTTAGTAGTCCCAGACGGTGGAATTGATATAGAATTCCTCAAAAATTTTAACAAGTTCATCAGAACAAGCCTTCAAAAAAATCCAGACATGCAGTTCTTTATTGTTGTTGGTGGTGGAACAATTGCTAGGCAATATAGAGATGCTGGAGAAGAAGTTCTCGGGCACGAGCTTACTCATGAGGATCTTGATTGGCTTGGGATTCACGCAACAAGACTTAATGCTCAGCTAATAAGAACTATTTTTAGAGATATCGCACACCCTCATCTTATTAAGCATTATGAAATTATTAGAAAAGTTGTAGAGCCTGTTGTCGTTGCTGCAGGATGGAAGCCGGGATGGTCAACAGACTTTTGTGCAGTTCTTGTATGTGAGGATTATGATGTGTCACGAATAGTTAATTTAAGTAATATTGATAGAGCGTATGATAGTGATCCTAGAACAAACCCAGATGCAAAACCAATAGATAAATGTACCTGGTCAGAATTTAGAAAGCTTGTTGGAGAGAAGTGGACCCCGGGAATGAATGCTCCTTTTGATCCTGTTGCTTCTCGTCATGCTCAAGAGCTTGGGTTAACTACGGTAATACTTAAAGGAAATAACTTAGAAAATCTTACTGATTACCTCGAAGGTAGAGATTTTGTCGGAACAGTTGTTGAAGGAGAATAGCGTTTGCACATATATTGCGCTACACTTATTTCATGCAGGAATTTGACCCCCACGTATTAGAAAGTTTGCATACTCCTTCTCGAGATTCACACAAAGGACAGAATGGTAAGGTTATGCTTATTGCAGGCAGCAAATTATTTCACGCAGCCTCAATATGGCCGCTGACTGTTATATCACGAATGGCTGATATGGTGTTTTATGCTTCTGTTTCAGACAATAACGAGATAGTTTCCCGCATGAAGGAGCAATTCGTTAATGGAATTGTAATTACAAGAGATAAAATTGACGATTACATCGCAGAAACTGACTGCGTCCTGATAGGTCCTGGCCTGCCTCGTGAGGACGGAATAGAACGAGGTGACGATGATACCAAGGCGCTAACGGAGGGTCTTTTAACAAAATATTCAGACAAGAAGTGGGTAATTGATGGAGGAAGCTTGCAAGTGATAGAGCCTCATGATATTCCAAAAGGTTCTATAATTACGCCTCACCTTAAAGAATTTGAAACACTTTTTGGAGCAGACATTAGTAGTCTTAGCATAGAAGATAGAGGAAGCAAGGTGTCGGAAATGGCCGAAAAATATGGGTTAGTTATCCTTTCCAAAGGAGAAGTTGATATTGTTTCTGATGGTTCACAGACGGTATTCGTTGCAGGAGGAAATAGCGGCATGACAAAGGGTGGAACTGGGGACGTCTTAGCAGGTCTTACTGCTGCCCTTTATGCCAAGAACGACGCTTTTGTTTCAGCATGTGCTGCAAGTTATATAAATAAGAAGGCAGGGGAAAGTCTTGAAAAGACCATGGGAATATATTTTAATGCGTCAGATTTAGCAAACGAAATCCCAAAAATCTTGTCTCAGTTATAGCTCAATAATTTCTACTTCTTCTTTGTCTAAAATCTTTTTTGGCACAAATTCCTTGTGAGTTGTGGTCAGAATCGTCTGCTGATGGGGTAGTAGGTCAAGCACTCGATGAATATTATTCTCGTCTAATTCTGAAAAGATATCATCAAGAAGTAAGGTCGGTACCTGTTCAGTTTTCTCCTTAATGTAAAAGGTTTCTAGAATTTTCATTTGAAAGATAGTAAGCCTTTGCTCACCGCGTGAGCCGAATTCGGAAATAGGTTTTGCGGTATTAGGGAATCTAAAGAATATATCGTCTCTGTTTGGACCTACTAATGTAGTTGCAGTTGCTCGTTCTGCATCGTGATATTTATCGAGTCGTTCTCGTGTGATTGTGCTTTTGTCATAAAAAAGGTCAAAAGAAAATACGTCTTTCTCCTGCTTATTTACGTAATCTATGAATTCTTCACGAAAGGCAGTTATTATTCCTCCGTTTAAAATTAATACATTGTCCCAATATTCAAAATCACCTTGAGAGAAATATTTCTTACCTTCTCTAAGTAGCCAGAGCATCCTATTCCTCTGTCTCAAAGCTTTCTCATAAATACTTAACGCAGCGCGATATTTTCTATCAGCTTGAGAAAGAATCAAGTTGACGTAATTTCTCCTAAGAGATGGGGAGTCAGTAACAATTTCTAGATCCTCAGGGGTAAATAAAACCGAAAGAAAATGCGAGGTAAAGTCTATCTGACGACGGGCTACATTATTAACTAAGAACTTTTTTGAGAATTTTCCTTGCTGATTGGCGAGAATTACCTTGAGATTAGTGTTGCCATCCTCCTCTTTAACTTTGGCTTCAATATTTGCATAATCATTATCTTCAGTTATTGCATCGATGTCACGTTCTGCTTTAAAGCTTTTCCCATGTGAAAGAAACTGAATAGCCTCAAGAATGGATGTTTTACCAACTGTATTTTTGCCTATAATTACCGTTGTTAAGGGGAAATCGAAAGACGAATTTTTATGATTTCTGAAGTGTTTTAACTTGAGAGAGAGTAGTGACATCGTGATGGTAAATATACCATACACAGAATAAAGTATTGAGAATTATGTAGTAAGTGAATCTCTTGATACTTAATTCTTGCTTCTTAATTCTAGGATTTTTCTTTAGATTCAAGACGATTAAGAATTTTTGAAAGTTGATATGTTACAAAAACAGCAAGTACAGTCACTATTAAGGCATATATCGCAAGTGAGGTAAGTTTGCCGCCAGAAGGAAGCCAGATCTTGATATAGTCCTCAACAAATGTTTGGATAAGACTATTCCATGCAAGAGCAGCAACAAGCCCAAATCCCGCGGTTGCAAGGGTTAGCATCTGCTTAACAATTTCTATTGTTAATTTTAGTTGTTTTTCCTTTTTTGATGAAGCCATATTAAGAGTTATGTTACAATAAACAAGCTCAAAACGCAATCAATTATGTATCGTCCAGACTTTGCAATTACAAATAAAATCTTAAGACACATCGGCGAGATAGAGGCCGCTAAGGAAGTCATAGAACATGCACCTCTTTTGCCATACTGGGAGAAAAAATTTCAAGATGAGGCAATTCTTCGCACAACCCATTATGGGACCCACATAGAAGGAAATGAACTTTCTCTTTCTCAGGTCCAGAAAGTTCTTGATGGGGAAAGAATAGTAGCTCGGGATCGTGACGTTCAGGAGGTTATTAATTACAGAAAAGTAGTTGCTTTTATAGGAGACAAGAAAGATATACCTATAGATGAAAAGACTATTTTGGCACTGCATAAATTAACAGTTGATTCAATTCTTGATGAGCATGCCTCTGGAGAATATAGAAAAAAGGAAGTTGTTATCAGAAATAGTATTACAGGAGACGTAAGTTTTCGTCCTCCGCCATCTGTTGAAGTTGAATGGCAAATGAAAGATCTTGTTGAATTTATTCACAAAGAAAAGGATATACATTCAGTTCTAAAAGCTGGAATTGTTCACTATGAATTTGTGAGAATCCATCCATTCCTTGATGGTAATGGAAGAGTAGGGCGTGCTTTATCAATGCTAGTGCTTTTTGCTGAAGGGTATGATATACGAGAATTCTTTTCACTTGAGGAGCATTTTGATAGAAATGCGGCAGATTATTACAAGGCACTTCAAAGCGTTGCTATACACAATGGGGATGTTACTAATTGGCTAGAATACTTTTCGGAGTGCTTGGCAATTGAGTTGACGAAAATAAAAGAGAAAATTGAGCGTATTTCAATTGATAACAAGATGAAGGAAAAACTGGGAGGAACTCCAGTTATGCTAACAGATAGGCAGTTAAAGATTATTGAATATATTCAAGAAGTAGGATATCTTGAGAACAAAGTTTTTGCTAACCTGTTCCCTGACGTGTCAGAGGATACAGCTCTTCGGGAGGTTCAGGATTTGGTAAAAAAAGGGATAATTGTCAAACGCGGAAAGACAAAGGGCGTTAAATACTTAATAAATAAAGAATAATGGAACTAGGAATAGACAAGCACCCAACATCGGAAGAAGAGCCATCATCACCCTTAAGAGTTTTGCAGGTTGAGGATGAAGCACCCCTAAGAGCTGTTCTTGGAAGGAGCCTAGCTACTCTGGGTATTAATTTTGAAAGTGCTTCTAATGGAAGAGAAGCTATTTCACTTTTTGAGGGTACAGCTAGTCCATTTAACGTGCTTTTAACAGACTATGATATGCCAGGAATGAATGGGGCAGAGTTGATAAGAGAACTGAAAAAGAGAAACCCTGATCTTATTTCAATATTGCTTTCGGGACGTGATTCAGACGACTCCGATATTCAAGAGACATTAGGAGGCATAGTGAATGATTATTATCTTCAAAAGCCAACTTCGCTAGATGCATTACAGCAAGTAGCGGATGCGGCAAAGATTACATTGGAGGAAAGGGAAAGGGCTCATGGAGTTTAAAAAAATCTCAGTCTATCTGGAAAGGCTAGAAAATACCACTTCTCGCAATGACATGATTCTTTTGCTTTCCGATCTGTTTAAAGAAGTACCTGCTGAAAATTTTGATCAGGTAATGTATTTATTACAAGGAAGAGTGGCGCCTCTCTACGTAAATCTAGAATTTGGAATGGCCGATAAGATGATAGTAAAGGCTTTGGCATCTGCATATGAAATCGACGAAAAAGAAACTCTTGTAGAATTTAAGAAGATTGGAGACATTGGAGAATTAGCAGAGACTCTTAATTCCAAAAATAAAACAGAAAGCGGAAAACTAACAATTAGTCGACTATTCAGTGAGTTAGAAAAGATAGCAAATACAAGCGGATCAGGAAGTGTCGAGCATAAAACTGATACACTTGCAAAACTCCTTAAAGAAGCAGATCCACTATCCTCCAGGTATATCGCCAGAATTCCCGTTGCAAAACTTCGACTTGGATTTTCTGACATGACAGTGCTCGATTCTTTGTCATGGATGTTAAAGGAAGATAAATCTTTACGTCCTATAATTGAGAAGGCATATAACATAAGACCGGACCTTGGATACATTGGAAAGTTAATAAAAGAGCATGGAGTAGAAGGATTAAATAGCGCTAAGCCAAGCGTTGGCACCCCAATTTTAATGGCACGTGCTGAGAGGCTTTCCTCAGGACAGGAAATTGTAGACAAGATAGGAGAATGTGCGGTGGAGCCAAAATTTGACGGATTTAGATTGCAAGCGCATATAGGAAAAATAAAGGGGGAGGATGGAAAGATTGAGCGTCAAGTGAGACTTTTTACGAGAGGACTTGAGGAAGTGACATTCATGTACCCAGACATTGAGGCAGGCATTTTAGAACAAGTTAAAGCAGACGAGGCTATTTTTGAAGGAGAAGCTATTGCCTACAACCCAACAACAGGTGAATATCTTCCATTCCAACTGACTTCCCAAAGAAAGAGAAAGTATGACATCGAGGAAATGGCTAAAAAAATTCCCCTTAAATATATGGTTTTTGACGTATTGTATTTGAATGGAAAAAATATGATCCCATATTCCTATGTTGAAAGACGAGAGTCTTTCAAGGAGCTTATGAAAGAGGGAGCTGTTCTTTATCCGGCAGATGAAAAAATATTTAGTGACGGTAAGGAGATCGAGAACTATTTTGACAAGTGTATTGCAGACGGACTAGAGGGTATATTGGCAAAGAAGTTAGATGGTGCATATCAGGCTGGAGCAAGAGGATGGTCGTGGATCAAGCTAAAAAGATCTTATCAGTCAAAGCTTGATGACACTATTGATTGTGTTGTTATGGGGTATTACTACGGACGAGGAAAGCGTACAAGTTTTGGAATAGGTGCGTTTCTTATTGGAATTTATGATGCAAAATCGGATAAGTTCCTAACTATCGCAAAAGTTGGGACGGGTCTTACTGATGAGGAATGGAGAGAGCTAGCAAAAAGAGGGGACGTGCTTAAGTCGAAAGAGATGCCAGTACTTTACGATGTAGACAAGTGGCTTGCTCCTGATGTTTGGATAAAACCTGAGATAGTAGTTGAGATAAGAGCCGACGAATTAACAAGATCCCCCGTACATACTGCGGGTCGTACTCTAAAGCCTTCAAAATCGGGATCCTCATTTGATGTAGACGTTGCTGGATATGCCCTGCGCTTTCCAAGACTTGAGCGATTTAGGGACGATAAGTCCGCTTCTGACTGCACTTCTTTAAAAGAGATTGAGGAGATATTTAAATTGCAAAAGAAGTAGCAGCGAATGCTCCTTGAGGACCTACATCCTTAAAAAGCCAACTGATGCAACGACATTAAAAGAGGTAGAAGAGATATTCAAGCTTCAGAAGAAGTGATTTTATTGAAAGCTGCTTCGAGATTTAGTAAAATACCACGTTATGTCAAATGAAGAACCTAAAGAAGCACCTAAACCTAGTGTTTGGGAGCCGTTGGTAAGTAAAGCAATGCAGCATTACAGAGACACAGATTTTGGTTTTAGAGATCAAAAACCTGATCCATGGATGACTGAGGGTTATGTTTCACCACAGCAGAACTTGCATAAATTAGCTGAAGGACAGGGAGTCATAATTGAACAACCTAGCGCCGACTTAAATGTCTCTGAAGGACCCTCTGATGCACCCCTAGCTTAAGCCTTTTACCAGCTTCCGCCGCCGCCTCCACCACCTCCACCACCGGAGGATCCACCGGAGAATCCGGAGCTTGATGAAGAGGGAGGAGTGCTTGATGAGGCAAAACTGCTATATGAATGAGAGAGTGAAGATGCAAAAAGAGCAGTATTGAAATGGGAAGAGCTTGTCCCCTCGTACCAGTCAGGATTTTTTATATCTATCGCTTCAAATCTTTTAGCCCATGCTTTTTCAACCCCAAATGCTACTGCGAAAGGTAGAAGTTTTTCAAAAAACATTTGCTTGTCTCCCTGGAAATTTAGTTGTCTTTCTTGAGAATTAAGGAAGTTTTTCATTCCCTTTGCTTTTACTGCAGCCTGGGCACCGGCAAGCGTTTTTGCAGGCATATGACGCCCAAAAATAAAGGCTATGAACGCGAGCACGAAATTAAAGGTAATAAGCCCCATTGACCCAATTCCATAATAGATTGCTCTGGTAGTTCTAGGATTTTTGGTGAAATATTTATGATCTACCATAAGGTTGTAGAGCTCAGTTTCGACAAGCGAAGCAGTTGTGTAAAATTTTACTTTTTTAAGTTCCACAGTGTCCGAGCCTTCAAAAATGCCGTCTATTAAGGTCTTTTCAAATGGGAGGATTGTATCTTTCTTTCGTGGGGCAGTTTTGTCTAAGTGGAATTCTTTTTCTTTTGGCTCTCTAATTTTTATGTGTCCACGGCGTGCAAGATCAATAATTGTTGCAAAAAGATCTCTTTTATCGACTTGTTCATCAACCAAAGCCCCTGATTCAGCTGGAGCTAGCGGTCTTCCTCCAATTTTAGGCGCGTCATAATTTGCAGCTACAGGAATGCCAACTTCTGGGTCACGGCCTTTTTGGAACCATCGAATGACTAGATATATCGGCAATACTACATACCAAATAATTGCGGCAATTACGATTCCAGCAAGCGTTATTTTCCCGTACCATCTTTCAAAGAAGGGAATAAATTTTGTAGGAAGAAGCACAGCAGTTGTTCCTTTTGGAAAAGATTGTGCGATAGTTAATCCTTCATAAGAATTAAGAAATAGAGTAGTGTCGATTATTGTAGACTTGCCGTTTGATATTCCAGAACAATTCTTCTTCGTTGAGCCTGTTGGGCCGGTAAAGCATTCAATTTTTATATCTGATTCTTGGAGTTTGTCGGGAAGATTGATTATTGCGGTAGTCTTTTTAATTGGAACATTCCATCCATTGCCAGTTATGTTCCAATACAGCTCATCATGGTCTTTGAAATATCGTAGACCTCCTTCCACGTGGTACGTTATTACATAAATATGATCGCCAGTAATTGTTCTATTAGGATCTCCAATCTTTAGAACCCATTGTTCACCGCTTTTACTTTTATCAACTTTATATTTTTTTCCTTGCGCGTCTGTGACTGGTCCAAAAGTATATTGCATATCATACCTTTCAGAATTGTTATAGATAGTGAAGGGAATATTTCGATATATGCCGTGGCGTTCTCTGTCGAAAAAATAATGTATATCTTCACGGATATCTAAGGACCCATCAGTATTTATGTTGATATTGGCTGTAAAATCTTTTACCTGATCTCCGGCAATGCTATCATTGATCATCTCCATCGACTGTTTTTCTAAATCCGTTTGAGGATTCAATTCCATCGCATATGAAATAGCCGAAAACCGAAAATTAAAAACTAAAAACAACAATAGTGAAAGTAAAATCTTTTTCATTCTTGGATTGTATCACTAAATTCTATGCGCTTTGAATTGAAATTTCAAAACCTGGAAGCAGCATTTGATGTGGATTGTTATCTGTAGCAGCTAAATAATAATCTTGATTAATTTTTATTTCTCCTGCTTGGGAAAGCCAGTAAGCATTTATTTCAACAAGCTTATCTGGGCTTTCGATGTCTTCGGCTCGCAACTTTACTTGCAAATCGGCAATTGAAGTAGGCTGAGTTGCATGTCGAACAATTGCTTCTTGAACGTCCTCTGCTTCAAGAGAAACCATTCGGAGTTCTTCATATAAAGATGCAGTTTTAAGCAAATATACAAAGTTAGCTTCAACTAATCTTGATAAATACGGCTTGTCTTGAGCTTTTTTTAGCTGATTTATCGTTTTTCTTTTTATCTGAGCATGGCTTCCTTCTTCTGAATTTCTTCGTAAAGCTTCGCAAATATAAGGATCGATAAAGTTGATAATGCTTGAGTTCTTTTGCGTAGGATCATCGCGAGGAACAAAATGTAACAGCTCTGACATAGGCGAAGTATTTTATATCTAAACAAGATGAAGTGATAGATCTACGTGC
>CAZEEU010000017.1:0-31168 GCA_964511305.1 uncultured Gammaproteobacteria bacterium | reverse complement strand
AGCCATGACATTCTGTCTGTCTTTTTCTAAGCCATGACATTCTGTCTGTCTTTTTGGAAGCCACGACCTATTTTGTCTTTGTTAGGTTATACTCTCGAGGGAAATAGAAAAAGGAAGCAGGAACATCATCTGTAAGATATTTTTGAAAATCAGCATAAATCTTTTTTCTTTTTTCTACATCACTTATTGACCTTCCATCCTCAAGTAACTTGTCGATTCTCAAATTTTTATAGTGAGTAATATTGTTCACTTGATCCGAATGCCAAAGTACGTATTGATCAGGGTCCTCAGGAAGTCTTATTTCGTATATAAAAACCTGAAAGTCGGAAGGAATTCCTTGTACTATTTTTGTTTTGGACAATATCCCCAACTTCTTCCAGGCAGCCGAAACCTCTTGGGCAACTGCTTCATACTCTTCTGTAGTTGATATAACGATAGGGTCCTTAATAGGATCCTTTACTGTTGAAAGCAGCGTTTTTGAAAGCTCTAGGTCAGAGATCTTATATGTTGGAGGCTGGCTAAAATAAATAGAATTTGGAGGAATTGGCCCAAAAGCCCTTTCTCCAAAAGGTAGATCTTCAGGTAGCGAATAATTTAAAGCTTGCCTGATCTTCTTATTACTAAGAATTGAATCATTACTATTATAGAAAAGCGAAACAAGTGAGGTGTAGTTTGTGTAGCTTTCAGTCTTAACTTTTTTCCATTTAGATAGATCTGTTGTATTAATTTTTGTGCTATTAACTCCATATATTTCACTCACCTCACCAAGCATAAATGCAACTTTCAGAGCCTTCTGTGTTGGGTAGAAATATATTTTTTTCTTTTTGTCTTTCACTGTCATGTTACTTAAAGTCATTGTCCTGACAAACCCTCCATTTACGTCAACGTCGTCAATCTTCATTTTTCCAATGCCAGTAAGATTTTTTCCAAAAATAGGACCTGCAACACTTGCAAGGAAGGGAGAATATGGATTTTTTAATACGTACGAAATTGTATATTTGTCGATTGCTTTTGCGGTTACGTCTGCAAAATTGAGGTTAACATTCTGACTAGTGAATTCTTTGCCATCATGGAACTTAAGTCCTCTTTTAAGTTTAAATGTGTACTCTTTCTCATCGTTGATAGTATAGCTTTGAGCTGCTGCAAGTTGAATTTGTCCTTTACTATTAACTGTTGTTAATCCAAAGCTGATTTCTGAAAGCAACTCTTTTGGAAGCGTGGGAATCGTATAGGTACCAGCATACCCAATACTTTCTGTAGTTTTGAAAATAAGCGGTCTGAAGTAATAATTAAGAAGTCCTATGAATGCAAAAAAAACAAGTATGCCCAGAACAACAGAACTTATGATGGTTCTGCGCATTTTTTTGAAATATGCTTTTATGAGCCATGCGTAGTAGCGCCTCTTAATACTAGCCATATTTGCTACTGCAAAACGAGAGTTAGGATGGAGTTAGCAGCAAAGAGGACTGCGAGAATAATGGTTGCATAGAACAAGAACTGCTCAAGACCTTTCTTACTTCTAAAGCTCTCTCCTCCGCCACCAAAAGCTATTCCTGCTTCGCTACCACGTCTTTGGAGCATGATCGTTATGATCAGTAGTACTGAAATAATAATTTGAGCAATTGCAAAAATATTCATGAATGTCTTTTACTTAAAAAGCCAATCTATTAGCTTCGTTATGAGGTATATTGTAACAGAAATTAGTATATAAGACAAAAGTGAGGTTACATAAAACTTATGAATCTCAACTCCCCAAATAATAACTCCTGAAAAAGTAAAAGGCCGGATCTCGATTGATGGATAGATTAGTGTTATTAAGAAAATAATAAAAGCAATAATAACTATGCTAAAAAGTCCCAGAGTTAAAAGATTGAAGGGAAGAGAAATTACAGAAAGAATCGGCTTAAGCAATTTGAATCCGATAGCCAAAAGCAAACCACCCGTAAGCAACGTTTGAAGTCCACCATGAAGAACAAGTCCTGAAAAAATCATTTGCGTTAAATAAAGCGCAAAAGCATATAAAAGTATGTTTCTGAGAATGCTTCGCATACTATAAGGATACCATAATTTCTAATTCCTAAGTCCTAATTTCTAAATAATGAAGCGATGAACTAGGCTCTCTATAGTTAAGTTAATTAGAAGAATTAGGTTAATTAGAGCAATTATTCTGTTATGAATGCTTTTTTGCGAAGTAATCGGTGATAAGTAATCGCAAATCTGTGAGCTTCATCTCTAATTCGCCTCAGCAAATTGATACCAGGAGTTGAGTTGGCAAGCTTGATCTCCTGAAATTCTATACCACCTGGAATTTTTATAGGAATGACAATAGTTTCTTCTCTCTTAGCAAGACCTATGAGAGGAAAATTTTTGCCGGCACTTGCCATTGCTTTTAAAGCAGACCCAACTTGACCTTTCCCTCCATCAATCACGAGAAGGTCAGGAACCGGCCAATCTTCCTTACGCAGACGTCTTGTAAGCATTTCTTGCATCATAAAAAAATCATCCGGAGTATTTTTTGAACGGATTTTAAATCTTCGGTATTCTTTTGAAGCTTTATCTCCATTCAAGAACACAACCATACTTCCTACTGCATTAGTTCCTGAAATATTTGATATGTCATAACATTCAATTCTTACTAGTTCTGGAATCTCTGAATAGTAAGGCTTAAGAATTTCAGAAAGAGACTTCTTCTCGCGCTCTATACGCTCGAAGTAAAAATCTGGCTTATCTATGTATTGGAATGGGTCGTAGGTTTCACTGGTTATAATATTTATCCGTTCAATTCTTGACTGAACTAACTGCGCCTCCTCAAACATCTCGTTTTTAGAAAATTCTTCACGCTCTTTTGTTAACTTCTTAATAACTTCTTCCTTTTTACCATCTAGGAATTTGCCAATATTTGCTAAATTCTTTCTATACTCAGGCGCGTTTTCAGGAACAGACAGTATGCAAGGGCAAAGTCCAAGATGGAAATACAAACACTTTCTCTTTGGATGATTTTTTATCGACTGATAAGGAAATATTTTACGCAAAATTTTAAGTACCGTCTTTAATGCTCCCGCATCTGAATAAGGACCAAAATACAAAGAGTCTTTGTCAATTTTTTTTCTTGTGATTGTCACTGCTGGATTATTATTTTGACTTATCTCTATCATTGGATACGACTTGTCGTCAATAAGCTTTATGTTATAAAAAGGCTTATATTTCTTAATGAGAGATGACTCAAGCAAGAAGGCTTCAATTTCTGAATTTACTCGTATACTTTCTATATCCCGGACTAGTGAAACGAGCTTTAATGTCTTTGCGTCCAGAGCCTTATTTGAAAAATAAGTGGACACACGCTTTTTGAGGTCTTTAGCTTTACCTACGTAGAGAATTTTTCCTTCTCCGTCTTTGAATATATATACTCCCGGTGTGGAAGGTAATTGCTGATATAATTGCTGATACACCTATTATTCCTCCTATAAGTACTAGAATCTTGTAATCTGGTATGAATGATATCTTAATTTCTTTCTTATGAATTGACTTCCCAACCTGAATTGTAATTAGATATTTCGAGTTTGTCAAAAAGGGTACATCGGAAAATGTTGTAGTTATTTCCTTTGTCCCTCCAGGAGGGAGATAATCTATAATAAATTGTCTCCTCGTCCCCCTACTTGAGCGTACGTCAACAACAATATTATTTTCAGATACATTTCCGGCATTTTTAATCTTGACTGTGCCTTGAATATCAATTTTTGGAAAAGAGAAATTCGGCAAGTTATCTTCTATTTGAATTTTCCTTTTTTCAATAAAATCAGCTGCTTTGGCAAAACTTACCTCAACATCTTTTGACTCCTTGTTAAATTTATATCCACCAGCGGGTATCGGATATTCGCTATCAAATCCCTTTATAGCAAATGCTACATGAGAAAAATCTAGAGTCGTAAAATAATCCATTCCCTTCGTTGTATTCGCCCAAGTAGGATCAACCATAATCCATCTTTTGGTTGTTTTATCATAGTATTCCGGCCATGCATGTAGAATATCATTAACCAAAGATATCGGTCTTAATTTTGCATTTTGAGTAAAAGCAAATCCCTCGACCGAGCGAGCAGGAATTCCCTTTTCCCTGGCAAGTGCAACAAAGAGATCTGTAAATTCAAGACACACACTATTTTTTGGATTGGAAAGAGCGCCAGCCCCACCAAGTCTTAGATTATCAGTCGCAATTTTTTTATAGTCATATTGAAGTGTCTTTTGAACATAGTTGTAAATATCCTCTGCGGATTTAAGATCCTTTAGATCAGCTTGTGTCTTTTTATTTCCTAAATCCCAGTATTTCTTTGAAGTTGTATATTCCTTCAGCTGCTTATTTGTGAGACTTTCTTCTCGTGGTTGAGAAAGAATTTCTATAATTCCTTTAACAAGGATTGACTTCTTTTGTTGAGGAAGAAGGCGATATTCAGCAATCCAATTGCCATCCCCGTCTCGATCTACATTTACTGGTTCCTCGGAAAAGGCGGAGATGAGTACGTTTTGATAATTAGTCTGTGGGGGAAGTGCAATTTCGGTTCTTACCGGAAATAAATTTGGATTTGAAATATTGTAATTCAGATTAAATGAGTAGTATTGTCTGTCACCATACAATATATAAACACCTGATTGACCAACATCATCCTTTGACAGCTTGATTGGCTCTCCCTCTTTTGCCTGTTTTGCAGGTTTTATAATGCTGGCTTTTCCAAAATCGTCAGGAACAGAAACTGTAGTAGTATATGTTCCAAAATCCTCTGGTTTTTCAATTCCTGGAATAGTTACTTCCCATACTGAACCCTGTTTTTTTGCTATGTCCTTTGTTGAAAATTTTAGAGTAAATACATTCTTGTCATTAAGGCCAGCATATCTTTTTGGGAAAGACAACTTTATGCTCTTATCCTTTTCTCCTTTTTCAGTAAGAGTCGTGGGGATTGAACCGTCAGAATTATATGCCTGAATATTAGAAATGTCAGAAAAACCAACTGAGACTGTATAAGACGGTGTGTAGTAATACTCAGTTTTATTGGTGATGGAAATTGTTTGGGAAATATCCGTTATCCCATCTGCTTTGACTTCGTATTGCGAATCAACAGATATATCAAATTGCTTTTCTGCTGCAAATACGCGAAATGGAAAGAAAAGAGAAAATAGCAGTAGCAGTATATAGGGGAGAACTTTTTTAAGCATTAATCAATTTCACGCTTTAGATATTGTCCAGTGTAAGATGTAGGGATTTTTGAAATTTCTTTTGGAGTACCTACTCCGATGATTTTACCACCCTGATCTCCTCCCTCTGGCCCAAGATCAATTATATAGTCTGCATTTTTTATAAGATCTAAATTGTGCTCTATAACAACAACAGTATTTCCTTTATCTACCAATCGCCTAAGAACAAGTATTAACTTCTCAAGATCAGCAAAATGAAGACCTGTTGTTGGCTCGTCAAGAACGTATAGAGATCCGCCGCCACCTTTCTTAGACAATTCTGAAGCCAACTTTATTCTCTGAGCTTCTCCTCCTGACAAAGTTGTTGCAGGCTGTCCAAGTCTAATGTATGAAAGCCCAACTTCTTTAAGCGTTGTTAGTCTTGCAGTAAGAGGCTCATGAAATGCAAAAAATGGAATAGCCTCTTCAACCGACATATTAAGAACTTCGGAAATATTTTTACCCTCAAAATTTATTTCCAAAGTGTCTTGTGTATATCTTGTTCCATTACAAACTTCACATTTTACGTAAACATCTGAAAGAAATTGCATTTCGATTTTAATTTGACCCTCACCTTCACAATTCTCACATCGTCCACCTTTTACGTTGAAAGAAAATCTTCCTGGTCCATATCCTCGTAGTCTTGCGTCTCTTGAATTTGCATAAATGTCTCTTATATAAGTAAAGGCCCCTGTGTACGTTGCAGGATTACTTCTTGGAGTACGACCGATTGGACTTTGGTCTATCATAAATATTCTCTTTATCTCATCGTATCCAGTTATTGTGTCGAATTTACCAGGACGCTCTTTATGAAAAGGATTTTTATAATGAGCAATTGCGTGATAAAAAACGTCGTTAATAAGCGTGGACTTTCCGCTTCCCGAAACCCCAGTTATACAAACAAATCTTCCCAAAGGAAATTTAACGTCAACATTTTTAAGATTATGTTCCCTAACTCCCTTTAATTCTATATATCGCTGAACTTCAGGCTCAATTAATGTTTCTTTTTGAATTTTGATTTTTGCTTTTCCAGAGAGATATTTTCCTGTAATTGACTTAGGGTCGACTTCTATTTGCTTTGGTGTTCCGTGCGCAATTACATGACCTCCATGCTCTCCCGCACCAGGACCAAAATCAAATATATAGTCAGACTCTTGCATCATTTCCTTATCATGCTCAACAACAATCACGCTATTTCCTATATCTCGCAAGTGCTTTAGAGTACCAATAAGCTTTGTGTTGTCTCGAGGATGTAATCCAATCGATGGCTCATCAAGAACGTATAAGACTCCTGAAAGGCCACTTCCGATTTGTGAAGCAAGACGTATTCGCTGGGCTTCTCCCCCTGCTAGCGACTCAGCAGATCTTGAAAGAGTAAGATACGAAAGTCCTACATCAAATAAGAATTTAAGACGAGCATTAATTTCTTTCAAAATTACCGTTGCAATCTCCAGGTCTTTTCCGGCAAGATTGCTTGAAAGATTCTTCATAAATTCATAACAGTCCTCAATAGACATATCTGAAATATCAACTATTGATTTCTCCCGAATAGTTACAGCTAATGACTCTGGCTTTAGTCTTGCACCAAAACAAGTATCACAAACTTTTGCTGTCATGAATTTCTGAATTTCTTTCTTTATAAGCTCACTATCAGTCTCTAAAAATCTTGCATGTAGATATCCAACAACTCCCGGGTATGTTTCGTAAATTGAAGTATTTTCTCCATAACGATTTTTCCCTTTTACTTTGTATACTGTCTCTCCGGTTCCATAAAGAACAATTTTCTTTTGTTCTGGGGTAAGAGTCATAATAAGATCTGTCATTGGAATGTCATTCTCGTCAAATGCAGTCTTTAAAGTTCTGGTAAGCCAAGTGTCCCGATCGTAAAGATTTGCAAATGCAAGTATTCCACCCTCTGCTATTGTCAGATTTGGATTAAGAACCAAATCTTCATCAACCGTCATGATATTGCCCAGTCCATTACATCCTACGCATGCACCAAATGGAGAATTAAAGGAGAAAATTCTTGGCTCAACTTTTGGCATTGGCGTTGCATCATATGGACATGCAAATTTCTCAGAATAAAAAGTGTCTTCCATTTCTGTAGGAACCTCTGGGAAAGAAAAACTTTTGTCTTTTACTTCACTAACAATAACCTCACCATTGCCAAGTGCCAATGCTTGCTCAACAGAATCTAAGATTCTTTGCCTGTCATAATTCTTGTCCAAGACTAACTTATCAACAATTGCTTCGATGGTGTGTTTATTCGTCTTGATAAGGGTAAGATCTGTATTAAGACCCATGACGCGTCCGTCAACCCTGGCTTGTTGATACGACCTTTTTCGAAGATCTTTAAAAAGATCTACGTATTCACCTTTTCTACCCGAAATAATTGGAGCAAGTATCATCACTTTTGTCGGAGTAGTCGCGACAAATTTATTAATAATTTCCTCGACAATCTTCTCTTTTGTTGTTCTTGTAATTTCGCGTCCGCACTTTGGACAGTGTGGGTGTCCGACTCTTGCAAAAAGGAGTCTAAGATAATCATAAATTTCAGTAACAGTTCCGACAGTTGATCGTGGATTGTGGGAAGTTGTTTTTTGGTCAATTGAAATTGCCGGGGAAAGCCCTTCGATAAAGTCAACCGCTGGCTTTTTCATAACTCCAAGAAATTGCCGTGCATAAGAAGACAACGACTCGACATATCTCCTTTGCCCTTCAGCGTAAATTGTGTCGAAGGCAAGAGAAGATTTACCGCTTCCTGAAAGGCCGGTGAATACAACTAGCTGATCTTTTGGAATCTCGATGTCGACATTCTTGAGATTATGTTCTCGAGCCCCCTTAATTATGATTTTTTTGTCCATGATGTTTTAATTTTCAAATTACAAATTCCAATTTTCAAACTAAATTCAAATGTTCAATTTTTATAGAATTAAAACTTCGTTTAGAATTTGGTATTTGGTTCTTGGAATTTAATTCGAAAGTCATCCATTGTACACCTAAATGACTAGCTAGTTCAAGCGCTATGGGAAATACAAGAAAATAGAAGTATTATTTATCTGACTGCGAGAGTGTCTCCTGCAAATGTAATATTTTTTGGTATCCATCTTTGAATAGTTAACACCTGAGGAACTATAGCTAATGAGTTTTGGTTTTGTCACTTAAGATTTATTGTAGAACAAAACTACTAGGACTGCTGTAAATACTTAATCTTGTCGCGGATAAGTGCTGCTGTCTCAAAATCCAAATCCTTTGCCGCAGACTGCATTTCGCGCCTCAAGGTTTTAATAACCTTATTTTTTTCATCAGGCAACAAAACATCCTTTTCAATTAATGGCTTTAGATCATCCAAGACCTTCTCACGCTCAATAAGCTTTGCTCTAATTTCTTTTTCAATAGTCTTTGGAGTAATTCCATGATCCTTATTGTATTGAAGCTGATGTGCACGACGACGATTAACCTCAGATATTGCCTCCTCCATAGATCCTGTTACGTTATCTGCATACAAAATAACATGTGAATCAACTCGTCGAGCACCACGACCCATTATCTGAATAAGTGAGCTTCTCGATCTTAAAAATCCTTCCTTATCAGCATCAAGAATTGCCACCAAGCCTACCTCAGGAAGATCAAGTCCTTCTCTAAGCAAATTGATTCCAACCAGAACGTCATACACACCGGACCTTAGGTCATCCAGAACATCTTGGCGTGACAACGTATCAACGTCTGAGTGAAGGTAATTTACTTTTATGCCTTTTTCAACTAAAAAGGTCGTGAGATCTTCAGACATCCTTTTTGTTAAGGTGTTGACAAGAACTCTTTCATTTTTAGCAACAATTTTCTCGATTTCATTCATTAAGTCCTGGATTTGCCCCTCTGATTTTCTGATCTCAATCTCAGGATCTACAACCCCTGTTGGTCTAATTAATTGCTCGGCAACATTTTCCTTGCCTGATTTTTCAACTTCAAAATCACTTGGAGTTGCTGACATGTAAATCGTTTTTTTAATCTTCTGCCAGAATTCTTCGTCCTTCAGTGGTCTATTGTCATATGCTGCTGGGAGTCTGAATCCATAATCAATTAGAGTAGACTTACGTGCACGATCCCCGTTATACATTCCTCGAATTTGAGGTAGGGTCATGTGGGACTCATCAAGAACTAGAAGCCAATCTTTGCTTACTGCATTAAAGAACTCTAATAATGCGTATGGAGGATCTCCAGGATTGCGACCGTCAAAGTATCGAGAGTAATTCTCAATTCCATTTACGTAACCCAGCTCCTTGATCATCTTAAGATCGTATTCTGTTCTTTGGCGAAGTCGTTGTGCCTCAACAAGTTTTCCTGCTTTCTCAAACGTGGTTACTTGCTCTTGAAGGTCATGTCTGATCTGATCAAATACTTTCTCGTATGTTGTTGCATCTGTAACATAGTGCTTCGCAGGGTAAATTATTACGTCATCTGTGTCGGCTAATATATCTCCCGTTAATGGGTCAACTTGTTCTATTTTGCCAATAAAGTCACCGTTAAAAGTAACTCTAAAGGATTTATCTTCGTATCCAGGGATTATTTCAACAACGTCTCCCCTAACTCTAAAAGTGCTTCTCTTGAAATTGTAGTCATTACGCTGATACATTAGGTCAAGTAACCTATCAATTACTGAAGCCCTTGATACTTTTTCACCCTTCTTCATGTGAAGCGTTAATTTCCCGTATTCGTCAGGGGATCCAAGATTGTATATGCAAGATACAGAAGCAACTACAATAGTGTCAGGTCTGGTTAGCAAATTTGTTGTTGCAGCTAATCTAAGTCTATCTATCTCATCATTAATTTCGGTCTCCTTTGCAATATATGTATCGGTAGTTGGAATATAGGCTTCAGGCTGATAATAGTCATAATAACTTACAAAATAACTGACAGCGTTATTCGGGAAGAAATCCCGAAGTTCTTGATAGAGCTGTGCAGCCAAAGTCTTGTTGTGAGACATGACAAGCGTAGGTCGCCCATAATTCTTAATTACGTTTGCTATGGTGTAGGTTTTACCACTACCTGTTACCCCAAGAAGAACTTGATTATCAACACCCTTTGCAAGACCTTCAGACAACTTCTTAATAGCGTTTGGTTGGTCTCCTGTAGGCTTATATTTACTAACTAAGTCGAACATATTGATCTACTAGTATAACACACTTTTGAAGCTATTATGTGATAACTAATTACCGATAATAAATAAAAAGCATATGAAAATTGACATAGTTTGTTCTAAATTGTCTGAATTGACACCTTCGGCTTTTTTTCGTATATTTTTAGTATAGTTTTGTAGAATATTAATTCAACTTTTCTACTTATTAACTACCAGACACTAACACCAATATATGACAGCAGTACTGTACAAACGAGAGCGAGAACTTCTTACATTTATCTGGCAGTTCCAGGAAAGAAATGGCTACTCGCCGACTCTTCGCGAAATGGCTGACGCACTCAACAGAAGAGCACCATCAACTATTCATTCTCTTATCCGTGGTCTTGTAGAAAAAGGCTACTTACAAAAAGCGGATGGCAACATGAGGACACTAAAAATTCTAAGGCGTGACCAAATTGGCGCTTTGATTGGCGAAAAAATGAAAGGAATTGGTACAACAATTTCACTGCCACTCATGGGATACATTGCAGCTGGTGCACCATTAGAACCCCATACAGATCCAGAAGCCACGATGGACGTTGCTTCATCAATGATTTCAGGTAAGAGAACTTCGTATGCACTACAGGTGAAAGGAAATTCTATGATTGAAGACGGAATTTTTGACGGAGATTTTGTGGTTGTTGAGAAAACAGAAGTATGTAACGAAGGTGACATAGTCGTTGCATTAGTTGATGATAGCTTGGCTACTCTTAAAAGATTTTATAAGCAGAACGGAAGGATAGTTCTTATGCCATCAAATAGCGAAATGGATCCGATTTACCCTACAGAGTGCAGAATTCAGGGAGTTGTAACAGGCTTGGTCAGAAAATTTGGAGCACTAAATTAAGATCTTCTAACTTTTTTAATAGCGTGATGCGCTATCTTTTTCAATCCGTCTCTACTCTCTTTGTCTTTTGCTACATGATAAAAAGTAGGTAGAAGAGAAAGCAACACAATTCCAATAATAATAAACTCTAAATACTTTTCACTTCCGGGGATAAGACCTCCTAAGAAAAACCCAGCTAAAGGTAACCCAACTGCCCATAATAGACCTCCAATAATATTAAATGCTAGAAATGTTGTGTAGTGCATATCACCCATTCCAGCAACAATTGGAGCGAAGGTTCTGACTATTGGTACAAAACGAGCTAATATAATTGTCTTTCTTCCATGCTTAATATAGAAATCTTGTGCTTTTTTAAGATTATCTTTATGAAAAAGCATTGAATCTTTCTTATTAAAAAGTTTTTTGCCGAATTTCTTTCCAAAAGAATACCCTACGTTGTCCCCAAGCACGGCAGCCAAAAAGTAACCGACCATGAGAACGTAAATATTAAGCCCAAAAATTCCTTTTTGTGCTAAAAACCCAGTTGTAAATAAAAGACTATCGCCTGGTAGAAAAAAGCCTATTAAAAGACCCGATTCTGCAAAAATTACTCCAAAAAGTGCAGAATAAACAGCCCAAATTCCGTGCTGACTTATTATTTCTAGGATATGTTCTATGTTCATTGTGGTAAAATTCCGGTATGGATAGCCCTTTTGGGAATTTGTATATTGTAGCAACACCTATTGGTAACTTACAAGATATAACATTCCGTGCCCTAGATACCCTTCACCAAGTAGACCTTATTGTATGCGAGGACACAAGAGTCACTTCTGTATTATTAAATAAATACGACATCAAAAAGCCTCTTATACCATTAAATGAGTTCAATGAGGAGCAAACAGTGTATGCCATCCTTGGAAAACTTGCGGTTGAAAATGTTGCTCTAGTTAGTGACGCAGGTACTCCACTTATCTCTGACCCCGGCTATAAATTGGTCCTTGCTGCGAAAAAAAAGGGCTTTAATATAATTCCAATTCCTGGCGCAAGTGCTATCATAACTGCACTCAGTGCTGCGGCTCTGCCCACTGATAGATTTACATTCCTAGGATTTTTACCAAAGACTCCATCGAAGGCGTTACGATCTCTTGAGTTAACTCGGCCATTGGAAAGCACAGTTATTCTTTACGAATCCCCTCACAGATTGTTACAAACTCTAAAAAATATTGAGGAAGTATTTGGTGATATAGAAATAACGATAGCACGTGAACTTACCAAGAAGTTTGAAGAAATCACAAGTCAGAAAGTTTCGGAAGTGCTCAGAGTATACGCAACCAAAAATCCAAAGGGAGAATTTACGATACTCTTCTCTACAAAGTGAAACTTTTAGAGTTTGCTTTTTGCCAACTCTATCTCAATCGCTGAAAGCCTATTGTATTTAATAATCCTCTCGCGAGCAGGCGCGCCAAATTTTACATAATCTGCGTCAATTGCCACAGCAAAGTCTGCGATAAAATTATCATTTGTTTCTCCGCTGCGATTACTAACAACAATTTTAAGTTGCTTAAAACGTGCCATTTCGGCAACAGCAAGCGCTTCTGTCACTGTTCCTATCTGATTAGGCTTTATAACGATTGCGTTAAGTATTCCGCTATTCAGCGCCGTCTGAAGCCTATATGGATTGGTGCTTGTGATATCATCTCCGCTGATAAGTGCACGAGAACCCATTGCTGTATATATCTTCTTCCACCCTTCCCAATCATCTTCAGCAAATGGATCCTCAAAATAAACCAGAGAAAAGTCATTAAGCATGTTTTGATAAACTTCCATAAGATCAGTGTCATCGAGCTGACCATTTTTATCTTTTATTGCGTATTTTTTGTTATAAATAAACCCATTTGCTGAAATATCAACTCCTAGGAAAATATCTTTTAAGAATCCGTATTTTGTCATTTCAATAGTTGTTCTTAACGTTCTTAACGCATCCATATTAGTGGCATAGGCTGGCGCAAAACCACCTTCATCTGCACTTAATACACTTTGATTATTATCTTTAATATATTCTCTAAGTTTGTGATACATACTTACTCCAATTTCTAACGATTCAGATAATGTATGTGAAGTAGCAGGTATAACTAAAAATTCTTGAAAGTTGAGAGAGTTTTCTGCGTGTTTTCCACCTTCAATTAAATTGAACATTGGGGTAGGAATCCGATGCGCTTGCCCATGCAATGATATGAATTGTCGAATGTATAAAGACAACGGGAGGAGCGCACTTTTGGCAGCAGCTTTACAAACAGCTTGAGAAACGGCAATTGTTGTATTTCCCCCCAACTTTGATTTGTTAGATGTTCCATCCAATTCTATTATTGCCGCGTCAATTTTTTGCTGCTCTGTGGCTTCAAATCCGATAAGCTTTGGTGAAATCTGGGTATTTATAATATCTATCGCCTGCAAAACTCCAAGTCCTAAATAGCGGTCTTTGTCTCCGTCCCTAAGAGCTTGCGCTTCGTAAGTCCCTTTCATAGCCCCAGTAGGCGCAGATGATCGAGCCATGGTCCCATCACTTAGAGCAACAATTGCCTCAATTGTAGGATTACCTTTTGTATCTAAAATTTCGCGAGCTGTGATTTGTCCTATTTTCATGATACGAGCATATTTCCTCTCTTGATCTCCCCTGTCGTTGCATTTAGAGATACAACGTCTCCAGTTGAATACAAAAGTCTTCCTTTTTTCCTAACGACCGTTGGAATTCCAAAGCTTTTCAAAAGATCTGTGATTTCTGGATCAGGCTCTTCTTCTAAGATAATGCCTTTTGCCTTTTTAAGAGTTAAGAGCATGTTCCTATCAATCTTTCTAAGCACCACAATCTCATCATTCATTACAATTTCAGTATGTGTCCGCTCATCAACAACCCGCAGGCGTCCAATTGTTATTCCCGGGTGGACTGTAACGCTTTCAACCAATGAATTGTACGTGTCTTTGTAATCTATAGTTTCACTGGTGGGTTTTACCCCAGTAACCCAAAACGTTCCTTCGTGTTTTCCCCAAGAAATTACATGAGGTAAATACGCCTCTTTCTCAACAACGTGTGCGTAATTTATTAACGTCTTTATGTCATGTGCGGAAAGTGCCTCCTTGCTACCTGAGGAAAGAACTTCTCCTGACATCAACTTTTTTTCTCTCTTATTGTAGGAGAACCTTACCATTGAATGCGCTTCTATCTCGAATTCATTTTTATCGCGACCCAAGGTCTTAACGTGCCCTGTGAGCAAAAATTCAGTTATAGGAGTTACCGAAAGAACACAATTAAATGTGTGGTGATTTTCGTGATGGATTGAATGTTTTTTTAAGCTTTCCTCAGAATATAAATGAGCCCAAGCTTCCCTAATTTTTTCAGCCAAGACAGCGTCTCCTCCTTCGACTTCCCATTTCTCAGACGATAGAAATTTCTTATCTTTAAAAAAATCTGCCTTCAGTAAGACTTTTTTTGTTTTGAGTTTTTCATACTTTTTATAGAGATCTTCGTATATGTCTTTATGAATAGGAGATTTAGTAATAAGTCGTCGTATGTATGAAGAAATTTGAGTCAGAGAATCATGCCTATTAGGATTTAGTGTTCCGAGTAGATGTTTGATTTGAGTATCAAGATTATTGTCTTTCAAAAAGACTTTGAGAGCTTGAGGCGTTATAACAATTTGTGGCAGAACGTGAACTTTGTCCGAAATCTCGCCTAAAAGAGCCAGCTCAGAGCCTACGTCTTCGCGATCACGAATGGACAGTTCAGCATCCCACAGCACTAGATCTATGGTTGATAGCATGATCTAATTGTTGCAAATTGAAAGGCACAAAAGCAAGTTGGAGGGAGACTAATCGTTGGCTAATTCATTCTTGAACCAGTCAACCCAAGGATTAACTGCGGGGTTCTGCTCGTACAATAACCCCATATATAACGTGAGATAACAACCGTATGACAATGCCATTAAAAAGTCTCCAAATTTTGACGACCAAGCAACAAAATCTTCCGTTACAACTTCCTGGTTATTCTGCTTTATAACGTCTGAGGTAAGACGCATCCTTTTTTGAATCTTTTCCGAATAATGATTTGAGTTAAGCAAAATGAATTGAAGATTCGTAGGTTGAGGAAATTGAAGACCTTCCATAAGATGGTGATTCAAATCAGGAACTAAATAAAATGCTGAGAACGTCTTGCTTGTCTCGTTGAATTGATTTCTTAGAATTTGTGCATTGCCTGATAGATGCTCTGCTGCAATAACAATTGGGAGCTTGCCAATATATTTATGTGCATCAGCCATGGCTTTATTCTTCACATCTTGTACATTCTCTCGAAGGTCTGAGATAGCACGTGCTATTTCAGGTTCTTCAATATGAAAGATTCCAGCTTTACTCAAAAGCCCAAGGAGTCCAAGAATGGTGTATCCATTACCAAGTCGTGGAACACCTGCAGGGTTAAGTACTCCGTCAAATATATAAGAAGGGATATTGTGCTCTTTCGCAAATTCAGAAAGTGGCCCTCCCTTTGTCAGGATAAGCATTTTTGCACCCATTTCCAATGCTTCATGAGCACAAGAAAGAACTTCTTCTGTGGTTCCTGAATAACTTGTCAGAACAACTAACGTATTGTTGTTAACAAATTTTGGAAGGTGATAGTCAGATACATATTCTGTCGGGTATTTATTGTTTTCACCTGCAAGAGCCTTAAATACCAAAGCGCCGTAGATTGAAGCACCCATTCCACAGAACACAATATTGGCAACTGACGAATAGTCGGAAGGTACTTCAATATTTTGAACTTGATGCCAAGCCGCTTCCATTTGGTCAGCAAGCTTCTCTGTCGAGCCAATAGTATCTTGCGGATCAAGCCTCTTTATTTCCTCGATGTTATTTAGATCAATCATATAAATATATTACTCTGCTTCTATTTATTGCACAAGCTGTCCAGCTCCAACAAGAGAAGAGTTTTCCATGTATTTGAACTCAATAGTATATGATGTAAGCTCTTTTAGTGTTTGTTCGACTACTGCTTTATAGCCGTAGCCTTTCCAGAAGAGACTGCCTTCCGCAATAATAATTAAATCCCTTTTCTTGAATTCAGCAATTCCCGCAATTTGTGATGCAATCATCTGGGCTGAATGCTTGAGTAAATTTCTTGCAATTTCAGATTGCTCGGATTTCTCATTGCTTGCTGCAAGATCACTAAGATCCTTAGTTGAGACAATTTCGCCTGCAACAATTCCTTTTTGCTTCAGAATATAGTTAAAGTGCTTATGGAGATAACCACCAGATACTTCCTTCTCAAAAACATATCGCCCAGGATTCTGAGAATTATCATTTATCCATTTTGTGGATTCTGAGATTTGGAATTTAGTAAATTCGGCGGCTTCTAGATTTACTAATATTTTCTCGTTAAGAAAAAAGGCTGAATTGTAGCCTGTCCCAATCACCAAACCTACCATATTGTCATAGTTGCCTATTCCCAACCCAGCCAAGAGCAAGCAAACAGTGTCATTTGCGATAAATACATCAATTTTTCGGTTTTGTTTGTTAAGAATATAATTTTCAAATTCTGAGCCTATCATTCGACCGATTAGTCCATCAAAAATATGCTCTTTAGTTGCAGTTATTAGCACTCCGTCAGGTTTTCCATCTCGATATGCCACCTCAAGCGGACCTGCAAAATTTATACATAAAACAGTTGTTTCCGGACTTATTAAGCCTTCCATGAATTCAAAAAACATTTGCTTATTACTAAATAGAGGAAGTTCTCCATTTGTTTTTGATTCTAGCGCCACCTTCTTTTCACTTTTTCTTGCAAGTGCATGTTCATATACGCTTCCTCCGATAACCAAAACATCAAACAACTCATTTTCTTGCAAATATTTAGTTTCATTTAACTCAAATTTTAAAAACGGAAGACTGGAAGCTCTTCCCTCAGAGGCCTCTATTAATTCTTGTAGAAAATTGTCGCGAATATGTAAAAGGTTATTCATTAATTAAGCAGCAAGTTGAAGTTGGATTCCCATATTTGAAGCAAGACCATACCCATCAGTAAATGTCATATGCTCAATACCTTCCTCTGTCAATCTTTGGTCAAACGGCAATCCTTCTACCGAATGGAATGCACCTATAATATTTGCGTCTTCCACTGTACCTAAATCTGTCTTGCTGTCGCCAACATATTCAATAAGACTATCCGGATCCTCAATTGCCAAGGCTCTTATCATGTCAGCCTTTGCAACCGATCGTATATCTCCTGGACGAATACAATGCTTTCGTATTCTATCTCCACCTTTCACTCTTTTTACAAACGCGTCTATATATGGTTCAAAATTAGTCGTTAGAATATTTACCTCGATGTCAGGATCGTTAAGTGCTGCCTCAAGAAATTCCAATATCCCAGGCCGCAACGGAACTTCACTTCCACCAGCAGCAAAAAGCTCTGGCTCCTCAACCATGACATCCTCCCAATATGCGGCGGCGTATTTAAAATTCCTTCTTCCTTCCCCTAAATAAGCATCAAGTGGATCACTCCCAGGAAGCAGTTCATCAAACTCTCCTGTCCTGTCCGAAGGATCGGAAAATGTACCGTCAAAATCACATATAAGTTTTCTTTTACCTTTTCTTAATTCATCTAAATTTTCAGCTACTTTTTTTTCATTTGGTCTCTTGAGTCGTGAGGAAACTCTCTCAAGAACTTCAAGAGCTTCGGGTGCAGATACTTTGTCATGAAGTTCAGAATTTAGAGCGTCAAAACCTGCAACCCGGGAGTTTATTCTTTCCGGTAAATGGGAGGGGTCTCCTGTCTGGTCAAATGCATCAATTCCATGTAGTTGAAATTCTACCCAACCACCAATTTTTGAAATTTTCTCTCGTGTTGGAAGAGATAGAAAGCCAGCCTCCTCAGCTGGGTAAATTGGGCCTGAACCATAGTTGTCATGTGATTCATAATATGGATTACCAGGTGATATACCTTCTGTTGGGAATTCAGGAGCGTCTACATGTTCTGCCATTGTTTATATTTCTCCTCTTTCAAATTTTCGCTGCGCAGGAGTCTCATTTGGACGGGCAAAGTCATCCTCAAGCCTCCACGTAGTACCAAGCTCTGGTGTCGAAACCTCCAAAATATCACAATCAGTTACTCCAATAAGCCTGTGCCTTTGACCAATTTTTGTACTAAAACCAAATCCTGGTATAAGTTCTGTCTCAATTAGATCTCCCTTATCATCATCCCACATTACTTTTGCCGAACCATTCATAATGTACCAGCTCTCTTGCTTTTGGTCATGCACCTGAAGAGAAAGTCTTTTGCCTGCATCTATATGAAGAACTTTACCCATGTATGGTGCTTCCTCTGGCACCCAATGCAATTCATAACCCCATGGCTTATCGATTTTCTTGATATAAGGAGAATTTGAAAAATTAGTCGGATCAAATTGTGGTGCTTTATTCTCGTCCATATTTATAATGATTCTCCGCGCTCTAACCTTCTTTGCTCGTCTGTCTCATCAGGTCTTTCGTAGTCATCCTGGACCCTCCAAGTCTTACCACCTTCAGGCATACTGACCTCGAATACATTGCAGTCTGTTGCTGCTTGCTGACGGTGACGTTGTCCTACATTTGTAGTATACCCTTTGTCGTATTCCAATGAAAAGGTAACCATTTGGCGATTGCCATCTTCTGCTATAACATTGCATTGTCCATCTAAAAGCCAGTAGCTTTCGCGCTTTACTCTATGCGCTTTTTCGGACAATCTGTCCCCTGCATTGATATGAAGCATCTTTACCATAATAGGATCGTCTTCTTTTGCAAAATGCAACTCGTAACCCCATGGCTTACCGATTCTTAGAACCATTTCCTCAGAATTAAAATGATTTCTATGAACCTCTCCCACCCAGGCTTCAGGCATAGTCCCTTCCATAATTCTTGAAACAACTTCAGCTTCAATACTGTAGCGCTGACCCTTATGCAAGCGGTAACCCAATCCAGTCTCCATTTGCTCTGTCACCATATTTCCCTGTGGGTCCTCCATAATAAGTTTTGCCTTTCCATCACGAAATACCAGAATTTTAAATCTGTCATTTATAGACTCTTCCATTTTTCCACCCTCATTAAATCTGAGTTCTGAGGCAACATAGGGAAGCCCTTGAGGGGTAAATAAAGCTTTTTCACCCCATGCTGTCTTCTCAATCTCGACATATGGAGCAACCGAGAAGGTAGCTGAGTCAAAATACTTTGCGGCATCAGCGTAGGAGAGATTGTCGATATTTATTTCTTCGCGATTGGTATCCATTTATGTATGTACTATTATTAGCATGCTTTGAGAAGCATTACAAATACGCTTTTGATGCCTATGTAGGAATTCAATTACACTCTCTTGTCGATAACCTTAAGCATTTCATCATGAACCAAACCATTAGTCATAACAGCTCTACTTCCCTGGGTCGACCATTCAGAACCATCAGGCCTTGTTATTCGACCTCCAGCCTCTTCAACGAGAACCTTAAAAGGGGCTAGGTCCCAAAGCTTACCGTAACCATCTAAGTACGCGTCTATCTTGCCAGATGCGATCAGACATGCACAATATGTCGCATCCCAAGCTCTTGAACTAGCAGTTTGTTCAATTAAATCAATTAGAACCTGCTTATTTTTGAAGTGTCTTGGACTTCCAAAAGCGAAGTAGGAATCAGAAAGTTTGGGAATTCTTGAAACGCTTATTTTCTTGTCATTGAGATATGCACCTTTACCTCTTTGAGCATAGTACAATGATTTTTCGTGTGGATAATATACTATTCCAAGTTCAATCGTATTATTTCGGAATAGAGCTATGAGCACACACCAATTCGGTATTCCTCTTACAAAATTTCGAGAACCATCAATTGGATCTATTATCCAAAATTCTTCAAGAGACTTATCACCACCACCTTCTTCTCCTACAAATTTGGCGTCGGGATATTTTGCCAATATTATCTCTTTTATAACCTCTTCTGCCTCACTGTCTGCTTTTGTCACCACAGTTTTATCTTCCTTTATAGACACCGGGATATCTTGATTGAAATATTCCATACCTTTCTTCGCCCCAGCTTTTGCCGCTTCAATAGCAATCTTTAATTCATCTGACATATTTTCATAACAATATAATAAGTAGGGAAATTTCTTCTTAAATATTGGGCGATGCTGCTCTGGTTATCAAACTGAGAATTTATTTTTTTGCTATTGGAGAGAATCTGCTGAAGCGCTTTACTCATTTTGTGCTAATAACTCAATAAGAGGCTTAAGTTCATCTCTTTTTTGTTCCATTTCTTCTTTAGTATATGACTCAACATTTAATCTAAGCAGAGGTTCTGTGTTGGAAGTTCTTACTGACAATCTCCAGGTGGGATAAGAAATTGCAACTCCATCCATCGTTTCAACCTCTCCATCAGCATACTTGCTTTTAATTGCTTCTAGAATTTCTGGGGCATTTGAAACTTTGAAGTTAAATTCTCCTGACTCATAGCTTCTTCTATAATCCTCAACTACCTCAGAAAAGGTCTTTCCGGATTCAGTAAGTACTTTTAATACCGTCAATATCATTGGCATCTGGCTTTCTGCATTTCCAGTTTCTCTGAAAAAATAATGGCCTGAAGATTCACCGGCAAATATTCCACCAGAACTATGGAGTCCTTCTGTAATATATGCATGACCAACTTTAGTTACCATCATTTTACCGCCATTTTCTTCTATTATTTTCTTTGGAGTCAGTAAATATCGAATATCCACAAGAATTTGTTCTCCCGGATTTAACTTTAGGAGTTCTTTTGCAACAATTGAAGTAATAATTGTTGGAGGAACAATTTGCCCTTTCTCGTCTATAAAGAACAGTCTATCTCCATCTCCATCAGGAGCAAGTCCAAGATCAGCACCCTCATCGATAACTCTTTTTTGTAAATCCACTAAGGTCTCAGACTGTAATGGATCCGGCTGATGCGCTGGAAACGTACCGTCAAGTTCAAAGTTCATTTTTATTAAATCAGCATCTACCTTGGAAAATACTGCAGCTATATATTGAGCACCCATTGCGTTGGCGGTATCTGCCACTATTTTAAATTTCTTAAATTGTGGATTACCTACTATATGAAGAGCATTATTTACCTCTTCTTCCAAAAATCCGTCCTTCTTTTCAACCACTCCGCCTTCTATAGGAGTGAGGCTTTCTCCTGCTAATGCCATCCTCTTTATGTCTTCTAGACCTTGAGATCTCCCAATTTTAATTAGTCCCTTGTCACTATTCTTTACAATCTTTATCCCATTCCATTCTTTAGGATTATGTGAGGCCGTTACTTGAAAGCCTGCCTCGTAACCATAATGGCTTACACAAAAATAAAAGGTTGGAGTCGAAACAACACCAATATCAATAACATGTGCTCCCAATTCAACTAAAGTTTGTATAGCTGCTTTTGTTAATGCGGGAGAAGAAGTCCTCATGTCGGTTCCGACAACCAAGGTTAGAGGCTCATTTTCGGGTTTGTCTTTATGGAGAAATTTGTAAATAGCCTTTACTATTGGAACGATTGTCACTTCGTCCATTTCTGTTGGATATACAGCGCGAATGTCGTAGCCTTTAAAAATATGCTCTGGAATATTCATCTTACAATGACAACCTTCATGTTAGTTCAGAGAGTATTACTATGTCAAGATGCTTTGAAAGACTTACCGGTAACTTTCCGGTTTTGAGCCTTATTTCAGTCTGCTTAAGAGCTTCATAAACCCTCAAAAGAGAATCTTTCTTCCACATCCTCACTTGCTTTTGCAAATTGTTCATTTGCCAAGGGGACATCTTTGCTAGTTCTTGAGTTTTACTTCCTGAAGCAAGAATGGCAAGAAGCCTCACCCGTTTGAGAAGCGAAAAAAACAACTGCTCAGGAGCGTAATTTGTGAGTAATTTCTGATAAAGAAGGAAAGAGTTTTTTTTATTACTCGGAGCAAAGTTGTCTAAGAATTGGAAATAATAGGATGGAAGCAAAAAATCCTGAACTGAAGCTTTCTTTAGTGAAGCAAAAGAAGTTTTTAGAATTTTCTTGTCCTCCCAAAGAACTAGGATAATTTGTACTTCATGGTTATTAAGAAACGTGACAAAATCTTTCTTTTTTGCATTTTTTGCAAAAAGACCTTCAATAACTACAGCTTTTGCTTCTCCAAAAAGTCCACCCGAAGAAATTGATTCTTCAAGAGTAGGAATAGTAAGACTCTTACCATCAAAGGTTGTGACAGTAAGACCCTCAACAAGGTCTGTTAAGTACTTTCTTGAAGCTGCAGTGTCATCACCGTGTAAAAGATAAATCATATTAGCTAATTTTCAAAATCCAAACACCAAAATCCAAACCAAATTCTAAGCTAAAAACAAAAAATCTAGGCAGAGGCATTTTTTAGTATAGTCGAAAAGATTTTTACTAGCTCTAAACTCTCATTAATAAGAATTTCTTGATCTTTCAAGAAATCTTTACTAGGTTCAGCTAAATTTAACCACAATTTACTTTCTTTTGCTTCTTTTTTTGAAATTTTTATTCTCATGTAAAAATCTTTCCTAGAAAGTGACTCATTCGCTTCAATGTAATTCGCAGCCACAGAACCACTTGATCTAATTAATTGACTTGAGTATTCGAAGTTAGTTTGCGTTTTTGGTAATTTTTTAACGTATTCTCTTACACTTTTCGCAAATACAAATGTTCGATTTTCCAAATCGTATTCTTTAGTCATTGGGGTTTATTTTTTTAGTTTGAAAATTGAAATTTGAATATTGGTCATTTGCTCTCTAAAAATCTTTTATAGAGAGTCTCTACCTCCTTGTCAATTTGAGTATGGCCATACTTGTGGGGAAGAAGACTACCTGAAAAATTCTTTGGGATGTGTAAAAGCTCATGGATTATCACTTTTGTCTTTTCTTCATGATTAAGCCTGCCATACCTTTCAGAAATAATCTCCATAACGTATGCTGATTCAATTGAAAGTGCTTCCTGAAAAATTTTAGGGAAGGACCAGATGCGAGCATAGGCGCGAGCTTTTGAACCTGTAGTTCTGTAGCAATATACTCTTTCAGGAATTACATGACTCATCTCAAGTGAGGCCACAATCTTTCCCATCTCTTGTTGGATAGTTGCATCCTTATGCCACTCGAGCTTTACCGTCTTTTTTGGCTTTTTTTGGACAATTTTTTTTGGTTTGTTATTAAAGAAAATAGACATTAAAAATATTTCTTTCCTTCTAAAAGAAAAGTTTCACAAATTCCACCACAACTACCTTACCCACACCATAGTCCTCATTCTTTTCTTTTACAAGCTCTTTAAAATCCGTAATTCTTTTAGTTGCTATTCCTTTTACGGCCTCTAGTAATGGCTGCCCTTTAGTTTTTTCCATATTAGCACTTACTTCATAGTATTTAGTCTGCTTTCCGCTTTTTACGAATGAAAATACGTCAAAAGGACCACCTTGTGAATTTAACAAAAAAGGCGTTATTGCTACAATTTTATCTTTATCTTTATTCCAAAAATTCTCATAGGCAATTTCATAGTATTTAGCAATTACTGTTTCTGATAACTTTGCACTATCCCATCCCGTTTCGGTTATAAATACCGGTTTCTTTCTTACCGTGTGGGAGTTAATAAGATTATATTCAAATTGATATGTCGTAATACCTTCTACTTTATTTTGGAGAGGAGGAGCTGAAAATCCCGGGTTGGGATAAGAATGTGAGGAAAAAGCATCAATTTTATTAAAAATCTCAGGATTGTATGCGACCATTTCATTCATATACACCAAATTGTCCATGTACTTCACCCTGTCATTGGGTGATGCATTGTCAAGACCACCCATAATTACATAAAAATTTGGGTTTCTTTCTTTAAAAACTTCAACTGTATAGGAAAGCAGGTCGGCATACTCTTTGGGATTCGGAGCTTCTCCCCCCCACTCATCAAATCTATTCATTTCGTTAAAGGCAATAATATATCTGTTCTCAACTGGCCAATTAAGAGAATTTAAAAAGTTGGCAAAATCAAGAATTTCCAAAGTTGTAGGCTTGGCCCATACACTTGTATTTTCGCGATCGGCTGAAGTTGCAAGACGAATGATTGGAATAAGCTTATGTTTCTTTGCTTCATCCATGAATGATTGCCATTTGTCTAAATCTTTGTCCCCAGTCTGGATTGGAATTGTGACATAACCCCATTCACCAGTCTTTGCATTAACAAGGCTGGCTGCTTCAGAAAGTTCTGATGGGAAAAGAATGTGTATTCCTGAAAAATTGTTAGGCCTTGCTACTGGATCAAAAAGTGCATCCGCACGCTCAACAGGTGCAGCTAGCACTAAAACAAACAGAAGACACAGAAAAAATAAGGACTTCTTTATCATATCTTATGAAGCTCCACGGATTCCACTAAGTTTCATCCATATTTCTTCTCAGCCAGCTTCATAGCAAAAGCAATTCAGCTGATGCACAAAAAGAATTCATTTACGGATTATTATCAGTGGTTTTCTGCTTCTGCTAATAATAATATAGGAAGAGCCTAAAAAGAGCAACTTATGAATACTTATTTCTTCTTCGAAGGTTTATCAGCGGGCAGGAACCAAAGAATTACACCACCTACAGCGAAAAGAGCTCCTGTAAGCTGGCTTCCTTCATTCGCAAATTGCGAGAATTGAGGGTAGAAATATATAATAACTCCGACTACTACAAGAATAAGGGCGAGATATTTCTTGTTCATGAAGCTAGCGTATCACCAAATTTGAAATCGTGTCAATAGGTAAAGTGACGTAGTACGTTATAATATAGATCATGAAATTTACTTGGGAAGCATTACCTAAACCTTTTTTTGTTCTTGCACCGATGGAAGGTGGAACTGATACAGTATTTCGACAAATAGTAAGCTCGTGTGGAAGGCCTGATGCTATGTTCACTGAATTTACTAACGTAGAAGGGCTTCTTTCTAAAGGGCGCGAAGAGGTTGGGAAAAGACTTTTTTTCCAAGAGTCAGAACAACCACTTGTCGCACAGATTTGGGGTAAAAAGCCAGAATCCTTTCTTGAAGTTGCAAAGCAACTTGTTGGCATGGGTTTTTCCGGAATAGATATCAATATGGGCTGTCCAGAACGCACAGTGGTTACAAATGGATGCTGTTCTGCTCTTATTGATAATCCAACACTTGCATCAGAAATTATAAAGGCAACACAAGAAGGTGCAGGAGATTTTCCCGTAAGTGTTAAGACCCGCATTGGATTTAAAACAATCGAGACAGAACGATGGATTGATTTTCTTTTAGACCATGACCTTTCGGCGCTTACCGTGCATTTTAGAACACAAAAAGAAATGTCTCTTGTCCCGGCTCACTGGGAAGAAGCAGAAAAAGTAGTAAAACTTAGAAATCAAAAGGGTAAAGACACCGTTCTTATTGGCAACGGTGATGTCCTTTCAAGAAAACAGGGGGCAGAGTTAGCTCAAAAGTATGGTCTGGATGGAATTATGATTGGGCGAGGAGTCTTTCAAAATCCTTATGTATTTGATGAATCAGTTGACTATGCCATTCAAACAAAGGGACAAAGAATTGAGCTACTCAAAAAACATATCGACCTTTTTGAAAAAACATGGAAAAACACGCATCCCCTATCCGAGAAAGGTTATGGGAAAAGTTTTCCACCACTCAAGCGCTACTTTAAAATCTACATCTCTGGATTTGATGGAGCTTCAGATTTACGAGAAAAATTAATGCTTACACAAACTTTAGAAGAGGCAAAAGAGGTTCTTTCAAACGAAGCTTAATCTTTCCTAAATTTGCAATTTCAGTTCTTCTTTTTAACTCTCCAACTATTGTTACTATCAGTTTTTTTGTATTGATCTTATCTTCAACGGAATTTACACCCCAGTATATTCCTGGATTAATATTTCCCTCTAAGAAATAGACATTCCCGTTATTTGAGATAATGAAGTCTAATGCAAAAAGAGCGCCCTCTCCCTTTATTAACTTTATAATCGCATCTGATTTTATTCGTACCGAGTCGGGAATACTTTGAGATTCAATATAGCTCACCTTTCCTCCTTGATGCTCATTGCATCTAAAGTCGTCCTGTTTTGCAGTTCTTACGTATCGCTGCACTACTTCGCCCTGTGAGTAAATTATACGAATATCTGCATAACCAGCTTCTCCGTTGTACTGGTACCCTTTATCAAACTTTGTGAAAGGTTGGAGAATAAAAGAAATACCCGGAGTAGCAAGAAGAATCTTCTTTATTTCAGCAATTGGATCATTTCCTATCTTATATATATCTATTCCACCTGCTCCAAATCTATCCTTTAATACAAAACTTTTTGAAAAATCCTTGTAATTTTCATGGGAGGCAATTAATTTTTCCAAACGCACAAGAGACTTCTCAATCGATCCCTTGTTTATATTTACAGTCGGGATTGTATGAGCATGTAGTGTTGTAAATGTCTTTAGCTTGTCATTGAATAAATTCAACATCAAAGGATCATTAAAGGGAGAGGAAATTCCATCCCGAAATAGCACTGCTCGCGCATTTTTCAAAGCAAGACTTACAGGTGAAACTTTATCAAAAACCATAGGGGAAAAGACCGTATTTACAACCTTTTTCCACCCGGAATTGTCATAAGTCCAGTAGCTACTACACGTACCAGGTCCTACTATGTCCTTTGACGTAGTAAAAGCAGCCTTTAGCCCTATCTGTTTACACTGCTCAAGAAAATAGGCATATGCAGGCGCATAATGCTCACGACCTTTTGACAAAGCAAATGGCGTAACATTGCCTTTTAATTTAGAACTGGCGCTCATCGAGTTACTTTGGGTATACACGATCAGCACATCCATTGTGTGCGTATTCATAGTTTTGAAAAAATCCGGTTGCTGAAAAAAATGAAATTCTAAGTAGAAAAAAGAATTAAAGATTAAGGAGCACTAAAATCATTATAGAGCAATACGTTGGGAAAGTAAATATTATAGGGCTATTCGCCCTTAATGCTCTACATTATAGGGCTATTCGCCCTAAATGCTTGGGTAAATTGATAGAAAAAACCAAACGACTATGGCTCGTCATTATATTTGTCGATTAATTCGCTCCTCCATCTTGATACCTTTTCTGCCAATGGATTTTTTTCTTCGCCAAAGGTATCGTGAAGCATACTTTGCGAAATTATTCTTTCTCTTAAGCTCTGCATTTCAGGTCTAGTATCCTCAAGCATTGCTTTAATTATTTTCTCCGCATTATTTCTAACACGAAGAAAAAGAGCCATGCTGTCTCTGTACATTTTTGTTTCTAAAGCTCTTACGTTCGGTCCAAAAACCCCTCCATCTGGGTCGCTCCATCCAAAATCCTCATCCCAAGAATTATCCGGGATTGTTAACACATTTTCTTCAGGAATATATTGCCCTCTAGCAAAACCTTTTTGAAAATCAACAACCACTTCTGATTGTCCGGTAGGGGTCAATCCTGAAACCTCTAGTAATGATCCTAGTTGCGCAGAAGCCGCGATGCATAATTCGGATCCGATCCTCCTTTCGGCAAGCTCAGGATCTTCGTTGTGAACATGCCTATGAGCATTGACCGGCCTTAATTTAAAAATTTCTTGCATCGCAAGATTTGCCTCCTGAGGAGCCAAATTTGCAAATGGATTCTCTTGTGGGTTTGGCGTTGAACCTGATTCTAATGACATGACGCTATTATAGCAAACTACTATGGGATTTTAAATGAATTAATATTTTCTCTTAAATGTACAAAAGCCCTTCTAGAATGGACAAAATCAGATACCAGAAATCTTAAACAGAGTTCCAATTCCGTATGTTACAAGCATTGCAAGCATTCCACCAATTACAACTCTTGTAGACGCGCGCAATACCCCAGCGCCTCCAACTTTTGCGCTAAGTGTTCCTGTTAATACCAGTGCTACTAGAACTGATATGAAAGTGACTGGAATGCGCATTGATACTGGAGGAAGTATTATGGCAACTAGTGGAAGAACTGCTCCAATAAGAAAAGAGGCAGCTGAAGCAAAGGCTGCATGCCAGGGATTTGTTAAATTATTAGGATCTATCCCAAGCTCAGCGTCGACATGGGCCGCAAATGCATCATGATCCGTGAGTTCCTTTGCAACAACCAATGCTGTTTTTTTACTTAATCCCTTACTTTGATATATCGAAGTAAGCTCTGCTAACTCTTTTTTCGAAAAATCACGAAGCTCATCTCTCTCTTTAATAAGTAGCCCTCTTTCCGAATCTCTTTGACTACTTACAGAAACATATTCTCCGGCAGCCATTGAAATAGCTCCAGCTATAATGCCGGCAATGCCTGCTGTCAATATTACACCTGAAGAATCAGTTGCCCCTGCAACTCCCATTATGAGACCCGCTATAGATATAATTCCGTCATTTGCACCCAAAACTGAGGCTCTAAGCCAATTAAGTTTGGCTCCCTGGCCAGAAGTATGCGGCTCTGGATGTGGCTGAATATTTTTTATCATTCTATAATTTGCTTGGCTTATGTAGACAGAGCACACCAATTATTTCACTGACACAGTCACATAACAAGAGCACTTTATTTAATTTGAGGTTCGAAGTTGTGCATAATTGGTTGGAAATTTACTATATTTTATTTGAGAGTTTGTAGACAATTATGGCTGGTAACTCTTTTTTGACAAAATTCCAATTTGCGAAAAAGTTATTTCTATTCCAGCAAACACTCTTTACTGCAGGAGACAAAGAGTAATTATACTGTAATTTTGAGGCCACTAGACCGGCTCTGGCGATATGGTATGGCTCTGTCACAATAATAACTGATCTTAGATCAGCCTTACTAAGTACTTCTTTAGAAAGTGCAAAATTTTCGTAAGTAGAAGTTGATTCTTTTTCAACTAAAATATCTTTTTCAGGAACACCCGAAGCAATAGCCCATTTTTTCATAGTAAGAGCTTCATTTGCACCACTTTCTTCATCAGTCCCACCAGACATAAGAATCTTTGACGCATAATGATTTTTATAGAGAGCAACCGCATGATCTACTCTGGCAACCACGCATGGATTATAGTGAGGCTTCATGACAAAACCTTTCTGCTTGCATATAGGACCAACGCAGGAAGTACCGGATATCACATGACCACCTAAGACTAAAATAACATCTGATTTTACTTTAGTGTCCTGCTCTGCCTTACTGACTACATACATTAATAGTGAAACAAACAAAGTTAGAACTGAAACAAGAATAATTAAAAGTGCTATGAGGAATTTCTTCACAACTTAATTATAACTAACAATAGGAGATTGAATGGGTGAACCGAAGTCTGTGATTCTGCAGTGGCTTGGTTCGGCTATGCTCACCACAAAGCTTCTACCCTCAATTTCACTTTACTACACTCAACAACAAGCTACGGTTAAGCTTTTGAACTTAAGTAAGAAGCATGCTGCTTGAGTATATAAAAAATCAGTATAACTCCGATTATAAATCCTCCCCAAATTTGAGAAAAGAAGCATACACCGCTCCAGAAAATTAGTGACATGAAATAGGAATAGGCAATATATTTTGGAGGAGATTTTTTTTGATTTTTAATAAGATAAATGAGTATTAAAAATCCAATTGTTCCGCTTAGAACCCACCCAAAGTAGTTAGATATAGGAACTCCATACCAGATTCCTTTACTCATATATTGCCAAAATCTAAGATATACGGCACCTGGGTCTAATACAAGATCAATTCCAATAAGCCACAAAATGGTTGAAGCATAAAATTTGAATACGTTATTTTTGTACTTTAGTGACAGTGCAATGCTTCCGATTAAAAGAGGAATCCAGGCAAAAGGAAGGGTCAGTGGAATAAAATCAAAAATTAATAGTCCTACATTATCGTTGTAGTTAAAATTTCCGTAAGGAAAATGAGTTATGATACCAATTGCTTCAATTATATAAGCAAAAACTCCTAAGACCACGAAAATAATTAATGCTTTTCTAAATTCAAGCCATTTAATAATTCCTATTAGTGCTGGCAGGCTTAGTACCACAGTCATAATCGATGACACCAATGGGAATGAGATATCTTTTTGCCATACGGTGAAATATGAAGAAATCAATAATAAGGCACTGACAAGTATTAAATATTTGAAATTTTTTATAGTGATTAAATTATATAAATATTTAAGATGTAATACTTTAAGATTGTTCGTCTGTTGTTCTGGATATTGCTGCAGATCTAAATCTTAATGGATTAGATCCTGTTGGGGTATTTTTACTGTTACCTGCAAATCTAATTAGTGAAAAGTGATATATTATTTCAAATGGAACCAACAAGCGAAGGAGAACCACCAGACACAATTACTGCAAATCTAAGAGCTGTAGATAAAGCTATAGGTTTTACAAAAAAAAGAATACAGAGTGCCGCTATGACTCAACCGTCAGCAGAAGAAGCAGCGCAAATAGCTATCGAATATATATTTTACGGTCATCAACGGGGATCACTAATGGCTAGAGAAGCAGAATCCGATCCGAGCAGATCTAGAAATAGTAGCGGAGAGGCAAGGAGATTATACGATGATGGCGTTAAGGACGTATCTCGCACGGGAAAACTTCTTGATAGCTTGAATAAAGAGGTTGACCTTCCTGGAATACGTGGCTATCTCTTGGACCATGTCGCAGCTATGAAAATGAAGGCTTTACCATACTCTTCGGATGGTCAGGAGGTTGAGTTCGAAAAAACACCGCATCCTGAGGCAGATCCATTGGAAAAAATTGCACGTTCCATTCCTGATTCGGGCGTATCGGTCAAGACTCCCGAACTTTTTGCATGGATGGACCCAAGATTTAATGGCGAAGGTGATACCCAAACAGAATAAGACTCGTCATTTGTGACCCGGCTGCAAATTATTTTGAACCATTACTGGCTCACTTTAATATGCTGAT
>CAZEEU010000016.1:0-31468 GCA_964511305.1 uncultured Gammaproteobacteria bacterium | reverse complement strand
AACCTTGAAGTTAACAGCTTCCTGCTCTACCATTGAGCTATCACGGATCATTTATCAATTGTGAAGGCTGCGTTTTGCAGACTATCACCGATCACTTTCAATGGATTTGTTGAAAGTAAACTATTATACAAAATAAATTTGAGCTTGCAAAGAGTCTAATGTACGAGCTCAATTAGAAGATGATTTGAAGAGATTCTACTCTAGGTAGTCTCGGAGTTTGTTCCCACGTGACGGATGTCTTAATTTTCTCAAAGCTTTTGCTTCAATCTGTCTGATACGCTCACGGGTTACAGCAAACATTCGTCCAACCTCTTCAAGAGTCTTTGGTTTGCCGTCTTTAAGTCCAAATCGTTCCTCAAGCACCCTTCTCTCACGGTCGGAAAGAGTTGAAAGAACAGAATTTAATTGTTCTTTCAAGAGCCCACGGGATGCAGTGTCAAAAAGAGTTGGAGCTGTCGTATCGTAGATAAAGTCCCCAAGGTATGAGTCTTCTTCGTCTCCAACTGGGGTATCAAGAGAAGCAGGCTGTTGAGAGATTTTGAGAATTTCTCGTACTTTTTCAGGATCTGTCTCAAGCTCTTTTGCTATTTCTTCTGGGGTTGGTTGGCGACCAATTTCTTGCATTAGCCGTCTTTGGACACGCATGGTTCTGTTGATATTCTCAACCATATGAACTGGAATACGGATTGTTCTTGCTTGGTCTGCAATCGCGCGGGTAATAGCCTGTCTAATCCACCACGTAGCGTAAGTAGAGAACTTGAAGCCCTTTTTCCAATCATATTTTTCAACTGCACGAATAAGGCCCTGATTTCCTTCTTGGATAAGGTCAAGAAGGGTCATGCCACGCCCTACGTATTTTTTAGCAATAGACACAACAAGTCTTAGATTTGATTCAACGAGTTTTTTACGAGCCGATTCGTCTCCAGCTTCAAGTCTTTTAGCAAGATCAACTTCCTGCTCGAAAGTTAAAAGTGGAATTCTTCCAATTTCCTTCAAATACATCCTGACAGGATCAGACACCGTTCCGCCTTGGATAAGATTAAGCGCTTCTAGCTCTTTCTCTAGGTCTTCAATTGATTTGTGAGTTTCTTTTTCCTGCTCGATTGTCTCGAAAATATCTACTTCTTTTTTAATCAATTGATCGTAAAGATAATCGAGTTCTTCAAGGAAATGTTCTGGTTTTGGAAATTTTTGGAGAATTTCTTCCTGAGTAATGTAGCCACGCTTCTTAGCTGAGGCCAAAAGTTCTTCTACGTGATCGTTTTTTACAGTACCTACCCTCATAATGCAATACTCTCGCACAGAAATTACCGCGCGAAGAATGAAATTTATTCTACTCCTATTTGTAGTGAGATGCAAGAAGGCTGAATTCTTCCCTTAGTTGTTGTAATTCTTCTTCATTCTCTTTCTTTTCTGCTTCTTTCATTTTTTCAGAAAGAGTTTGTAGTTGTTCTTTAACTGCCGATTGCTTTACGGTTTTTGCGATCTTTTCCACCTCAAATAAATGGAGCTCATTTGAGGTAAAGGCGGGAATAGGTGTTAAAAAATACAGGTCAAAGGAACCTATTACACTTTCATTAAGAAGCTTGCTGACCTCCACAACGCTTAATTCGTCTGACGTTATAAAGTAATCCTTTAAAGTCGTATATATGCTTCGTGCGTGTGGTGTTGTAAGCTCTACCGTCTCAAGAATATTAGCAGTTGCAGCCATAGCCTCCTTTGGTTTTTGAGATTGCAATATGAGGGTCAAAAGATGGTCTTCTATCATCTCTTGACGAGATTTTTTGTTGGTAGGGATAATTACTTCCTTCTCTTTTGCTTGAGGATTTTTCTTTCTTTCTGCTTCTTTTATGACCGATTCATAAGAGGTTTCTAATAGTTGGGCAAGTTTTTTAAAGTAATGTTCTTTAACAATCTCATTTTCAATATCTGCTATGTATGAAAGGGTTCTTGAAAGGATGTGTTTTTTCCCTTCAACGCTTGAGGGGTCAGCGTTTTGAACTGAACTTTCGATAATAAAATCATAAATATTAACTTCATTTTTAAGAGCTTTTTTGAAAAGGACCGGATTTTCTTTTAGTAATTCATCTGCATCTTTTCCCTGAGGGGGAATAACAACGCTCGCGTTAATACCCTCTTTAGTAATAAGAGCGATCGATCTTCTTTGAGCTTCTGTTCCTGCAGGGTCTGTATCAAAGCAAAAGACAATTTTCTGGGCAAATCTTTTTAAAAGTCGAATTTGATTTTCTGTTAACGCCGTGCCTTTAATGGCAACCGTATTAGTTATTCCCTCTTTGAATGATGAAATGACATCAAATTCACCTTCCATGAGAATTACCTTTCCTTCTTTTTTTATTGTATCTTTTGCTTGAATGAGCCCAAACACCGTATCCCCCTTCACATACACAGGCGTCTCTTTCGTATTGATATATTTTGGGATGGCATCATCAGTAAGACCACGTCCTGAAAAAGCAATAATGTTCCCTCTGGCATCTTGAATCGGGAACATAAGTCTATTTTGGAAAAAATCGTAGAGTCTACCTCCTCTGTAAGTAGCAACTCCAGATTCAAGGAGCTCTTCTTGGCCGTAGCCTTTCTTTTTCATAAGATAATTAACTAGCGCATTTCCCTGCCGTGGTGCATAGCCCAGAAGGTATGTTGAAATAAGGGCCTTGGTAAGGCCTCTTTTTTCTGTTACATAGGAAAGCGCATGTTTGCCAGAGACATGGTCTGTTAGCAGAAAATGATAGAACTGCGAGGCTAAATGATTGATTTCATAAATTCTATTTTTCTTTTCATCTTGTTTTGAGTGAAAGGCGTTCTTTCTTAATTTTATATCAGCCTTATCGGCGAGTAATTTTAGAGCTTCTGAGAAGTCTACTCTTTCGTACTCTTCAACAAAAGTGAATATGTCCCCGCCCTTTGCGCAGCCAAAACAATGCCATATCTGTCTTTCTGGTGAGATAACAAAAGATGCAGATTTTTCATCATGGAAAGGACAATTTGCTTTAAAGTTGCGCCCCGCTTTTTTAACTGGAATGTAAGTCCCAATAAGATCTGCTACGTCTATCTTTTGCTTTATTAAATCTACATCATCCATTGGCGCGTTTAGGGTACAGCGTATAGCGTTCAGTTTCAAGCTGCGAAGTAATTGTATTATATGGTATTTCTTTCTCTTCACGCTTTATTCTCACTGCCTAATTTTATATACTGGCCTGATGTCAGGGTATTCGGAAAAATCATTGAAGGAAAAGTTAGGCCTAAAAAGTGGGTATTCTGTAGTTTTCTTGTATGCCCCTCTCTCCTATATAGTCTCCTTGGGTGAGATTGATGATCTTGAAATATTTCCTACATTAAAGCGTGGCCATGACGTTGTGCAACTTTTTGTAAAGCAAAAGGAACGATTGATCGAGGAGCTACCTGAGATTATGAAGTCCATAAAACCCTCAGGCTGCATTTGGGTAAGTTGGCCAAAGAAGTCCTCAAAAGTTATTACAGACATTACTGAAAACACAATTCGTGAAATTTGTCTTCCATTAGGTCTAGTTGACGTAAAAGTTGCCGCAATTGATGAGACTTGGTCTGGATTGAAGCTCGTTGTGGGACTTAAAAATCGTTAATACTTCTTTAATCTTTTTTTGCATAACTATTCAGATGGTTAGTAAAGTTGCATCCGCAACAGTAGTGGGTCTTGATGGCGTTTTGATCGAGGTTGAGACAGATATCCTTAACGGTCTACCCTCTTTTACGATAGTTGGTTTGCCGGACAAAGCCGTAGAAGAATCTCGCGAGAGAGTCAGATCGGCAGTCAAAAATTCAGGCGCTGATTTTCCAGCAAAGAAAGTAACGGTAAATTTAGCACCAGGGGATTTACCAAAAGAAGGACCTACTTTTGATCTCCCGATTGCAATTTCTATTCTGATTTCCTCAGGACAACTTACCATTGATGTGGAAAAGGCGTTATTTATAGGAGAGCTTTCTCTGAGCGGTAGGGTTCGTCTTTCAAAAGGCATATTGCCAATGGTTCTTGCTGCAAAGGAAAAAGGAATTTCGGATATTTATATTCCAGCAAGCAATATCCATGAGGCGGAAATCGTGCATGGCATTACAATTTATGCAATTAGTACGCTTAAAGAGCTCTTCAATCACTTGGCTGGCACCAAACCACTGGAAGCAGTTTCTCCGGTCATTTTTGAGCCTGATGCCGGAGATGAAGAATACGCTTTTGACATGAAGGACGTTAAGGGACAGGCTTATGCAAAAAGAGCGGTTGAAGTGGCAGTTGCGGGAGGGCACAATATCTTGCTGAAAGGACCACCGGGAGCAGGAAAAACACTTATCGCAAAAACAATTCCCTCCATTCTTCCCCCACTCTCTTTCGAAGAAGCATTAGAAGTTACAAAAATCTATAGTATCTCAGGGCTTTTACAAGGCAAATCAATTCTAAGGACAAGACCATTTAGAAATCCACATCACACAACTTCTCACGTAGGTCTCGTAGGTGGGTCGGCAAACCCTCGGCCCGGAGAAATATCTCTTGCTCATCGAGGTGTACTATTTCTAGATGAGTTGCCGGAATTTTCAAGGTATGTTCTTGAAGCCTTAAGACAACCTTTAGAAGACGGAATTGTTAGTATTTCAAGGGCTCGTGAACGCGTTGTTTTTCCGTCACGATTCATGCTTGTGGCTGCTGCAAATCCATGCCCTTGTGGCTACTATGGTGATAGTACAAAAGTTTGTACGTGTTCTGCTCAGCAGGTATTAAAGTATCAGAAAAAACTTTCAGGTCCACTTCTTGACCGGATTGATATACATATTGATGTACCGGCTGTAAAAATAGAAAAGTTAGTAGACGATGACAATGAGGGAGAGGCTTCGATTGTAATTCGAAAACGTGTTGAAAATGCACTAAGCAAACAGCAGGAGAGATTTTCTAAGAAGAAGATCATCATGAATTCTGAAATGTCGGCACGCGATTTAAAAGAACTACTACTAATGGAAGAGGAAGGACGAGGTATAATGAGACAGGCGATGAGAACCCTCTCCCTTTCTGCACGTTCTTTTAATAAAGTGCTTAAGATTGCAAGAACTATCGCAGATTTGGAGTCCTCATTGAAAGTAAAGCCCGAGCATGTTCTTGAGGCATTGCAATACCGACCAAAAATAATTGAATAGCATGCGCAAGTTAGCCATATTTCTTTTCTACTCTTTCTTTTTAATTATTTTGGGAAGAAATCTTACTTTTATTCCAGCAATCAACGTTGGGCAGGCTTCAAAGATAAAAGAGCCTGAGGCTATTCGTGACGAATTAGTTGAATATCTCAAGGCTCAGAAAGGTGACTTTAGCGTATATTATGAAGACTTAGTTACTGGGGATAATTTTAGTATCCACGGCAATACTGTATTAACAGCAGCTTCACTTAACAAACTTCCAGTAGTTGGATATTTGTATCATTTGGCTGCTAAAAAAGAGATAGACTTGCAAGATACGATTGTCATCCAAGAAAGTGACATTCAAGATTATGGTACTGGTAGTATTCGGTATCAAAAACCTGGGCAACAATATACACTACAATCTTTAGCGCGTCTGGCTCTTAATCAATCCGATAATACTGCAGCGCACGTACTTAATATAAGACTCGGCGAAGACAATATCCAGGCTTATGCATATCAAATAGGAATGGGATCCACAAACATGATTGATAATGACACTTCAGCCAGGGACATTGGTAAATTTTTCCAAATGCTTTATCAAAATAAAATAACCTCAAAGGCGTTAACTTCTGAAATGTTGGAATACCTCGAAAATACAGAATTTGAGGATAGAATCGTTCCTCTTTTGCCAAAGAATGTTCATGTTTATCATAAGACCGGAGATGGTGTAAATTTTATCCATGATGGGGGAATTATTTCTAACGGTAAGACGCCATTTATTCTTGTTGTTATGTCTAGTAATATTACCGATGAAAAGTTAACAAAAGCTACTATTTCAAAGATTGCGCAGATAGTATTTCTTGGCCGCGGGCAAAAGTAACAATCCCCCATAGTATACGTTATAATACCCCCAGAAGTTGAGTTTCCGTACCACGATATTGCTTTCTTGGACGCGGAAACGCTCCTTGAAAATACGGAAACTCCAAAAGGAGGAAATTTTGTTGAGGACAGGCATTGTCTTGTCAGGGCTCCTTCTTGCGTCCTGCATCGGCCTCGGTGCCGATTCGGGAAAAGCTGAAGGGGGATGTTATATCGTTTATCTCCCGGGTGTAACCCGAGAGGATGAAGGCGATCATGGTCCGCATGGCAAGTTGCCACCGCGGCCATGTCCCTCAGTCTCCCCGACGGCAACAAGTACGCCAGCCAAGTCGCCAATCGTGACGAGCACATCGACGGCAACGTCGACAATAACCCCCACGCCAACCGCGACGATGACCAATACTCCCACGAGTACTGCAACCATGAGCCCAACGGCTACTCAAACGCCTACAAGCTCGCCTACTGTTACGTTAACACCAAGTCCAACGTCGACGCTGACAGTGACCAGTACTCCCACAAGTACGCCAGCCAAGTCGCCAACCGCGACGATGACGCCTACGGCAACTGCGTCTCCCACTGCGAGTGCAACACCGACGGCAACGTCAACAAGTACCGCTACGGGTACGCCGACCAATAGTCCGACGGCGACACAAACGCCGACGAGCACACCAACGCCGTCCCCAACGCCCACTCAGCCTACACAAACCTGTGGCCAGAAGGGCGATTGGACCATCACGACGTTCAGGCCGACGAACTTCACTCAATTTTCGATGTCATTCGGTCCCCCCTGGGACCAGTGCATCGGACAGCCGGTGCCGTTCACGATCACCGGCACGTCGAGTAAGCCGGTGGTTGCCATCGAGGTTTGCGTCAACTCTGACGGTCAGAATGGTGAATGCCTCGGCGTCGTCGAGTACGCTAGTGCTACTAGCGTTACCTATCAAAAGGACTGGGTCTCGAAGGCCCGATCCAACACTCACTCGGCAGACATCGCGATCGTCTTTGCCGATGGGACCAACACGCAGGTGACGTTCTTCCTGCCAGCTTTCCCATCCCAGTCGATGGTCGCAAATTCAACCACGCAGGGTGATAACAGCTCTCTCGCATGGGGAGGATTGAGTATGCTCTCGATGGGCGTTGCTCTTTCCCTCATAGTGAGGAAGAAATCCTGAAAGGAGTTTTCGTTCAATCGAGTGCCGGGGGGAGCTTGCTCCCCTCGGCCTCATCACATGATGGATGAGGTGAGTTTGCGGTAAGTCTCTTCTATATTTTCAGATTTAAATAAATGACTTGTAGAGATAAATCTATTAGCCCCCGCATCCTTAGCCTTTGTAATTGTTTCTGCGTTAATGCCTCCATCAACTTCGATCGGTAAATATCCGTATTTTTTCCTAATTTCCCTAACTTTTTCTAATAACTCCGGATTGAATTGCTGTCCGGAAAATCCTGCTTTGATCGTCATAATAAGAAGGCAGTCTAGGTCATTTAGATTAATATTGCTCAGAATATCTAGGGATGTTGGCCCATCAATGGCAAGTCCAACAGCACCTACTAATTGTCCTTGGGCTACGAATTCTACAGGATCTGGCATTTTTTCAATATGTCCTATAAATCGTTGAAACCCTGCATCAGCCCATGGTTTAAGATAAGAAATAGGATCTTCAACCATCATATGTAGTTCAAACAAGAAGTCCTGTTCGTACTTCTTGAATGGTTCTGGGTCAAGGAAGCTTGTGTTGTCTGCAAATTTACCGTCAATAATGTCTATGTGAACGGATTTGGCAAATGGCTTGAGTATTTCTAGTTTTCTTTCTATTTCACTCCACTCTTTCTCTAATATTCCTGGGATTATTTCATTCATTTTCTATTTGAGAGATTTTATTAATACGCCTTTCATGTCGTTGTTCTTTTGGAAATGGTGTGTTTAAGAATACTTCTGCTGCTGTTAGCGCGTCTTCTTGAGTGAGGAACCTTGCGCTCAAAGATAGCATGTTGGAGTTATTGTGTTCACGAGTGAGTTTGATAATCTCAAATGGGTCGTCACTTGTTCTTCCTGTTATGTCAGCGGAGCCGACAGGTACAGCCTTTGAATAAAAAACAGCACATCTAATATTGCTATACTTGTTTGCGACAATCGCCTCCCCCTGAGCAGAGCCTCCAATTACTATTCCCATTGTATTTTCTGGATCTTCAGAAACTGCAGCTGCAGCTTTTTTAATCAAATCGGGATAATCGTCATCAGCGTCATACTCGTAGGCTCCACAGTCCTCAATATCGAAGTTTTTTTCTTCAAGATGGGCTTTTAGGTAATTTTTGAGTTCTAACCCAGAGTGATCTGTTGCTAAATAAATTTTCATAGTAGTATCTTATATAACTTCAGCAATTAATTCTATTTCTGATGACTTGCTATCCATTTCAGTAAGTTTGAGCTGTCCAGTATGCGCTCCAACCTTGGACATGACGCCAATCGAATTCAGTACCCCTCTTTTCATGCATTCTTGGATATTTAAACCCTGAATGTAGGATGCAAGAAAAGCTCCGGCATACGCATCTCCTGCACCCGTTCTTTCGTGTCCATCTGGCTCAAGAGTCCCTACTTTATAAATTACATTCTTGTCATCGACTGCGTAAGAGCCTTCTGCCCCGTCTGTGATAGAAAGCAATTCGAATCCATAATTTTTGAGATTTTGTAATAGTTCTTTTTTGTCTTCGATTTCATTTCCTGACAAGGTTTTACTTATTATCCGTGCTTCCTCCATGTTGCAAAAGAGCATTTTTGATTGGTGAACAGCTTTAATAAACGTTTCATTGATATCTTTCATTTGTGCGGAGCCAGGCGAGTAGGCAATTGGGATATTTTGTTGGCTTGCATAAGACAGAACTTGTTCATAAGCATTCTCCCAGCGCTTCCCAATAGACGTTAGATATATCAAATCGGGTTTTTCGACTACTTTTGCGCTATCAAATATATGTTCAAACTCTGGATGATGGGAAAATATAGTGCGATCCTGGCTGAATTCGAAAATTATGGAGAGGGGACCATCTTTTGAGTCCACAAATTCTTGGTATACAAGAAGACCCTCTTCTGCTAGTTGTTTTGCAATGAATTGAGAAAGTGCATCCTGACCAATATATGTATAAAAAGCATTTGAAATTTCGAGTTTTTGAAGTGAAGCGGCTACGTTTGCACCATTGCCACCTATTGAAAATGCTTTTATATCAACCGGAATCTTATCTCCCAGGGAAAAAGAAGCCTTTCTGTTTTCAACTACGATATGAGGATTATTTTCTAATGAAACTATTGCATCAAAAAGTGAGGAACCAACAGTGAGAACTTGCATTAAATCATTGTATTACATTCTAGATCTCAAAACAAAATTCCCAGTTGCCAATATCAAAGCTAATTACTATACTACTAATATTCAAACAGGATCCCTGCCCCTCTGTTAGAATTTATTATTTTTTATTGGGGGCAACATGTCTTTTTTTATATTTCTTTTCTATTCTATTCTCTTCATACTCATTAAAGTTGGCGACTTTGTCAATTCCGCCTGGAGATTTATTATTAGAATAATTACTTCTCCTCTATTCTTCTTGAAAAGAAGACTCTCGGTTCCCAAAAAAGCGAAGACGTCAAAAAGAAAAACTATAAGATTAAATAGGATTTTTAATTTCGATTTATTTTCGAAATTAAGTATGCATACTACACCTAATAATAAGCGAAAGAGGGTTGGAAGAAAGCCAAAAGCAATCTCCACTAACTTTTTTGTCCTCAGGATGAAGTATTTACTTTTCGGTGCGATATTTGCTTCAATTTTTATCTTTTTACCTCTATTATTTGTGATATTTATTTCTGATCTTCCTAAGCTTTCGAATCTTTCTGTTAGTTATATTTCCAAGACCACAAAGATTATGGATCGTAATGGCAAATTATTATTTGAAATCTATGCAAATCAAAACAGAACCATAGTGAGCCTAGATCAAATACCAAAGGATTTAATTAACGCAACGGTTGCAATTGAAGATAAAGATTTTTTTAAGCATAAAGGGTTTGATATGCGAGGAATAGCTCGTGCGATATACGTAGATCTAACTAAGAAGGATTTTCAAGGAGGATCCACTATTACTCAACAGCTTATAAAGTCGGCACTTTTAACTCCAGAGCTAACAATTACAAGAAAAGCAAAGGAATTAACTTTGGCTTTTTGGGCAGAGCAGCAATATACGAAAGATCAAATACTAGAGTTGTATTTTAACTATATTCCTTATGGAGGGACTGCATGGGGTGTTGAGGCTGCAAGTCAAATTTACTTTGGGAAAAAAGTTGAGGATTTATCGCTTGCCCAGAGCGCGTACCTTGCGGGTCTTCCGCAGGCACCCAGTGCATATTCTCCCTTCGCAGGAGACGGCACCTTAGGGAAAGTTCGTCAGAAAGATGTCCTTGATGCCATGGTTTCTGAGAAATATATTACACGGGATCAAGCAGTAAAGGCATTTAAGGAAAAATTAGTTTTTAAGTCTCCTCAGGTTCCCATCAAAGCACCTCATTTTGTAATGTATGTAAAGGATCTCTTAGTTAAAAAATATGGCCTTCTTGAGGTAGAACGAGGTGGCTTACAAGTTACGACTTCCTTAGATGTGGATACTCAAAACCTGGCAGAAGGTGTGGTTTCGGAAGAGGTAAATAACTCAGGGTATCTAGGGATCGGTAATGGTGCCGCTCTTGTTACTAATCCACAAAATGGAGATGTTCTTGCGATGGTTGGGAGCCGCGATTATTTTGATCTTGAGAAAGACGGCAATGTTAATATCACAACGTCCTTAAGACAGCCCGGATCAACCATTAAGGTCGTTACGTATAGTCTTGCTCTTTCAAAGGGCTTGACGGAGGCAACTTTACTTGAAGACTCTCCTCTTACGATTACTTCACAAGGAGCAGAACCTTACAGGCCCGTTAACTATGATGGGAAATTTCACGGGAGAGTCCCTTTGAGATTAGCATTCGCAAATTCTTACAATATTCCAGCGGTGAGGCTAGCACAACGTTTTGGAGTGGGTCAGATTGTTGATTTTGGAAGAAAGATGGGAATTACCAACTGGAAAGATCCAAGTAAATATGGTGTTTCAATCACCCTTGGAGGTGCTGAGGTAACTATGTTAGATCTTGCCACTGTGTATGGGACAGTAGCAAATGAGGGAGAGAGAGTAAACTTGGAGCCAATACTTAAAATTACAAACTCCGAAGGAAAAGTTCTAGAAGAGAAAAAAGTTGAAGGTGAGAAGGTTATTGATCCGGGAGTTGCATTTATAGTTTCGGACATACTCTCTGATAATAGGGCTAGGAGCCTCAGTTTTGGCCCAAATTCCCCTCTTGTGATCCCAAACCATAAAGTATCGGTCAAAACTGGAACAACAGACAATAAGCGCGATAATTGGACGGTTGGCTATACACCAAACTTGCTGGTTGCTGCGTGGGTTGGTAACAATGACAATACTCCTTTATCTCAGGCTTTGGCATCTGGAATTACTGGAGCTGCGCCAATCTGGAACAAAATAATGGTTCCATTGGTTGAAAAGACGCAAGATCCAGGAATAAAAGTTCCCGATGATGTAATTGCACGACAATGCTTTGGATATAATGCCTATTTTATATTAGGAACAGACACAAAGGATCCATGTCGCTACTCTCCCCCAACCCCAACATTTCAGCAACAATAGTGGTTCTATAATGAATTAATGAAGATAGTAAATCCAACGGCAATACTTGGTGAAGATGCTGCAGTTAGTTTTCTTAGAAAAAAACAGTATCGCATTCTTGAACGAAACTTTCGAAAAGGCTATGGGGAGGTTGATATAATTGCTGTCAAAGACGACGTTCTTGTTTTTGTAGAGGTTAAAACAAGAAGTTCATCTCTATATGGAACGCCTTTTGAAGCTATCGATCCTAAAAAACTAAGAGTGCTAGTCAAATGTGCAAATTATTATAAATACATTTTGCACCCTGAACTTCCCGATGATCTGAGGATTGATGCTATTGGAGTTATTGTGAATGGTCAAGAGGTCGAGTCTGTTGAACAGATAGAGAATGTTAGTTCGTTTTAGATATGAAGAGCTTCTTTTACGGCGTTAAGAGCATCTGACTTATTTAGCTCAAAAGTATTGATAATTAAATCATAATATTTCTTGTCCCAATATACCCAGTTTTGGTCATTGTTTGCGTAAAGTCTTCTCCATTTTTCAAGATTTTGTTTGTCCCGTTCTTTTAACTCATGCTTTGCGTCTTCAACAGACATGTCATCTCGATTAACAAGTCTGTCAATTCTTACATCAGCTTTATCTTCACCGTTTTTATCCTCACACACAATGAAGATCTTAAATACGCCATCTATTCCTTGAGCGTCAAATCCTGCTAAATGACTTTGGATGATGTTATGAGAGCGATTGCTTAGGATATCTTTCACTTGTTGCTCGTAATCAAGGTCAAATTGATCCTCGCGTCCGCCTGCATAGCCATGATCTTTCGTGAGTTCTCGAAAAAGTTTGCCTCCATCCAGAACTTCCCATCCTAATTCCTCCGCAATATGGTGCGCCAGTGTTGTTGCACCGCTGCCTATTCTTCCAGAAACGGTAATATTTCGAATGGGTCCAAGATCTTTTGGGTTCATTGGTTAATTATGATTGAGGAGCAGATTGGGCTTTTTTGCCAAGAATTAATGTTTCTTCGACTAGTCTATTAGAATATCCGAACTCATTGTCGTACCAGGCAATTACTTTTACCATGTTACCAGCTACAACTTGAGTAAGCCCAAGGTCAGCAATCGATGAGTGAGAGTTGCCTATAACGTCACTAGAAACAATTGGGTCATTTGTGACAGTGAATATCCCCTTCCATCTTGGATTTTCAGAAGCCTGCTTAAGCGCCGCATTTACTTCTTCAACGGTAGTGTCTCTTTTAAGAAGGAATGTGAAGTCTGCAAGAGAACCAACTGCGGTGGGGACCCTAATTGCAAGTCCGTTAAAAATTCCCTGAAGCTCAGGTATGGCTTTTGCTGCAGCAATAGTTGCTCCAGATGATGTTGGGATTATATTTTGAGCTGCTGCCCTTGCTCTTCTGTAGTCCTTGTGACCTCCGTCATGAACATTCTGATCTGATGTATAGGAGTGAATAGTTGTCATCATTGCTTTCTCTATCCCAAATGTCTCGTGCATTATTGCAGCAACAGGAGCTATGCAATTCGTTGTGCATGATGCATTGCTTACCACAGTCTCCAACTTCTCACTGTCATTTTCATTAAGATTTACGCCTAGAACATAAGTCGATGCGCTATTTTCGTCTTTGAATGGAGCAGAAAGTATTACGGATTTTGCTCCGCTGTCCAGATGTGGCTGAATCTTCTCGGGGGTAGTAAAAGCACCTGTTGATTCGATTACAACGTCAACATTTAATTCTCTCCATGGAAGTTTTGAAGGGTCTTTTTCAGAATAGAAAGGAATTGTTCTGTCGTCAATTACAAGACCACCTATTGTTTCGAGTGAAGTTTTGATTGTTACTTCTTCTGGGGATTGTACAAATAGAGAGTGGTGTTGGAGAGTGCCGTACATAGTATCGTACTGAAGTAGATACATCCACCCCTTCATATCCGTTGAAGAGCCTGCGTTAATAGCAACAATTTCTATTTGATCTGAAAATTTTTCTAAAATGATTCTGTGCGCGACACGACCGATTCTTCCGTACCCATTTATTGCAACTCGTACCATAGTTCAAGGATAGAAGAAATAGCTATCGAATTCAATAAGGAAAACCCTAGCCTGAGGCTTTAGGGACATTTTAATGGACAAGTGAAGAGAAAAAGCTTTAGTAGTTTTCTTTTTGAGGCTTTTCACTTATATTAGCCTTGCTCATAAGCCTTGAGCTTAACTATTTCATTTTGTAAGCTCATCGGCTATATTTGTTGCGCAAATGAAGTTGAAAAGCATTACCTGTTTTCTTTTTGAGGCTTTTCACTTATAATATGAATCTATGTCTGAGAGAATGACAGTTAATAACAAAAAGAAAGGTAACAAAAAGCACGGCTTCTTGGGGAGACTTAAGACTCTCGGAGGCAAAAAAGTTATCAAGAGACGAAGACAAAAAGGACGAAAATCTCTGTAACATTTTAAATGTTTACTAAATCTCATAGATTTTCCTTCAAGAAAGGGGTTCCAAGAAGTTACTACCAGACGCCTTTATTTGTAGTTCGTTATGACAAGAATTTAGAAGGTAATTTAAAATGCGCAGTAGTTTTAGGTAAGAAAGTTGATAAAAGAGCAGTTGCAAGAAATAAAATTAAGAGACAACTGTTGGAAATAATAAGAGAATTACTTCCGCTAGATACAAAAGCAACAATTGCCGTATACGCCAAAAAGCCTATACTAGAAACAGAGTTAAGCGAACGAAAAAGCGATTTGAAAAAAGCGCTTGATACAATTGGAATACTATAATGGACATAGGACTTATATTTAACATTCTCCTCAATCAGCCGATTACTAATCTTTTGGTTATTTGCTATCAACTTCTTCATTTTCTTCATATTCCATTTGCTTTAGGATTTTCAATAATCCTTCTTACCTGTATTATCCGTGCAATTCTTTTTCCATTAACCTCTTCACAAATAAAGATGAGCAAGAAAATGCAGGATATGGCTCCCCATATATCTAAGCTTAAGGAAAAACATAAGAGTGATAAGAAAAAACAACAAGAGGAAATGATGAAGCTGTATGCTGAATTTGGTGTTAATCCGGCAGCAGGATGTCTTCCCGTAGTCCTTCAGATACCTATTATTTGGGGGCTGTATCATGTATTAGGAACTGCAGTTAATGCCAATTCATTGGCAAAGGTGAAAGAAATTAATAATCTTTTGTATTTTGATGGCCTTAAATTAACTCGTCTATGGGAAATAACGTTCTTTGGTATCCCACTCGCTAAGGCACCTTCGCATATGTGGCAAGATAATCCAGCAATCTTGCTTGTTCCTGTATTAACAGGAGTTTTGCAGCTTATTTTTTCAAAAATGATGGCACCAGAAAAACCAGTTCAGGCAAAACAGGATGATTTTCAAGCTACATTTGCAAAACAATCACTTTTCATTTTTCCAGTCATGATTGGGGTATTTTCTTTTCAGCTACCCTTCGGTTTGTCTCTATACTGGAATGCATTCACATTATTTGGTATAATTCAGCAGTACTTTTTAGTAGGACTTGGAGGACTTAAGCAATGGCAAGCCTACGCCCAAAAGACATATGGAAAAAGAAAATAAAATAGTAAAGGAAGAAGCCCAAAAGCTCCTTAAGCAAATTGGTATTACATCTGAAGCAGAGGTAGATGGTACTGAGGAAGGATATACCGTTGTTCTTGACGCTGGTGAAGACAATGCTTTGCTGATTGGTAAGCACGGCAACACTCTTTCTTCCTTTGAGCTTATCCTCACATTGATAGTAGCTAACAAAGTTGGTGAATTTAGAAGAGTTACTGTTGAGGTAGGAAGCTATCGTGCAGAAAGAGAGCAATATCTTGAAACCCTTGCTAATAAATTAAAAGAAGAAGTAGTTACTTCTGGTTACGAAAAGCAGGTTAGAGGCCTTAAGCCATGGGAAAGAAGATATCTTCATATGTATCTTGAGGAAGATAGTGAGGTAATGACAGAATCAATTGGTGAAGATCGTGATAGGACTCTAATTATTAAAAGAAAGTGAGACTTCTCGAGCGGTTAGTATTCTTACTACTGCTCTTTACATTCCCCATACAGCTAGGTAGACATTTTTGGCCTGATTTTGCGTTCATTCAAGGCATAAGAATAGACTACTTGTCCCCAACTTTCTATTTAAGTGACCTTCTTTTTATTGTTCTTTTTGTAATTTCATTTAATCATCTCAAAAAGAAAATCTGGAAAGTTTTTAGTGCTCCTTGGACTTTAATTTTATTGTTCGCCATTGTTATTGGTACTTTCTATTCAAAAACTCCCCTGGAATCTGTGTATGGCGCTATAAAGCTTTTTGAGTTCATTTTAATAGCAATATATACAGCTCATTTTGTGAAAAAAGAAAGCTATTCATTCTTTCTATACCCTTTCATTTTGGGAAGTCTAGTTGAGACTATTATTATTCTGTTCCAATTTTTAGCCCAGAAGTCTTTGGGGGGAGTATTTTATTTTTTAGGAGAAAGGACTTTCGATTTATCAACGCCGGGCATTGCTCTGTTTAGACTTGGTGATAGCTTAATTCTCAGGCCATATGGCACATTTCCTCATCCTAACGTATTAGCATTTTATTTATTCTGCTCATTCGTTTTGCTTTTATTTCATCAAGGCCTTAGAACAACTCTTCAGAAAAATTTAAAGACAGCGATTCTTGTGGTAATTGGCGTTGGTATAGGGCTTACGTTTTCACGTGTAATAATCATGCTCACTGCCGCTTCGGTTTTTTTGCATTTTCGAAACAGCAAGAAAGCTTTATTGATTTGTCTTGTGAGTTTTTGCGCGTTCTTTTTCCTCTTGGTAGGTAGGTTTGAAAATGAATTTATGAGAGACGTGAAGTTGCGTTTTGATTTGCTAAGCATTGCATGGAATATATTTATGACAAGTCCAATATTTGGGATTGGAATCAATAATTTTTATTACCATGAAATTTCTTATCAGAAGAGTATTACCCCAGTTCTTCTGCAGCCAGTGCACAATATCTATCTTTTATGGGCCAATTACGTTGGGATTATTGGGTCCTTGCCAGCAGTGTACTTTTTTTATAGGACAGTAATCCAAACAAAAAGCATGTTGATAGCTTTCCTCATATTTTCATTTTTGTTGATAGGTTTATTTGATCACTACATTCTTACTCTTCAGCAAGGCCAGATGCTGTTAGCATTTATTCTAGGAATTGCCTATTCAGAGCTTAATCAATCTATTAAGGTGTAGGGGTTGGAGTCGGTTCTGCGTGAGGGCAGGTGGTGCAATAGGTATCCCCAAGAGGGTCGGTTACAATTGCTTGATCTCTCTCCTCCACATTGTCCGTTTTTCCGGCAGGCGCAATCTGATTGGTTGATTTATCAACAAAGACTTTTGTCACGCCTGAATCTACTTTTTTCGGAACGGTTCCTTTTACAAAGTATTCGTAGCGAGTTGGGCATACATATGGAGAGCCTGCAGCTTGAGGTAGAAGGCCTGAGGTAGAGCAAACGTTTGCCCCTACAACATTGTCAGGTCTATTAAAGGTCTCTGCAGGTTTTCCAGCGATAAGACCTTTCATTATCTGATTCCATATAGGAGCAGCTCCTGTTACCCCAGACACAACTCCTTTAAGTGGTGTGTTGTCATTGTTTCCGACCCAGGTTGCAACGACATAAGATGGTGTGTAGCCAATCGTCCAGTTGTCTCTATAGTCATTTGTGGTTCCTGTTTTGACTGCCACATTGTATCCACGAATAAATAGTGGGGAATTGCTTCCAAATGAGGGAGTTCTTGCTCCGTTATCCGATAAAATGTTTGAAATAATAAAAGCAACTCCGTCAGGAAGGACCTTCTTACCTAGCAGAGGACTTTCAACAGGCTTGTATTCACTCAGAACTTTATTTTTTGAGTCCGTAACCTTCAATATAGGGTGAAGTGTAATTTTGTAGCCTGAATTTGCAAAGACTCCATATGCCGTAGCCATTTCAACCATAGTAACTTCTCCTCCTCCAAGAGTAAGGGATAATCCGTATCTGTCAGGTTCAGTAAAGGAATTTATTCCCATAGCGCTTGCTGTTGCAATCATTGCTTCTAACCCATTTAGTTTGAGCATTTTAACAGCAGGAATATTAAATGAATTAGCTAGGGCATATCTCATTTGTTGTACTCCATGGAATTTAAGATCGTAATTCATTGGGCAATAAGGAGCTCCACTTGGGTTTGGGAAACATTTTCTTTCATCCACAAAAGGAGTTGCTGCCGTATATCCTTTAATAAGGCCTGTCACGTAATTTATTGGTTTTATCGAAGATCCAGGTTGACGTCTTGAAATAGTCACATTCACATTTCCATCTCGTTCTGTATTAAAGTAGTCTCTGCTTCCTACCATAGCCAACACCTCTCCAGTCCCGGGCCTTGTAACCATCGAAGCAGCGTTATACCAATTACCGCCCTTAAGAGTTGCTTCTTCGCTCGCTATAGCATCTTCTACAAGTTTTTGTGCTTTCAGGTCTAATGAAGTAATTACTGATAGGCCACCCTGCTCTACCACTTTTTCACCATATTCCTGAACCAGAAGCTCCTTAACATAAAAGACAAAATGGGGAGCAATAATATGTGATTGTATTTGATTGAACTTTAACTCTTCAGATTCCGCCTTCTTTTTTTGATCTGCAGTTATATACTTTGAATCAAACATTGCCTGTAGAACCTGTCTTTGTCGTACTTTTCCTTGCTCTGGGTGAGATCCGAATGGAGAGTATACGCTAGGAGCTTGAGGAAGACCAGCAAGAAATGCTGATTCAGCAAGAGACAGCTTGGAGACTTCTTTACCAAAATAAATTTGGCTTGCAGCCTCAACGCCCCATGCAGTCCCACCGTAGGAAACCTGATTAAGATACATTTCCAATATCCTGTCTTTGGAATAGATAAATTCTACGACGAAAGAAAGGACTACCTCTTTCACTTTTCTTGTGATTGTTCTATCAAGCGTTAAAAGAGAGTTTCTCACTAATTGTTGAGTAAGAGTTGACCCTCCTTGAACAGATTGCTTAGAAAGAGTGACGTATGCGGCGCGCGCAATACCTCTTAAATCAATAGCGCCATGTTTGTAGAAGTTCTTATCTTCAATTGAGATGGTTGCCTGCTGAAGATATTTTGGGATCTTTGTAAGGGGGACAAAGGTTTGATTTTTACTCGAGTAAATTGTGTATAGTAGAGTTCCGTTTTTGGCAAATATCTTGCTTGATTGTGGAAAGTTATTTCTGCCAATAACGGTTGCTCTAGGGACGTCCTTGAGTACAAGGATAAGTGCTGCAATAATTGCAATTACCGGAATTGCAAGAAGTACATAGCTAACAAGAAGAATTTTGCTTTTAAAAAGTATTGATGGCTTCTTAAGTATTTTGCCAAACATTCTAAATGGGTACAATATGCGACGCGCTTTATGCATAGGAGCTTTTGAGTACTTCTTTTTGGTGTACATAATTATATAGGATCTACTGTTTCTTTTGCAGTCTGAACTCCATAAGATAGTCTTTATCTATTAGACCATTTTTTTCAAGGAAATTGTTCCCATAATTATCTGCTGTAGAGTCAATGGGAGAAAAATCCTCAGGGTATGTAAAAGAAGTTGTTATATTATATGGTTTTGTTCCTGGTTGTTTGATTACTAACAGTGAGTAATTTGTTATTGATGACAATTGCTTGGTTATACCATTCTGATAAGTAATTGTGACAGTTGATTGTGAATTTTTTTTGACGGTAGTCATAAATGCGAAATATGTTAGATTTCCCGTTTGATATTGCTCTGTCTCAAGTCCTATTGGAGCAATAAAGTCTTTGCCTTCATACACACCGGGGTCCGTTATAGCCGAAACTAAAGTTTGTTTTTTACCATCAATGGTTATTTCCTTAAGTATGCTTGCCTGAGGAACTACAACGTTGATATAGACTTTATAGTCGTCAGAAGGCGAAGAATTGGAAAGCGTCAGGCTCGCCTCTGACGTAAGACTACCTTGCCCTATTATTGCCTTATACTGCAGCTTTCTTTTTATTTGCGTGTTTACTTTATTTGCGCCAATATTTGCTTCATTGACATATAGAAAGTCGTTAATTGTTTTTGGGTTGTTTACTCTTGAATCATTGATGCTACCCGCATAATTATTGGCAGAAAAAACTTTCTGAATTGAACTATCACTGAATGAAAGAAGAATGTTTTTATTTTCCAAAAGTTCGGGCAAAATCTTAAAAAGAGAAACATGGAATTTTTGATCTGACTCTACCCTTTCAATAAGCTGAGTAAAAACGCTATTTAAAATATCCCTTTTCTGCGTAGATCCTGGGAAAAAATTATCTTTTACCGTGCTTTGTATGAAGCTAGAAACATTTTCTGAAGTAATTGTTTGATTGTAGGAAGGAAGACTTATCGGTCCAGAAATTTTTAGAAGCTCTCTAAGAACTTGCAGGTCTACAGCAATAACAGCATCTGGCTTGTTGCCGGTTTCAAGATTGTAAATAAAAGCAGATCTGCTGGCGGATTCCTGAAAATCTAATCCAAAATTACTATCTCTAAGATATAGATGTGGCTGCAAGTAGCGTCTAACTACAAAAGGTGGTTCTATATGATTTCTAAGTTGTCCATCTAATTCATAAACGTCCTGAATTGTGAATTTCTCTGCTTTTCCATTTTTTACCGTCAAGTTGCCGATAGATCCAATAAATCCGCCGGTTGGTCTAAGCTCTTCATCGTTTTGAAAAAGTAGAAGGTAATTTTTTTCAGAATCAAAACCGAGAACTATTGGTAAGACCTGGGAAAGACTTAATAAATTGGAGTATGTGTTCTTGAGTTCTCCTGCAAGAGTCTTGTTATCTGTCTTGCCTACTACCCTTTGACCTTCTTGGTAAAGAAAAGAGAAACTAGCAAGAGAAGATTCCAAGCTCCCCTTTGTTAAAGGGCCACCTTTTAATACATTAAATACAGTGTCTCCAGTTATTTCTGATAGCTCTACAGCTTTTTCTAGCAGTTGATATGTCTGTAGTCCCTTTCCTTGAGAGTCGATGGCAGCTGCTGCATCGAGGGAGAGTTCCACCGTTGGTTTGATTATTTCAAGAAATAGGTTAGACATTCTGGCATTTTTTTCTACTGATTCGAAGTTGTTAGATTGAATACCCTTTAGAGCTTGTTGAAGAAAAAGCATCCCAAACCCAAAAAATAACAGATTAAGAAACACGAACAAAAATGATCCCACTAGAAAACTTAGCAAAGCAAATTTGAGACTCTTATGTAGATGAGAACGACTCTTTTTCTTTACCTTTTTCTTTTTTAGGCGGACTAAAACATTTTCAGCAATTTCCTCTTTTTTGGCGAACAGATGTTCTATTCCTTTCTCGAAACCTTCTAGTGATTCCACATAAGATTCTTCCAGATTAAGAACGCCAGCAATAACTGTTGAAAGCTGCTCTCTCGTTGTGATTTGGGATTGTTCCTTAGAATCCGAAAAAAGCACTTTAACCTCGGGTTCTACTCTTGCTATTAAGTGTGCTGATTCTAGAATTGTTTCTGGATGCTTATAGAATAAAAGGTGCATTGCATCTCTTTTAAAATTTCCAAACAAGAGACGAGAAATTCCATACAGCGCATCCTTTTCAGTAATGCCAAATACTGAGAAAGACTCATTACCTTGCAGTCTGATTTCTCCGTTTAAAATAGCATTCTCAATATTTTTCGAAAGAACACCCTCATTCTTCCTTTTCACAGTAAGAATCTCCCCTAATAGAGAAAAGCGAGTTGTTGGAATATCCTTTAGTCGTTGCAGCATCAATTGGAGAGAATGCAATTCCTCGGGTCTGACAACAACCAGTGTTTGAGAGTGATCATTTGTAAGTTTTTCTGCCAAAGGGAGAAGTTGTTCAGAGGTGTGCTCAGCTTTGAGAAAAATGAGGACATAGTCAAGCTTTTCTTGAAGTTTTGGAAGAAGCTCAGCGTTTTTATAGGTAAGAAAGTAAATGTCTGGATATTCGTCCAGGAAATCAAAACGTTTTGCAGAGACAAGAATAATTCGAAACTTAGTCGAATTTTCACTTACAAAAGGCTCAAGTATATGGCTCTCTTCGCCAAATATGCAAAGGATTGGCTTATTAGAATCATTTTCTTCAATGTTGAGCAGTTTTGACATACTCAATCATTGTAGATGAAATAATCCCGTTTTGTCGAGTTTTTGAGGTTAAGAGGCGAAAAATTATACGCTAAATTTTGAAGTCAAGAGCGGCATTTATTAGGCTATCGGCAACTTTAGCGTAGCCAAGACCGCGTTAAATTATAAAATCCAATGCATCATTTACGAGTTTGTCAGCTGTCTTAGCGTAGCCAAGACTGCGTTAAATTATAAAATCCAATGCATCATTTACGAGTTTATCAGCTGTCTTATTTTGAGCACGTGGAATTTGGGAGTACGTGATTTGAGCAGACAGTTGTTGCTCGAGTCTCTTTGCCTTCATGTAAAGCTCGCGCATAGAAGGGTGTTTTATCTTGAATTTCCCTGCCATCTGCGAAGCAATTAGTAATGAGTCTAATTTAAAGTGAATGCGTTCTGTAGTGGGATGATTTTTAAGAACCCATTCAAGAGCACTTACAACTGCCATGTATTCTGCAAAATTATTTGTTGCAATTCCCAAACGCTTCCCTTCGTTGTAAATAGAAACTTCGTTTTCATCAAAAACAGCAAAGCCATATGCTGCTTCTCCAGGGTTTCCACGGGATCCACCGTCTCCGAAAATAATAAAGCTTTTTTTGTCCATTTAATAATTATTTAATCTTTTTGAGGCTTCTTTTAGGATTGAATTGTAGTTTTTTTCGATGGTAGTAACTGCAAAGGTCGCCAAATCAATCTAATTTACTCTTTTAAAATACCATAGCATGAAGAGAAAAACTAGACCTTCCGAGACACCCGTTGTAACGGCAGCAGCGTTATATGAGAATTGTGGAATGAGATATAGATTTAGTAAAACGTTCATAGCCAAAACAAAAACGTAGAGAGGTACTAACATTTTTACTTTTCCTTTGATTAAAAAATGCCATTGCAAAAGACTTGTCATAAAAAAGAAGGGAAGTGATAGTGATAGGAGTTGGAGAGGAGCAACTGACAAAGAAAAACTTTTTCCCAAAAATCCAATTAACGGAGAAAGAGTAATTATCCCAATCATTGCTACCAGTGACAGTACTGCATAAAGCTTGAAGTATTTGAAAAAAAGAGCAGTGTATTTTTTCTTGTCATCTGCTTCTTTAAGAAGTAGGGGATATGTACTGTTTGCAAGGAAAGCAGGTATTGCGAGAGTGATCTCAAAAAATCTATACGATATTCCATAGATTCCTACATCGGTTGTAGGTTTGAGAAATGTCAGAAGGAATATGTCTGCTCTTGCATAGAGGAGGTTAAATCCAAGCATTAAGCCTAGTGGCCACGAAGCATAGAGCATTTCTTTTGCAAAAGTCGGCAGATTGTGTAATCGGAGAGCGAATGCTTGTTTTTGCTTTAGGGCTATATAAGTAAAAAAAGTATTTATTGAGGTTGACAGGATATAAGCTACAAATAACAATAGGAAGTTTCCTGAATATACTGAAAAGAGAACCACTAGAATCAAAAATATGCTTGAAACAAAACTTGGAAAAACTGAGAGAGAGTAGCTCAGGCGTTTTTGCAAAAGTGCTTGCAAGGTATTTGAAAGTGAAGTCGCAATCAAGGTAAATGAGTATATAAAAAGCCCAATCTTTTCGACTGACGAAAAACCTGTCCCGGCAAGGTTGTTGTGGGGTAGGATGAAAGCAAGACTTGCAACTATTGGAATAAGAATTATTGAGATGCCCAGACGTAGTACAACAAGATTGCCCAAGTTTTGTTCAAAATCTTTAAAATACTTCTTTAAAAAAATTGAATTGAATCCAAAGTCTATGAATATATAAAAAAGGCTAACGAAGGCTACCACTTTGGTAAAACTTCCTACTGCTTCAAGACCCAAGAAATAGGTGATAAATAGTGTTGTGAAGAGAGTAGAGGTGCTGCTAATAATCCTAACCAAAAATTGCATGAAGGTATTTATAGAAAGGGATCGAAGTTCAAGACCTGAAAAGCGAGACATAGTCAAAGTATAGCGAGGCCAGAATATAGTTACAAGTTCGCCGACATTGCTGAAGACTAAAGAAAGCTAGCTAGGAACCCAAAAGTATCTGGTAGCGGTGTTCTTCTTTCCCTTAATTCCCTACACGCGGAATCAATAGACAAAAGTGCGCTCTTTGGAAGCTGCAGTGGGAAAGATGCGGCGTTAAATCCTCCTAAAGTTCCTTGCCCACAAATTATACCGCCATTATCTATATCGTATTGAGCAGAGGTTTGGGGTTGGCCTTCATTGGCAATACCTATTTCAACGTATACCCCATTTCTAGCCACATACATGTCGGGCTGCCCTTTAGTATAAACCCCTAGTACATCAACCTCTTCCGAAGGTACAAAATGAAATGACGTTGGTTTGCCATCTTTTAGTACGTGAACTTCTCTCTCTGTGGCGTGGTCATGCCTTCGTAATTTAATGCCATCTTTCTCAATAAGCTTAAGATTACCATGACCATTTGAAAGCGTGCCAGGTCCAAATTCTTGAGGGTCATAAGAAACTGATGAGGGAAATTCAGTTTGAGACATTTAAGGATAATATCTAAAGCCAATGTATCAAACTTAAAAAAAAGACGCAATAGTACAGAATAGGTCAACTTCGTTGAACTCAACTTGGCCTCATGATAGAATTAACCTCAATGGAAAAAGTTTACGATCATACAAAAGTTGAAGGACCTCTTTATAAAGAATGGGAGGAGAGGGGGTATTTTAAGCCCGAAGTAAATCCTGATGGTACACCCTACGCAATAATTCTTCCGCCCCCCAACGCTAATGGAGCCTTACATTTTGGACATGCGATGTTCACAGTTGAAGATATTCTGGCGAGATACCATCGCATGAAAGGGGATGCCGCTCTTTGGTTCCCGGGATCTGATCATGCAGGAATTGAAACGCAGTTTGTGTTTGAGAAAAAGCTTAAAGATCAAGGAAAAAGCAGATTGGACTATAAGCAGGAGGAGCTTTTTCAAATGATCTCTGATTATGTAGACGAAAATAGAGGTGGTATCGAAGGACAGTTAAGACGACTTGGTTTTTCACTAGATTGGTCCAGAGAAAAATATACTCTGGACTCGGATGTAGTGAAACTCGTCCACAAAACTTTTAAGAAAATGTATGACGACGGGTTAGTTTACCGTGACTACCGTTTGGTTAATTACTGCACATTTGATGGGACCAGCTTTTCAGACCTAGAAGTTGTTCATGAAGAAAGGGAACGTCCTTTGTATTACATAAAGTACGGTCCACTAGTTCTTGCGACAACAAGACCGGAGACAAAATTTGGGGACACAGCAGTTGCTGTTCATCCGGAAGATGAGCGTTACTCTCAATATGTTGGAAAAGAAATAGAAATTGAAACAGTTTTAGGACCCGCAAAAATAAAGGTGATAGCAGACACAATGGTTGATCCAGCTTTTGGAACAGGTGTCGTAAAAATTACTCCAGCCCATGATTTTAATGATTTTGAAACAGGAAAGAGACATGATCTTCCAATGAAACAAGTAATTGGCTTTGATGGAAAAATGAATCACTACGCTGGGAAATTTGAAGGTCTTTATATAAAGGAAGCTAGACGCCAGATCATTGAAGAGATGCAGGAGAAAGGACTCGTTGAGAAAATCGATGAAAAATATGTATCAAATCTCAACCTTTGCTATAAGTGCAAGAATGTTCTGGAGCCTCTTCCTCTTGAGCAATGGTTCATAAAAGTAAAGCCCCTTACAGAAAAGGCAATTGCTGCGGTTAAAAATAAGGAGGTAAAGATTTTTCCAGATAGCTTTGAATCACAATATTATCAATGGCTTGAAAATTTAAGAGACTGGAATATATCTCGTCAGATCGTTTGGGGAATTAGAATTCCTGCATGGAAGAATAAAAATAATGGAGAGTGGATGGTAACCGATGGCGAAGTTCCAGCAGGCGCTGAGTGGGAGCAAGACACAGACACTTTCGATACATGGTTCTCTTCTTCTCAGTGGCCAATTGTGACGCTAAAAACATCTGGTGAAAATGATTTTGAAAAATTTTATCCAACCAGCGTTATGGAGACAGGATATGATCTTCTGAAAGCTTGGGTTAGTCGAATGATTATGATGGGAATTTATTTAACAGGAGAAGTACCTTTCCGTCACGTACTATTCCATGGATTGGTAAATGATCCATATGGCAAAAAGATGAGCAAATCTAAGGGAAATGTTGTTAATCCCATGGAGCTTGTTGACCAATATGGAGCAGATGCGGTGAGATTTGCTTTAGTTTATGGAAATTCTACAGGAAATGACCAAAGTCTTTCTTACCCAAAATTAGAGGCAGCAAGACGTTTTACCAACAAATTGTGGAATATTGGCAGATACTCAGAATTTTATCTTGAATCAGAATCATTCAAAGGAAAAGAAATTCCATTTTTTGAGTCTGTTGATGAATTAAAAAATGAAGATGATAAAGAGATAATAAAAGCTCTTGAGGATATTTCCAAAAAAGTTACGAAGGCTCTAGATGCATACCGATTTAATGAGATGTCAGAATCTCTATATGAGTTTGTATGGCACATTTTTGCTGATAAATACATGGAGCAAATAAAAGAGCGTCTGAGAAACGGAGATCTAGAAGCGATGTTAACTTTTAGACACGTGTTTTTAAATGTTCTGAAGCTTTTACATCCCGTTATGCCTTTTATAACGGAGGAACTTTGGGGGAAAATGCCGAGAATGAAGAATGAAATGCTTATAATTTCAAGATGGCCTGCAACTATTTAATCGTAACCGATTTTGCAAGGTTTCGGGGTTTATACAATTGAGCAGCGCGAACGTCGTAAAGCCCCGCTTCATTTAACAGTAACGCTTTTTGCTAGATTTCGAGGCTTATCGGGATCTTCAACGCCTCTCTCAAGTGCTAAGTAATAAGAAAGTAATTGCATGATAACTATTTGGGATATTATTGTTCCATCTGACAGATCTGCGGTTTGAAGATGAACATCAAACACAGAATTGTTTATTGGACCAATACCAACAATAAATCCACCTCGTGCTTTTATCTCCTGAGCATTTGAAAGTATTTCAGGAAGCGTTTCGTCATTTGGTGCAAATACAAAACACGGAGTGCCCTTTTCAATAAGAGCAATGACTCCGTGCTTTAATTCTCCACCCGCAAAGCCTTCAGCGTGTACTAATGCGGTTTCTTTAAGCTTGAGTGCTGCCTCTAATGCTGCTACATGGGAAATACCGCGACCAATGGTAAATGCATGATCTTTATCCCTTAATTTCTTTGCCAACCTCTTAAGGCTAGCCGTATTTCTAAGAATTGAAGAAATATCTTTAGAAGCGTTGGTTAGAAGGTCAGCGCCTTCACTTGTTCTTCCCGCAACCGTATAGGAGATGAGTAGAAATAATCCTATCATCGCTGTAAAACTTTTAGTACCAACTACTGCTTTTTCAACGCCTGCATGGAGCAGCAGCGAGTAGTCAGAAAGTCGTGCAAGTGTGGATGTTGGGACATTAACTATTGAAATAATTGTTGCGCCTTTATGTTTAGCGTTTTTCACTGGTTCTACGACATCAATAGTTTCACCACTTTGGCTAACAGGGATTATAAGGCTTTTTTTGGTAATAAAATCCTGAAGATATTTAAATTCAGATCCGACGGAGAAATTAATATGCTTTTTCGCATGTTTGGATAAATAATACTCGCCGACCATTGCCGCATATGATGCAGTTCCACACCCGAGAGTAAATGTTCCATATGCATTATGTATGTCAAGTGCAAGCCTTTTTATTTGATTTTCCTCTTTTTTGTACAAAGTGCTTAATATTTCAGGTTGATCATGTATTTCTTTAAGTAGGTAATGCGCGTATTTGCCTTTTGAGCTTAAGGCTTCTGGTTTACCCCTTTTTTCCATCACAGACTTTACAGTCTCTCGGGTTTTAGGATCAAATATCCATACGGATTCGTTAAGGAGAGCAACTTCATTGTCGTTAATAACTATCAGGTTTTCCACCTCTTTTGGAAATGCAGAAGAATCTGAAGAAATATAATAGGTGTCATGAGAAAAACCGATAATAAGTGGAGAACCGCTCTTTGCTGCAACGAGCTCGCCGCTTTGGCTGTCTACGGCAACAAATGCATTAAGGCCATGAAGCTCTATAAGTGTTTTGCATGCCGCATCTTTTAACGTGTTCTTTTTAAGGTTTTCTTCTAAAAGATGTGCGATTACTTCCGTGTCAGTTTGGGATTTAAAAACATGCCCTTTTGTTGTGAGGAGTTGTTTTAATTGTTGATAATTCTCAACAATTCCATTGTGAACTATCGCAAGACGATTGGAGCAATCAAGGTGAGGATGAGCATTTGTTACGGTTACGCCTCCGTGAGTTGCCCACCTTGTATGACCTATTCCTGCTAGGGTTTTTGTGAGTCTTGTTGTGGCCCGTCCAATTTTTCCAATATGTTTTTCAACTCTTATGCTAGACCCTTGTTTTATTGCAATTCCCCAAGAGTCATACCCTCTGTATTCAAGTTGTTTTAATCCATCAAGAATGATGGAGGCATCCATAGATGAGGGACTTACAAAGCCAAATATGCCACACATATTACTCAATTAAAGCATCATCTTTTAATTTTTCAACATTGTGAACAATGTACTGCCCAGCATGTCGTGATAAGACACCACCATCTAGGAGTTTTTTTATTTCAATGCTTGTTGTTTCACGGCTAATCCCAATCAGCTCTGATAAATCTTGTTGAGTAAGCGCTAGTGGAATTACAACTCCCCTTATTGTAGATTTTCCAAATCTCTCCGCAAGAATGCTGAGAATCGAGCTGACTTTTTGAGAAGCAGTACCAAACGCCATACGTTCCATTCGCTGAATAAGACCGTTCATCCGTTTGACAATTTTTTGGGAAATCATGAACTGCACGTCGGGGTTTTGCTCAAGAAATTGCAGGAGTTCTTCTCTAGCTTTTTCATAAGCGGTGCAGTCAGTCATCGCTTTAAAAGTGTGTTCGTTTGGAGTTTTATTGTATATCCAGTTATATGAGAAAAGATCACCAGGTTCAAAGATGAATAGGTTAAAATTACGGCCATCAGAAGACACCGATAAATCTTTTACGTAGCCGCTTTTAACATAAAATGCTCCTAGCCTTGTCTCGCCAACCCGAAGGACCACTTCCCCTTTTTTATAAAAAATTGGTTTTGAGGTAACAAAAAACTTTTTGAGCTTTTCGCTCGGAGTTAAGTTCATGCCTTTATGGGAGTATAGCAACTGAAATAAGTGTTAGCAAACTCACATCTATTTTGTAAGAATACTTACGGAATTCGGACAATAGGAGTAGTAGCATATTTATAATATGAAAGATAAAGAATTTTTTCTACAAGATAGACTAAATGATTCACAAATTGGGAAGTTCAAGTTATTTAATGATGAAGAGTTGATATTTGCCACAAGGGAGCATTGGTTGCCTTTAACCTTGCGAGTAATAAAGCAAACGGCGGTTGGGATACTTACTGCAACTATAGTTGCATCAGTTTTTATTTTGCTTCTGCATAGCGCGAGTCTTTCACTCAGTGCATTCTTTTTGATCATGCTCATAGCAAGCATAGTCTCAATTAGAGATCTAATCCATTGGAGTTTCCATCTATATATCGCAACGAATAAGCAAATAATCGAAATTCACTATAGTCCCCTTCTGTCTGAAGCAATGAATTCTGTCCTTCTAGATCAAATAAGATGTACTGAAATTGACGTTGCAATGTATGGTTTTATTCCTGAGCTTATTGGAATAGGAAATGTCGAGTTAACCTTTGATAGACCCACTCATAAAGAAGAATTTATAATAAGGGACATACGATCACCTAGAAAAATAGCAAATCTGCTTTCAGCTCAAATACACCAGGGTCAACAGCAAGTACCTGTACAAAAACAACAGTTACTCTGGACAAAAGAACTTACAACAAATAAGTACAGATTTATTGGAGAAACACCATATGGATATACTGCCAATTAACTCATTACATGTAATTACAATCGCCTTCAGAGTCCTTTTTGTTGTAGCAGGTATTATGATTGTTGTAATTAATTATCTTCATGTTAAAGAGGCTAAAAAAATGGAAGATAAGTTTAGTATTGTGCTTCCAGGAAGCATACAGTTGGCTATATCCATGCAACTAATACTCTCGATCATCTTTCTTTTTGCAATTATCGTCTTTCTTTTTGTCCTCTAATAACCTTGTGCTTTTTGTTGTATCTTCGTAAAATCATTACATGCAAAGTTTTCTCCGCAAAATTACCGCCATATTACCGAAGAATTACAAGAGATACATTTCTTCTAGATATTTGGCCTTTTACCTAAGGAATTTTCTGTTGATATTTTTTCTTCTTACGGCTGGAATATTGATTCAAATACTAGTAGTTATGAATACTAGATACGAAATGACAAAAAAAATGGCACAAGAAAAGATGCAAGAGTACAGTTATTGGAGCGGAGTAGCAACACAATTCCCAAATATTCCCGATATCTTATACAATGCAGCTTTGAGTTCATATAATGCGGGAAGAAGAAATGAAGCTCTCAAAAATTTGGAAAAGGCATTACTTATCGATCCACTTTTCAAAAAAGCTAAAATTTTGCAAAGCGAAATACTTTCCGGGTGAGTAAGATTACCGAGATCAAAAAAATCTGGTAATTTCTGGATTTGAATTCAAGTAGAGCGTAGCGGGATAAGAATTATGAAAGGTTCTATTCTTCTTGCGTCGATTCTTCTTTATTCTCAGGTTCAGTTGTTCCTTCAGCAGATCCCTCTGTAGCTTCTCCTTCAGTCTTCGCTTCGCCTTCTTCAGAAGCTTCTTGGGCTTCTGCTTCTTCTTCTGCTGCAAGTTCTTCTGCTTCCTCAGATACTAATTCATCAATTCTGAATATCATTTCTGTAGGTTCAGCAGTAATTTCAACATCGGCTGGAAGTTTTAGATCTGCAATCGTAAGACTCTCGCCAATTTGAGCTAGACCTTCAATATTTATTTCGAAGTTCTCAGGAAGATCAGCTGGGAGTGCTTCCACCTCTACTTCTGATAAGGTTTGTAGTAGAACTCCAACCTTGTCGGTAACTGCCTTAGGTTCCCCAATACCTATTATAGGTACAGTTGCTTTAACTTTTTCTTTAAGATTAACTTTAAAAAAGTCAGCATGAAGAGGAACGTAAGTTATTGGGTGAGAATGCACATTCTGAATAAGAACAGGATATTTTTCTCCTTCAACAGTTAGATCAACTAATCCTGTCTCGTGAGCCTTTTTATAAACTTCTTGAAAATCTTTTAAAGGAAGTTGTACTGACATTGACTTAATTCCCCTTCCGAACATATTGGCAGGGAGAATTCCTTCACGTCTAAGATGTTTGACTTGTTTGCCGGTAACGGTTCTTTTTTCTGCCTGAAGAGTTTCTCGTTTCATAACTAGTTATTCTACTCGAATTAAGCTTAAAAAACAAGCGCCGTGGTTGCATTTGAAGCTATTTTGGCGTATACTATTTATCTACACACGCCGCGGGGTAGTGTACGGCTGCACGCGAGGCTCATAATCTTGCAGATA
>CAZEEU010000015.1:0-31745 GCA_964511305.1 uncultured Gammaproteobacteria bacterium | reverse complement strand
ATCCATTTGATGTAATTGTTCCACCCCCTGATGTTAGAATATTTCCAGTTGTTGTAAGGTTTCCATTTTCGCCAATTGTAAGCGTTGCAGACCCGGAAGACTGTGCCTCGAATACATTTTGGATAGAGGCATTTGTATCGTTGATAACAAAAGCAGCAGATGCGGTACCTGCATTTGTAAGCAAGAACTGGGTAGAGTTAAGATCTGCGAGTGTGAAATCAATATTGCCCTCACTATCAGTCGCAAGTATCGTATTACCAACCTCATAAGACTGTTGCAAGCTTCCACCTTGCGTTGCGCAAAGTACCAAACTATTTGATCCGTTAAGACAAACTTTTAGTCCATCATCTGTCTGAAGACCAGCGAGATCAAATGTTGAATCAGAGTCTAAATTGAAAACAATATCTTCAGAACCAGAAGGACTAAAGATTGCGCTTCCTGAAGCGTTAAATTGTTGACCGCTTGCGATAGTTGTTCTGTTGTTAAAAAGCGATTCGCCATTAACAACAAATCCTCCACCAAGGGTTGTCAATCCGCTTCCAACTGTAAGCGTATTGGTACCGGTAATTGAAGTGTTGCCATTAAGAGTTACAAGTCCAGTACCCGACGTAAATGCATTTGCTCCAGTAATTGTCGTTGCGCCATTAAGAGAGATCGCGCCTGTTCCTGTTGAGAATGTGCCAGCACCTGCAATTGCAAAATTACCAGAGGTCTGATCATACCCAGTAATATTTTGAAGAGCCCCCGCATTTGTGAGTCTTGCTACAGAATTTGTGAAGAGAGAACCGTCAGATAAATTAAAGTCTGCAACTTGACCACCTGTAGAATTGAGAAGCGTAAGGGATGTTGTTGCCCCACCTAAGATATCGAAAGTAGCACTTCCGCTTGCAAATGGAATATCCGTATCTCTTATAGTCAAATCTAGGAATGACTTACTGCCAGTAAATTCTTGCGTCCCTTCCAAGAAAGCAAAAGTTCCATTAACTCCAAGGTCTGGAAGAGTAAACGTTAGGTCCGCAGTTGGATTAACCGCCGTAAGTGCAATATCATTCGCATCATCAACTGAAGTCGATCCTTCGAATGTTAAGATATTGCCTTTATTAAGAGAACTGTCAGAACCAGTAAATGAAGAGCCGGCTGTTACATTTCCAACAGCGACTATGGTTCCTGCACCAACTCCGGTTACTGACTGCCATGAAAGTATTCCAGTACCGTCAGATGTCAGAACGAAATTGGTATCTCCATCATCTGGAGGAAGAACATAATTTACATTTTGGGTTTGGGTACCGGTCGTGAACTGAGTTGAGAAATTATTTGCTCCTGCACCAATAAGCGTAATAACACCGGCTGTGTTAACAGCAGTATCTTCACCGATTGTGATGCCACTGGTATTTCTAAAGTCTACTGTCCCTGTTCCGGCACTTATCAATAGATCGAGATTTGCACCAAGTGTCGTATCCCCATTTAATGACACAAGACCTGTTCCGGTCGAGAATGTATTCGTACCCGTGATTGTCGTATTGCCATTAAGAGATACGTTACCAGTTCCGGTTGAAAAAGTTGAAGCACCTGTTTGGGAAATGTTGTTGTTGAATGTAGAAATTCCATCAACAGTTAAAGCGCCCCCGAGTGTAGTAAGACCGGTACCCACAGTAAAAGTATTCGTCCCGGTAACTGAAGTTGCGCCATTAAGACTTACTGCACCTGTTCCCGTTGAGAAGAATCCAGAACCGTTTTGCGCAATATCATTATAGAAAGTAGAAATTCCGTAAACTGCAAGACTTGCAGATATTGTGGCGTTTCCATTTACAAAAACAGTGCCTGATCCGTTAAGAGGGGAGAGGGCGATATTTCCTGTCTCATTGCCACCGATTGTAAGGCTATTATTCTCAGTTCCCTGAATAGATCTTGCCCCACCCGCAAGAGTAAGATTTCCAGATACTGAAGCGTTGCTTGTTGTCGTAAGAGTCGTAAATGTTGCTGCCGCTGGAGTTGTTGCTCCAATAGCGGTATTGTTAATGCCGGTTGCAGTGACATTAAAGTTACCGGATGTGAATAGTACATTGTTAACTCCTGTATTTATTGTATAACCTGTTAGACCTACAAGACTTACTGATCCTGATGTTCCGTTCAAATTTATTGCACCTGTAGTTAAGGTTAATCCATTGGCTGCGGTTAGCAAACCGTTAGAAGAAATTGCACCTGATCCAAGTGTCGTGATATTTCCACTAGTCGTAAGATTGCCATTCTCATCAATTGTTAGGGTTGGAGATCCACCAGACTGGATTGAAAGCGAGGTGTTGGTTGCTACGTTTGTATCATTGATGATAAATGCAGTTCCGGTACCATCATTTGTAAGACTGAATGAAGTTTGAGTTGCAAGACCACCACCCAGTGCAAATGCAATATCTCGGCCCGTTGTTGTGGTAATAGTGTTACCAGTATTGTATGCAGCCTGTAGACCAAATGGAGCACCCGTACAGTAAACGACATTGAAAGATCCGTCAAGACAAAGAGCAGAACCATTTGTTGTTTGAAGCCCGTTAAGAGTAAGGAATGAATCAGCATCAAGATTCATAACTACATCCTCAGTTCCTGAAGGAGCAAAAATTGCGCTTCCTGACGCATTAAATTCTTGTCCCAAAGCAACAGTAGTTCTGTTATTGAAAAGTGAATAACCGGCTACAGTTAACGTGCCACCTAATGTTGTTGCCCCTGTACCTACGTCAAACGTGTTGGTACCAGTAACAGATGTTGCACCATTAAGTGAGATATTTCCTGTTCCAGTTGAAAATATGAAGTTACCAGCTTGAGAGATATTATTGTTGAATGTGCTGACTCCATTAACAGTTAGTGCACCACCTAATGTTGTTGCCCCTGTTCCTACGTCAAAGGTGTTAGTGCCAGTAACGCTTGTTGCTCCATTAAGTGAGATTGCGCCGGTTCCAGTTGAGAAGGTGCCTGCTCCTGCGATTGCAAAGTTACCGGACGTCTGATCGTACCCAGTTATATTTTGAAGCGCTCCTGCATTTGTAAGCCTTCCCGTACCATTAGTAAATAGAGCTCCATCTGATAGATCTAGGTTCGTAACCTGACCTCCTGTGGAATTAAGCAATGTAAGAGTTGTAGTTGCCCCACCTGTAAGGTCAAATGTAGTGTTGCCAGCAGTAAATGGAATATTGCTGTCGGATATTGTGATATCTGAGAAAGTCTTTGCTCCTGTGAAGGTCTGTGTTCCTTGAAGGAAAGCAAATGTTCCATCGACCCCAAGATCAGGAAGAGTAAAGGTAATTGTTGCAGCTGGATTTGCAGCAGTAAGCACTATGTCATTTCCGTCATCAACCGTAGTTGATCCTTCAAAGGTAAGGACATTTCCTTTGTCAAGAGATGTGTCTGATCCTGTGAACGCGCTTCCGGTAACAATATTTCCGACAGCATTAATTGTTCCTGCACCAACACCTGATACTGACTGCCACTGCAATACTCCAGATCCGTTGGTTGAAAGAACGTAATTAGTTGATCCATCATCCTGAGGAAGGGTATAGATTATGTTCTGAGTCTGAACAGCTGTTCTAAATACGGTTGTAAAAGCGTTATCACCATCAGAAGTAAGTTCTATTTGCCCTGGGGTATTAGATGATCCAGGAGCAATATCCTCACCTATATATAGTCCTGATGTATTTCGGAAAGTTACTGCCCCCGTCCCAGCGCTCACTAGAAGATCCTGATTGGCTGCCAAGGTCGTATTTCCATTTAATAAGAGCAGACCATTTCCACCTTGTGGAGCAATTGTGATATCCCCGGTCGTATTTCCACCTATTGTAAGCGTGCTATTTTCTGTTGATTGAATTGAAGCGGCTCCATCAATAGTAAGACTACCAGAGACAGAAGCATAACTTGAACTAATCAAAGACCCGTCTTCAAGAATGGAAAGTGTTGGGGTACCGTTAGATGCGATAACCAGTGAAGTATTTAATGCTGCATTTGTATCATTTATAACTACACCATTTGCAGTACCTGCATTTGTAACGGTAAATGATGTAGGAGTAAGAAGACCATTGGATAACGTAAAAGCAATATCCCGTCCGGTTGTTGTTGCGATTGTATTGCCGGCATCATATGCAAGTTGTAGTGAAATATTTGCAGCGTTTGCAGGACACTCTGTTATCTCATTAGTAGAATCGTCACGGCAAAGGGTAGTTGCAGCAACTCCAGCAGTCGGTAGTGAAAGTAGTTGTACAGTATTTGAAAGAATAATTTGGCCTGTACCATTTGGAGCGATAGTAAGATCTCCATTGGAAAGGGTCGTGATATCAGCAACTCCGCTTGAGAAAGTAAGGCCAGAGGCCCCGATTGTTTTATTTGTCAAGGTTTGAGCTTGAGCTTCAAATACGAATGCGTCGTTTCCAGTAAGAGCTGGGATTGTTGCAACTCTTGAAGCAATTGGCGCGACAGAGTTAATCGTTGTAGTAATCCCTGTACCAAGCACTAATTGGTTTGTTGCTGACAATGACGCAAGACTTCCTGCACATACTAGATTTCCGGTTGCATCCTGTATTGTACATCCCGTTGAAGCTGATCCCCCAGCAACATTAACATCGCCATTAGAAGCGAAAAGGAGCGCTTGTGCGCCCGTAGTAGTATTGATTATTTCAAACTGGGAAGTATTCAGATTGAATGCAAAGTCATCATCACCCACATCTGTATCTGTAAAGAATATTGAAGGATCAGGATTTGCAATTGTAATGTCTCCTCCTGACGTTGTTGTTCCGGTTAGGTAAAGATCTCTATATCTTCTCGTTGGGGATCCAAGGTCGTATACGTTATCTGCGGACGGTCCAATACTTCCTAGAACTTCAAGAGCAAAAGGATTGCTATCAGCATCAAGATCGTTTGGAAGAGCGCCTATTCCGACTCTGCCATTTGGAATAGAAACAAGACTTGAGTTGATGTATGCGGAGTCAAGAGCTGATCCGATATTGATAGTGTCAGCGATAGTGTTATCGGTTGCGATATTTACTGTATTACCAGCGTTGCCTGTGCCAAGATTTATAGTTTTTGCATTATTTCCTGTACCTAAGTTGAGCGCTCCAGTTGTTCCTGAGTCTATGGTTAAAGAACTTGCAGCAGCTGACATCACTGTCCCTGCACCAGTAAATCTAAGCGTAGAGCCTCCAACATTAAAGCTTCCGTCAACTCCATCAACTGATGTGAGGGTAGAAGCGAGCTGAATATTTACTTCTCCAACTGGACTAACCGACAGATCAAAATCCCCAGCTAAAAAGTCGAGAGTATTTGTAAGGGCACTTACAACAGCATCTCCCTCTTCAACAGTTGCAACTGCAAAAGAGGTTATAGTATCCCAAACTGGAAGTCCCGTACCATCAACAGTTAGGAACTGTCCAGCAGTACCAACCGGCAGTGTGGTAAGAGTGCTTGAGCTGTCTGCGTAAAGAAGATCACCTGTTACATACTCCGTAAGTCCAGTACCTCCGACTCCTACTTCAAGAACACCGTTCTTAATAGCAGCTGCGTTCACGGTTCCTCCGGAATCAATCGTTATAGTATTCACAACTGCAGCGTCCGTAATACATCCTGCACAGTCTCCTCGAGCAATGACTGTCTCAAGGGTAGATATGTCATTAATTGTCAAACCATCTATGGCAATATCTGTTCCTGCTAGTAATTCGATATCTCCAGTGAGGCCTTGAAAAGAAGTGACGCCGCTAGCTTCTGCAGAAATTGTAGGATTTTGAGGATCTCCAGAGATTACTATATTTTGTCCGGCTATTAAGCTATATACGACATTAGGGGCTGTAATATCGCCTATAAATACGCTTTTACCCTCAACTCTTAGATCCTTCTTCACTGTCAAATTCTGGCGAGCTACAACCGGGAGGCCAAAAACAACGCTACCAGTAAGTTTCAATTTGCTTGTTGTTGCTGCAAGAACTTCCCCTTCATTTTCAACCTTTGCAAGATCAGTGTTCTTTGGAAATGCCTTGACAACTATTTGCTGTATGCCGAGGAGAAGAAGTAGGGTGATTGCAATGACAGCAAGACTCCTCTTTTTCGAGCTGAACGTCTTTTTTCTACCTCCATCGAATGCAGAGAAAACTCCAGCAGTAAGCCTGACAAGGGATCCAAATGCACCATCCGAGCTTCCTTCAAGGCTGTGAATTAGAGTGCTGGATCCTGTAGTTTTTGAGAATTCTTCTTTGGAAATTTTGTATGGGAGGCTAGGCTCTTCGAGTCGTGAGAGATCAAACTCAGCATATGAGGCTTCACCTGCTGCATTGAGCACAGGCACTAAAGCATAGCGGTCGCAAAGGTATTGGAGTGTTTCGGGTGAAACCTCTAATTTTTGTGCCGCTTGTGTTTTAGTTAATAATTTCTGATCTGATTTTAGGCGATCAAGATCCATAAAACGGGTGTATAGATACTTTACTGATTCGGGGTAAATCTAGTCAACGTACGTTAATATGATCAACTATAACAAAGTATCCAAATTTTTAAGGAAATTTTAAGGTTGCTATATATAGTGCCCTTTGTCGAGAAATCTGCAGTTTTATTAGTATACGTTTTGATATAGTTGAAAACGGGAATTTTTCACAGAAAAAAACTCGATAATTTTCACGGAGAAGAGTAGTACCCTTTTGTCTTATAGTACTGAAATTTGTTGAGAATTTTTCATCAATTCCAAAAAATCGAAAAATTTTTGTCGTCAGAAAAAAGGATATTGTTAAAAAACGCCTTCTGTGAAAACTTTTTGAAGCTAAATTTGGACAGGTATTATATAAATGATTGATTTAAAGGGCTTAAATGAATTATTGAGTAACTTTTTTTTCTAATAGCCTCAACTTAGCCGCAAACCATTATCGAATATCGATATTTCACGGCAAGAAAAAAATGTTATATTTCAATACTATTGGTTTGAATTTTTATAAATGAATCTTTATGAATGAAAGAGGGGTGTGCTTTACTTTTCCTCAGCTAGGAATAGCACCTCGATGCCTAGAAAGATATGAGCGGTGTCTGCCTTTACTTTAAGCACGGCTTGCTCAAACTGCATCTCTTTTAACTTCTCGTGCTCATTGTATAAGGTTACCTCTTGCCTCAATATCGAAATAAAATTTGCATGCATTGGGTATACATCAAAGGCCCCAACTTCGTTGTAGGAGCTTATTCGAGTAACCTGTCCATCAAAGATAGTATTCTCAGTATCGCGAATAATTACTTTAAACGTCTTTGCCATATAGATGGTCTACTTTACTGGTGCAGGTGCTTGTCCATCTCCTGAAGGTGCAGCAGGCCCAGCTTCACCAGTATTTGCCTGTGGTGCGACTTGTCCTATTGGGGCGGCTTGCATTTGTTTTTTTGAGTTAAGTTTGTCGTCTAAATCCTTTAAAGTGCCTATGAATAGAAAGTCTTCGGGCTTTAGACCGTCAACTTTACCATCCAAAATTGCCCTAACATCCCCAACTGTATCTTTTACGGACACATATACACCTTTTTTCTCTGTCTGTGTCTCAACAACGGTAAAATTCTGAGTCATGAAGTTCTTAAGCATCTTTGATCTCTTATATAGAGTTTGGTCATCAGCCGAAAGTTCTGATTCTCCGATAAGTGATACTATTCTTTCAAGTGCAACAGCTTTTTTAAGAAGGGTTTGAGCATCAAGCGCAGTCTGATAATGCACTTCGCCAACCGTCTCAGGATTAAGAGATGAAGAGCTTGAGCCCAAAAGGTCGATCGCGGGGAATCTACCTTCCTGATAAATAGCACGAGATAGAATAATACCTGAATCAAGATACGGGAAGATTGCCTGCACACCGCTATCTGTTAAGTCATCAGCCGGAACGTAAATCGCTTCAAAGGTAGTAATAGCATTTGTTTGGGTCGAAACAAGTCTTTCATGGAAAGATGCCATCTCAGAAGTAAGGGTAGACTGATAACCTCCCTCTGAAGGAATCGAATTTATCAGTGTTGACAATTCATACCCAGATTGAGCAAAACGAAAGATGTTATCAATAAAAAACAGTACGTCTTTTCCTAAAGAATCTCGGAAATATTCAGCCAATGTCACTCCAGTAAATGCAGTGCGGAACCTAAGTGCTGGATTTTCTCCCATTGATCCGTAGATAAGACTGACCCCTTGCATAACCTTACTTTCCTTAAGCGTTTCGAAAAGTTCTTCTCCTTCACGCGTGCGTTCACCAACTCCAGTAAAAACAGTCACATTCTTTTCTGGATTAAGGATAACCAAGTTGTGAATAACCTCTGAAATAATAACTGTCTTACCAACTCCAGCTCCTCCAAAGAGACCAACCTTTCCGCCTTTAACAATTGGGGTAAAAAAATCGATAGGCTTTATCCCTGTTTCTAATAATTGATTTGGAATATGCACATCAGCAAAAGCAACGTCTTTTGAAATAATCGGACGCATTTCCTTTGCTTTTAAAGGTCCTAATCCATCCTGAGGTTCCCCCAGCGTATCTATAACTCGCCCTAAAAGCTCAGCACCAACCGGTACCTTAATGGGCTGCTCAGTATTTACAACGTCTGACCCATGATGAAGCTTTGTAACATCAGTTAATGCTAGGCAGAAAAATGAGTTAGGAGAAGCAGACGTATAGACCTCCATTTTTACATTTGGATCTTCCCTATAAACAAGCACGTCAAATATCCTAGGTTTTTCACCAGTAAATTCTACCTCTACAATTTGTCCTTTAACCGATACTACTTTTCCAATTAACATAAATAATTAAATTCCAAATCTCAAATTCCAATTTTCAAAATCCATTTGATAATTGGTGCTTGGGCATTGGTAATTCCCAGATTAGCTCCAAATTATAAGTCCAGATATTGTCTCAAGCTGCTTTTTATTTTGCATTTGGTGTTTCAAAAGTCTTTTGATTAAATTAAGTTTTTTTGATTCTTCATCGATATGAATAAGCGCTTCTTCCATGGCATTAACGCGGGAAGCATGACGAGCCAGTTGATTCTCAAGAAGGGTCTGCGAAAATAAATTAGCAATAATTTGTGTCTCAAAAAAATAAAAGATTTTCTCAAGTACCGGTTCAAAAATAAATCTATCTTCACGCGCGACGACTTCTTTAACTTCTGACTCAAATATATTCTCTCCAGTTATTGAGGTTCCTATTGGACTTTGATTAACAACATTATCAAATTTTCCATAATAGACATGAACCTGTTCATACTGTAAGAATTTTGTCATAAGCTCTTTAATGTGATCAACATCTACGCCTATATCCGGAAGATCAAAAAAAGTAAATGGTTTTCCCATGCCACTATTTTCAAACATTTCCTTTCCTGCACTTCCAATTATCATAAGATCCGCTGCTTTTCCCTCCGGCTTTTTTAGATCAGCAATAAGCAACTTATAAGTCTTTTGAGTTACAGAGCCATACAGTCTTCCGTTTGATGAAAGATAGACCATAAGCGTCTTACCATTTTTTTGGAGAAGTGGAAGTATGGTTTTACTTCCCTGCTTACGTTTTATCAAAAGATCTTTTACGTCCCTGTCATATGACGATTTTAAATCGACAAATACATCAGATAAGTCTTGCAAAAAATCACGCGTTTTAAGAACTGAATCCTTAATTTTCTGCATGCGGATAACAGCAATTTCCTCATAACTCTCAGCCAAATCCTTTAAGCTATTTAACGCTTCTAAGTTTTCTGCAATGATTTTTCTTTGTGGCATATACTTTTATTTTAGAATAAAGCATTTAGAATTAAGTATTAAGCGGCTTTTCTTGATACTTCTTTCTTCTTTATTCATACTTCTTAATTCTTATTTCGCTGGTGGTGGAACCGCCGCAACTGGCGCTGGCGCAACAGGTGCAGAAATTATTGGCGCCACCATGTGAAGCCCAGTCATTTCCATTATCATTTGTTTTTGACGTAGTATGCTGTCATAGAAATTTTTTATCTCTTTTGGAGCCGTTAAATCATACAGAATTTTTTGCTTCTCCCTATCATAATAGCAGGCTATGAGTGCCTTTTTCGCTTTCATCAAATCCTCTTTGCTTTGAATAAAATCATTCATGATCATAGCAATAATAATAAGCTGCACCTTATGAGGAACGGTCTCCTGATAGGGCTGGCTAAAGAAATTATTTACCATGTCGCCAAGGCGCAAATTTTTCTTAACTTCATCTGTCAGTTCTTGTCCAAAATGGCTAACTGACTGAAGTTTTGTAAAGTCAGAAAGAAAAGTAGTTAACTCTTTATTAATTTCGCGAGTAAGCTTGTCCAATGTTTGACGACCGACCCTAGTCACTGAAAGCGGCACGTTAACGGCAGGACGCATACCTTGATAGTAAATATTAGCATCTAAATAAATGTGCCCGTCTGTAATACCCATAACATTTGTTGAAATGTATCCGGTAAAATCTCCTTCAACAATTTCTATAACAGGAAGACAGGTTATAGAGACCTCACCTTTTTCTTTATGCTTGAAATTTCCGGCACGCTCAAGAAGCTTAGAATGGACGTAAAAAATGTCTCCTGGGTACGAGTCTCGGCCAGGAAATCGACGTGCAAGCAAGGATAGCTCTCTGTAAAATTTTGCGTGTGTTGATAAATCATCTAGGATCAAAATCGTATTCTGCCCAAGATCTCTAAAGTACTCACAAATTGCCATTGCTGCATAAGGCGTTTGGAAAATTAGAGTAGGGGAGTCATAAGAACTTGTTGCTACAATGCAGATTTTACTCATAACTTTTTCTTTCTCAAAGAATTCTTGAAGTCTTTTGATATCGCTTTTTTTCTTTGCAATTGCAGCGTAGATAACAGTGTTCCCTTCAAAAATTTGATTTTTGATGGTAGTCATAAGTAGCGAAGTTTTACCTGTCTTTCTATCTCCAATAATAAGTTCTCGTTGCCCAATACCCAGTGGTATCATTAGATCAATTAGTGAAATTCCTGTAATAAGAGGCTTTGTAATTTTTTGTCTTCCTGAAATTCCTGCTGGTCTGGCGTCAAGATCTCTTAAAGTTTTTGGAGGGGTGTATTTTATTGTTGTATCCAATGGGTCTCCCAATGGATTTAATACGTGTCCAAGAACCTCGGGACCAACAGGCACAGACAGGGGCTGGTCAGTGCGTGTTACCATGGTGCCAACTCGAATTGGCTCATGAGAAAAAACACGAGCCTCAACTTTACCCCTGTTGATAGCAAATACTTCAGCTTTTTGACCTGATTCAAATACGATAACCTCGTGGGACTTTACCCTCGGCAACCCCTCAATGAATACAATAGGATGTGCAACTTGATACACAACCCCATACTCTCCTGATTTTTCAAGCAATGCATTAAATTCTGCGTTCATATTTAGTGAGAATAAAGTAGCAAGAAGCAAGTATTAAGCCATTTTTCTTATTCCTATTCCTAAATCTTCATTCTTAACTCTTCATTCTTAATTCTTAAGTGTCTATTGCTTAGTCGGTACCGTCTGGGGCCTGAAAGTCTGGGCAAAGATCTTATCAAACTCTGGTTTTATCGAAAAATCTAAATACTTACCTCCGGAAAGTATTGCAGCACCTCCGATAAGACCATTATCTACCTTTATATCAAATAATACCTGCTTACTTGTATTAAGAACAAACCATCGGGATAGCATTTGAAGGGTTTTTTCATTTGGCTCAAAGGCAAGAACGAGAGAAATGACCGGCAATGTAGCAATTAGAGTCTGAATACGTTCTAAAAAGTTCTTGATATCAAGTCTTGACTGGGCATTTATATTGTTATCCCGAAGAAGTGTCATGAATTTATCTTTACGCTCTATCCCAAATTGCTCCATAAATACTTTTTCAGGGTTAAATTCCTTTTCAAAAACTTTTTTAAGGATTGTTGTGACACGAGCAGAGAAATCTACCGCCTGAGGTCGCGTATTGAAAAGATCTGACAGGTCTAGGGCTTGTGAATGTTGATCCATTAGTCAAAAACTCCTTCCTTTTTAGCTTTATCCAGTGACTTTAAGACGAGATTCTCATGGTCCTCTATGGTAAGTGACTTATTTAGGACCTGCTGCGCAACACGCTCAACTAAGACTACGCTTGCCTGGTCGATACGTCTTATTTTTGCAGTTTTGTATGCTTCGACCTCTTTTTCGATGTTGGCCAGAACTTCTTGCCTGAAATTTTTGATTTGCATCTGAAGATCAAGCTCCAACTCTTGAGTCACATTCTGAAATCCTGATAAAGAATTGTCTGTAACCTGCTTAAGAGAAGCCTTGTAGCTTTCAGTGACAGTAAGCCCAGTGTCAAATGCTTCTTTATGAACGTCGGTTATGATTTTTTGAAGGGCAGTCTCAAGGCTAATTTTTGAATTTGCACCTACGCCCTGGACTGTTACAACCATCTGCTGCAATGACGCATCAAGGGTCGCTTTTGTGGTCTGGCTTAGATATTGAGCCCCAGCTAGGATCTGGTTAGCCTGATGAGTGGCCACAGTCATAATCTGATTGGATTGATTTAAAGCCCCCTCAACTATCTGATGTTGCTGCGTAGAGGAATGACCTACAACTTGGTCATAATCAGTGTCAATTTTGTGAATTTTACGGTCAATTTCCTTTTCTTTGGTACGCAAGCTCAAAAGGTAAAAGACAACAAAAACTATTATTACTAAGTTGAACACAACAGTAATAACCTGAAAGAGCAGGGTGGGCATATATTTAATATTAGGTGAATTTGGCCTCTTTGTGAAGAGGAAAAATATTATTTTGAGGCTATCAGTCCCATAGTGCGCTATTACCGCAAGGCTTTTTCCGTCCCATAATTAATTTTGCAGTATTGATTAAGCGATTAAAAGGATCAAATGATTAATGAGGCAAAATCAGTTAATCAATAATCAATTAATCAAAACTCTAGGAAATTTTGCTAGTAATATACGCGGCGTCTTCTCCAACACCACATAGTAAGAATGACTTATATTTTGACAGCCATCTGAGGCCAATAAAATAAAGGCGGGGGACCTTACTTACTCCTTTTATGTGCTCGGGCTGACCATTTTTATCTAGAACTGGGATTTTAAGAAATGACCAATCATCTTCAAATCCTGTTGCCCAAATTATTGAGGTAATTTGTTTTTCTATTAGGTCCAATTCTTCCATTTTTTCCATTTCAGAACTCATAACCTCCTGGTTTTCTCTAGGTGATTTCATGTTCTCTTGATCTGCCAACTTGTCAGCTGCATCCTTAAAGCCTCTTAGTGCTGTTTCCCCTTTCTTAATATTTTCAGAAAGATCGCTTGAGAAAGTAAGCAGTCCATTTTTATGGGATTTCAAACGTCCAGTGAGATTAATCCCATTTTTGGCAAGTTTTCGAAAATCAACATCCTCGTCATATCCAAATAGAAGTGGTGCAAGAGTAGCCTTTATTTCTGGTGTTGCCTCGTCAGTTGTTCTATCAAGAGCACCCATAAGACCAGCCCATTCCATAAAATCTTTTCCTCTATATTTTCGAGGAACAATTCTCAATCGGCCAACGGATAGATATACTTTTCTTCCAGCCTTATTAAGATCGGTTGCAATTTGTATCCCTGAATTTCCTCCACCCACAATAAGCACAGACCCTTTTGGTAATTTATTAGCATTTTTATATTCAGAAGAATGTAACTGGGTAATGTTTTTTGGAAGTTCTTTTGATAGAGAAGGGAGTAGCGCTTTATGGAAAGATCCAACTGCAACAACTACATTTTTAGCCTCATAACTGCCGCTATCTGTTGTAATTTCAAAACCATTCCCATCATGTACAACTGAAGTTACATTTGTATTTTCTACAATCGGAGCTTTGAAAGACTTGGCATATTCTTCAAGAAAGCCCACAACTTCGTCTCTACTATCAAATCCATTTGGATTCTTGCCAGAGTAAGAAAATCCGGGAAGGCAAGTCATGTGATTTGGGGTAATAAGTCGGAATGAATCCCACCGTCGATTTCGAATATCATCTGCAACCTTTCCCTTTTCAAGAATTAGATGGTCAATTCCTTTTTTTGTGAGAAGGTAACTAACCGATAGTCCTGATTGACCTGCACCAACAACTATTGTGTGTGCCTTTTTTTTCATAAGTTGAGTGTGGTTTATTTATGTAAACCTGGTGCATCAATGCTTGTTACAACTTCCATAACATATCCGGCTAATTCCTCGGGAGATTTTCCTGTCTTTACGCTCATTCCTTGCAAAAGAGAATTATAAATAATGCTTGCCTGGGCGTCACGCATTCTTATGTTGTCACCAATTACCCCATCAAAATCTACGAATACATGTCCATCTTTAAATAAGTCTCCAAATCTTTCACGATCAAGTAACTCGTCAAATGAATTAATTGCGTGAAGTTCTTGTTTTTGCGCATCTAAATCTGCTCGTGCCTTTTCGTATCCTTGTAAATCACCATACCGCTTAAAAGCCTCGACTTTTGCCTCAGCAGTCTTACCCTCCCGACTTGCAGAGAACCAAATAGGTACAACCTCGACCTGTTCCCCTTTATTACCCAATTCTTGATCTAAAGACTTTCTGACTTTGCCAAAGTTACTTACAGAATCTTCAATAATTACCAGCTTTAGCTGTCCGTCAGGGTTCTTTTCTAATGCCGATTGCGCATACTCTGAAAGCCTGTCGAATTTATTGTCCGCTACCATATACGCAGTTTTTTCTTTGATAAATTTTGCTCGTTCTTCTTTTGGAATCAAATGCATGAACTGATTAAGAACCCGAGAGCTTGCAATTTTTCCTGCTTGATAGCCCGTTGCATCAACATCTCCCGTTGACCAAATTGCAACCGAAGCAATGTCATCTTTATACTGCGCAACAATATCTGCCATGTTAGTTACCAGGCTTGGCTCAACAAGCTCTTGCATATTAATGCCATGAAGACCGCGTATCATTGCACTTTCAAATTGGGTAAACCCATCGCTAGCGTTTTTTTCACCGGTAATGTGTCCCCACATTTCGGCAGCATATTTGTGGTAGTCCATTGTCCCACCTTTTTCCACTTGAGACTGCAATTGAAATGTATAATCATACATTTCGGAAGGTACCGGAAGCGAAAGTAGGGGTTGGCCTGCAGCTTCTGGCGCAAGACCCCCCAGACGCTCTCTTACATGCATAGATGCTTCTCTAAAAGATTCTAATTTTACTCGACCAGCTTCTTCAACCATATTTTGCTCCTATTATAGCTCACTTTGCATATATTCACATGCTTCATCCCTTTTGAATTTGAACTTGACTTTGACATCTGCACTTTAAGGAAGCGCGCCTCAAAATTGAAAATTGAGTATTAAGATTTGAGAATTAGAAACATTTCACCAATTGTTGATCTGTACTTGAGATTTCGACTGAATGAATGTGCACAAAGTGCAAAAGTAGAAAGGCGGTAGAACATCTAGGAGTCCGGTACTTTTAATGAATGAGGGAGAAATCGAACGTTCAAGGCAACTCTTGGTGAGAGCTTCTGCTTCTCTTGTCGGCACAAGAGAAGAAAACGCTTGAGTGCTATAATTTCCCTATGACAATTCGCCTAGTAAAAGAAGACGACTTTCCAATATTAGCGGGCATTTACACTGTCGCATATAACTCACTTAATATCGGAGAGAATTGGGATGACCTGGCTTCCGAAAGACTACTCCGCCATCTTTATTCAGAGCAAAAAGATTTGTTTTTCGTAGCAGAAGACGCGGGAGAAGTAGTGGGTGCAATAACAGCTCCAATAAAACCGTGGTGGGATGGTAATCATCTTGTCGACGGCGAGCTTTTTGTTCATCCTGACCATCAGAAAAAAGGAATCGGAAAGAAATTAATCGAGCGGCTTTTTACAGAGGCTCAAGAAAAACATCAAGCTGTTTCATGGGATACCTTTACTCATAGAGTCTACGCCCACCCATTAAAATGGTACAAAAGCATCGGCTTTTCTGAAATAAAAGAATGGGTCATGATAACAGGCAACATCAAGGAAGTGTTAGAAAAACTAAAATAACGCGTCAGGTCCTTCGGTAAGTTCCTCATAAACCTCTTTATTTACGGCAAGAAAGTTATGGTTCCTATAGTCATAAGTAGATTTTCCAGTATTAACAATTATTCCTCCTGCTTCTGATATAAGTAGTGACCCAGGAGCATAATCCCAATCTTTTCCAAATGGGTCTATACAGATCCTTCCTTCTATTTTTCCGCTTGCAACAAGTCCATATTCATAACCACAATTTATTGTTGTAAGTACAATACATTTATTTCTTAACTGACGAAATTTCTCTACATTCTCATCAATATTTAAATCGACCTCAACGGCTATATACGAGTCTTTCAATGGTCTATCGCTGACATGAATTGATTCGCCATTAAGCTTTGTACCCATTCCTTTTTCTGCCTCAAAAAGTTCCTTTGTCACAAAATTATATATAACAGAAAGCACCACTTCTCCACGATCTACCAAAGCAATCATTGACGTGCAAAAGGGAATCCCTCTAACAAAATGTGCCGTACCATCTATAGGGTCAACCAGCCAAAATTTTTCTGACTTTTGTCTTTGGCCAAATTCTTCACCACAGAATCCAATTGTTGGGTCGTATTTGTTAAGTTTTTCTGCAAGAAGATTCTCAGTCTCTCTATCTAGTCTTGTTACCACATCAACCGCTCGTCCACTTTTATTATTTGTAACCTCGATATTTCCAAAATACTTGGTGAGTGGATCACCAACTTCTTGGATTATTTCTTTGACTGTTGAAAGTAATGCAGATGACATTAGTAAAATTATAGCAAAACAAGATATTTATAATCTGTCGCTTTCAGGACACGCGCTTTATTCTCTAAATATCGTCAATCTGCTGAATTTGTACTGCTTAAAGTCTGCACTTTAAGGAAGCGCGTTAAAATTTTTTGTATACATGCCGCTTTGCGCGGATGTATGAGAAGTGAATGCAATGTAACGGTTCACGAAGTGAAAAAAGAGTGATAGGCGAGCCGATACATTCGCGGCGCAGTCCGTCTCTTTTAGTGTAATGGAATGAAATTTTGAATACGGGGAGCACAACGATGGCAGAGACTTTGGATACTTTCGCAGATACGAAAGTATCAGAAAAATATTTGTGCTATCATTTATCTCAATAGTAAATCATGAAAAATATTCTCATTCTCCACGGAGCTGGCAACGATTCTCAAGGCAACTGGTTCCCATGGCTAAAATCAGAAATGGAGAAAAAAGGATATAAAGCGTGGTGCCCCGATCTTCCCAATACCGAGTCTCCAAATCTAGAAGAATGGCTGGATACAATTTTCGCAAATAAAGACTGGGAATTTAATGAAGAATCAGTTATTGTCGGGCACTCCGCAGGAGCAACGTTAATTTTAAGGATTCTTGAGAGAATCGAATCCAAAATTGACAAGGCAATTTTAGTTGCTGCACCAATTGACAAAGGGCAATACCCGGAATTCTTCCATTATAAAGAAAGTGTTACAAAAAACCCTTACGAATGGCAAAAAATAAAAGGCTCATGCAATAACTTTTATTTTCTTGCTTCAGATAATGATCCATACGATTGTGGGGAACGTCACGCAAAAGTCATGCAGGAAAACCTTGGAGGAGAAACAATAATCAAAGAAGGGCAAGGACATTTCAATGTAGAAGTATCAGAAAATTACCGCCAGTTTCCTTTACTTGTGGAATTGATAGGGTAGTTATATAAATAAAGCATGGAACCAACAGCCAGCGAAGGCGGAGCATCAGAGCGAAGACCATTTTCAGGCGAAATAAGAACATTGCAAGAGTCAGACCTTGATCATATAAAGCCAATTCTCGAAACATGGCTAATTCACAGAGATACCGGTCAACCTGCAACTGAAGAAGTAGAAGAGGACCTTGATATCATGAGGGGAAGCTTGACTGGGGAGAATTCACGAAAATATTTCGTCGCAGAAGAAGGAGGGAAAGTGCTTGGTGTAATTGGGATAACTCCACCAAGAGAGGCTATGATGCCATTTGCAACAACTGAGCATCCAATTGAATTAGTAAATGCGTATGTATCCCGCGACGAACGTGCAGGAAGAGGAGTGGGGACTGCACTTGTTAAAGGTGCTGAGAATGAAGCAAGAGCACAAGGTGCTACAGAACTTATTTTAAATAGTGGACCCCGCTATGAGCAGACCGCATGGGGATTCTATGACAGACTTCCAGGATATAGTCGCATTGGTGTCGCTGAGAATTTCTACGGTGAAGGCGTTAGTCCCCCCGTCTGGAGCAAAAAGCTGGGCCCTCCTGCGTCTACCTCTTAGTTTAAAACAAATTTTTTATAAACGAGTTATTAACACAATCCAGAATAGCAGAAAGCCAAGTACTGCATTAATCCAAGGAAATATCCAATAGATTCTGCTTACTGTAATTTTTTTAAATAGTACTAAAAGCGGAAGAAATGCATACATATATCCTATTAGTAACAATTGAGAGTAGGGCAGCACAAGTGTCGCAGCGCTGAACCACAATAGGCTTGTCAAAATAAGACTTTTCTTATAACCGAGCGCAGTTGCTGACGTTCTAATACCTGCTTTTTTGTCTGGTTCGATGTCTACTATCGCCGAAAAAAGGTGCATTGCTATAGCCCAAAGACTTCCTGCAATGAACATATTAACAGGCGGCATGGTGCCCGCGATCAACAGATAGCCAATTATTCCAGGAATTATATAGAAAAAGTTAGAGAAAGAATCAAATACTATTTTTGTCTTAAAACGAATTGGTGGGGAGCTATAAAAAAATCCAACAAAAATGAATGTGAGTAGTGCCAGCGAGACCTGCAGATTTATAAAAAGAAGCGGTAGACAAAGTAGGACGGATATTGCAGCAAGCAACATTGAGCTGCGTGCATCCTTTAGGCGCATATATGCTTCCTGCTTATGCTTTTTAGGGTTAATGTTATCAATGTGTCTATCAAAATAATCATTTACACCATAAATGAATAAATTCGCGGGAAGTAGAAAGTAAAGGAACCCATACCAAATTTCAAAACGGAATATACTATTCATATTTCCTCCAGCAGCAGTTCCGATAAGAAAAGGTCCCAGAGTATAAAGCCAAAATCTCGGTCTTGAAAGTTTTAAAATCCTTTTGATATTCATTTGTCTCGATCGTTGCTAAAGTCAACAAGGTCTGCAAAAACAAGTTTGTATTTCTGGGGAATATCAATATTGTTAAGAATATTTTTTGCAGCAATTGATTTATCCTCACGAACTTTTTGGACTAATGATAATACGTTATGCTTTTTTAAATACTCCCTAATGATAGTCATATCCTCCTCAGTGAGCTTTTTGCTGCCATAGATTAATTCAAGCTCTGGCCTTACTGCTTCATCAACTGACCTAAATAATGCATGACGAAAGAGTGTCTTTTTGTTTTCTCGGATATCAGATCCCACAGGCTTACCCATAATTTTCTCATCACCGTAAATTCCCAATTCATCATCTTTTATTTGAAATGCGATTCCCAACGATTCTCCAAAAGACTCAAAATTTTGAAGAGTTATATCATCGTATCCTGCCAACATTCCTCCTATTCTTAATGGTAGCGAGAAAGAATATCTTGCTGTTTTGAATTTATACAGGTCAATAATTTCTTCTTCAGAAGGCTCAAAATCACTAAGACCAAAGTGGATATCCGTAATTTGGGCAAATCCCACCTTTTGCAATTCTAATGCACTGGTTTGCAAAATTCTAAGACTTTGAGATGTATCCTCAAGGCTTCCTATTAATTCATATGCCATAAAAAGCGCTAGGTCTCCAATGCATATCGCCATGGCGTTGCCATAATTTTCAGGATTATTGGCATGGAACTTCTTGCCATCTAGGATTGATTGAGCAAGCACCGTAGGCTTTCCGCGACGCAAGTGGTCATCGTCCATAATGTCATCATGTATAAGAAGTCCGGCATGAAATAGCTCCATAGAGGCCGCTAACTTCATCGCATCAGGAGTAATTGTATTTTTTCTTGATTCATATGCTAGGAGTATGAGAGTCCCTCTAATTAATTTTCCGCTTGTTACTGTTTGTTTTATTTTGTTAATACTTTGCACATATAGTGGCTTGTCTGCAAATTCTACTAACTTAGACTCTAAATAGCGGAGTAGGGTCTTTTCTAGAGCGGGCCTATGAAATGAAATATAATCTTTAAGTTTCATGCGATAAAAAATTGCTTTGCATATTCTCCAAGTATTCTTGCTTTGGAGGGCTTAATTTTTTTCTCAAATACAACCATAGGGTTTTTTAGAATTTGCTCCGCTGTCCATTCGTACATCGATGCCGCTGTTGCTACAGGAATTCTTGTTGAATGCGGAATATATGAATATCCTCTCCGTGCTATTTCTTGCATTTTTTTATATCTCTTTATTTCAAATGCAATTAGTTTTTCAAAAGACTCCGGGTCAACGTTAGGAGAAATTTCAGAAATGCCAAATCTTTTCAAATCTTCTTGTGGTAAATACTGACGATGTAGATCAATATCTTCCTTTACGTCCCTGATGAAGTTGATAAGCTGCATTGCCTTACCTTGTATTTGGGCGGCATTCTCAGCCTTTTCTGAAAGATGTAAAATTCTAGCCATCATAAGTCCAATTACTTCAGCAGATCCATACATATACTTCTCAAGCTCCTCATATGTTGCGTAGTGACTTTTGACAAGATCTTGTTCCATGGCATTCAAAAATTCATCAACCCATTTTTTGTCAAAATCATACTCCTTACATAGACGAACAAAATCTGCAATAACATCGTTATTAACAAATGACGTAAATGCCTTATCAGTAAGAGCTCTAAATTTGTAAAAACCTTTTTTGTCTTGAGGTATCTTGTCTACAAAATCGTCCGCGGTTCTGACAAAAGCATATAGCCTGGTAACGTCATTTCTGACTCTTTCTGGGAAAAAAAGACTAGCAGTGTGATACGTCTTGCTCCCACTTTTAAAGATTTCATTTTTGCTCTTCATATATTCTTTTGCTTGCGAGTTCAGCTGATATTAAGCACATTGGCATACCAATGCCAGGCTGCGTGTATTGTCCAACGTAGTAAAGGTTTTCTACTTTTTTGCTTTTCATTGAAGGCCTGAAAAGAGCAGTCTGACTCAAGGTATGTGCAAGACCAAGCGCTGTACCTTCATAAGCGTTATATTCATTTTTAAAGTCACTGACAGAAAAAGTGCGCTTTACCACAATATGATCGCGAATATTATCGCCTATTAATTCCTCGACCTGCGTAAGAATAAAATTTGCATATTCATCTCGCATTTTCTGCGTATCTTTAATAAATGGCGAAATAGGCACCAACACAAAGACATTCTCGCAACCCTTAGGTGCGACCGATGGGTCGGTTTTTGAAGGCGTACATATATATAAAGAGGGTGCATCGGGATACGAGGGCTTTGTAAAAATCTGATCGAAATGATGCTCCCAATCATTTGCAAAAGACAATGTGTGATGCTTAAAACTTGGGTATTTTTTATCAAGCCCCAAGTACAAAAGGAATGCCGATGGGGCAAGTGTCCTCTTCTTCCAATACTCTTTCGAATAAGTCTGATACTGACTTTCAAGCAGATTCATTTCTGTAAATGCATAATCAGCATTCGAGACTACAATATCCGCTGGGTATTCTTTGCCATCAACCTTGACCGCAACGGCCATGCCATTTTTTACAACAATTTTTGTAACGCTTTTATTGGTAATAATCTTTACATTATTCTTTTCAGCAAGAGATTGTAATGCTTTTATCAACATGTATATTCCGCCCATAGGATAAAATACCCCCAAATTAAAATCTACATGAGACAGAATAGAGTAGAAGGAAGGAGTCTTTTTTGGAGAGCCTCCAAGAAAAACTATCGAGTACATAAGTATCTGCTGTATTCTTTTGCTCTTTGTAAAGCTCTTTACGTATTTATCAAGACTTTTTGTAATATTTATCTTTCTTCCTTCACGCATAAGATCAAATGATAGAAAGTCTTTGAAAGATCGGAATTCCTTATAGAGGATGTACTTCATTGCCAATTCATATTCGCTCTTTGCCTTATTCAAAAATTCTTTAATTTTTTTTCCAGATCCAGCCTCCAATGAATCAAATAATGCGTAATTTTTCTTCATGTCAGCACTCAAGTCAGTGAAGTCTCCTTTTCCAAAGAAAACTCTGTAGTTAGGATCGAGCCGTTTAAGATTCATTAAATCAGATGCCTTCTTCCCAAATTTTTTGAAGTAATTCTCAAAAACATCAGGCATCAAATACCATGATGGTCCCATATCAAAAGTGAATCCCTTTGATTTCCAAATAGCAGCTCTACCACCAATCATTTTATTTTTCTCAATTACAGTAACGTCATATCCTTCTTTTCCAAGAAGAGCAGCAGTTGCAAGACCCCCAATACCTGCTCCGATAATTATTACTTTTTTATTTGCCATGATTTAGTATAGCTCTGATTAAAAGACTGTGTATTTTTTTAACGACACGATCACGCTCTATTGGCGACAATTTGTGGGGAAAGTACTCCAATACAAATCCATTAATGCTGTGCGCAATTACCTGAGCATCCTCGTATACGTCCTTTACCTCAAATTCTCCTGACTCTTTCCCACGCCTAAGCACTTCTTCAATATGTAGGTACGTCTTTGGTGGCAAGAAACCGTCATCATTTTTCTTAAACTTCTTTCTAAATGCCAAATAATATTTGAGGACGTAGACAATATCTTCTGCATTTGAGAATTGAAATTCTATTCGTTGCTTGAGCATCTCAGACGAAGTCTCAAGCTCAGGAAGAAGCTTTCGTTTTTTTCCAAGATCTGTATTAGTAGTATAAAAAATCTCCTCAAGCAACTTTTCTTTAGAAGGGAAGTAGTGATAAATATTTGATAGTGTTGTTCCGGAGGTTGATGCAAGACTTCTCATAGAAACACCTTCATAGCCATTGGTCGCAAAAAGGTGTTTTGTTTTTTGAAGAATTGTATCTCGTGTATTCATAGAACGAACGTATGTTCTATTATTCTAGTGTATTTAATTCTGGAAATATAGTGCCATTTTATATTTCCTAAACACTGTGATCTGAGTCATTGTAAGAAAGGAAGCACAAGAGTACCATGAAAAGTAAGCAATAAATTAAGAAAGGAGGCGATACGTATGAAAAATAATGCAGGATCAGGAGCTATCTACGGACTAGGTATGCTAGGAGCATTGGTATATTTTATCCAGCATGCAACAACATTCTGGGAAGGTATTGTTGGAATAATCCAGGCTATTTTTTGGCCAGGAGTAGTACTATACAAAGTCCTAGAGCTTTTAAAAATGTAGGCTAATGTAGATCTGGGAGACAGAATTGATCTGAATCACAGCGCTTTAATTTTTAAAGGTATATTATGTTGATATATGTTTGGAATTGGAATACCGACCGTCCCGGAAATAGACGCTAAGGAAGTATATGACAACTTGCAAGGCAAGAAGGGAATCGCCCTAGTTGATGTCAGGACAGCTCAAGAATACAGGCGGGGAAGTATTGAGGGTAGCATAAATATTCCTCTTCAGGAATTGTCGGAAAAAATTGAAAGCAAAATCTCCGATAAAAATAAGACGGTCTATGTCTACTGCTTGAGTGGATCAAGAAGTATTGTTGCAGTAGATCAAATGATAAAGATGGGCTATAAAAATGTATTCAGTATGAAAAGCGGGCTTCTTGCATGGAGAGCAAATCAACTACCCCTTCAGCAAAATTCTTAGCAGGTGGACACCCACACTCAGTTGCTGCTTTGATATAATCCCTACCATGGGCGAACAAACTGCACCAAGACCAACTTTGGCTCAAGCAAGCCTCGAAGTCTATCCTTCCTCAACAATAGGAACTAGATTTATAGATACTTTTGGCGGTACAAATTTGAAAGTAAATGTAACCTCGTCCCCAAATTCTGGTATTGATGCCACGATAGAACTCACATCATTACTTGCCAATAATGGTTTTAATGTAGTCCCGCATATTGGTGTTCATGAAATTGAAGATGCACAACATCTTTCAAAAGTTGCTGGAAACATATCAGACCTTGGCATAAAAGAAGTATTTGTCATAAAAGGGGAGGGCACACAAAAAGGTATATACAGAACTGGAGCGAAATTAATGCGTGACTTGGCAGCAGGCGGCATGGAGCTTGATGCTATAGGAATTGGAGGATACCCGGAGGGTGGAGAGGGGCTCACCTCAGAGCAAATGCTAAATGGCATAAGAATTCGAAAGCAAATAGCAGAGGATATGGGAGCTCAATTATATGTAGTTACACAAATGTGTTTTGATCCTGATTTAATTACACGCTATGGTGTTGATCTAAAAAATAATGGCATAGATGTACCACTCCTTGCAGGATTACCAAATTCAGAAGGGGCAGCTCATATGTATGAAAGGGCAGTGAAATACAGGGTTGGACCTTCAAGAGAATTGCTACTCAATCAAGAAGCACATATAGACTTTGATCCTAGATCATTAGTAGAGAGCATTGAAGCCTCAGATAGCAGAGCAGAAGTCTCTGGATACCACATATATACTTTCAATAAGATGAGACACGCCGCTGAATTGCTAGGTCTGTCGACCTAAAACCACTAAATAACATTTATTTTTGCTAGAATAAACTTAATAAGCAAATGAAAAAGAAATCAGAACACAAACCTTTATTCTCCAAAACATCGTTACTTTTTAATTGTTTTATAGTTTCTTTTATTTATCTTTTGCTCACGACGCTTCCCATGGCGCTGACTACAGACGGAAAACTAAACGGATGCTTATCTTTTCAGGCACTAGGATGGACGTTGATATTGTCGCCCCTTCTTCTGGTAACATTTTTAGTTGTTACCTTTTTGGGGCTAGAAATGTTCAAGATCATTTCCAGAATTATTTTAACAATTCTTATTAGTATTCCTTTATATATAGGAATGGTTATTGTTGCAATAAATGCTATTGGAATAGTTGCAAGACTTTTAAATTTTGCAAGCAACTGCTCAATATAAATATGATCATCACAAAACATTCCCATTCCTGCCTTTTAATTAAGGAAGCAAACCAAACCATTTTGATTGACCCGGGAAATTACACATATGAAGAAAAAGCTCTTGATATAAATTCGTTAGAAAAGTTAGATTACATTTTGATAACCCACGAGCACCCGGATCATATGTATATACCTTTTATAAAAGAATTGATAGAAAAATTCCCAGATCTAAAAATAATTACTAACGCATCAGCGGTTAACGTTTTAAAAGAAGCCAACATCGAAGCATCGATGGAGGGCAGTCATGAGATACAAATTTCACCCACTCCTCATGAAAGAGTTTTTGGGGTAGTGCCACCAGAAAATATTCAATTTTCATTATTTGAAAAGCTTACACACCCGGGAGACTCATTACATTTCACCCTTAGTACACCAATCCTTGCGCTACCTCTCCAAGCACCTTGGTGCAGTCTGACAGAAGCAGTGGAATATGCAGTTAGTCAAAAGCCAAAAGTAGTTATTCCAATTCATGACTGGCACTGGAATGAAAAAGCACGCGAAGGCTTCTACGAAAGACTCACAAAATATTTTGGAGATAATGGAATAGAATTCAATCCTTTAGGACGCGGCGAAGAACTCACTGTATAATTATTTAATCATGTCAGAATCAGGTGAAGGAAATCCACAAGACCAAGCACAACAAAAAGTAGACTATAGAGATTATAAATTCCTAGGTGGAAAAGTGGCCGCAATTGATCAAAGAGTTGGAGAACAAGGCTTTGTAGGCGCAATCCAATCAATTTTTGATGAACGAGGAATCCACATAAATCCTAATATGAGTGAGGCTACCTCCGAAGTGCTTTCCAAAAAGCCAACAGTTATTATTGCTACGCACCCAGAATTAGGAGCAGATCAACTTGCAATAATTGGTGCACTTCCTAAAGATCGAAAAGACGTATCAGCAGTAGCAAGCGTACTTACTGATCGAATTGGTGAAAATACTTCCGATCACATACTCCCTATCTATGGTGTTATCGATCAGCCGACCAATAGCTTTGCAAGAACTATAGCAAGAAAAGGATTAAGGGGGTATCTCAAGATGGATGATAATCGCTCCAAATTTGACAAAGGCCGAGATAATGTCAGAAGCATGACCGATGCAAAGGATAGGATAAATTCCGGAGGAATAGTAGTCATTTTTCCTGAAGGAGCAGGGGGGAAAGACGCAGAATGGCAAAATGGAGTAGGGGATATTGTTGTCAGATCTGCAAATCCGGATTTACAAGTAGTTTTTGCAAAAGCGAAACCCAACGATAGATGGAAAAACAATGCAAGACTTGTTACGCCAAAGGTCAAGGGTTTTTTGGGACCTAGTAATATTGATGTAGATTTTTCAGATCCTCATGCAGTCGCAGAATATTCTGGAAATCGCAAACATGAAGTCACCCAAATTCTAAAAGAACAGTATGAAGAATTTGTTGCTTCAATAAGGAGTAAATAATATGGATTTCGAAGGGGTAATAATTGAAGAAAGTCTAGAAGATATAAGCATCTTAGACAATGTAGAAATCAAATCTACAAAAGTTGAAGAAGTAACTCCAGAGCATAAGACCCCATGGTTCAAGCACTGGACCCTGCATACTGTCACAATTCCAGAGAGTAGAGCAGACCAGATTGCAGAAAGTCTATCCAGATCTTTGGACTACTCACATGGCACCTCTTGGTACGCAGATTTCAAAAATGATACGACCCATTACATCATCTTCCAAAATAAAATTTTTAGAATTGATAGATCTAAAAAAGAAGAATATGAAGCAGCAACAGCATATGGAATTTCTCTAGGAATCCCTCCTTACCAAGTCGACTTTGCTCCGAATGTTATGGTGTGGGAAAGATAAGGCTTAGCGTAACCCTTCGAAGAATTCTTTTATCAAATCTTTTGCTTCTGTGACCTCTGTATAATTCTTGATATTAAATTTCTCATTTCCCTCTATTAATGCAGAAAGACTTTTGTCGTCCGTTGGTCTATAAAGAAGAAGATTTGGGATGCCTCTTACTTCAGCATTTGCCAATTCGTATCCTACCCCAAGACTTGGCTGTGTAATTTCAGAAACGAGCACGTCAGTTTCTTCCATCCACTTAGCATTTCGTGCAGAAATAAATTTCTTTGAATTTTCTTCTTCTCCCATGGGGGTGAGTGCTGTATTTCCCACATGCTTTGTAAGCACATCTCCATACTTAGAAAGTTCTTCAACTATTTCGTGGTAAATTTGTCCGTCATCACGTCCTGCGCGGATCGAAGCTGCAAAATAAATATTCACAAGTCTATTGTACCACGAGGAAATGAATTTTCGATTTGAACACAGTTATCGTGAGTGCTAGAATGACTTCAATTATGGAAAAACTGTGTAAATTCTACATTGGAGATATAAATGCTCCTCTTTGTAATTTTAGGGAAAGAACTGAGAGCATTGTAGAGCCATCAAAAGCTGAGGCAGTAGGAGAAGATGGAGAATGGGACCAAGATTTTGATAAATGTATTCCAGCTGATCAGAGTAGGGTAATACCTGAGATAATTGCGGGTCAAATGAAATGCAGTATGTACACAGAAGATACCGGAGAATCAAAACTTGAGAAATTCGGACTTCCCACAACCTTCATAGATTCAGAAAATTTTACTTAATTATCACAGCTGGTAACCCATCGTGTGATGGCACGGAATAGCGTTATTCCTGAACTCATGAAACTCTATCGGCTATTCGGTGTAGATATGTCTAGGCTACCACTTTCTCCTCAATCACTCTCCGTATAGGAAATAGAATTACTTATTAGCATAATCCCACAGCACTTTTGTTGAAAGAAATAAATAGTATGGGCGAAGAAATATTCGCTCTTCCTCGCCATTTTTTATAATTGTCTTTACATCAGATCTTCGAATAGTTAACCATTTACCCCAGGTGTATGTTGAGTATAGATTATTTTTAATCTTGAAATTGCTTATTATATTTAGCATCCGGGAAATATTCTTGTCCTTAAGTTTATCCAGTATTTGAAATGATATGGTATATTTTTTTGAATTTATATTTGCATTTGCAGAGTAGTCAACTTGCATGTATTTATATTTTTCCCGAATTTCCTTGGCAACACTCTCTGATACTTGAAGTAAATTTGATAGTTTAGGTGACAATATATATTGTAAATCTGAAGAGCTCAAACGATTGACCTGAGCATCTGTACCAATAGAGAAATTGACTAGAATATGTGGCCATTGAGTGTCTGTGCGGGCGTTAAAATACTTTTGCAAAAGTCTCTTAGAATATCGATAAAGAGCAATCAGGGCTGGGATTAACGCCTTAAAATCCCAAAGCATTCTAATGATGTCTATAAAGGTTTCAGCTCCTCCACCTAGCCCTCCTACCGGACCGAGATCTTTGTGTTTGATCCCATAGGAGGCTAATGTCTTTGAGACGAGCTTGCAGAGATCACTGTATACCTTGTTTTGGTCAAATATACTGAAATTCCCTTCCGGAGTAAAATAAACGAAGAACGTTACTTCCAGTAAATCCTTCGAAGCTTTCTGAAACTGTAAATTCTTGTAATATTCTTCCTTGGTCCCACCCATGAGGGGATTATATCAATTTTATTTGTATTTGAAGAAGTTGTGCTTTAGTTCTTGATGGAAATAATTTCAAGAGTTTCTGGATTAATATGAATAAGTGGCTTTTTATTATGAATTGCATACTCTACTATATCGGCAGTTCCACCTAGACCTTTTGCGGGTTTCCCATTCCACACAGCGATAAGTAAATCTGATAAATTAACTACTTCCATACCAGCTAAAAGATAGGACTCCTCATTTGTTTTTTGTTTCTTGAGAATAATTTTATTTTTCACCTTATTAAGCAATGCATTATAATCAATCTTTTTTTCACTACTATCAAATACCTCTTCATAGTCTTCGAACGGTATTATAGCTGTTAGTTCCCCGCCTGCTTCAAGCACAGATTTTGCAAATAGTTGATCTGCACCAGCAGCGAGAGAGGTAAATCCTGTGACATCTGTCTGAAAACTAGCGAGGGTTTTTCTAATTGCTGCACTTACCCATTCCGGATCACTTATTATTTGATGGCCAGTAATACCTACTTTCATAGTTTGTTGTTCTTTGCTAAATACCAGTAAAATTTCCCCAACTCAGTTAATATACAGGATTTATTATTAATTGCTGCAAAATACATATGTTCTTCGCCTACAGGAACTAGTAGATGAGATGCACGGTATTTTTGTAAGTGGCCAAATATTTTTTCGTGTTCTGCATCGTCGGGTTCCGCTTCGGGCTCGTATGAAGGGTCTAGTTGAAATTCATAATCTGCATCGGGAAAATAGGTTGAGAGCAATCTTAGTATTGGCAAATCAATTTGTGGTTTACATATACGCAACGGAACAAGCTTTGAGATAAAAGACTTAAATAAGGGCCTCTGTTGCCATGCTCCCAAAGTTTGATCTGCATATGCATAAACACCTGCTACCGTGACACGCCCCAATACATCTTTGCCTCCTCCTTTTAGTGCATCGCAAATAAGAGAGGTAAATATTCCAGAGTTATCGACTTCCATCGCATTTTCACTCGCCCGGCTAGCTGTTAAAATAGAGGTGCCTTCTTTAAGAAATACTTTCTTTTCATCAATTATAGGAATAGCTCCGGCAGCTCCACTATGACAACTATCCAATATTATAACTGCCTCCTTAACATCAGAATTATTTACAAATGTAAGTAATTCTGTCATTGACACTCCCGCTGTGTGGGTAGAAGCGTCTTCCGTGACTAAATATCCGTCTACATCATCTTTATAGCCATGTCCTGAAAAGTAAAATAGAGCTACATCGGCCGGCTGAGCAAAAAGCTCTACCAAGTTATCCATCAGCACATCACGAGTTATAGCGCTTGACGGAGAAGTAAGTGTTTTACATTCAAAGTTTGGGGATCCATTGTCATTACTCTGAAGAACTGTTGCCATCTTATTGGCATCGTTTACACACCCATGAAGCGGGTTTTGTGGATAATTATCAATTCCGACGATAAGTGCTCTTCTCATCTACTAGAGGTTATTAATGAAAGAGGCAATGCCATCCCACGACCACTCGATGACCTTGTGGTTACCAAGTTCAGAAGGAATAGCGCCTTTATCATCTTTGTGTATGTGGACTCCTATCATTGGGATGTTCTCATCATTTGCACACCACATTTCCCATTTTGCACCGTCTGCGTTGTTGGTTTTTTTGCTTAAAATTGCGATTACGCCATCGCAACCTTTAATTCTTTCCCTGCAACGTGTTTTCCACGAGTCACTCCAAGCTTCTTTAACAGACATATCGGTAAATTCAATTGGAGTTCCATTGTTCTTAGCCTGTCCTACAAGAAAATCTCTTGCATATTCGTCTTCTATTGCGAAGCTTATAAAAATCTTTTTGCTCATTTGTAAAACTATCCTACACCTTACTATCCAATTTCGCAATGTATCCTCTGTTTTTTTTATAAATACAACATGAAAAAAAACTATACACTTGAAGTATGAATAGCAGTTAATTGATTTCAGGACAAGTTGTGCTTTAGAAAATGCCTTTCCAAGCTTAAGCGGTGTCCTGAAATACAAAAATCTTATGAGTCCTGAATAACCATGAAGAAGTCTAACAATTTAGAAAAGATCTGATAGAGATATTTTGAGTACTTTTGCAATTTTATTTATTGTCTGCTCTGGCGGTTGCTGTCTCCGGTTTCAATTCTGCCTCTTAGTTAGCCCAACGGAATTCGAACTTTAAAGCTTGTATAATATATATAATTAACTTATGAATAATTCTCCCACCACCCATCGATTTGTTGCGGTTCTCAATAAAAAAGTGGAGGCGGGGAGAGGACTAGATTTTCATTAAATCTCTAAAATATTCCTTTGTTTCAAGATCGGTGAAATATACATAGCAGCCTTTCATGCCACGAGTCATAAGTGTTCTATAAGTATTTTTTATAATTGCATTCACTTTTGCTTTTGCGCTTACTGCATCTTCTTCCAAGAGTCTTTTATAACCCTTAAGAGATGCGTCTGTAGAAGCCCTTTCCTCAGGCCTTGCTATAACTTTACCATCACGAGCCATCAGATCAGGTCCAATTATTACGCCGACATAATCAAGCTCAAGACCTTGGCATGTATGAATGCATCCCACTTCGCTGACCGATTCAGGCTTGATAATCCATAGGTTGCCATCGCTTGCTAAATTCCATCGTGCAGAAAACTCACCATCATCAAGAACGATGTCATCCATTGATCCGTGAGAATTTTTGCTCACCCAATCCCAGCAGTATCCAGCTACCATACGTGCCTTATTATGTTCCTTATTTTTCTCATAAATTAATTCTTTTAATTCGCTTGCTGTATCAACAATCTTAAAGTCGTAACTCACATCCTCCAATGTTAAATTGGCTGTTTCTCGGATTTGCAAAGCATTATCCAGCCAAGCTAGGTATCCATCAGACCCATTACATCTAAATTGCGAACTCAACTCGAGAGTTGTAATGGTTGCATTAAATTGATTTGCAAACTTTTCAATTTCTTCTTTCTCTCCAATATCTTTTAAAGTTACTTTTTGATTTTCATCAATAAAAAATATACTAAATTTTGAAGCGTTTATGATCTCTTTGATTTGATTCTCTCCAAGATTTTGGAACATTCCAGACTTTGCGTTAAGTCTATGCG
>CAZEEU010000014.1:3474-32677 GCA_964511305.1 uncultured Gammaproteobacteria bacterium | reverse complement strand
TAATGTTCACCACCTTTCTTTCTGAAGATTTATATATAGTATGTGTGTCAATAGTATCTGGGGCTAAATAGGAGCTGTCTCTTTCTTAGCTACTTTCACATTATATCATATTTTACAAAATGATAGACAATTGCAACCTAAAACATCCGAGAAGATTATTGCTTGATTTTTTGTACTCAATTTTTAGCCTCAAAATAGAGCGTGAAGCGCTATTATTTTCATGAAACTTGCTACTTGCATGTATATAGTTTTATTGTCGTTGACTCTTGGTAGGATACATTCTAATATGTAATTAGTTTTGGGCTGCCTTAAATTACAACCCGGTTCTTCATGCAAGGCTGGGTTGTTTTTTGTTCAGAAAATTAACCTTGATTGATTGATCAATTGATTAAGGATTAATGAATTATTCTCAACTCTTTTTAATCAGTTAATCTTTTTAATCGTTTAATCAATACTCGAGAATTAGACTTTCTTGGTGAGGACGAGGGACCAGGCGAAAGGATGCTTACTTTTAACAACAGTCAAGCCTTGCTTACCCAAAAATCTTTCAAAACCCCAAGAAGTCCAATGATTTATATGCTCCGGATGATTGCCAAAGCTTTTTAAGTATTTTCCACGAGCTAAATTAGCACCAATAAAGAATGGCTCATTTGGTACAGAAAATATAATGTATTTGGATGTTACTCTTTTAATCTCCTCAACAGCCTTTACAGGATCTTCTAAATGCTCAAGAACTTCGGTGCAAAGAGAAAGATCAAAGCTATTATCCTTATATGAAAGGTCGTACACGTCACCTTTGAAAAGTGAGAGCTCGGGATAAATTTTCTTGCCAATCTTAATGGCATCGTCAGAGTAATCAATTCCTTCATTTTTCTTTCCGAGCTTTTTTTCCTTCAACTTTTTTAAAGTAAATCCCTCACCGCAACCCACATCAAGAATTGAATTAGCCTTAAGCGGCTTAATCATTTTAAAAAGTTCTTTATAAAAGTTATCAATTAAAGCCTTTTGGATTGGGTTTTGGTTGCTATGCTTTAAGTAATTTGTTGTTTCTGGCATAAAGACTATTATATACTAGGAATACCCTTGAATGCATGAAACCGCTTGGTAATTTCCTTTTTTGGTTCATAATTTTGCTTGTTTCGAGCAATTTAGTTTTGGGAGCAATAACATACGCCGGTAAATTTAAGTTTGGTGACATTTCATCAATAGACTCTCCTATTCCAAAACTCTTATCCGGATTTTCGGAGAATTCTAGCAAGGGCAAATTTTGGCAACCTAATTTAGTAGGCAAGGCCAGTGCACAGACCCCATTGGATATAACCGCGGTAAGTGCCATGTCATACGATACAACGACAGACACGTTGCTGTATGCGAAGAATTCTGAAGCCAAACTTCCAATGGCATCACTCACAAAAGTTATGACTGCAATAATTACGCTTGAAAATATGAATCTTACTGACGAAGTCACAGTTTCAAAGTCAGCTGCAACAATCGGAGAAGGCTCTATGGGACTTTCAACAAATGAAAAATTAACTGTTGAAGAAACCATGTACGGATTACTTCTGCAATCAGGCAATGATGCCGCTGAAGTTCTTGCTCAGAATAGCAAATTTGGCAGAGATGGATTTGTGTATTTGATGAATAAGAAGGCTGAAGATCTGGGTCTTTCAAATACGAGATTTACCAACCCATCCGGTCTTCAAGGTGATGGCAATCAATATAGCACCGTAAAAGACCTAACAGTACTCACAAATTATGCAATGAAAGACCCTACATTCAGAAAGATTGTTGCAACATATACTCATAAGATTGAGAAGACCTCACAACATAAGGAATATAATTTGCTCAACGAAACGAATCTCTTAACAACTTACCCAGGAGTCAGAGGCGTTAAGACTGGCTTTACAGATGAGGCAGGACTGTGTCTTATTACATATTTGGACTATGATGGACACCAAATCGTTGCCGTCCTTTTAAATAGCCAAAATAGAAGGGCTGAGATGGCAGAGCTTTTGGACTATAGTCTTCAAGAATTGGGCATTACACCACCCAAAAGACAATAAGTATTAGACAGAAGCACGAACATGCTTTTCTACTGCTCTAACTGAGGCTGTAAAGCAAATGTCATATACTTTGTGCATTATTCCACCCATAACTTGAGCGTTAGGGTTCCTGTCTGATTTTAGTATCGAGCCAACCCCAAAATAGCCTGGATAAACTCTTTCGCGTCCTTTTGTTCCTGGTTTTTTTTGAATTTCACCATCGTAGTCTACTGCAATGGACCCCTTATATTCGTCTATGACTGTTGCCCCCATGGCATTCATTACCGCTGGGTCATTTCCATATCCTATGTTTGTGGCGAGCTGATCTGCCTTAAAAGAATATTCATTTCCACGCACATCTATAGCGTGGACCTTTTTAGTTCTTTCATCTCGAGCCCACTCAACAATTTCTGGATAAATTCGCCCTGAGTTTCTGGCAGCCATAAATGTATTGTTAACCCATGCAAGATCTCCTGCTACATTTGATAAATCCAGCACTTCAAAATTTCTAAAAACAGAGCCATATTTGGAGGGGTTATCAGAATCTCCACTTTTATAACTGCTTTTTCTATCATTTCTTACGACTAGATCTGTTCGAACTTTTGGATCTGCAATAGCACGTCTATTCATGTGAGTTAAAATTGCAAAATCTACCCCAGCTTCTAAAAATTGTGCAGCATCTTCCATTGATGAATTTCCAAGCCCAATCTCAACGACCTGCTTTCCCTTAAGCTGCTTTAACTCGGCATCCGTGAATTGCTTTTGCCATCTCCTACCAGCCTGCAAAGGAGTTCTTGTAGTCATTCTTGACTCGTGTGAAGGAGTAAGGGGGTTTGTTGCACCAAGCGCATTAATAACAATTGGAGCAACAATACTTTGAGGTCCCTCAGATGAATCAAATTCTACGGTGTGATGTAAATCTGACGGAACCACGCTTTTTACCTGACCCTCAATTATCTTGGCACCAGAGTTTTCAAATGCCTTCTGTAAGAAATCGTAATTTACTTCTCCTCCTTCTGGTCTATTCCTTTGCCATGATGCCGGCCTCCCCTTTACAAAATCGTGAGACGCTCTTGGCACATACAACTTATTGAATCGGAGATCGAATGGTGTGTTAATTGTACCTTCTCGGACGTTCTTTTGAGCCCATATTCCACCCCTATCCTTTTTTTTGTCAATTATGGTAATGTCTGAAAACCCCATCTCAGAGAGTCCATATGCTGTAAGAATTCCAGCCGCTCCTGCTCCCAATATCACAACTGGTGTCCCCGCTAGAACGTCTTTTACCTCAGGAGAAAGCCTAGTCTCTTGCGAATTGAAATATGGAGTTGCCCCAAACCCTGAAACAGAATTACGATCTACAGGATTCCAATCTTTATTACTATTTGAATAATGATTTATGTCTTTATAAGCTTGATCTATCCTTCTATTTTCATTTTCAGAACCCGTATAAGATACTGCTTCACTACCGTCATATTGAATTTTATCTGAACCAGCACCATTTGATAACAATCTTTCGTATGCTCCATCTTGAGGAACAAGTCTTCCCAAAAACCTTGAAGTCAATTCCCCTAATGAATTATGCGCTCCTAAAAAATTTATAGCATCCGGATCAAATCCCTTGTCTTGAAAGGAAACTCCAATGGAGTGAGCAATTGCATCGGGGCTTCTTAAGGCATACCCGCCGATTTGTTTTGCGCTAAAAATAGCAGGGTCCCTTCCTGACCAAGTAGGTGTAGGAATATCTACGCCGGGCACAACAGATGATTGTTCTAACATACAAAGGCGAATTATAGTAAATTCGCCTCATTTTCGCAATTTATAGTCAAGGCAATAATTTTGCGTTATAATTTACGCTAAGCCTGAGTGATCACTCCACTCAGCAAGTAAATTAGCCTGAGTGGTGGAATGGTATACACGCACGCCTTAAGAGCGTGTGGCGCAAGTCATGCGGGTTCGAGTCCCGCCTCAGGCACACGATGAGAATTAAGAAGAAAGAATTAAGTATTAAGAATTCTCTTTATACTTTATTCTAAATCCTTAATTCTATTTTATATTGTGCCTCAAAAAATCAATCAAATGCGCATGATACGCATAGAAAATCCACAGATTTAGCAAAATTAACCCAGGAAAAACTATTCCTTTCTCAATAAAACTCCCAGTATGAAATCTCAGCGCTTTAAGAGGTGGCACTCCAAAATTTATAGGTAAAGGAAATAACCATGGAACACCAGAATGCGTAAAAGTATCGGACACCAGATGAGAAATCACTCCTATCATAAAAGACCACCATACAATTTCTATATTAACAATTAACACATTTGAAATTAAAACAAGAATTAACTTTGAAACAACACCAAAGAATATTAGCCCTAATACTGAGTGGGATATGTGTCTGTGACCTCCAAATAAAGGGTACAGAAGTTTCCCCAGAAGTGCACCAAAGCGGATTCTTTTCCAAAGCGCTCCTGTTGACTGATCTATATCAGGAGCAAGACCGCCAAGCATATTTGCTGTGAAAGCTACGAAAGCAGTTGCCAAAGACATAGATCCCATCGGTTGCGTCGCAACAACAGCACTCAATGCAGTGAAGGCTACTAAGTCATGAGTTCTTCCGGTCATGTTACTTTAGATTGTCGTTGAAGAATTCTTCTACAGCTCTGAGATACCCAACAGGATCTTTTTTGTACTCTTCTACATGCTTAATCTCAGGGAAAACAATTCTCTTTGCATTATGTACCATAGCGGCCAACTCTTCACTGTCATGAGGATTTATTAATGTGTCAGCTCCTCCATGAAGGAAAAGAAGCGGGGTTTTGTCCAAAACTGTAATTTTTGCTATTGGTCTTGCCTGTTCTACGTCAATTTTATACAAATATTTTGCTGCTACGAAAATTCCTGGATGCAAAAATCTCGGGACCTTCTTCTCATTGGCCATGATATTTGAAATGATGTCTTTTACTTCTTTTGCAGGACTATCAAGAACAATTGCACCAGCTCCTTTCACGCTATCGGCAGCAACAATTGTAGAAATAGCTCCTAAAGAATCACTAATTATCCCGATACTCTCAGGTTTGTATTCCTGCTTAACTAAATAATTGTAAGCTCCAGCAACATCATTTGCCTCATATTGGCCAAAGCTTGATCGTGTTTTTTCAGATTCTCCGGTGCCTCGAAGGTCAAATAACAAGATAGTGTAGCCTTGATCATAGAAATATTTGGCAATTTCAGGAGTTCCATACACTTCATTTGCTCGATTCTGATCTCCTGCCCCATGCACAAACATTATCGCTTTGTCATTTGTACCTTGATAGAACCATCCTGCAAGTTGAGCATTGTCAGTTGCTCTAAAAACAACGTCAGCTACTCTATCTCCAATCACTTTCTTGTCTAATTTTATAGGAGTGGGACCAGGCTTTGTTAGAACGGATGCAATGTATATAGAAATTCCAATGTATGCGCTAACGACCAAAAGAAGCACTAGAAGAATAATGTACTTTATATTCATATCTTCTTACATTATTTACTTACGAATTAAAAATTATCAAGTGGCTACGGCTCACCAGTCTTTTTTGTATTTCGCTAACGCTCATATCTATGGGTTGTTACCAATCCTTACGATGGCACTACGCTTGCAAAAAAGACTTACCAGTCTTTTTTGTAGTATTTACGTCCCCTCAGTGAGTCAGGGAGGTATTCTTGATCAACTTTCTTACCCTTCGCTTCCTCTTTCCATGCATACCTCACGTGATCTTTGCCATATCCCAACCCTTTCATAACTTTATTTGACTGATTGCGAAGGTGAAGAGGTATTGGTGGCAAATTTTCAATTTCTACATCATTCATTGCCTCCCCTATTCCAACCGTTGAAGCTATAGACTTTTTAGCTGACGCAAGAAATGTTGCACATTGGGCAAGGATAAGTTGTGCCTCGGGAAGCCCTATCATGTGCACCGCCTGCATGCAGCTTGTTGCAACAACTAATGCTGTCGGCTGAGCATTACCAATGTCTTCTGAAGCAAAAATAACCATTCGTCTGGCAATAAATAATGGTTCCTCCCCGGCTTTTAGCATTCGGGCAAGATAATGCAACGTTGCGTCAGGGTCATTGCCGCGCATCGATTTTATAAATGCAGAAATTGTGTCGTAATGGTAGTCGCCCTTTTTATCATAGTAAATTGCTCGTCTTTGCATCGCTTCCTCAGCAGTATGCAGATCGAGTTTTTTAGAGATAGTCACAGCAACCTCAACGGCGTTAATCGCAAATCTAGCGTCGCCATTCGAGTGTTTTACTATATGAGTTACCGCAGCATCTTCAACTTTAATTTTTGGATACAGCAAAAGCGCACGTCTCACTACTTTTTCAATGTCTTCATCGGATAAAGTTTTAAGAACAAATAATTGAGACCGAGAAAGAAGAGGAGCATTGATCCTAAAACCGGGGTTTTCAGTTGTCGCTCCTATTAATATAATAGTGCCATTCTCAACATGTGGAAGAAATGCATCTTGCTGAGCTTTGTTGAATCTATGGATCTCATCAACAAACAGAATAGTTCTTTTTCCATTTTCTTCCATTAGCTGCTCTGCTCTTTTGATTACTAGCCTTACGTCAGCAACTCCAGAAGTTACAGCTGAAAAGAATATAAATTCAGCGTCCAATGAATTTGCGATAACAGTAGCCAAGGTAGTTTTTCCACTTCCGGGAGGTCCCCAGAACATCATAGAAGTAATTGCACCTTTCTCCAGCATGAGACGGATTGGCTTACCCTTTCCTACCAAATGCTCTTGGCCAATTACTTCGTCTATTGTGGTGGGTCTAAGTCTTTCAGCAAGAGGAGCGTTCATAGCCATATTGTATACCCTTTTGTAAAGAGAGAAAGATTTTAGTAGAATTGTAAAAATAGTTGAGAGCGGGCCCGTATTTCACCGGTAGAATGCATCCATGGCATGGATGAGAAAGGAGTTCGATTCTCCTCGGGTCCACAAATCTTGAACAAAAAATTAAAAAGCAAAAACTTAAACTAAATTTTCTGTCTGATATATCGATATATCAGACAGTGCTTCGCACTTTCCTCATCTTTTTGATCAAAAATCATTTGATCAATTAATCAGCTTCCAGTACCCTTCAGGTAACTGACTTGACATAATATGGATCTCATGGCATATTAGGGACATGGAAAACGAAACACCAGCAACCCCCGCTAAAAGTTCTTCAAAAATGCCAATTATTATTGTTGTAGTAATAATTGCAATTGTCGCTGTTGCTGCAATTGGATACACAATGACTAAAAAATCCGCAATGAATGAAGAAGCCAACGAAACAACAGAAGAGCGTTCAATGGTCTCACCTACACAGACCATGCCAACGGCTGCTATGACAGCCGAAGGCGTATATAAAGATGGTAAGTACTCCGCTGAAGGAGACTACACTTCTCCTGGAGGGGCTGAATCAATTAATGTAACTCTTACCATTAAAGATAATGTTGTGGAGGCAGCTGATGTTAAGGCAAATGCAACACGTCCGATTTCAAAGAAAATGCAGGAGTCTTTTATAGGTGGCTACAAAGAGCAAGTAGTTGGCAAAAAGCTTGATGAAATAAATCTTGGCAAAGTGTCTGCTTCCTCATTGGCTCCTAAGGGATTTAATGACGCAGTTACTAAAATAAAGGCTGAGGCAAAGGCCTAGTTTTGAATGTATTCTTTTAAATTCCCCGCTATTGGTACCCAATGGCAAATTGACTTTCCCAACAACACTTCCAAAGATAAATTACCCGAATTAGAACGAAAAATTCATAAAAGAATCGAAGAATTTGACCTGGAGTACTCTCGTTTTCGAAAAGACTCCTGGGTAACCAAAAACTCTAAGCAAGCTGGAAAAGTAACAATACCGAATGATCTTTTCCCCATGCTTGAGCTTTATGAAGAGGTATATGGCCTTTCAGAAGGATTAGTAACACCTATGATAGGAAGAACTCTGGAAGAAGCCGGTTATGATGCAGACTATTCACTTGTGCCAAAAACTCTTACTCACCCACCAAAATTCCATAATGCTATTGAATTTAATAAAGAGACAATCACATTTAAAGAACATGTTCTATTGGATTTTGGAGCATGTGGAAAAGGATATTTAGCAGATATAGTAGCTTTAATTATTGAGAAAAATGGCATAGCTGAATACTGCATTGATGCAAGCGGCGATATTCTACAAAAAGGGCCAGATGTCCTCAGGGTGGGACTAGAACATCCCGATGATCCTACTTTGGCAATTGGTGTTGCCAATATCCAAAATCGAAGTATTTGCGGCTCCTCAGGAAGTCGGCGTAAATGGGATAGATTTCATCACACCATTAACCCACATACTCTTACTTCCCCAACCGAAATAAAAGCTGTTTGGACAATTGCTGATACGTGCATGCTTGCCGATATTCTTTCAACGGCTTTATTTCTCGACCCCCAGCCGGACCTCTATAAAGACTTCAATTTTGAGTACGTTTTGTTGTATAAAGATAATACGGCAGAAAAGTCAAAGGACTTCCCGGGAGAGCTTTTTACTTCATAATGAATCCAATTGATAAATTCCTAAATAACTTTACAATGTACCGTGTCGTTGAATACGGACTTTTAATTCTTGCCGCATACTCTTTTATTCTTAGTTTGTTAGGACTTTTGTCGTACAGCCCAATCGAGCTCATTGTCACTTTTTTAACTCTAACATTTGTTTGCTACTTTGGAAATATTATATTGGGGAAGATATTCAGATCACCAATCAATGTAGAGTCATCAATAATTACAGCCCTGATATTATTCTTCCTTTTGTGGCCAAGCATAGAACCATCGGACGTTCTACTAGCAGGAGTGTGTGGACTCCTAGCAGTAATCTCAAAGTTTGTAATCTCTTATAAGAAAAAACATATATTTAACCCCGCTGCTTTTGCAGCTTTCTTATTGTTCTTTCTTGGATCAGGCGCAGTTTGGTGGGTAGGAACAGTGCATATGCTGCCTGTAGTACTTATTATTGGACTTCTTATAGTGCGAAAAGTGAGAAAATTCACATTGTTTCTAACTTTTTTATTCGTAGCGTTGGGTTTTTTTCTACTTCAAGCACTTATCAAGGATTTGTCGCCCATAGATCAAACAGTACAATTCTTTACCTCTTTCCCTGTGTTATTTTTTGGCTCTATCATGCTTACAGAACCATTGACTATGCCTCCCACAAGAAGACTACAGATAATTTATGCTTCATTATGCGGACTCCTTTTCTCCTGGCAAGGATCCTTCGGACCAATAATATTAACTACGGAATTAACCTTACTTATAGGCAATGTTTTCTCATTCATTGTTAGTCCCAAATACAAATTTTACTTAAAACTTTCTGAGATGAGAAAATTAGCGACAGATACTTTTGAATTTTCATTCAAACGACCCGAGTATTTTGTCTTCAAGCCAGGACAATATCTCGAGTGGACACTCCCTTCTACAAGGACCGATGGAAGAGGAAATAGAAGGTACTTCACAATTGCTTCCTCTCCAACGGAAGTTGAGATTAAGCTGGGAATACGTTTTAATGAACCTGGAAGCACTTTTAAAAAGCAAATTAAGGGTCTTAAGGCAACGGATGTTATTGCGGCAGGTCAATTGGTTGGGGATTTCACTTTACCAGATGATAAGTCTAAAAAACTCGTCTTCATAGCCGGAGGAATTGGAGTAACTCCTTTTAGAAGTATGGTTAAGTATTTAATAGATAAGAATGAAAAAAGGGATATAATCTTTTTCTACGCCAACAAAAGTGATGATGAAATCGCCTACAAGGATATTTTTGAAGAAGCAGATCAAAAGCTTGGAGTTACTATTGTGTATATAATTTCGGACGAAAAAAATATACCGTCATCATGGAAAGGCGAAAAAGGCAGAATAACAGAAGTGATGCTCAAAAAGTATGTGCCTGACATTGCTGCTAGAACTTTTTACATTTCAGGACCAAATGGTATGGTTGAAAGTTACAAAAAATTGCTTGCGCGCCTTAAAATAAAGCCAACATCAATAGTTACAGACTATTTCCCAGGTTTTTAATATGTTAAAAAAAATAGTTGTTATTCTAACCATAATTGTGATTGCCCTTGTTGTTGTGGTTACTTACACGGCATTTTCCAAAGGCCTAGTAAAAGCCAATCCAAATGCTACACCCGAGCCAACGATGACTATGATCGATGATCCAGACAATAGAAAATTGGGAGAGGAAACACTTGAGGACAATAGAATTAAATCAGATGGCGTCACTATGGGCGACATCAAGCAGATTGAGATAACAGCTTCGAATTTTAAATTTGAACCAGATTCATTTGCAGTTAACGTTGGGGACACTGTCAGCATTTCCTTTAAGAATACAGAAGGGTTTCATGACTTCTCAATTGATGAATTCAAGGTTAAATCGAAGACGATTGAGGCAGGTGCGGTCGAGCAGATTACATTTGTTGCGGACAAAAAGGGAACGTTCCAGTTCTATTGTTCAATAGGCCAACACAAGGCAATGGGCATGGTTGGAACGCTGGTAGTTAACTAATCCTACTTCTTAAGGACCTGAGCTTGTATTACTTTTACCAACTCGCTCATTCGTGTAAATAAGATCTCAAACACAGTACGTTTTTTGCAAATATTTCGTAGATCTTCTATCTCAACTTCCGATGGAGTAAGTACCTGAGTTGTTTGTGGGTACATTATGGATTTTGGATCTGTATTGTGATCAAGCCCTAACGAATGGCCCATCTCATGCGTTAATGTGTGAAGAAATTCATCATGAGAAATGTCAATATAAATTGAAATCTTTCTCTTCCTACCATCTTGCTCATAGAGACCTTCCTCGGGCTTGGTCACTAAGACCTGCTGATAGTTATCTATTTCTTGATTTAGATTCTTTGCATTTGAATTATAGTCATCAGTTGCCTGACCTAAAGCTTTTGCTTCATCCGTGAGAACCCGCGCCTCTTCTTGAAGACTCTTTTGCTCCGCAATCAGCTTGTCATATTCTTCTTTTGGTGCACCACCTTTCATATTCCACAACGATATTTGGTCATTTAGGGCCTTCACTCTTTTTTCAAAATTCAACTCTTTACGCTTATAATCCTCAAGTTTTGGATCTATTTCTCCCTGTTTTTCCTTTAAGTCTTTGTTCATTTCAGTGATTTTATTGGTTAATTCTTGGCGTGAATCATAAACCAGATTAATTGTAAAATCAGCCTTTGGGTCATAGACAAAAAGTTGCTTGTTGATGCTAGAGCTCCAAACGTTTCCTGCAATTTTTGCATCGGTTATAAGAGCTTCTTTAGTCATTTTGAATCTAGAATCAATTGAACCAATTGAATAAGCAAGAGGATAGTCACAAGGAGAGTAATAAATTACTGCAAGCACTGCGTTATTAACAGGAATTCTAAAAACAAAATAGAGAAGTATGACGACTAACCCAATTGGTAAGTAGTAAATGCGTTTCACGTATTAAATTGTAGAGTCAATCACTCCTAATGTCCAACATGCAGAATACTACTAACAAAATACAAGGCGTAGTAAATCGTTCCAACGCCTAGAAGAAGCGAAATTGTTTCGGCAAGAGCAAATCTTTTTTTATTTTGATGATGAATCTCCGGAATTAAATCAGATAAGGCTATATACAAGAAAAAACCGGCGGACACTGCAAGGAAAAAAGCGGAAAGACCTTCAATCTGTCCTCCAAAATAGAATGCTAAAATAGCTCCCACAAATGATGCACATGCGCTCAGGACATTAATAAGAAGTACTTTACCTCGCTTTACCCCATGGTTAAGCATCACACCAAAATCCCCTATCTCCTGGGGTATTTCGTGAGCACCAACAGCAAACGTTGTAATTATTCCAAGAGGAACATTAATCATAAATGTAGCAGCAATAGCTATTCCATCAATAAAGTTGTGAATTGTATCGCCAATTATAAGAAGTGGAATAATTGGCTTTCCTTGTATCTCATGCTCTTCCATACCGTGGTGGTGGAACCAATGCAAAAGTCTTTCAAGCAAAAAGAAAAAGATGATTCCAAAAAGTACGTACAAAAATACTGTATTCATGGCGATGTGAACATTATCACCCTCTTCGATTGCTTCTGGAAGTAAATCAAACAATGCAGTAGCCAAAAGTGCCCCTGCTGCAAATGAAGTTATGTAATGCGAGATTCTAGCAAAAAGTCTTGGCTTTCCAAGAAGTATAAAGCCACCAGTAAGAGAAATTACACTTCCAATGAGGTTAAAGAAAAGTATGTAGGCAAGTAAATTCATTTTGTACAATCAGCACAAATTCCAAAAAATTCCAATGAGTGACTTTTAACAGTAAATCCTATTTTTTCTTTTATTCGGGCTTCAGTTCTTTTTATTGAACAATTTGAAATATCTTCAATTTTTCCGCATTCGCTACAAATTGCATGGTGATGCTCGGGTCTTTTAGCTTCATAAAAGAATTTCTTTTCGTTGAATTGAATTCTAGTTATTAAATTTTTCTCAAGAAAGTTATCTATTATTCTATAAATTGTGGCTTGATCTGCATCCACATGATGTTTTGCTATTTCAGCGTAGATTGTTGCAATATCAACAGGTTTTTGTGACTCCTCAAGTATTCGAAGTACGGCAATTCGGGCTGGGGTTACTCGTAATCCCTTATTTCTAATCGTATCTTTTTGCAAACTAACCATAAAATTAGTATATGCGAGTAGTTTGCGTTTGTCAACTGTCTTTATACACATTAACAGACCATTTCTGGTCCGTTAATGTAATGTGTAGCGTATATTAAAGAATATACGCTGAGTTAGAAATATACTTTCAAGAACTAAAGAGCGATTGAATCGTATATATCTTTTGAAACAAAGCGAGTTAGGTTTCGACCATCTGAGGTCTTTCCCTTAACTGCGTATTTTGTTTGACCCTTAACCTGGTAGGTAGTTTTTTCTGTAACTTCAGCGTCAACTTTGCTTCTAGTTTTTACATCGTAGAATTGCATTTTCATATGTGTAATTCACCTCCTTCTGTAGGAATTTCAATTTAAATGGCTTTAAACTGAGTAGGCTCAAGCTAATAATATTTTGAACCTGAATAGCTTCAAAATATCCTGTTTGAACGTACCTTACTAATATGCACGTTCAAAACACTTTTGTCAAGTGTTATTTGAAGCTAAATACTATATGCCTAGACCGTTTGACAGGGTTTGATAGCGTTTGTAATAGATATAGTTTTTGAGCTTGTGTTATACCGAGGGAGATATTAAAATAAGAAACGTAAATGCGCTTGCTCCTTGGAGTAAGCCAAGCCTTTACAATAAATGTACTGCATGGGGATGCTTGTCTTGCTCCCCGCAAAATGCAGAACATTTTGCGGGGAGTAGCTCAGTTGGCTAGAGCGCGCGGTTTGGGACCGTGAGGTCGGAGGTTCAAGTCCTCTTTCCCCGACAGAATTCAGTAGCTCAGTTGGCAAACTCACTGACTTCGTAGCGTAGAGCGCGCAACAACAAATAATCTTCCGACAGAATTCAGTAAGAGGTATTCACCTCCGACAGGTCGGATTGTTCCTTTCAGGAACTGCTTCACCAAGTTTGACTTGGCTTCGCAGAACAAGTCCTCTTTCCCCGACAGAATTCAGTAGCTCAGTTGGAGTTCACAATTTGCTTCGCAAATCGTAGAGCGCGCAAACTCAAAAATTCCCGACAGAATTCAGCAACTATAAGTATCCTTTTAAAGTTTACCTAAGTTCATCAAGCAATTACTACAAGATAGTTGTATAATTCTATTATGAGCACTACAGAAAATGGTTTTTCTTCAGAAAGTGGATTTTTTCCAAACGTTGGCCTATCAGGCGATTTTAGATTGATCCCAGATCCAAGTGGTTGTTATGAGGGTGAATTTGTGCAAATTGCTACTGATAACCGAAACACTGTTGAGGCAGAACGTTCACTATTTTGTGCACCGGAACTAGCCGCATTGGCAACCAAGAATGCACAATTTGAAGAACTTGTACAAGCTGAAGCTTCACGCGTACAGGCAGTAATAGCACCTAAAGAAGGTTATATTTAGTTTTAATTTTCAAAAAGGTAGAGACATTCACCTCCGACGGGTCAAATTATTCCTTTCAGGAACTGCTTCACCAAGTTTGACTTGGCTACGCAGAACAGGTCCTCTTTCCCCGACTGAATTCAGTAATTCGGTGAATATAATCCACAAAATAAGCTAAGAAAAGTTGAAGTTTAATCTTATATTAAGGAAACAGGAAATTTTTGAAGACTACATTTTCTTCTGAGGGGCTTTGGGTGCTGGAACTTCTGAGAATATCAAGATGTCATCAGTGCTAATTGCAGTGGTTACTTTTTTCTTTGTGAACGTATATACTCCGCGGGAAAGATTTGTTATGAAAGCAACTCTATCAGTAGCTTCGAAGGTATGTTTTTCTCCGTCTTTTAAGGTAACAATAAAAGTTGACACAATCCATAATACCATTTCTTTGAGGCCAAGTCCAGTTTGACCTGAAATATATGAGGCAGATGATATAATGAAGCCATAATATGTCTGCAAAAAAATCTATAGGAGAGTTTCGCCAACAACCACTTTTCACTCGCTATAGACCATCTGTAGATGCTTACATTCAAACATTTCTTTCGCAGGAGGCAGAGCAATCAGAACCCATGCTTTCTTACCACATGGGCTATAAAAATAGTGCTGGAGAGCATGCAAGTAACTCTTTTGACGGAAAAGGTATTCGCCCTACCCTAGCCCTACTGACTGCTGACGCATTGGGTGGGGACTGGGAAGCCCTCACACCAGTTGCAGCGGCTCTTGAGCTATTCCACAATTTCACGCTTATCCATGATGACATTCAAGATGGGGACGAAAAAAGACATGGCAAACCTACGGTTTGGACTACCTGGAGTTTGGGACAAGGAGTAAATGCTGGAGATTCCATGTCATATATAAGCACACTAGCGCTGCTCCAACTCACAAAAGCTGAAATTCCAGCAGACAACATCGTTAAAGCAGCAGATAGACTCACGAGGTGCGGAATACAGGTTATAAATGGACAAATAAGAGATCTTAATTTTGAAGATAGACTAGATGTAACACTCGAAGAATATTTTGAAATGATCTCAAGAAAAACAGGAGCTTTGCTTGAAACTTCGATGATGATTGCTACAGACCTTGTAGACACAGAGGCACAAAAGAAAGAACACCTTTCAACCTTTGGAAAGAAAATTGGTCGTGCATTTCAGATATCAGATGACATTTTAGGTATATGGGGAGATGAAGACAATACTGGCAAAAAAAGTTACGGAGATATTGTCAGAAAGAAAAAATCTTTGCCAATAATCCTTGCCCTTAATAGCCCAGATTCAGAAAAAGCTGGAGTTTTAAAAAATATTTACGCACAAGACAAAGCAGAACTTGCCCCGCACGAAGTTGCAACTACTCTTGCTATCCTTGAAGACTTGAAGGTTAAAGAAGAAGCAGAGCAATTGCTTGATGCTGCTTATAATGAAGCGGTTGTAGCTGCTAAGGCAGCTAATTTAGGCTGGGCTGAAAAAGACTTTATACTAGCAGCAAGCTTACTCTCTCATCGCAACAAATAACCCCTATTGACTAAATTTTTTATTAGTGCCTAATATAGGCTATACGCTTATTGAAAGGAGGTGAATCGTTATGAAAAAGCTTCCAATGATAGCATGGTGGTTGGTAGTTGTAGGTGCGCTTAACTGGCTTTTAATCGGGCTCAGTGGGTTGCTTGGAATGAACAACTGGAATCTTGTAAATCTTATCTTCGGAGCATCGCCGATGCTTGAAAATCTTGTTTATGTTCTCGTAGGTCTTTCAGGTGTCTGGCTCCTATGGAACGAGCTTGCAGGAAAGAAGAAATAAGCAAAGCTTGCCCATTCACTTTGTGAAGGGTTAGCAAAGCTTGCCCATTCACTTCGTGAAGGGTGGGAAAAGCAAAAAAAGCGACCTGATTTTATTTATCCCTCAATAATATATTCTTGCCTCGCTTTTTTTGTTGGAAATGAAATGATATAATAATCCCTGAAAGATAGCTCTTTTTAAAAATATTTAATGGGATTAGTTTACTGCGATTTATCGCAGCAAACTGTAGTTGCATGGAATGCAACAAAGTTTACCGGTAACCTTCGGTTGCCGACACACGAATCCCATTAACATCTAGATTTAGAATAGTTCCTTGGAACTATCTTAAATCTAGATACTAGCGGGATTAGTTTACCGGTAAAACATCAGATTTCCAATCTGAGGTAAGGAGTTCGATTCTCCTATCCCGCTCAAAATCGAAGATTTTGAGTGGGACAAGAAAAAGCTTGGCTTTTTCGCCACCCGCTCCATTCTTCATCCCCCCATTTGCTCTTTTACCAAATTCTCCTCATACTAAATATAGTGAAAAATATTCTTAAGCTTATTTTATGCATTGCCCTTTGCCAGGCCGTGGGAATTGTTGGGGCAATATTTACATTTGATGCAATACCTACGTGGTATGTCACATTAAATAAACCGTTCTTTTCTCCACCCAACTGGGTATTTGGTCCAGTGTGGACAATTCTTTACACCCTTATGGGTATTTCATTCTTTTTGATTATAAAGAAAGGCTGGAATTCAAAAAAAATTCTCAGTGCACGCAACTTCTTTCTAACCCAATTACTCCTGAACTTTATTTGGACACCAATTTTCTTTGGACTAAAGCTGCCTCTACTTGCACTCTTTGTAATTCTGGGAATGGATATTCTGACGGTAGCCACAATAAAAAAGTCCTACGCTATTTCGAAATGGGCGGCCTATCTTTTAGTCCCCTATTTGGCGTGGATTAGCTTTGCCACCCTCCTCAACGCAGCAATCACTGTTCTAAATTAATAATTAATTCTCAACACCTTTTCTCCATTCCTCCCTCACTTTGTATGATATATCGATATATCAGACACTCTCCTTAATCATCAGTCCTTAATCATCAGTCCTTAATCACTTAATCACTTAATCGAAGCTCTTTTTTAAGTCTTCTTGCTTTTGGTCTCCCTGCCGACTAGAATTATTTAGTGAATTCACTAGATCTTCATCGTCAGTTAAAAGGCAAACTTTCCATCAATTCGAAGGTGAAGATAGAGTCCAAAGAAGATCTTTCCCTCATATATACACCAGGAGTAGCATCGGTCTCTCAAGCAATAGCTGAAAATCCTGAGGAAGCATATAACCTAACCATTAAAAATAATACTGTTGCGGTTGTTTCTGATGGATCAGCAGTTCTAGGACTTGGCAACATTGGCCCATACGCAGCTCTTCCGGTTCTTGAAGGAAAGGCTGCATTATTTAAGGAATTTGCAGGAATCAATGCAATGCCAATAAGTCTTAATACCCAGAATGTATATGAAATTGTAAATATTGTAAAAAATATTGCTCCTACTTTTGCCGGTATAAATCTTGAAGACATCTCAGCGCCGAGATGCTTTGAGGTAGAAAATGCTTTGCAGGACATTGGCATTCCTGTATTTCACGATGACCAGCATGGTACAGCCATAGTGCTCCTTGCTGCCATGATGAATGCTGCAAAACTTATTGGAAAGCCTATGACAGAATTAAAAGTCGTTATCAATGGCGCAGGTGCAGCAGGGACGGCTATTGCCAATCTGCTACTTTGCGTTGGGTATGACAAGAGAATGTGTGAACCGGTAAAGGAAATGCTTGTGTGTGATTCTCATGGAATACTTAATAAATCCCGACAAGATATAGAAAATAATCCTTGGAAGATGAGACTCGCAAGTATTTCAAATAGAGGCAACAAATCTGGAGGGCTCAAAGAAGCACTTGAGGGTGCAGACATTTTCATTGGAGTAAGCAAAGGGAATATTCTTAACCCAGAATGGATAAGTCTTATGAATGACAAACCAGTTATTTTTGCCATGGCCAATCCAACACCTGAAATTGATCCAGAAGAAGCAAAAAAAGCAGGTGCTTATATCGTGGGCACAGGGAGATCCGATTTACCAAATCAAATCAATAATTTACTAGCTTTCCCCGGGGTATTTTTAGGAGCAATTGAAGCACGTGCAAAAGTTATCACCAATAGCATGAAGATAGGGGCTGCCATGGCGTTGGCGTCATATGTCGAAAATCCTACTATTGATGAGATTCTCCCCTCTCCTTTAGACAAAAATATTCCTCGTGTGATTGCAGATAAAATTAAACAGATTTATAAGGAAGATAGCGCTTCAGTTTAGGCAAATTATTAGCTCTTGCTATTAATTTAGATCCAATCTACAATGACTTTGGCCGATGATAACGACTTCTTTTCAAAGTCCATTTACTTTTGTAATATTTGGTGGTAGCGGAGATAATTCCTATCAAAAAATTTACCCTGCACTCTACGACATCGCAGAGAAAGGCCTTCTTCCAAAAGATTTTGCGATTGTTGCAACAGGCAGAAAGTATACCCAAGAAGAGTTCTTCGATTTTTTTCAACATTCCCTAACTTCTGACAATAGACATCACAAGCATTCAATAGATAATGATTTTTTTAGAGTGCTTAAAGATCACATTTATTTTTTTCCTGGAGATAACACAACTTTTGATTTCTACAAACAACTCAACGAGTACCTAAATGATCTTATTAAAAAGGGGCAACCGTGTGGCAATCGTCTTTTCTACCTTGGCCTACCCCAAACTCTTTATCCTACGGTTTTTGACAATCTTAAGAAAAGCGGACTGCACAGAAGTCCATGTGGTTGGACAAGAATACTGGTAGAAAAACCAATTGGAGATGATGTCGCCTCTGCAAGAAAGTACAATAAAATATTTACCTCTGTTTTTGATGAAGAGCAGATTTTTAGGCTTGATCATTATCTCGGAAAGGAAACATTAGAAAATGTACTTGCTTTTAGATTTGAGAATAGTATTTTTGAGCACCTACTTAACAAAAAACACTTAGACTCCATACAAATAACAGCAGCTGAGAATTTTGGCATTGCCAAACGTGGGAAATTTTACGACCTAACCGGAGCTCTTAAGGATGTAGGACAAAATCATTTATTACAAATGGTTGCCCTGGCTACAATGGAACGTCCAAAAGATAATACAGATAGGGCAATAGTTCAAAGCCGGATGAATTTAATACGAAAGTTAAGAGCTAATCCGTCTGATGTAGTGTATGGACAATATAGCAAGGGTTCTATAAATGGAGTTGAGGCTGTAAGCTACAAAAATGAAGACTTTATTCCAAAAGACTCAACAACTGACACGTTCTTTGCCCTTAAGGCACGAATTAACAGTAAGAGATTTGAAGGCGTGCCTATTTATATTCGTGCTGGTAAGCAACTGGAAACTTGGGTAACTGAAATAAATTATATTTTCAAAAACAAAAAATTTGGAGAAAACGTACTCACTATAAGAGTCCAACCTAATGAAGGAATTGCTTTTAAAATTCTTACTAAAAAACCGGGTTATGACAAAACATTAGAACAAACTCTCATGCAGTTTTGTTACAAGCACTATTTTGCAAGTCAAACTTTTGACGCCTACGAAAAGCTTATTCAGGATGCTTTTGCAGGGAAGCACACTTCATTTAATGTCTCAAAAGAGATTGAAGCACAATGGAAATTCATTGATCACTTGTCTGCTAGTAGAACCCCTGTTAGACTGTATAAGGCAGGAAGTTGGGGACCTAAGGAAGCAGATGAGCTCTTGAGAAAAGACGGGAGGTCATGGATAGAACCCTATGGAGCTTTTTGCCAAATTTAGTTAAATGAATATGAAAAAGAAAATTGGAATAATCGGATTAGGACGTATGGGTGGAGGAATTGCCCAGAATCTTTTGGATCACAAATGGAAAGTCATTGGCTACAACAGAACCGAAGCCGTCACAAAAGAACTTGAAAAAGTAGGGCTTGAAGGAGCCTACTCTCTATCAGAACTCGCCGAAAAATTAGAAGCACCTCGCGTTGTCTTTCTCATGCTAACAGCAGATGGAGCAAATGACGAAGTTATATTTGGCAAGAACGGCCTCACCTCGTATTTAGAAAAGGGAGACATTATTATTGATGGAGGCAATTCATTTTATAAAAAAGCTATAGAAACATCCGAAAAACTTGAAAAACATGGCATTATCTTCATGGATGCAGGCATTTCTGGAGGCCCTGGTGGAGCGCGCAATGGAGCATGCAGCATGGTAGGCGGAGACCAAAAAACATTTGACTATGTAGAAGACATTTTTAAGGACATCTCAATTCCAAATGGATATATGCACTTTGAGGGAGTTGGAGCTGGGCATTTTGTAAAGATGGTCCATAACGGAATTGAGTACGGGATGATGCAAGCTCTTGCTGAAGGCTTTGAGATTATGCAAAAGTCACCTTTCAAGTTAAATCTCATTGATGTAACTGAGATTTATCAGCATGGAAGTGTTGTTACTTCACGACTTGTAGGTTGGCTTCAAGATGCATTTAAAAAATACGGACAAGAACTTGAAGGTGTGTCAGGAGCAGTTGGGTATACAGGAGAGGGTGAATGGACAGCAAAAACCGCTTCGGATTTTAAGGTCCCTGCAAAAATAATTGAAGAAAGTTTTAAATTCAGAGTTGCATCCCAGAAAGAACCAAGTTTTACTGGGAAATTACTTACTGGGATGAGGAATCAATTCGGACACCACTCTATCGAAAAAGGCAAAATGACCTAGCTATTTCAGCCTTTTTGCTTGACTAGATTTTTCATTTTGTTGAAAAATCAGGAAAGCTTCTACTTTAGTCTAATCAGTTTCCCTTTTCGCTTGACTAGATTTGCGTAATCCCATTGTATTTTTGACCCCTTCTCTAGCCATCTATGTAAATCTTCAACATTAACTTGATCTACATTCGTATAGGTTATTGAAGAATCTTTAAATTTTCCTGTTCCTGACACTAAACCTTTTTCCTCAAAACCAACACCACTCCAGAACATAAGTTTGATGCCAGTTTTCATTTTGCTATATCCGACAATTGGATTTCCATCCAAAAACCATACGGGGTGAGCATGCCATACTTTATTCGTTGCATTGCTAAGTTTTTTGGTAATTTCCGTTCCTAAAAGCTCGCAGATTTCGCTGTCTGATGATGATTGAGAATTGTTATAGTCCTTGATATCCTGATGCATAACCTAGTTGTAGTACTGAAAAGGAGAAAGACTTTCGTTAATAAGGCTTGCTATTGCTTGAGGATCATTTACCGATGAGTCAATAATTAGATCATATCCACCATCTTGGGGTTCACCGTATAACTTGGAGTATTTATCCATTGATGCTTCCAACTCAAGATAAGTTCCCTTATATCTCCCTGCTTGTTGCGGCCTTAAAGCAACTCTCTCCTTGAGTACTTCAGTTGGAGCAGTCAAAAATACAGAAAGAAGACGGTATTTTGAATGTCCATTCAAAAGATGCTGGACTAAAGCTACTCTATCGGGCGTGAGTGACTGATCAACAATTATGGAAGTTCCTAAATCTAATGCTTTTTTAATAAGTTCAAACTTTGCAGCGTTAACAATTTTCGTGAACTCTTCGGAAAATGGATGCCCTTTTTCAAATAAATTATGCCTTATCTCGTCGGGAGAAATCATGACGGAGGGAAATCTGGGCTTTAATATCTCAAGAGCAGTTGTCTTACCAGACCCCTGAAAACCTCCCACCATTAGAAGCGTTGGATGCTCTGGCTTTTCATTTGGTATTTGCCATTTAGAAGAAATGCTGTCTACTTGAGCTGATACTTCCCCTGCATCTGCGCCTACACCCAACTCTACTTCAAGCTCATAGGGATTAAGTTTGTATTTACCGTTTTCAATATTCATATTAAGGTGTGAGAAGTGCCCAATTGAGAGATACAGCCGGCTCACTGCAGAGATTTCGGTTAAAGCAGCAAGGACGCCTCATGCCCTTCTTAAGCTTATCAAGCATTACCTCAACATGCTTTTTACGGGTGCCTTCTGTCTTAACTGCTCTTACCCAACGAATCCAATCCCATCTTGCACTCGGCGTTATGTCATTCCATAAAGCTTTCTCTTTTGGATTACTCGTAAGCATTTTTTCAACATCATCCGGAATTTCTGGCTCAATCCAATCCTTGGTCGGCTCAAGATCGATCTTTACAATATCTCCTGCTGCTGCTTTTGCTTCATCAAGTAGCTTTTTGTCAGGTCTGAACCAATGACTTGGCTTGAGTCCAGCCCCATACTTTCCGTCAGGCTCCAACAATGCCTTAAAAGGAATATCATTTAATGTCCCTGCAACCATCACCATACTTCTTGTAGGAAGCTTTTCTGAAGAACTCTCTGGCAATCTGAGAATCGTCCATGAGTTAATTTCAATAAGCTTAGTTTCAAATTTTATAAGCGACATGCATTATTTTAACATTTCCAACAGTTTCATTGTGGTGTTCCAATTGCGAATAGTCATAGATTTGTAGGCGGTGGTTCCAACGATCTTGCTAAGACGGCTCTTTGTGCGCTGTGCGCTTAGTCTCTGTGAATAGATTACACCACTCCCCTCCCATACCATGTCTATACCTTCTTTAGGAGAAAATACGAGCATTGCTTCATGTGGATCTATATCCATCATAAAGATTGCGTCACTATGATATTTTTCAGGTGACTCTCCAAAGCCTTTTGGCTTTTTATCAATTACGGACTTGAGCTGACTTTTAGTCATAACCAGCACCTTAATAAGTTCACTATCTAGCTTAAAGTTTTTCGGCAAAGCTTCTTCCACTAGTGCTTTAACTTTTTCTGCACTTTTATCCGATCTCAAAATAACGTTACCACTGGCAATATATGTCACGACTTCGGTAAATCCCAAATCTTCCAGGCACCTTTTCAAATCTTTCATTGGTATCCTATTCTTGCCTCCAACGTTGATTCCACGCAAAAGTATTAGGTATGTGCTCATAAAAATTCTTAATGTAATTATACTAAACCTTCAAATGTGTGTTTGAGAGTTTCTTTCAATTGTTTTCTTCCATAGCCACTTTTTAGAAATTTTTCTCTAGCCTCTGCATCAGCTTTATTTATGAAGTATTCGTAATGAATAAGTCTTAGAGGTCTACGAGTCTTAGTCGAAATCACTTGTCCTTTTGAATGAAGGCTTAGTCTATTTCTTAAGTCTTTTGTAAAGCCAATGTAGAAATTGTGTTTACTTAAAGAGTAGAGAACGTAAGTGTAATATCTGGGGGAAACGTCTGACGTTTCTTCCATAGAGTAAATATATTTTAGGGCCGCGTCAAACGCGGTCACATCTTCACGGGCACAGCCACGTTCGACGTGGGTGGAAGACCGGGCTCGAACCGGCGACCTCAAGCTCCACAAGCTCGCGCTCTAACCAAACTGAGCTACATCCACCGTAACGTAGTGAAGGTGGATGAGGCGTAGCCTACATCTACCAACTACAATCTTTCCCTTTTTGGTGGATGATGATGCGCGCAGCGCAGAATACATTCACCATGGCAGGGTCTACCCTAAAATTACAATCAATATTATATCAAATTAATTTGTGCCCTCGGCGGGACTCGAACCCACAACCTAATCGTTAAACTCGAAGAGTTCAAGCTCTGCTTAGAACTGACTTCCATTGAGCTGTAACGAATGTTACCTGGACTTTTCTATCTTGTGCCCTCGGCGGGACTCGAACCCACAACCTAATCGTTAGAACCGATGTGCTCTATCCATTGAGCTACGAAGGCAAACTCAAAATACAGTCTTTGCCTGCGGAATTTATTCACGAAGGCAAACTCAAAATACAATCTTTGCCTGCGGAATTTATTCACGAAGGCAAACTCAAAATACAATCTTTGCCTGCGGAATTTATTCACGAAGGCAAAAAAATCAATCGTTAATTTTTTGACTTGGCAAGCTTCTGCTTACAAAGGCGCAATTAACATTTACTATCAGCCTATATTTTACTAAATTTATATCCACAACTCAAATGCAGTTCTTTTTTGAATATTCAAATGTATATAATATCTCAGTATGAACAAAATTCTTATGGAAATTACTGACAAGGATATTGACCCGTCTTTCGTTCACGTAGATACAACTAATTTTAGAAAAAGAGATTCTTCACGAGGAATTCTCATGCATCAAGGAAAACTGGGCTTGCTTAATGTAACAAAGAGTGGGTATTACAAGCTTCCTGGGGGAGGATTTGAAGACAACGAGAATCTGAACGAGGCTTTTAGAAGAGAGCTCATCGAGGAAACAGGCTGCAACGCCGAAATATTGGACCACGGAGGAATAATTGTCGAAACAAGGTCAAAGATTAAATTAATCCAAACCTCTTATGTTTTTTTATCAAAAGTCATCGGCCAACCTCATAAGCCACAATTTGATGAAGGGGAAATTAATGCAGGTTACAGGCTTGAGTGGATCGCTCCAACAGATGCCGCAAGAATTTTTGATAAGCAGAAAGCCTCTGACTATGAGAGTAAATTTATTTGCTTAAGAGATAAGTCTATCTTTATGTATTACCGAGAACAAATTGCCTCCATAGCCTAAGAATACTATTCTTTCTGGACTTTCGTATAAATTGGATTATAATTATAGGTCTATATTATGGAAAGAGGTCGTAACCAATCCACATCCGCTATTGAGGCGCAGGATAACGCCTTGAAATTACAAGTTGCTGAAGCACTTAGTGACACTCCAGTATATAAATCTTCAGATATTAGAACAGCAGATTCTACGGTAATTCCACCTGGAGGAACACGCAAAATGAGATTCGTTCTGGACACGCTAAGCCTAGGCATGCTTGGAGCGCTTCCCATTGATGCTTTGGACTATCTTGATGTCAGTGTCAGGAGCCGTTGGGCCCAAGGAGGTTTAAACGTAGGCGAAGAAGATGGTAAAGCTCTTCATGGATACACCAAACCGAAAGGATTTGCTTACTCTTCTCAACACGCGGGACAACTTGCATATATAGAAGTCAACAACCACGCTACAAGGCCTATAGAGGTTCCTGCAGGGAGCAATATCTTTAGATATTACGCATTAAATCAAGCAAATAAACTCAAGGGGCACTCTTTGCATGCTGCAGTTGAGGCTGGTAAAATTCAAATCGCAGGCCAGGGATGGAAAATTTCTGAAGACGGAAATTCAATTCTCATTCCAGTAGGACATGATACTTTTAGAGCAGTAAGACCTTCCGCTTTTGATGCGTTTTCGATTTCAGATACAGCGATTCTATATCGAGATGATATTGACTCTCACCTGCAACAACTTTCTCCTTTTGCAATGCCACAGCTAACTGTGGGAGAAACTGAATTCATTAGTATTTCAGAAGGTTTTGAAGGAGAATTGCATTCTGTATCAATTTCGCGGACAGGAGATGAGCTCAAAAGCAATTACCACCTGAATTCAAGACTCCTTGACGGTAATAAAACACACCACAAAGTGCGTGTAGAAATTCCTAGAATAGTTACTCCAGAGGCGAGCGAAGAATACGTGTCCCTCTCAATTTTTCAACATTAGATATTAAGTTGATGCAAAGATACAACCACAATTAGAAATTGAATTTAATAAATGAGCAGTTATCAGTAGATATTCCTGTAGCAGGTGTGAATGTCTTAAGCTGAAGTTGCCTTTTTTGTTGTTGTGTCATTGTTGGACTAACTGACGCAGGTACTGCGGTATTTACCTTCCCACTTGTACCGCCTCCAAATAATCCAGAGAAGAAAGATGAAATTCTACCCCAGAAAGAGACTGTTGGCTGTGAATCGCTTGCAGCAAGAACGACTGTCGTAGGGGATGCATTGAGCATAACAGCCTTTCTTGAACAATCAGGCTTTGCTTGAATTCTATATGTTTGAGTAGTATCCAGGCTTGTCGGAAGATTTAAAGCCCAAACAGCCTGGTATTTTACCAGCGAATTGCTTTGCTCTACCACCGTAGTATTTATTGTAGCTTTTTGTATTTCATTAACAACTGTGCCATTTCCTTGAAAGAATTTAAATGTCATCGAAGGTATTTTTGCATACTTTGTATCTGTGCCCGTAACTTTTCCATAGGCTGTAATATTTGTTGTCATCCCTAAGGCTATTGAAGTGAAATCTAGACTATCACACTTACACATTGCCTCATCAAATGGAGGCGTTGGCGAGGGGGTTGCAGTTGCGGTTGGTGTTGGTGATGGAGGTACAGATGTTGGAGGTACAGATGTTGGAGGTACAGATGTTGGAGGTGTTCTTGTTGGCGGCGTTGCTGTTGGAGGGGTTGCTGTTGGAGTAACTGGAGGCGGCGTTGTAGGTGTTGGCACAACTGGTGTTGGTGATGGAGGAGTTGGAACAGGAGGAGGCATTGTTGGTGTTGCGGTAGGTGGAATGGGAGTTGCTGTTGGTACCGGAGGCGGACAATACCAACAATACATTTGTTTTCCACAAGAAGTATTATCAGAGCCAGTTAAATCACCAGGAGAAGGCTTTCCGTTACAAATAGTTCCACCAGCGCTAGCAGGTCCGCATTTATGAGTAGAACTGGGACAATTGACGAGTGGCGGAGGACTAGTAGGTATCGGGATACTAACAGAACCCCCGTTTGAGCACGTTACAATACATGCTGTACCACTACTACAATTAACGCCAGCGGTATATCCCAAGCCTCTAAGATAGGCTGCTCCTGCCTCTGCGCAAGCCTGCGGAGTACCCCCACTATTGAGACAATTTTGAACAACAGCCGCTGTATTTGGTGCCTCAGTGTTGGAAACTTGAGCACTAACTACACCAAAAGACAATAGAAATAAGACACCTGCGAGTAAAAGTACTTTTAATTTCATTTTATTAGCGCCTGCATTTCTGCAGTATTTGCAATTGATACAAATTGATTATATTTAGCAATATCATCTTTCAGCTGGGTCTTTAGTGTCGGGTCAAATTCTAATGCAGTTTTCAAATATTCTATCACGCCGGCTGTTGATCCTGAAAGGTAAGTTGTCTTGGCCAAGTCATACGCCATAGCTGCCTTAACCTGAGCTCTAAGCACGTTACCAACAAGTGTATTATCTTGATCAAGCTTTATAAAGCCCTCCTTTTGATACTTTAGAGCTTCATCATACACCTTCACGGATCTCAAAAGCATTCCCAGATACCAATAATTCTGTGAAATCCTTGGATTCGCTGCTATAGCTTTTTTCATATTTTCAACGCCTTCAACCATCTTTCCATTTATACCCTGAGCAAAACCTAACGTTGCCAGAGCTGGCGAATAACTTGGGTATGCATCAACCGCCTGTTGGGCCAGTCCTATGGCTTCATCCATATAGAGCATCTGACTTCGTCTTATTATGGCTGCATTAGTTAATGCTTCTGCCTTTTCATAAGCAGTAACGTCAGGAACAGCGGATGCGGTTTTGTAAAAAGTTACTGCATCATCAATTTTCCCTTGATTTAAAGCCATTTTTCCTAGAGCCATCAGCACAAGCGGATTCTCTTTATCAATTTCGTAAGCTGCTATATAAGCATTCATACTCTCTACAGACCTGTTCAGAAACTCCAGAACATGTCCTTTGTGAAAAAGGCCATTTGCGTTCTTTGGGTTGATCACTAAAGCTTTCTCGTAATAAGATAGTGCAGCTTGGTAATCTCCACCGATTTCATATAAAAAACCTACCGCAATAAGAACATCCTCATTCTGAGGTGCAACCTTTAATGCGTTGTCTGCATAAGGCTTTCCCTTTTCGAAAGCTTCTCCTTCTCGGCCAAGAAGATTTCCTTCGTTAGCGATAGAGGTAATTATTGCTGCAAGTAGCTTTGGGTCGTTAGGATCATTCTTAAGCGCTTCTTCCAAGGATTTCTCCGTAGTTGCAAGGTCACCTGACTTATTTGCTCCACTTGCTACATAAGAAGCCTCTCCCTCGGTTTTGCCTTGGCTCTTTTTACCTATAAGAAAATAAATAGCAAATGAAAGAACAAGAATAATTACCAAACTTATTCCCAAAACTAACAAAGGGATACTAATTTTTCTCTTTGTAACACCACTAACGTTTTCCGGCTGAGTTATAGGCGGCTCCATATTATTGATTTCTATATTCTTTTCCACTTCCATAGTAATTATTATAGGGCGAATAGCAGTATACCACCGACTATTACAATCAGTACTCCACCTACAATTGATACTGTTTGTAGAAATCCTCCCGGAGGGGCAATTGTGGGAGTTGCAGGAATTGGAGTCGCCGTAGGAGGAACAGCCACCGTTGTTGGTGTCGGAGTATCAATGATTGCATCGGCTTCACAGAGAAGCTGATCAGAAGATGCAGCAGCTAAAGAACCGCATGAAGCAACTGCCACAACGTCGCATTTATATGTACGGCCTTGCGTAATTGGAAATAAGACTTTTGTAGTTGATGAAGACTGAGATTCGTTATTTTTTATAATAGTGCCTGTCTCTACTTCAGTTACTGTGACATTGTAAGAAGCTGCGTCAGCCTGAGAATTCCACGCACAGCTTGCTTGAGTCAGATCGCATGATGAGCCATTACATCCGGGAAATTCTACAGTTACGCCACTTGCAACTGCTGGAGCAGAACACGACTGGGCATTTGCTTCAGAGGGAACAAACAGAGCTAGGTTTAAAATAAATGCTATAAATAATAGGAGTTTCTTCATGCAAAACCACGCCATATACGTGTGGTATTTCTAATATACGCACATATAACTATCAAGGTCAAGAGGTTCTGTTTGTTATTGATTAGCAAATACTGTGCTGTTTTCTGCTAAAATACAGGTTATAGATGCAACTTTGCGGACACATTAGATAATAAAGTTGCGCCCGTAGCTCAATGGATAGAGTACTTGGCTTCGAACCAAGTTGTTGGGGGTTCGAGTCCCTTCGGGCGCACATAGATAGTCAATTCTTTAAAATACCGCATTTTCCCCTCTTTTTTGGTAAAATATACAAGCTAAAGAAAATTTGTGAGTACAGGTGGCTAAACTAAGTTTGACCACCAGTAAACGGGCGGCTAGCTCAACGGTAGAGCAACTCCCTCTTAAGGAGTAGGTTCAGGGTTCGAAACCCTGGCCGCTCACAAAAAAATGCGACCAAGGTCACGCTGCAAGTTGCACGGCAGACCGAAACCCTGGCCGCTCACAAAAAAATGCGACCAAGGTCACGCTGCAAGTTGCAC
>CAZEEU010000014.1:0-3374 GCA_964511305.1 uncultured Gammaproteobacteria bacterium | reverse complement strand
GGCAGACCGAAACCCTGGCCGCTCACAAAAGAACCCTTGTTTTTGATATACTCAATTTGAGGTAAAGATATGAATCCGGAATTCTCAGTTATTATCCCTGTATTCAATGAAGATGAGAGCATTCAGGAGCTTGTTGCCCGAATAGCCGAAAACTTCAAAAAATTTGGACACTCTTACGAGATTGTATTTATTGACGATGGCTCAACCGACGGGTCTTTGGAACTACTTAAAAAATACTCAAGAGACAATAAAAATATTCATGTCATATCTTTCCGAAAAAATTTAGGAAAATCCCCGGCTCTTACGGTTGGCTTTGAGCATGCGAAGGGCGACTATATGCTCACAATGGATGCTGACCTCCAAGATGACCCTGCAAATATTGACAGGCTTTTTGCACGAATGGAAAAAGACAACCTTGATCTTGTGTCTGGGTGGAGAAAAGACCGCCGGGATACATTCTTTAAAAAGTTGTCTTCAAAATTTTTCAATTCATTTATGGTTCCGGTGCTCTTTAATTTACGCTTCCATGATATGAATTGCGGCCTTAAGCTATACAAAAAAGAACTTGCTAAGGAATTGAGAATCTACGGAGGAATGCATCGTTTTATACCCGTTCTTGCTTCAGAAATGGGATTTAAATGTGCAGAAGAACCTATTATTCATCACGCAAGAAAATATGGTTATTCCAAATACAAACCGACAAAGATACTTACCTCAATACCGGATCTTTTTACAATGTTTTTTCTCACAAAGTATATTGGCCGGCCACTGCACTTCTTTTTTCAATTGGGCGGACTTCTCTTTCTTTTGGGCTTTGTAATCCTTGGATACCTAATAATTATCAAGCTCTTAGGGGAATCAATCGGAGGACGACCGCTTCTTATATTTGGAGTGCTTTTTGTACTTGGGGGTGCGCAGGCGATGTTTACCGGACTTATTGCCGATCTTTTGGTAAATATTAATGAGAAAAAAATCAATAATTATCTTACCAAGTACAAGTCTTCTGCCCTATGAAGCTGAAAGATTATCTGCGCTTTTTCCTTGGAGTCCCATTAACAGTACTTGCTTTTATATTTATTGGGAAAATATTTTATGACAATAAAGACACAATTCTCACATCTTTTCTAACTGCAAATCCCATACTCCTGCTTTTAAGTTTTCTCTTTTTTGGATTGTTCTTTTTTATAAAAACAATTATCTGGATAAAAATTCTACGAATTCGTGGACATTCACCGGAGGTTAAATCCACTCTTTTTTTCTACTCCCTGTCAGAAGCAAAGCGCTATATCCCAGGAAGCATTTTTGCTTTTATCTCAAGAGTTGGTGTCCATAAGGAAATTCCAAAGAAAGAAACAGTAAAAGGAATTGGTATTGAAGCAATTCTGCTTGCAAGCTCTGCGTTGATAGTGAGCCTTCCTGCTTCTATATTTCTGCTCAACAAATATACGTCTTTAGGGTTTATAGCTAATCCCTTGCTTCTCATTCTTGCAATAGCATCAGGCGTATTCTTTTTTACAAATAAAAAAATACGAGATACTTTCTATGCATATTTTGATTCTTTTGCTCTGTATGTTCTTGCATGGATATTTTACGGTGTGGGAAGTTTGCTCGTTGCCTTATCGATTTTTTCATTCGATATTGCCAATTCCCTAACTATTGCATCTTTTTTTGTTCTTTCCTGGCTTTGTGGATACCTACTATTTATTACACCGATGGGACTTGGGGTTAGAGAGTTGGTTATTACATTTGCACTGTCTTCATTCGTTGGGATCGCTGAAGCTTCGGCTATTGCAATTATGAGTAGGGTTGCAATGGTTATAGGAGAACTATTCTTTCTCGTAATAACTCGACTAATAAGTAAAGCTAAAGACTTAAGAATTATTTCAAAATTTAACCCGTATCTTAGTGTCGTAGTCGTTATTTCTATTTTCTATTTTTTCTATTTTTCATTCTTTACAATCTTAAAACATAATAATTTTCTGACTGGCAGATTTGATCTAGGAAATATGTCCCAAACAGTATGGAATACGTCTCAGGGGCGATTTTTTATGCTTACCAACCCCGATGGAATAGAGAACATGTCCAGACTTGGAGTGCATTCTGATTATCTCTTAGCATTCCTTGCACCCCTCTTTTGGATCTGGGCAGATCCTAGGATGCTTCTCATTTTTCAATCATTTGCACTGGCAAGCGGTGGAATATTTGTCTTTTTTATTGCAAAGAAAGTAACAAAAAGTGAGTTGATCGCCGTTGCATTTGCGATCTCTTATTACGCTAATTTCTGGCTGCATGAACAAAATATTTTTGACTTTCATGCCATAACAATTGCAACCCCTCTTCTCCTAGCAGCTTACCTTTACCTCGTTAAAAAGAAGTATCTTCTTTTTGCTGGGTTTCTCTTCCTGGCGGCAATCACCAAAGAAAATGTTCTTCTTGTTGTAAGCGCATTCGGTCTTTACTTTCTCAAGGAAAAAAAATGGCTTTTTGGAGGCATTCTGACAATTCTGGGTATTGCGGGCTTTTTCTATTTAACTTCAGTTGCGATTCCTGGTGCTCGAGGAGCATCTCATTTTGCTCTTGGCACTTATTCAAATCTAGGAGACTCAACGGGAGGCATTATAAAGAATTTACTTCTAAATCCAGGTCTTGCCTTAAATCAAATATTTAATTTTTCAACACTCTCCTATCTCCATCAACACTTATTGCCAGTTGGATATCTTGCAATTCTTTCTCCACTCTATTTCGTATTTGTATTACCAGACATGGCTATCTATCTTTTATCGAATAATTATGAATATAGAGCATATCAATATCACTTTGGAGCACTTATTATTCCTTTTATGTTGATAGCTTCAATGCATGGAATCAATCTTTTGATCAAGAAAATACGTATTAGAAATATTAGAAAGGTCCTCTTTTATTACATAGTGATTGTCTCGATATTTTCCATGTACTCATACTCTCCCCTGCCCGGTATGAAAGGTGCTGACTACAGTCCTTTTTATGTTACAAATAGTCAGCAAATTAAAAATTACCTATCCTTAATCCCAAATGAAGCCTCAGTGAGTGCTTCAAACAGCATTGGTGCGCACCTATCACACCGAGATCATATATATGTGGTTCCTTTTGCTATTGATACCTCAGATTTTGTAGTTTTTTACAATGAAAAACCTGAGACCATTGACCAAATCAATCATTTGAATTACGAAGGGTTAATAGAAGACTCAGAAAATAACTTCTATTTATATAAAAGGGGGTCAAAAAGCATTTGTCCCACATGCCAACCCTGACATCATGACATTCTGTCTGTCTTTTTCTAAGCCATGACATTCTGTCTGTCTTTTTCTAAGCCATGACATTCTGTCTGTCTTTTT
>CAZEEU010000013.1:6538-36099 GCA_964511305.1 uncultured Gammaproteobacteria bacterium | reverse complement strand
TGATCACTGGTGCCGCTCAAATGGACGGTGCAATTCTAGTCGTTTCAGCTCCTGATGGACCTATGCCTCAAACTAGAGAACACATCCTTCTTGCACGTCAAGTTGGTGTTCCAGCAATCGTTGTATTCATGAATAAAGTTGATATGGTACAAGATCCAGAACTTTTGGAGCTTGTTGAAATGGAAGTAAGAGAGCTTTTGACTAAATACCAATACCCTGGAGATACAACTCCTATCATTAAAGGTTCAGCGCTTAAGGCTATTGAGGGTGATGCTGAAGCAGAGCAAGCAATTCTTGATCTTATGGATAAGGTTGATGAATTCATTCCAACTCCAGAAAGACCAATTGATAAGCCTTTCCTTATGCCTGTTGAAGATGTTTTCTCAATTAAAGGTCGAGGAACAGTGGTTACCGGAAGAATTGAAAGAGGCGTTGTAAAAATCAATGAAGAACTCGAAATCGTTGGAATTAAACCTACCTCAAAGACAATTGTTACTGGAATCGAAATGTTCCGAAAGCAACTTGACGAAGGACAAGCAGGAGATAATGCTGGACTTCTCCTAAGAGGAGTTGAAAAGAAGGACGTCGAGAGAGGACAAGTTCTTGCAAAACCAGGATCTATTACTCCTCACACTGAATTTGAAGCTGAGGTATACATTCTTACTAAAGAAGAGGGCGGAAGACACACACCTTTCTTCTCAGGATATAGACCACAGTTCTACATCAGAACAACTGATGTTACAGGAGAAATCAAACTACAAGAAGGTGTAGAAATGGTTATGCCTGGAGACAATGCAAAAATGAATGTTTCACTTATCGTTCCTGTAGCTATGGAAGATGGAATGAGATTTGCTATCCGAGAGGGCGGCAAGACAGTTGGAGCAGGAGTTGTTACCAAGATCACTAAATAATTAGAGATCAATCGCACATTAGAAAATTAGGATGAGAACGTTGGTAATTGAACCTGCTACCTTGTGAGCAGGTTTTTTTGTGTTAAAATGCACTAGATTCAAAATATATGGCATCAAAAGGACGCATCCGCGTAAAATTAAAAAGTTATGATCCTAGAATTATTGACAGTACTTGTCAACAGATCATTGATACTGCATTAAGAACCGGCGCAAAGGTTGTTGGTCCTATTCCATTACCTTCAGACAGAACTGTTTTTGCTGTAAATAAAGCTGCATTCATTGATAAAGATGCACGAGAACACTTCCAACTAAAAACTCATAAAAGACTTATTGATATCATAAATCCTACCGAAAGCACTATCGAAAACTTAATTCACCTTGATCTCCCATCGGGTGTTAACGTTGAGATTAAGATGTAAGCAAAGCTTCACTTCGTGTAGTCATTGCCATTCCTGCTTTTTACAAAAGTAAGCAAGTTTCGTATTTCAATTTCCTGGAGAAGCTCTTGTAGAGTGTTCTTTTAGTCCTTCAATTGAAAGTATCGTTAGTTTATCCATAATCGAAAGAGTAAAGCCCTTTTAGTCTCGTAGTTTGTTCATGTTATTCCTTTATTCTGCAGTTTTGGTTAATAGTCTGTAAGAATACGATTTAAGAAGTGGGTTAGAACTCTTACATGGAAATTCGACTGCGAGAATACGATTTAAGAATCAGGCTAGAACTCTTGCATTTGAATTCAAATACGTATATAATTGACAGTACGCAAAATGACGACTTTAAGGAGGGTTAGTTTGACTACATAGCGCGATGTAAATTAGGTATTCCTAATTGTAAAAGCGACTGTAGGAGTCGCTTTTTTTGTGCGTTTTTGAATCTAAATATGTTCACAACAATAATTGGTAAAAAACTAGGACAGACACAAGGATTTTTGGAAGACGGAAGAAGAATTCCGATGACAAGAATTGACGTGTCTTCAAATGTTGTGGTTCAAATTAAGAACTCAGCTAAAGAAGGCTATGACGCTGTGCAATTAGGTTTTGGCACAGATAAGAAGGCCGACAAGCCAACAACAGGACATGCAACCAAAGCGGGGCTCAAAACGACGCCTCGTTTTTTTAGGGAAACAAAAGCAGAAAAAATGGATTCAGTTGAAGTTGGTAGCGCAGTTGTTATTGAAGAAGTGCTTTCTGCAGGAGACATAGTTGATGTATCAGGTATTTCAAAAGGAAAAGGATACGCTGGTGTTGTGAAGCGCCATCACTTTAAGGGAGGACCAAAAACACACGGACAATCAGATCGTCACCGTGCTCCTGGTTCTATTGGACAGTCAACAACTCCAGGAAGAGTTTATAAGGGTAAAAGAATGGCCGGTAGAATGGGTGCAGAAGACGTAACAGTTAAGAACCTTGAAGTAATAGACATTCAGGACGGAGTACTTGTAGTTAAAGGACTTGTCCCTGGCCATATAAGTTCAATTGTTACAATCACTCGACGTGGTGTAAATAAAAAACATATGGGTCTTTTTAAAGTCGAGGTAGAGGCAGAAGTTGTCGAAGAACTAAAAGTTGAAGAGATTGGGCCATCTATTGAAGAGCAAGAAGAACTGAAGGCAGAAGTTGTAGCAGAAGCAAAGGCAGAAGAAATAGCAGAAAAAGAAGCTGCTCAAACCGGAGGTCAAGTTGAAGATGTCAAGGAGGAAGTTTCAGAGCCAAAAACTGAAGAAGCAGCTGTTGAGGAAGTTGTCGAAGCACCAGTTGAATCTGCTTCTGAGCCAGCCGTAGAAGTCGCAGAAGAAGAAAAGGAAGCTAAATAAGTAATATGGAAGATACAAAAATCAAAAAAACAACAAAGGTAGTTGAGAAAAAGGTAGAAGCAAAAAAGGTTGTAAAAACTGTTGCAAAGCCTGTAACACCTGCAAAAACAAAAGCAGTTGTCGTTAAAACAATGAAAAACAGAAGTGGACTTCATGTAAAAAATCCACGTAGAGTTGAATCAAAAGAAGCTAACGCTTCAGTTAAAGTTGCAATAGTTGACGTTTCCGGAGCATCAAAGGGAAATATGACTCTTCCAGCAGAAATATTTGGAGTTATTCCAAATAAGGCCCTTCTTGCGCAGGCGGTACGAGTTTATTTAGCAAATCAAAGACAGGGAAATGCATCAACCCAAACAAGAGGAGAAGTAGTTGGATCTACTAGAAAAATTTACAGACAAAAAGGTACTGGACGAGCAAGACACGGAGCAATAAAAGCTCCTATTTTTGTTGGTGGAGGAGTTGCTCACGGTCCACATCCACACGACTTTGGATTGGATTTCCCTAAAAAAATGAGGAAAGCAGCACTTATCAGCGCTTTGTCTCATAAAGCTCAAGAAGGGGCAATCAGAGTGGTTGAGGGGGACTTTTCTGGCAAGACAAAAGAAATTTCTAATCTTTTCAAAGCAATGGAGCTAACAGCAAAAGGAAAAGTGAAAAGGGTTCTTCTAGTAACAGATGGAGATGCTAATGCTACACGTGGCGCGCACAACATTGGTGGCGTTGAGATTGAAACAGCAGCAACTGTTTCGACATATGTAGTTATGGTAAGTAAGAACATTATTTTCTTGAAGAATTCAGTTGAGGCATTACAGAAAAGACTAGCAAAAAATTAATATGCAATCACAACACGTTATTATAAAACCTATTATTTCAGAGAAATCTTTGAAGGACGCTGTTTTGGGGAAATACACTTTTCTCGTTAATGAAAAGGCTAACAAAACAGATATAAAAAAAGCAATCGAAGAAGTTTTTGAGGTAAAAATAACAAAAATAGCAACCAATATAACAAAGGGTTCAACAACAAAAAATACGAAGGTTGGACGAAAAGTTAAAGTATTTGCTAATAAAAAAGCATGCGTCACTCTTACAAAGGGTCAATCGATTGCTATTTTTGATGAGCACTTGGGAATTAACCAAGATGACAAAAAAGAAGAAAAGAAAGATGAAAAAAAAGTAAAAAAGACAGTTAAAAAGGAGGAAACTAAATGACACAATTAAAAGTAATTTTAAAGAAAAATTCAGGACGAAATAACTCAGGAAGCGTTGTTGTTAGACACCAAGGTGGACGACAAAAAAGATTTTACAGAATTATCGACTTCAAGAGAAATAAGATGGACATGGAAGGAATAGTAATTGGAATCGAGTACGATCCAAATCGCTCTGTTGATCTTTTGCTTATCCAATATTCTGATGGAGAAAAGAGATACATCCTAAGACCAGCAAATGTCTCTTTGGGAGATAAGGTTCTTGCAGGAGAAATGGTTGATATTCGAAATGGTAATGCAATGTTGATAAAAAATATTCCAGTTGGAACTCCAGTTCACAATATTGAGCTTACCAAGGGACGTGGCGGACAAATCGCAAGATCAGCAGGTAACCAGGCAATGATTGTTGCTAAGGAAGAGAAATACGTTCAAGTTAAAATGCCGTCAGGCGAGATTAGAAGGATTTTGAACAATAATTATGCTACAATTGGCCAGCTTTCAAACATTGAATGGAAAGATAGGGTATTTAGAAAAGCAGGAACCAAAAGACATATGGGTATCAGACCTACTGTCAGAGGTGTAGCGCAAGATCCAAAGTCGCATCCACATGGAGGAGGAGAAGGAAGAAGCGGCATTGGAATGAAATATCCAAAGACTTACACAGGACGTCGTGCTGTTGGAAAGACTAGAGATAAGAAGAAATATAGCAATAAGCATATTGTTAAGAGAAGGAAGGTTTAAGATGAAAGCTTGCTTTCTCGCTAACGCTTGAAAGGAAGCATATTGTTAAGAGAAGGAAGGTTTAATTTTATTAAATTTTATTAAATATGAGTAGATCACTTAAAAAAGGACCATTAATAAACGAAAGATTGCTGAAGAAAGTTATGATGCAAAAAGAAGGCAGCAATCGAGATACAATTAAAACTTGGGCTAGGGATTGTCAAATTCCACCAGAATTTGTTGGCCATATTTTTGGGGTACATAACGGTAAGCACTTCATAACTGTTAAAGTTGTTGAAGGAATGGTTGGACACAGACTTGGAGAATTTTCTTTAACCCGTCACTTTAAGGGTCATGGAAGAATTGTCGCAAGAGATATAAGCAAGACTTAATGTATATGGAATATTTTGCAACCGCTAAAAATATTAAAGTTTCACCTAGAAAGGTGAGGCTTGTTGCTGACAGCATAAGAAAACTGTCAATTAGTCAGGCAACAACAGCTCTTTTAGTTAGTAGAAAAAGAGGAGCTGTATCTTTAAAAAAGACTTTAGATAGCGCAGTTGCAAATGCTGTAAATAATAAGTCAGCAAAAAAAGATGAACTTAAAATTAAAACAATAAATGTTACTGAGGGAATTGCTTATAAGAGATACCATTACGCTGGACAAGGAAGAACACGTCCATATGTAAAAAAGACAAGTCATATAAATGTTGTTCTTGAGGATAATGTAAAAATTGAAATGCCAGAAATAATTACGCCAGCAATGGCACCTGAAGTAAAACCTGTTAAGGAAGTAAAGAAAGGAGCAAAAAAATAAATGGGACAAAAAGTTAATCCAATAGCGCTACGCCTTGGTATACATCATGACTTTAAGAGTATTGGATATTATCCAAAGAATATGTATGCAAAGACTGTTCTTAAAGATATTAAAATTCGAGAGGCTCTCATGAAAAAATTGAAGCCAGCTGGGGTAGGAGATGTTATTACTGAAAGATCAGCAAGCTCTATCAAAATCATAATATATGTTATGAGACCTGGAATTGTTATAGGGCGTGGAGGAAGCGGACTAGAAGATCTTAAGCGTGATATTGTAAAGCTTCTAGCTGATCCAGATGCAGTAGGTAAGTCTTCTCAAAAGATTGAGTTAAGAGTAGAGCCTATAAAAGAGCCTAACCTTTCTGCTTATTTAGTTGCAACAAATATTGCGGATCAACTAGCAAGAAGAATGCCTTTTAAAAGAGTTGTTAAACAATCTCTTGATCGCATGATGCAGTCAGGCGCAAAGGGAGCAAGAATTATTCTTTCAGGAAGAATAAATGGAGCTGAGATTGGAAGACGAGAGAGATCTCAGGTTGGAAAAGTTTCACTTTCAACAATTCGTGAGAATATCGACTTTGCAAGCGTACCATCACTTACAAAGAGCGGATACATTGGAGTAAAAGTTTGGATCAACAAAAAATAAGCAAAGCTTGCCCCAGCTAAAGCAGGGGTAGTCAAAAAAATATGTTACAACCTAGAAAAACAAAATATAGAAAATTATTTAAGCCAAGGAATCTTCCAGGGCCAGCCAAAAAAGGCACGAGAGTTAGTTTTGGAGAATTTGGATTACAAGCTGATGAATCAGGACACATTTCAAGTCGTCAGATTGAAGCAGCAAGACGTGCAATTGTGCACTCTATTAAAAGAGGCGGAAGAGTCTGGATTAGAATCTTTCCAGCAATGCCAATTACAAAAAAACCGCCGGAGACGAGAATGGGTGGAGGAAAAGGGGATGTTGACCATTGGGTAGCAGTAGTTAGAGCTGGTCAAGTGCTTTTTGAAATGGGTGGAATTGATGAGTTAGTTGCAAAAGAAGCGTTAAGACTTGCAGCAATGAAATTAGCAGTTAAATCAACATTTATTAAGAAACACGTAGCTTAATACATAAATATATGAAAAAAGAACAAAAAAAAGAATTAAGAGCAAAGACAGCAGACGAGCTTATCAAGGAGCTTCGTGATTTGAGAGCAGAAGTATCAAAACTCTCAATTGATATGAAGACTGGAAAAGTTGAGGATACAAATAAGCTTTATAGAAAGAAGAAAGATATCGCAAGAGTTCTTACTTATCTTTCAGAAAAGCCAAGAAACGTTATCGTTAAGGAGGAGGCTAAGTAGAATATGGAAAAAGCAGTGAAAAAAGTAACAACAAAAAAAGTAGTAGAAAAAACTACTGAAAAAAAGGCTATGCCAGTTCAAAAGAAGACTGAGGCAAAAACTATGGAAACAAAAACAACCAAACAGACATTGAGCGGAACTGTTGTATCTACAAAGATGCAAAAAACCGTTGTTGTAGCTATTCATAGAAAAGTTGCGCACAAGTTATACGGAAAACTTATTAACGTTACGACAAGAATCAAGGCAGATACAAACGGCATGGATCTTCACGACGGAGATGTAGTTGTGATTGAACAGGCAAAGCCAATGAGCAAAAGCAAAAACTTTAGAGTTATCAAGAAGGGAGCGGCTAAATAAATGGTACAACATAGAACAATGTTGATAGTTGCTGACAACAGTGGAGCAAAACAGCTTCAGGTTATCCATATTTATGGTGGATCTAAAAGAAGTTTTGGTTATCTTGGGGAAATCCTTGGATGTGTTGTTAAAAAAGCTCTTCCTCATGGACAATTTAAAAAGGGAGACAAGGTAAAGGTTGTATTAGTAAGAGCAAGAAAAGAACAAAGAAGAGTAGATGGAACCTACATTAGATTTTCTGAAAATGCAGGAGTCGTAATTGATGAAAAAACAAAAGATCCATTAGGAACCCGCATATTTGGCCCGGTAGCCCGAGAAGTAAAAGATGCAGGTTTTGCAAAGATTGCGTCACTTGCTAAGAATGTTGTTTAAACAAAGCTTGCCCTCGCTAGTGCAAGGGTAGCAATATAAAAATATGAATACACTAAAAATAAAAAAAGGCGATACAGTACAGGTCATGATGGGTAAGGACAAGGGAAAGAGTGGAGAGGTTGTAAAAGTACTTCCTTTAAAAGGGATGGTTGTTGTTGAAAATATCAATCAGTTCAAAAGACATGTAAAGTCTAGAATGAAAGGACAACAGTCTGAAATAGTAACAATTACAAAGCCACTTCACGCAAGTAAGGTTTCTTTACTTGACCCAAAAAAGAAAAAACCAACAAGAGTCGGTTACAAGATCGTTAAAGGTCAAAAAGAGAGAATAAGTAGAATGAGCAAAGAAAAAATTTAATATATGAAAGTACAAGCATCAGTAAAAAAACGTTGTTTAAATTGCAAAATCGTTAAAAGAAAAGGACGAATTCTTGTGATTTGTGAAAATCCAAGACACAAGCAACGACAAGGTTAACTATTAATAAATATGGAATTTAAAAAGAATATTGACGAAAAAATAACAAAAGAGCTTAAGGAAAAACTTAAGGTAAAGTCTATAATGGCTGTTCCTAGAGTGGTTAAAATTAATGTAAATATGAGCTCAAGAGAGTTCTTGAAGGACAGAAAAAATATAGATCGTGCAATCGAAGATTTGGTACTTATAACTGGTCAAAAGCCAAAGGTATCAAGAGCAAGAACTTCAATTGCTACATTTAAACTTAGAGAAGGTGATAAAATTGGTCTCTCAACAACACTTAGAGGCAAGAGAATGTACGACTTTTTAGAAAAATTAATAAAAATCGTATTCCCTCGCGTTAAGGACTTTAATGGAGTTGACTTGAAAGCGTTCGATGGAAGAGGTAATATATCGGTTGGCTTTGACGAACAGTTGGTTTTTCCTGAAATCGATTCCGGAAAAGTTGACGTTCTAAGATCTTTGCAAGTAACTATCGTAACAAACGCAAGAAATGATGAGAAGGCAAGAGCATTGCTTGAAGCAATGGGAATGCCATTCGTAAAGGAAGTAGCTAAAAACTAAATATAAAAATATGTCAAAAAAATCTACAATTGTAAAATTGGGCAAAAAGCAGAAGTTCAAAACACGCGAAGTAAACTTATGCGCACTTTGCGGTAGAACAAGAGCTTATATGAGATTATTTGGTATATGCAGAATTTGTTTTAGGGAAAGAGCTTTAAAGGGCGAATTTCCTGGAGTAAAAAAAGCTAGTTGGTAAATTAATAAAAATATGACATATCCTGTTGCAAGTTTTCTAATACAAATAAAAAATGCCTACATGGCAAATAAGAATGAAATGAGTTTTCCTCATTCAAAAATGATCTTGTCTATTGGCAAGGTGTTAAAAGATGAGGGCTACATTAAAGACATTAAAGAAGTAAAGACTGAAGGTAAGCAAAATATTGTTACTGCAACTCTTCTTTACAGAAAGAATGTTGCGGCGCTTAAAGATGTAAAAATCATCTCAAAGCCATCTGTGCATACATACGTTGATAAGTTTAAAGCTTTGCGATCAGCAACTAAGTATGATCTAGCTATTCTTTCAACGACTCAAGGAATTATGTCTCACAGAAAAGCATCAAAAATGGGAATAGGTGGAGAACTATTAGCTCGAATAAGCTAGATAAATCGCTAAGTTAATCGCAATAAATATATGTCAAATATAGGAAAACAACCAATAACAATTGAAGCAGGAGTTACTGTCTTAAAGGATGGTAAGAACGTTACTGTAAATGGAACAAAGGGTATGCTTGCCTGGAATATCCCTACAGGGATTGATATCGAAATTGGAGAAGGTACTATCATTGTCAAAAAAGAGCATGAAGCTCATCATCTTGAGAAATTTTACGGCCTCACAAGGTCTCTTATTTCAAATATGGTGATCGGTGTTTCAAAGGGATTTGATAAAAAACTAGAACTTTCTGGAGTTGGGTACAGAGCTAAAGTTGATGGACGTGATCTAGTGTTAAATCTTGGATTTTCTCATCCAGTAAAAATTAGTGCACCAGAGAATATAAGTTTTAGTGTTGAAGAAAATGTGATAACAGTGTCCGGTATTGATAAGCAAATTGTTGGAGATATCGCAAGCAAAATAAGAAAAGTAAGACCACCGGATCCTTATAAAGCTAAAGGTATAAAGTATCAAGGTGAAAAGATTAGACGTAAAGCTGGAAAGGCAGCGAAGGCAGCATAGGCATAGCCTGTGCTAGTGCACTAAGCAAAGTGTATTAATTAAAAAATATGAAAAGCCAAGATAAAAAAACAAGAAGAGTAAAAAGAATACGAAAAAAGATAGCTTTTGTCTCAAATAGACCAAGGCTTACTGTATTTCGATCAAATGTAAATATTTATGCTCAAATTATTGATGACGCAAAGGCGATAACTGTTGTTTCTGCCTCATCAAAGGAAATTAAAGCAAAAACTAAGACAGAGCAGGCAACAGAGGTTGGAAAGTTAATTGCTCAAAAAGGACTTGAGGCTAAAATAACTGAAGTTGTTTTTGACAAGGGATCTTTCAGATTCCACGGTCGTGTAAAAGCATTAGCTGAAGGTGCACGTGAAGGTGGATTAAAATTCTAAATATATGGAAAACCAATACGAAGAAAAAATAGTACAAATCAATAGAGTTTCTAAAAAAACTAAAGGTGGAAACAAAATGAGATTTTCAGCTTTAGCTGTAGTTGGAGATAGAAAAGGAAAAGTTGGAGTTGGCCTTGGAAAGTCAGCTGATGTTTCGACTGCAATTCAAAAAGCTATCGCTTATGCAAAAAAGCACTTCATTGATGTGCCTATAGAAAATGGAACCATTCCACGTTCTATAAGAGTTAAAGAGGGTGCTGCTGAGGTTCTTCTAAAACCAGCCCCACAAGGTTCTGGTATTATTGCAGGAGGAGCAGTGAGAAGCGTTGTTGAAGCAGCAGGTATTCACAACATTTCATCTAAAATTTTAGGAACAGGCAATAAGGGAAGCAATGTACATGCAACTTTCGCAGCACTTCGTGCTCTTGGAGGAAAGAAATAATTACACTATGGAATTTCAAAAAATAACAACAAAAAAATTGAGACGTCTTGGTCAAGGACACGGATCGGGTCGTGGTAAAACCGGAGGACGCGGTCAAAAAGGACAAAACGCAAGAAGCAGAAGAGCTCTTTCATTTGAAGGAGGAGCACTACCTCTTATCAAGAGACTTCCTTTCATGAGAGGTAAGGGACGAAATCCTTCGCTTAATAAAAAATCAATTGTTATCAATTTCAGAACTCTTAATCTTCTTCCAGCAAAATCTATAGTTGATATTGAGACCCTTATAAAACATAATATAGTGACGTCTGCAGATGCAAAGAGATTAGGAGTAAAGATCTTGGGAGATGGCGAGCTAAAAAATCCATTGACAATTAAACTTCCTATCTCAAACCTTGCCCGTAAGAAAGTAGAAGCAGCAGGCGGTACGATAGAATAGACGAATTTATGAGCAAGTTTTTTGCAGTCCTTAAAAAAATCTTTAAAGATAAAGATTTAAGGAAAAAGTCTCTTATTGTATTAGGTCTCTTCTTAGCCTTCAGATTTCTCGCACACGTCCCAGTATCCGGAGTAAATGTTAATCAACTCAAAGCTCTTTTTGATCAAAATCAATTTCTTGGACTTATAAATCTTCTCGGTGGAGGAACCCTAGCTAACTTTTCAGTGCTTGCAGTAGGCATTGGCCCATATATCTATGCATCAATTGTAATGCAGCTTGGGGCCCAAATATATCCAAAGCTTGAAGAACTTCAAAAAGAAGGAGAATACGGAAGACAAAAGATCAATCAATATACTAGGTATATAACTCTTCCTTTAGCTATTTTGCAGTCAGTCGGCATGTATGCTCTTTTAAGAAGCCAGGGTCTTATTGCAGAACTAAATCCTTTCTTTCTTATTACATTCATTTCAACTCTTGTTGCAGGGACAATGCTTATACTTTGGATTGGAGAGCTTATCTCCGAACAGAATATAGGAAACGGAATTTCTCTTATCATTTTTGCAGGCATTGTCGGAAGTCTTCCTACAGGAATTGCTCAAGTATTGGTTTCGGCAACTCCTGATCAACTTATAAATTACGCAATTATTGGTGGAGCCGCTCTTCTTTTGGTGGGTGCAATTGTATTTGTGACAGAAGCCGTAAGGAAAGTTCCGGTTATTTACGCACGCCGTATACGAGGCGGAAAAAGCGAAAGTGCACAGCAAACGTTTTTGCCATTAAGACTTAACTCTGCGGGAGTTGTACCTATCATTTTTGCAATCTCACTAGTTCTTCTTCCCTCTCTTCTTGCAAACTATTTCTTAGCTTCTAAAGCTCCTGCTCTTGTTGGAATTGGACAATTCTTAGCGGTGAATTTTGCTACTACAAGTATTGCTTATAATGTCGTCTACTTCTTAATGGTTTTTGGATTTACATACTTCTATACTGCAATTGTTATAAATCCTCAGAAAGTAGCAGAAGATATACAAGAAGGTGGAGGATTTATTCCTGGAATTAGGCCTGGAAAGCCTACCGCTGGGTATCTTAACTATATTGTTACCAGAATCACACTTGCGGGTGGATTATTCTTAGGAATTGTTGCTATCTTGCCAAACGTTTTGCAGACCTTTACTGGTATTCAATCACTTTTGGTTGGAGGAACTAGTATTTTGATTGTTGTATCTGTTGTTATAGAAACTGTAAAAATATTTCAAACCCAGCTTGTCACTCGCTCATATGAGCGATTCAACTTGTAGAAAAGAGACCTTCTTTTTTTACAACTGCCGCTGGGGTTAATTTTTGGTCAAAAAAGGATTTTCTTTAAATCAAACATGAAAATAATACTTTTTAGCAAAAAAGTACTTTTTCATTCATGCAATATATGAAAATAATATTAATTGGAATACAAGGAAGCGGGAAATCTACCCAAGGTAATCTACTTTCTGAGAAATTATCAATCCCATATCTGTCATCGGGTCATATCTTCAGAGAAATGGCTAAAGAAAAAACTCCAATGGGTCGTTACATTAAAGAGACGATGAATGCCGGTTACTTAATATCAGATGAGAAAACTCTTGAAATTGTTCAAGAATATCTTGGTCGCGACGAATACAATAAAGGATATATTCTAGACGGTTTTCCTCGCACAGTACCTCAGGCGGAGCAATTCCAAAATGGCATTACAGCTGCTGTTTATCTTCGAGTTACTGATAAGGAAGCGCTTTGGAGGCTTGCAGGTCGAGATGACGAAGGAGTACGCGAGGATAATAATTTGAAAGCAATCATGAAGAGGATCAATCTTTTCCATGAAAAAACAGAACCAGTGATCGAATTTTACCGTAATAAGGGCAAGATTATTGATATTGATGGAGAAATGCCGATTGAAGAAATTAATAACAAAATCATGGACGAGCTTTCAAAGCGTTCCTAAATGAAATCTTCAAGCCCTCCTCGTAAAATAATTGGTATTACTGGTGCTTTCGGAAGCGGCAAAACAACAGCAGCTGAATACTTTAAGAGTAAAGGATATGTCATAGTTACACTCTCTTCATCTCTTGAGAAAGAGGCTATGCAAAGGGGTCTTCCTCTTACGCGTCAAAATCTGCAGGATTTGGGTAATGAAATGAGGAAGTTGTACGGAGCAGGAATTTTAATGAAAAAAGCGCTTTATCAAAATAATGAGCAAAAAATTGTAGTTGATGGGCTTCGTAATTTGGGTGAAGTTGAGGAGTTAAGACAGCACGCTGGAAGTACACTCCTTGCGATAGTTGCTGATCGTAATATACGTTTTGAACGACTTAAGAAGCTTAAGAGAAGAGAGACTCTTACTCAAGACCTTTTCAATAGTCTAGACTTGCGTGATTTAGGGGTAAATGAGAAAATAACAGGTCTTCAAACAGCCTTATGCATAGCTCTAGCAGATGTATATATAGATAGTAATGGCACTCTTGAAGAATTTGAAAGTGATTTGGAAAAATTCATTAAGTCATATGGAAAATAACCACGGAATAATAATTTTCTTAGGAGCACCTTTTTCAGGTAAAGAAACCCAAACAACACCACTAAGCCAAAGACTAGCCATTCCAGTTTTTAGTATGGGACATCTAATTCGAGAAGCCCGTGTTTTGGATCCTGAGATTGAACGTGCATTCCAAGAATATACCGTGAAAGGTCTGCATGTCCCGATTGATATTAAGTTTGGTCTTTTAAAAAAAGAAATGGAAAAGCATGCTGAAGGTTTTATATTGGACAATTTCCCAGCTTCACAAGAGGATTTAGATGTATTTAATGAGTACATTAGCAATAGCCCTCTTAAAGTTTCTAAAGTTTTTTATCTTAAGATTGGTCATCAGGAAATGATAAAAAGATTTAATGAGTCCTCTGATCGAGGAAGAGCTGATGATACAATAGAAGCCTTACAAACAAGAAGTACAGTACAATCTGAAGACAGAGAGCCTGTGCTTGAGTATTTTAAAAACCAAGGTATGTTAGTTGAAATTAATGGTGAACAAAATATTGAAAAAGTAACTGATGATATAATAAAAAACCTATAAAAATGGACGATAAAACAAAGAAAAAAGTAGAGACAATGAGAAGGGCCGGGATTATGCTCGGTGAGGTTCTTGACCAAGTATTGCGAGCTGCTGGTCCTGGTGTAAGCGAGATTGAACTTGATAGACTCGCAGAACGTCTTATTTTAGAAAAAGGCGGGGAAGTGAGCTTTAAAAAAGTTGATGGATATCAACATACAATATGTGTCAGCACAAATGATGTCGTGGTCCATGGAATACCAAAAGATAGGATTTTAAAGGACGGGGACATAATAGGAATTGACTGCGGTGTGTATCTTGATGGATTTCACACAGATATGGCAGAGACAATAGTGGTTGGTAAAAGTGATGATGAAAGCGTTAGGCAATTTTTGAGGGTTGGAAAAAAAGCGATGTTTGACGGGATTAAACAGGCTAAGGCAGGACACAGAGTCGGTCACATTTCTCGCGCTATGCAGGAGACTATGGAGGGTGGAGGATACAATGTAGTTAGAAGTCTTGTTGGCCATGGAGTTGGAAAAGAATTGCATGAAGAACCAGAAGTACCAGGCTATTTAGAAAAAGAAATTAGAAAAACTCCTGTTCTTACAACAGGCATGACAATTGCAGTCGAGGCTATTTACAACATGGGTGGGGCGGGGGTGAAGTATGACGGTAGTGATGATTGGACAATTGTTAGTGAAGACGGCACGCTTGCCGGTCTTTTTGAGCGTACTATAGTTATTACAGACCAGGGTCCAGAACTCATAACATTATTCCCAGGCGAAACCATTAATTAGTATTACTAAGCCCTGCCCCTCTTGAGCTTGCTTGGCTTCAAGTTTTCTGGTAAAATATCCTTATAATTGTTTTAACCTGAAGTACTGTAGAGCTCATTGCAGTTCGCTTGAGCTTAATATATAATACTTCAGCGTAAAAACAATTTTTTTGTATGGCGCATCAAGGGTCGATTGAAATAGACGGAGTTGTAAAAGAGGTATTGCCAAACACATTGTTTAGAGTAGAAATTGAGGGAGGGAAAACAATACTTTGCCACTTATCAGGCAAAATGAGGATCTATTTCATAAAGATAATGCCCGGAGATAAAGTAAGGGTCGAAATGACCCCATACGACACGGAAAGAGGGCGCATTACATATCGAAATCGTTAGGTAAAATAAAATATGAGAGTCGGAGGAGTAAACATACCAGAACAAAAAAGAGTCGATAGGGCTTTGGCCTATATATATGGTATTGGACCAAGTAATGTCCTGGACGTACTTAAGGAAGCAAAGATTGATGCTTCAAGAAGACTTAAGGATCTTTCAGAAGAAGAAGTCGTTAGAATCCAAAAAGTTCTAGACACTATTAAGACTGAGGGAGATTTGAGAGCAGAAATAGTTTCAAACATAAAAAGACTTAAAGAAATCGCAGCATACAGAGGAGTAAGGCATATAAGAAACCTTCCGTCTAGAGGACAAAGAACTCGCTCAAACGCTAGAACTAAAAGAGGAAAGAGAGTTACTATCGGAGCAATTAGAAAAGAAGTAGCTGAAAAGATGGCAGCTAAATAAGCAAAGCTTGCCCCAGCTAAATCAGGGGTAGGTAAATAATATATGGCAAAAAAAGTTGTAACTAAAAAACCAAAAACAATCATTACTACCGGAAACGGAAAAGTATATGTGTCAACAACATTCAATAATACGATTGTTACTATAACAAATGAAAAGGGCGATGCTATTGCATGGTCATCTTCAGGTCAATCAGGTTTTAAAGGAACAAGAAAGTCAACTCCATTCGCTGCTACATCAGCAGTTGAGCACGCAATCCAAAAGGCAAAAGAAGTAGGAGTAAATTCAGTTGAAGTCTTTATTAAGGGGCCTGGAGTCGGACGAGATGCAGCACTACGTGCAGTTAGAAATTCTGGACTTTCCATTTCAATGATTGCAGACGTTACACCAATTCCGCACAACGGTCCAAGAATGAAGAAAAAGAGAAGAGCATAAACTCTTATTATTATTATGGCTAGATATATAGGTCCAAAACATAAAATTGCTAGAAGAGAAGGAATCAATATCCTTGAGAAATCCTCTGGTTCACTTGAGAGAAGGCTAAATATAATGCCCGGTGCACAGAGTAGACGTGGTGGAAGACGAAAGACATCAGAGTACGGACTTCAACTCCGAGAAAAGCAAAAACTTAAAAGATCTTACGGACTTTTGGAAAAACAATTCAGAAATTATGTAGAAGCAGCACAGGCAAGTCGAGAAAATACTGATGAAATGCTTATCCAACTTCTTGAAGGACGTTTGGATAATGTCGTATATCGACTCGGTTTTGCAAACTCCAGAAATCAAGCACGCCAGTTTGTAAGTCATGGACATGTACTTGTTGATGGAGCAAAAGTTAACGTTCCGTCCTTCAATGTTAAGATTGGTCAGAAAGTTTCTCTTGATAAAAAATTATTAGCAAATGAAGTTCTTAAGCTTCACATTGATGAATCAGCCTCAAATCTGCTTCCATATTTAGAGAGAAAAGATATTGTAGGCAAGCTTTCAAGAAAGCCAACAAGAGATGAAGTACCAAATCCAGCAGATTATCAATTAGTTATTGAATTTTACTCTCGTTAATAGTAGAATATACTTCTGTTGACGTCATTCTCGTGGCGTGCAGCAGAAAAATTTAAAAATATGATACAACCAAGTTTTAAAGTTCTAGAAGAAAAAAAGGAAAAGGGCTACACCCAATTTATTATCGAACCTCTTGAACCAGGTTTTGGAAATACTCTTGGAGTAGCTTTAAGAAGAGTTCTTCTACAGAATATCGAAGGAGCTGCAGTTACCTCTGTAAAAATTACAAATGTAGCACACATGTTCTCTACACTTCCTGGTCTTAAGGAAGATGTTATAGAACTTATCTTCAACATCAAGACATTAAGAATCAAACTTCCAGAAGGAGTTGATTCAGCTGTTATTTCACTTTCAAAGACTGGACCTGGAGAAATCCTTGCTTCAGACATTGAAACTAAAGATGGAGTTGAAGTTGTTGATCCAAAACATTATCTCGGAAGCCTTGCAGACAAGAAATCAAAGATCGAAGTTGAAATGACTGTTGAAAGAGGTCTTGGATACTCTCTAGCTGAAGAAAGAAAAATCGCAACTGTTGGAGTTATTCCAATAGATGCAATCTTTACTCCAGTTAATAAAGTTAACTTCAAGGTAGAACAAACTCGTGTTGGTCGCCAAACTAACTACGACAAGCTTGTTTTTGAAGTATGGACTGATGGAACAATTGACGCAAAAGACGCATTAGAAAAGGCAAGCAGCATCCTCGTTGGTTACTTCAAGCAAGTATTTGATCCAAACGGAGCTGGTACTGCTGAAGTTTCATCTGCTGTTGCAGCTGTTATTCCAGACGGAGGCAACATCACTGTTGACGAATTAGATCTTCCAACAAGAATCTACAATAGCCTTAAAAATGCAGGCATAGAAACCGTAAGCGATTTACTCACTACCCCAAGAAAGGAACTTATGACGTACCGCAACTTGGGAGCAAAGTCCCTTTCAATTATTGAAGAGGCTTTGAGCAAAAAGGGTATTCAATTTAACATCTAGGAAAGATACAAAATTAAGGTTAGACATAAAAACTGCGTCATAATGACGCATTTTTTGAATAAAGAGCATTATGTATAAAAGAACGTTTGGACGAAAATTTAACAAAGATTCAAATCAAAGGAAAGCCTTATTTAAAGGGCTCATGCGTTCTCTTGCTTTGAATGAAAGCATTAAAACTACCGAATCAAAAGCAAAAGCAATAAAGGGAGAATTTGAGAGTCATATCACCAAAGCAAAAAGAGGAGAAGAGGCACGTTATCATTTGGTAAAACATTTATCCGAAGATGCTGTAGATAGACTTATAAAAGATATTGCACCAAGAATGAAAGAAAGAACTGGCGGATATACAAGAATAATTAGAATGGGTGCTAGAACTAAGGACAATGCAGAAATGGTTCTGCTAGAACTTGTTGCAAAAGGTGAGAAAGCAGTTGTTGTAAAATCTACAAAGAAACCATCAACAAAGAAGGCAGTAGCAAAGAAGACTGAGACAAAAGCATCAGAAATTACAGCCAAGACAGGTGAAAAGAAAGCATCATTTAAGCCATTGGCAAATATAAAGCAAATGGTAACAAGACAAAAGAAAGGAAGCAGTTAATATGATAAAAGCAACACAACCAACAAAAGCATCTGATATTAAAAGATCATGGCATCTTATTGACGTTAAGGATCAAATTCTTGGTCGTCAAGCTGTTGAAATTGCTCACAAGCTCATGGGTAAAGGCAAATCATATTTTGCTAATAATATGGATTGCGGCGACTACGTAGTTGTATTAAATGCAAAAGCTGTAAGAACAACAGGAAAAAAGGAACTACTTAAGAAATACACTAATTACTCTGGATATCCAGGAGGGCTTAGAACAAGAACGCTTAAAGAAGTAAGACAGCAAGATCCAACTGAAGTTATAACTCATGCTGTACGTGGAATGCTTCCAAAGAATAAGTTAAGAGACCAAATGCTTAAAAGGCTTTACGTTTTTGTAGACGAAAATAATAAATATGCTGATAAATTCAGCAAAGCTGAATAATATGGCAAATACACCAGTAACATCAATATCAACAAGAAAGGCTGTTAAGCCTTATGTGCATGCAGTTGGAAGACGAAGAGAGGCTGTAGCTCGTGTAAGACTTCACACAGTAGGTAGCAAAGTAGAACTTAAAGGTGTTGAGATTAAGAAGGGTGAGACAAATGTTAATGGAATGCAGATTCAAGAATATTTTAGATTTAAGACTCAAGCACCTACATACAATAAATTCTTGCTTGAAGTAGGATTCCCAGAAAAATACATTATCACTTCAAAAGTTGCTGGCGGAGGAAATGAAGCTCAGTTGGAAGCACTCATTCTTGGAGTAGCACGAGCACTTGATAAATTTGATACTGCTACATACCATGGAATTTTAAGAGAAAAAGGATACCTAACTCGTGACCCTAGAACTCGTGAAAGAAGAAAAGTTGGAAATGCTGGAAAAGCACGAAGAAAGAAGTCCTCACCAAAGAGATAGTTTAAGGTAGTTTTTTCAGAATTTTTGAAATTGTATCCCAGTCGTATCCTCTTGATCTAAGTCTTCCTATAATTCTTTTTTCTCTAATATCAGGTTCAAGTCTATCAAATTGCTTGAGTCTTTTTGTAATGTATTCAAGGGCTGTTTTGTAGTCGCTATTTGCATAATCCAGAACATCCTCCGAAATTTCCTTATTTACACCTTTTAATTTCAGCTCAAATTCTATTGCTCTTTTGCTTTTCCCTTTTCGTTGTCTATTCTCGGTAAAGCTTCTTGCAAAACTATCGTCATTTAAGAATTTAAGCTCAATAAGTTTTTGTATAGCTTCTGAAATATCTGCTTCTGAATATTCTTTCTTGGCTAGATAGTCGTGAATTTCTTTTATGCTTCGTTGTCTTACGGAAAGATATCTAAGTGCTCTATCAAAGGGGGTAACGGGAGCAGAGTTTCTGTTAAATATCCTCTTCATCTTCGTCTTCTGTGGTTTCAAGTCCTACGGCCATCATTGGTTTACCGTCAGTTGCGATTTGCTTAGCTTCCTTCATAATCTTTTCAGAGAGATCTGGATTTTCCTTTAAGAATTGCTTTGCAGCTTCACGTCCTTGGCCAAGCATATCCTCGCCGTATCTCAAAAAAGCCCCACTTTTTGATACTACACCAGTCTCTATAGCAACATCCAGTATGCCGCCTTCTTTTGATATACCATTGGAAAGAATATCAAATTCAGCAATTCTAAATGGAGGACTGACCTTATTTTTAACTACCTTAACTCTTGTTCTATTTCCAATAACTTTGTCCCCTTGCTTAAGTGTCTCAATTCTTCTTACATCAAGTCTAATTGACGCATAAAATTTAAGAGCCATTCCTCCAGTTGTTGTCTCTGGATTTCCAAACATAACACCAATCTTTTGTCGAAGTTGATTGGTAAATATAAGGACTGTTTTGCTTTTTGAGATAACAGCAGTCAGCTTTCTTAGCGCCTGAGACATAAGTCTAGCCTGCATACCCATGACCGAGTCTCCCATCTCTCCTTCAATTTCAGCTCTAGGGACAAGTGCTGCAACTGAATCAATCACAAGAACATCAATTCCACCACTTCTAATTAGTTGCTCAGCAATCTCTAAGGCTTGTTCTCCGGTATCGGGTTGTGAAATGAGAAGTTCATCAAGATTGACTCCAATGGTCTGTGCCCAGACAGGGTCAAGAGCGTGCTCTGCATCAATAAATGCAGCAACACCTCCTCTTTTCTGCGCCTCTGCAATTACAGAAAGACAAACAGTTGTCTTTCCGGACGCTTCTGGCCCATAAATCTCTACAATTCTCCCACGGGGGAGCCCTCCAACGCCGAGAGCAATATCGAGCGGGAAAGCACCTGTGGGTATCACTTCGATGGCCATATTGGCCGCAACATCACCAAATTTCATGATAGATCCAGCACCATACTGCTTGGAAATTTGTTCCATTGCCATTTTGATAGCACCCATTTTTCCAGACTCGGGAGTTATTCCATTTGGCTTTTCGGTTTTTTTAGAAGGACGCGGCATATTGAAAAAAGAAAACAGGGAACAGCGTACAGCGTTTAGAAAGTAAGCGGCAAGACATTACGATGTTGATTAAGACTCATTCTAGCAAGTTTGAAAATCAATGCAATAGGTCAAAAAAATTGTACAGTTACACATCATCTTTATTGTCGTTATTTATCTTAATATCGGCAACTGTTTCATTTATATTGCCTTTGACTTTGTCAATTGTGCCACCAATTTCGTCCCCGGTATTAGATTTAATCTCGCCAGAAATCTTTTGCACATTTCCTTTGATTTTTTGTCCTATATCATCTAAATCAGCCATATTTTTATTCCTCCTTTCAATATGTAAATATACTCTGTGCGAGAAAGTGAGAAGTAATAGTGCTGTTAGAAGTTTATGAGAATAAATATCATCAATAGCAGTTTGAACTTTGTTTTGCTACAATAACTGAACTTAAAACGAAAACACACAGTAAAATTCGGGGTGTGGTTTAACGGTAAACAAACTTTGCCGTCAAAACACACAGTAAAATTCGGGGTGTGGTTTAACGGTAGAATGTACGGCTGGGGGTCGTGCGGCCAGGGTTCAATTCCCTGCACCCCGACATTGTTTTAGTAAATATGTACTACATACCTCAACTTCTTACAAATAGATATGTCAGACACGGAATTTCAACTGTTGCAGAAGGGAACATGAGTTTTTCCTATGGAGAAAAGTCAGATGTAGTAAAAGCAAGAACTGAGTTTTTAATAAATGTTAGGATTCCTATTGAGCGTACAGTATTTTTGGAAGTACAGCATGGCACAAAGGTTATTGAAGGAACGCCTAGTATCGCAGGCACTGGATTTTACTCTGAAGCAACAGCAATAAAGGCAGACGCTATTGTTACTCAGGAGAAGAATTTAGCTGTTATTGTTCTGACCGCAGATTGTATCCCAGTAATCTTGTATGATAGAGCTCACGAGCTTATAGCATTGGCGCACACAAGTCGTCATAACTCAAAGTTAGCATTCTTACAAATCCTAGTCTCTCATCTCAAAAGAGACTATGGTGTGAGTCCTCAGGAACTCAAGGCATTTTTTGGTCCCTCGATTAAAAAAGAATCATATGTGCTTCCACAGTTCCCTAAGGGGTATGACCTTGTTGGGGAGAGCGCAACCCAGCTTATCCTAAAAGGAGTAAGACGAGAAAATATCATAATAGACACTATGGATACAGCCTCAAATCCAGAGTTTTTTTCTCACTATCGGGATAGTAGGGCAAAAATTCCTGAGGGTAGATTTGCAACGGTTGCAATGCTCACCTAGTAGGCCTACTATTGTTTGTATGTACGATAATGAACTCCAAGTTGCTATAAAAGCTGCAAGGAAAGCGGGCGAAATAATTCTGGCCGGGTATACTGTTGAGAATAAGTTAGACATAAAAGAAAATAAAAGTCAGGTAACAGAAGTTGATAAGAATTCCGAAGCAGAAATTATAAAAATTCTTGAAAGTGAAAGTACGCATAAGATTCTTGCTGAGGAAACAAGAAAAGAATTAGAAAACGAAACGACTTACTGGGCTGTTGATCCATTAGACGGCACAACAAATTTTATTAGAAGAATTCCTCTTCTTGGTGTTTCGATTGCACTTATTCATGAAGGTAATCCGGTAGTTGGTGTGATGTTCAATCCTATTACTAATGATTTCTTTGTGGCAGCCCAGGGGCAAGGAGCTACTTTGAATGAGCAGAAAATTCATTGCTCTACTGAATCAAGCGTGGTATTTGCCACGAGTGGTTATGGTGAGGATCAAAAACGTAAAATTGCTCAATTTGTTGTTGCGTCTTCACAATTCACATCAAGGAAGCTTGGAACTACTGCTTTTGAGCTTAGTTGTCTTGCGAAAGGGGCAGGAGACGGATTTGTTGCTTGGGGGGACGAATTATGGGATCATGCTGCGGGTATTATTTTAGTTAGGGAAGCTGGAGGTAAAGTGACTGATTGGGAAGGGAATGATTGGAGACACCCCAGTAATCATGTAATTGCTTCAAATGGAATAATGCACGATCAACTTCTTGGTATTGTTAAGACCCTTTCATAGTTGACTTCATATGCAGTTTTGATTCAAACTTAGCTTATGAGGGTTGGATTATTTTCTAAATTACTCGTTGTTGCAATTCTTCTCATACTTCTTTCTATAGTGTTACCTGTAGCAAAAGTTGAAAATGTTGATGCAATTCTTGCTTCAGCAACTTTTTTGTATGGAATATTTTATGGATTTGAGGCAGCGGTTGTTCTGCAGAACTTTTCCTCTTTGAAGTCATTGGTATCTGCAGAATCCGCTAGTATTCTTGCTCTTTGGAATTTATCTCAAATTCTTCCAAAAAATGCTGCAAAAGAAATAGAAGAAAGAATAGAGCATTACTTAGTTCTTGCTATTGAAAATCCTCTAACAAAATATGTTCAGGCTACAAATAGAGAATTTTTTGCTATATTTGAGCCACTCAAGAAAGTAAAAACAAGTACAGAAGCAGAATCCAACGCTATGGCTTATATGCATGAGTCCATGTATTATTTGCCTCAAACAAGAAACCAGATATCTCAAGTTGCACCTAGGGACGTAGACCCACCAGAATGGGCAATGCTCATAATTTTGGGGAGTATCATTATTGTTGCGTTGTTCTTAGGTCGTGATGTAAGTATTCTTTCTCAATTGTCAGCTGCAATTTTCTCATTAACTGTTGTCGGCTCATTACTCCTATTGGACGAGATTGATTCCAATAAGATTCAAGAAGAAAAATTGGAATTTGATGTTTTTAATGATACATTGGTTGCAATGGGTAAGGAAAGGTATTATCCAAAGCGCGCTATACACCACAAGATGGTATCGAAGAAAAAGACTCGCAATGCACGAGTTGGCATATACGTATAAACATGGATAACCGACAGTTAGTAAAAGGACATTGTGTGCCATGTGAGGGTGGTGTTGAACCTATGAAAAAGGAAGAGGCTAAGACCTACTTAAGCCTGCTTAAAAAGTCTTGGAAAATATCAGCGGACTTAAAGTCCATTTCTTTGAGATTTGAATTCAAAAACTTCTTGGAGGCAATAGATTTTGTGAATAAAGTAGCGCCAATTGCCGAAGAGCAGGGCCATCATCCTGATATTTATATCTATTACAACAAGGTTGATATTACCTTGACCACCCATGCAATAAAAGGATTATCAGTTAATGACTTCTTAGTCGCTGCAAAAGTAGAGCTACTTTAAGCGGGGTCTTTTTCCGTTAGGATTCTGCACATCTCATCAATCATGCTCGATTTTTCCTCAATCATTTTGTACGCCAGTTTTTTAACAGCCTCAATATTTTCCGGGCTTGAATTGTCCAGAGAATCGTTAGTTTTATCAAGCTCTAGTTGGAATCTAAAGAAGTATTGTTGATGAGTAGTTTTTATATTAAGAATTTTTTTGAGCTGGTACTCTACGGTATCAGGCATTCCGTCAAACAGTACGCCAAGAAGAGGCAAGGTCCAAGAAAGTAAACCCCAGCCTCTAGCTTTCATGTAGGATATCGGTTCTGTATAGCTTCCAGTTCCAAGGGAGACTAGAATAACTGTGTCCATCTCGGGATACATATTCTTTGCCTCAGCATATGCACACATCGCCGGGTCGCTTGCTACGGTACCTCCATCAATACAGTGGAGTGTGGTTTTTCCTTCTATATCTGTAATTTCGGCAGCTGGAAAAAAAGTAGGGGCTGCAGCGGTTGCTCTTGCTACATCTTTCATATAGTAATCGTCTTGCGTTGAGTCTTTTACCTTTTGGCTTTTGAAAAAAATAGTCTCTCTTTTTTCAATTTCGTATGTTGGTATAAGAACTTCAGCAATAGCGTCTGAAAGTTTTGTTTTACCAATGAGAGACTCAATATTCTCTTCAAAACCCTTTGCTGGATATTTTGGCCTGAAGTAATCAGTAAAAAAGAAGACTTTTCTTATCTTTGATCGATAAAAAATCTTGGAAAGTCTTGTCTCGTAGAATTCGACCAGATTTGCGGCTGTATATTTCGGTTTTCCGTTCTGATCTGGTGCACTGAGCGCTAATGAAATTATCCCTCCTGTAGACGTTCCAGCAAGCAAGTCAAAGAGCTCAGAGATTCTTTTCCCAGTTCTGTTCTCTATCTCAGATAGGACAATTGCAGGTATAAGTCCCCGCATTCCTCCTCCATCAATTGAGAGTACCCGCACTGTTTTTTTCATGTACAATAATTATAGGCATTTCTTACAAATCTTACTACCGCTTTTTCGGGGTGGTATAGAATATCAGATAAAATCTTCTTTTGCTACGATCTGACTCATTGTTTTTAAGTTTCATATTATACATAATTAAATTAGAGGGCCGTTGGCCTGATAACTGTCGTATGCAAAAGCGGCTGAAAGTACTTATGTTCGGATGGGAACTCCCGCCCTTCAATAGCGGTGGGCTAGGTGTGGCTTGTTACGGGCTATCTAAAGCTCTTTCTAGGAATGTTGATATCACTTTTGTTCTGCCAAGAAAGGTTGAGGTAGATGCTAAATTCTTGAATCTGAAATTTGCAAGCAATATTAAGATTACGGTTATAGATTCACCCCTGAGGCCATATATCACCCCTGGCGAATACGCCAGATTGGAAGAAGACGTGACATTATATGGGCACGATCTATTTTCTGAAGTTAAAAGATACGCTCGTGAGGCTAGGAAGATTGCAGAAACTGAAGAATTCGACTTGATACATGCTCACGATTGGCTTTCTTTTGAGGCTGGAATGGCCGCAAAGGAAGTTTCAGGAAAGCCCTTGGTAGTGCAGTTACATTCAACAGAATACGATAGATGTGGGGGACTTAATCTGAATCAGGCTGTGTATGATATTGAAAAGAGAGGGATGGAATTTGCTGATAAAGTTGTAGGTGTTAGTAACTTAACAAAAAAGATTATTGAAGAACAATATGGTATAGATTCAGGAAAAGTTTTTGCTGTTCATAATAGTATAAATGCTGATGAATATCGCGAAAAACATGCTGATGGAAGAATATTTCAAATAAAAAAGGACGGGAAAAAAATAGTGCTTTTTGCAGGGCGCATTACTCTTCAAAAGGGTCCAGAATATTTCCTGCAGGTTGCAAAACGTGCGCTAGAATTTGACAAGAACATACTTTTTGTAATGGCAGGCTCGGGAGATATGGAGTATAAAATTATGGACGAAGCAGCTGTAATGGGAATATCTGATAAAGTTCTATTTACCGGTTTTCTAAGAGGAGATGAGCTTGCACACATCTTTAAAATGGCTGATATTTTTGTGATGCCTTCAGTATCGGAGCCTTTTGGAATTGCAGCTTTGGAATCGATTGTCCACGGTACCCCGGTTATAATTTCAAAGCAATCTGGCGTATCTGAGATAGTTCAGAATGCTCTTAAAGTAGACTTTTGGGATATTGATGAAATGGTTAATAAAATCCTTTCTGTTATTTCTCACGACTCGTTAAAACAGACATTACAGGAAAATGGATCAAATGAAATTGGGGCATTTTCATGGGATACTGCGGCAAACGAATGCATGAAGATATATACTGATCTTGTGAATTAATATGAATATTTGCATGTACTTTCAGGTACACCAACCATACAGAATAAAAAAATATCGAATTTTTGATATAGGAAATAACTCTTCCTATTTTGATGCAAATGACGAGACAGATCTTAATAATAAGAGGGTGTTTGAGAAAGTGGCTCGTAAATGTTATTTGCCGGCCAACAAAGTATTTCTTGAGCTTCTTGAGCGTTACCCTGACTTTAAAATATCGTATTCCCTGTCCGGAGTATTTATGGAGCAAGCAGAAGAATTTATGCCAGAAGTAATAGAATCATTTCAGAAGCTAGTTTCAACAGGTCGAGTAGAAATTTTATCCGAAACGTATTATCATTCGCTTTCTTTTCTCTATTCAAGAGAAGAATTTGAAAGTCAGATTGGGTTGCACAAAGATCGAGTAGAAAAATTGTTCGGTGTCACACCAACCGTATTTAGGAACACTGAGCTTATTTATAATGATGAAATTGGAAGAATTGTTGAAGGATTGGGATATAAAGGGATTCTTACAGAGGGGGCTGATAAAATATTGGGATGGAAAAGCCCAAATTTTCTTTATCACGCGGAGGGGACGCAACAGCTCAAATTACTTCTTAAGAACTACAAGCTTTCCGATGATATTGCTTTTCGTTTTTCTGAGAAATCATGGAAAGAACACCCATTAACAGTTGAAAAATATGGACATTGGATTAGTGCGCCACAAGGAGATATTATTAATCTTTTTATGGATTATGAAACGTTTGGTGAGCACCAGTGGGAGGATAGTGGAATATTTAATTTCCTAAAACATTTTCCGGGCGAAATTTTAAAAGACGGGCATAATAGATTCGTCACACCTACAGAGGCGGTAACAACCATTGATAACCGGGGCAATTTATCAATTCCAAACTATATTTCTTGGGCAGATACAGAACGTGATCTTTCAGCATGGGTTTCAAATTCTATCCAAAAAGATGCGATGGAAAAATTATTTTCTGTTGAAAAAAGAATTAAGCAAAGTGAGGATCAGGTTCTAATTCGAGACTGGAGAAAGCTTACAACTTCTGACCATTTTTATTATATGTGTACAAAGTGGTTTTCTGATGGAGATGTTCATAAATATTTCAATCCTTATGAAACCCCTTATGATGCATTTATTGCATTTATGAATGTATTAAATGACATTCAGCTAAGACTTGACAGTATCCCCAAAAATTTTTCTGAAAATGTTGTAGCACCAAATTAATTCTGCCCTTATGCCCGAGATTGTATTAGGAAACGGTAAAACGCTCATCGGTATTGACAATAATGCCGAACTTCGAGATTTGTATTTTCCCTTTGTAGGATTAGAAAACCACGTTGGTGGAAACTATCGCCACAGGGTTGGTGTACATACAGATAAAGGGATTTCTTGGTTGTCTGACGAAGGGTGGAATATAGAAATAAAAGCTGGACGCGAAACAATGTCTGGTGAAATTACTGCAATAAATGAAAATATTGGTGTCGAGTTAAGATTTGAGGATGTTCTGTACAACGAAAAAAGTATTTTCATGCGTCAAATAAAAGTCAAAAATACTTGGGACTATACGCGCGAGATTAAAGTCTATTTTGGTCATGAATTTGAAATTTATGAGTCACGCCGTGGAGATACCGGGTATTATGATCCTATTAAAAAAACAATAATTCATTATAAGGGCAGAAGAGCTTTTTTAATAAATTCAAGATCGGATGGTCGTGGCTTTGACGATTTTAATATTGGGCTTTTTGGTATAGAGGGTAAAGAAGGAAGTCATCTCGATGCAAACGACGGGATGCTCTCAAAAAATCCTATAGAGCATGGAAGAGTAGACAGCATCATTGGGATTTACTACACAATTGATCCAACAGCAGAAAAAATGATTGAATACTGGATTGCTATTGGTAAAACAATTCAAGAAGTAACTGATATGAATGAGTACATATTGGATCGTACAACTTCATATCTTATGAAGACGACAAAGGATTTTTGGCATGCGTGGGTTAACAACAGGAACTTCAATTTTTACCATCTCGAAGATGGTGTTGTTGATTTATTTAAAAAGTCTCTTCTTATTCTACGTGCCCATGTTGATGACAATGGATCTATTCTTGCTTCTGGTGACTCAACCCTTCTTCAGTATGGAAGAGACGCATACTGTTATATGTGGCCAAGAGATGGTGCTCTTTCTGCAGTCGCACTTGATAAGGCAGGGGATTATAACGTCTCAAAGCGTTTTTTTGAATTTAGCAATGATGTTATTACAAATGATGGGTACTTCATGCATAAGTATAGACCTGATAAATCACTGGGTAGCTCGTGGCATTCATGGGTAAATAAAGGTAGTATACAATTTCCTATCCAAGAAGATGAAACTGCACTAGTTTTGTATTCATTATGGAAGCATTATGAATTTTCAAAAGATCTCGAATTTATTGAGTCAATTTATAACTCACTTATAAAAAAATCTGCTGATTTTATGATTAGCTACATAGATGATGAAACCGACTTGCCAAAACCAAGCTATGATTTATGGGAAGAAAAACTTGGAACTTCAACGTTCACAGCCTCATCTGTATATGCGGCTTTAGTATCTGCAGCAAATTTTTCAAGACTTTTAGGGAAAGCTGAAAATGAGAAAAAATATAGAACAGTGGCTGAGCGAGTAAAGGAGGCAATTTTAAAATACTTATGGAGTGATGAGCAAAAGATGTTTGTTAAGATGGTAAATTTTGAAAATGGGAAAATAATTATTGATGATACTAGGGACTTTTCGAGTATATATGGAATCTTTAGGTTTAGGGTTCTTGATATATCGGACCCACGCGTAGTTGACTCTATTCGCACTATGGAGGATATCGCCAAGAGGATACCAATAGGTGGCATGATGCGTCACGAGAATGATGGTTATTACAAGACGGCTCCAGAAGTTCCTGGTAACCCATGGATAATAACTACATTGTGGCTTGCCCAATACTATATTGTAAAAGCAAAAAATGAACAGGATTTGGAGAAGGTAAAAGAGATTCTAAATTGGGTAGTGGTACACGCATCTCCTACAGGTGTACTTCCAGAGCAACTAGATCCATATACCGGAGCGCACCTTTCAGCGGCTCCTTTAACCTGGAGTCATTCGGAGTTTGTTACAACCGTAATAAATTATCTTGAAAAATTGGAAGAGTTGGAAATATTTGCGCAAGAAGAAGTAAAGGCAGGTTTTTAAACCTTTCGAGAAATAGCTTTTTTTAC
>CAZEEU010000013.1:0-6528 GCA_964511305.1 uncultured Gammaproteobacteria bacterium | reverse complement strand
GCCTCTTTGATGGCATCCTTGTCCATTTTATATTTACTTAATAATTCTCCGATTGTTCCTGACTCTCCGAAGGTATTTTGAAGGCCTACAAATTCTTGGACTGTAGGATGATTTTTTGCCAGAACTTCAGCAACGGCACTTCCAAGACCACCATCTACTTGATGATCTTCAACTGAAACGATTGCTTCAGTTTCTTTTGCGATGTTAATAATTGCTTCTTCATCAATAGGTTTTATTGTATGGAAATTGGTTACAAGTACATTTATTCCCTCGTCTTCTAATTCTTTTGCAGCAACGAGCGCATGATACACCATATATCCTGTTGCAAATAATGCAGCTTTTGGATTTTCGGTAATCCAGAAAGTTTGGGCTTTTCCAAAATCAAAAGGAGTATCTATCGTCGTTATTTGTGGAGTGTTGTCTCTGGTGAAGCGAAGATAGAACGGGCCATAGGTATTCCCAGAGTAAAATGTTGCCTTGCTTGCTTGATGAGCGTCACAAGGTACAATAACTCTCATTTTCGGCCAAGTGCGTGTTATTGCAATGTCTTCTGTTGCTTGATGCGTTGCCCCATCGGGTCCAGTCATAAGTCCAGCGTGATGACCCGCTATTTTTACGTCAGCATCATTATATACAACAGTTGTTCTGAGTTGCTCCCAATTGCGACCTGGGGAAAAAGTGGCATAAGAAGAAATAAATGCAGTCTTGCTAGTAACTCCAAGACCTGCAGCAACTGCTGCCATATTTTGTTCTGCAACGCCCATTTCAAAAAATCTATCTGGGTATTTTTCAGCAAATTTGTTGGCCTTTACGGATTCTGTAAGGTCTGCAGATAGGACGACAACGTTTGGATTGCTTTCTCCAAGAGCCATAAGCCCTTCGCCGTAGCCAGCGCGCGTAGCAACCTTTTCTACATCTTGGTCAAATAGTTTTTCGTTGAGCTTGAATTCTTGATTTAACATAAAACGCTTTTATTTAGAATTAGATAATGTTTCAAATGTTAGTTTGTATGTGACCATAAAAAAATATATTTGCATAGCTATCGACGCGAGGGCAATAAGTCCTATAGGTACATAGACCGCTGCGCAAATTTTCTCTCCTGCTGTATGGGTTTTGGATTTAAAAAAACTTCCTAAATATTTTTTAGTAAAATTTATTGTTATAACCCCCATTAATCCTGCAACTATTGATACAAAGAATAACACAGTAGAAGCAATAGAATAATTGACTGAAAGTAAAATTGACATGAATAAGTAAATACCTATTAGAGCTAGTGTTAAGTTTGTTAATAGCAAAATAATTGGTGTCCTTAGCATATATTATTCGTGTTCGCTTTTTATTTTTCCTTGTAGGGTTCTAAGTTGAGTTAGCGCTAATTTTGCCTCTTTGTCATTTGGTGGTTTACCATGCCATGTAAAATCGTTCTCCATAAAATCCACCCCTTTTCCGGGAATAGTGTGTGCTATGATGCATGTTGGTCTTTCTCTTACTGCCTTTGCAGTTTGGATTGCGTCAACAAATCCTCTTATATTATTTCCATCAATTTCCAGTACGTTCCAATTGAAGGATTCGTATTTAAGTCTCAATGACTCAAGTGGCATAACATCCTCTGTATTTCCATCAATTTGGATATTATTGCGATCGATAATTACTGTAAGATTATCCAATTTATATTTTGCAGCGCACATGACAGCTTCCCATGTGTTGCCTTCTTGATGTTCTCCATCAGAAGTAAGGCAATAGACTTGATATTTTTTCTTGTCCAATTTTGCTGCCAGTGCTATTCCTATTGATTGAGAAAGTCCTTCACCTAAGGGGCCAGAAGTGGTCTCAAGCCCAGGAAGAGTAGTTCTATGTGGATGACCTTGGATCCTTGAATTAATTTTTCTGAGAGTCTTTAGTTCATCTATTGGGAAGTATCCAGCTTGTGCCATCGAGACATAACGTATCGGACAAATATGGCCATTAGAAAGAATAAGGCGATCGCGATCTTCCCAATCCGGGTTTTTTGGATCGTGATTTAAAAGATAAAAGTAAAATGCCGTAAATATATCAGCCATCCCAAGTGGCCCTGCTGAGTGTCCACTACCTGCTTCTAAGAGTGTCGTCATGAGAAGCTGTCGAGCCTCGTTTGCCTTTTCTTCAAGTTCTAGTACTTTTTGTTCTGTAATTTCTTCCATATTTACATTCGCATCATCTTTTTATGGCCGCTCGATCTTTATTTAGTATATGCACTTTTTCGTCTCGCTAAATGAAGACTCTTTTTACTATATCTAACTACTTTAACTGTTTCCCCCTTTCGTCTTCAGGTTGCCTAAAAAAGAGATGCTTACTCCATTTTTATCATTGCCATTTCCAAACAATCATAAGGTCCGCGATGTTGGAGGGAAGTCTTCCGGTCATAATAGCGTCGCCTGACGCCTGAAAGAATGTATAACTATCATTTCTATCTAAGAAGTCTTGAGGATTTATCCCCTTTTCTTCTACATGTTTTTTTGTCTCACTGTCTGCAATTCCACCAGCTGCTTCGGAATTATCCCATCCATCAGATGCGATAAAGAGAGCGATGGTATTCTCAGGCAGGTTGATAAGGGCGGATAGTGATGCTTCTTGATTGCGTCCACCTTTCCCGTCCCCTCTAGCAGTTACTGTTGTTTCGCCACCGGCAAGAAGCATTCCAGGACCATTTTGCTCTCCCATTAATTTGATGGAGGCGTCTTTTGCTTCCCCTTGGAATTTGTCGCTAAATATATTAACAAGAATCCCAAATGATTCTGCTTTTTCCTTCATTGCATTAAGTGCGGTGAGATTGCTGAGGACTATGTGATTCTGAACTTTTTCAAAATATTTAGGGTCAATCGGATTATTGATAAATACTTCTGGTGTGATATCTGGAATATTAAAATGTCTGACAAGTTCCATTGCATCATCAATTGTCGATTCATTTTTTACTGTAGGTCCTGATGCTATGTAGGACATATCATTTCCCGGGACATCTGAGTAAATTAGTGTTGCAACTGTAGCTGGATACAAAATTTGTGCAAGACCTCCTCCTTTAACATCAGATAAATGTTGACGAATTTTGTTCATTTCAATTATGTTGGCACCTGATTTCAATAAAGCTTTTTCAATTTCAATTTTTTGTTCAATACTTACGGAGTGTGGGTGTTCAAACATTGCGCTTCCACCTCCGCATACTACGACTAATACAAGATCGCGTTCTGTCATTTTTGAGAATCTGCCCATTATTTCGAAAGTGAAATCAACATTTTGGGCAGACACAACAGGGTGTGTGCCAAGAGTAAATTTTATCTTTGAAAAAGCTTCTTTATTTGTGTCGATTACGTAACCCTCAGTAAGCTTGTCTCCCAATAGCTCTTCAAGAAATTTACTATTGTGGGCACTTCCCTTGCCAAATCCTATTAGAAAGACATTGTCGTAAGAATCTAAATTATATGATTGATCAAGTATTGAGAGCGTATCTCCTTCGAGCTTTACTGTTTTTTTGAAATTCTCTTCAGGTTGTATTGAGGTATAAGCTGACTCGACAATTTCAAGAAGTTTTCGTCTTTGGTCAGTTGTGGCAAGGGCATCAAAGTTTTGAATCATATGGCAGCAGTTCAGTGTATCATAAAGTCCTATTCCTGTGATATAATCTTTGTGCAAACGGGTACAAAGCGTAAGCATATGAATACCAAATATATATTCAGAACTTCTTGCGTAGCCTTAATTAAATAGGCATACTCCGATTTGTCCAGAAATATGGACGATAGACAGAAATACATAAAAAAGCTTGAAGATATCTCCCACGTAACAGCTGATGAGGCAAAGAGATTACTTATTGAGGAAGTCCAAAATGACCTTAAGGCGGAAGTCGCAAAAGAAATTAGAGAGTCTGAAGCAGAAGTAAAAGCCATTGCACATAAGAAGGCACAAGAAATACTCGCTGATGCTATAAAACATGGAGCCCTAGATTTTCTTCCAGAATATACTCTTTCAGTTGTCAAAATTGAAGATGAAGACATGAAGGGGAGAATTATTGGAAAAGAAGGAAGAAATATTCGCTCATTTGAGAATGCTACAGGAGTAGATGTTGATCTTGAGGAGCGGGGATTAATACGCCTCTCTAGCTTTGATCCAGTTAGACGTGAGATCGCAAGACGCTCTCTTGAGCTTTTAATTAGAGATACAAGAATTCAGCCTGTTAGGATTGAAGAGGTAGTAGACCAGCAAAGAAAGGAAGTAAATAAAATTCTATTTGAAGAGGGGGAAAAGCTTGCACATGCAGTTGACGCATATAATATACACCCAGACCTCATACTTATGCTGGGTCGATTTAAATTCAGAACTTCTTTTGGCCAGAATCTGGTAGTTCACACTCTCGAAGAGACAAAGATAGGTATGCAAATTGCTCATGAGATTGGAGCGAATGTAGAGACAGTAAAGCTTGGTTGTCTATTTCACGATATTGGTAAGATTGTCACAGAAAAAGAGGGAAGTCATGTTGATCTTGGTGTTGAACTTCTTAATAAGTACAAAATTCCGAGAGAAATTGTTAACTGTGTTGCAGAGCATCATGAAGACAAGCCATTCTCCTCAATCGAATCGATGATTGTATCAACCGCTGATTCAATCTCAGGAGCACGTCCTGGTGCACGTCATGAAGACCTTCAGGATTACATGAAGAGGCTCAAGGATATGGAAGAGATTGCTAAGCATTACGATGGTGTTGAGGATGCATATGCTTTTGAAGCAGGGCGAGAAATAAGAGTAGTTGTTAATCCTGGAAAGCTTGATGATGTTGAGACAACAATTCTTGCCCGAAAAATAAAAGAAGAAATTGATCGAAAAGTTATTGTGCCTGGAGTAGTAAGAGTGACAGTTATCCGTGAATTCCGCGTTTCAGAACCAAAAGAATAAAAAGCCTCAAGCTTTTCTGTCGAATACGCCCCCCCTTCTTGACAACCCCATTTTCAAAATGTATTGTTAAATCAACCCAATTTTAAGGAGGTGAATGCACAATGTCCGTTACAAAAAAAGAGCTCATAGAACTCGTAGCAAAAAAAGGCAACTTAACAAACAAAGCTGCCAAGGAATCTGTTAAAGTATTTTTGAATGGAATCCGTGATTCACTAAAAAGAGGAGAGAAAGTTGTTATCACTGGTTTTGGTACATTTTCAGTAAGATCAAGAAAAGCTAGAAAAGGTAGAAATCCGAAAACTGGTGCTGCAATTACTATCCAAGCAAGAAAGGCTCCTGGATTTACTCCGGGAAAAAGCCTTAAAAAAGCTATTAAATAGCGTTTAGCGTATAGGGGTTAGCGTTTGGTAAATTATTTAGTAAAATAGCCTCTATGAAAAAAATTGTTTGTATTGTTGGTCCTACAGCCGTTGGGAAAACAGCAATTGCTTTCGAATTAGCAAATCTGCTCAAAGGCACTCTTGTCAGCGCCGACTCTGTTCAGGTATTTAAAGGTCTTGATATTATCTCCGGCAAAGACCTGCCGGAAGGCTATACATACAATGCAGGATATTATTCTTATAACGGTAGTCCTTCTATTTGTCTACTTGACGTTGTAGAACCAACTGTCTCCTTTAACGCTACTCAATACCAAAAGTTAGCCTCAGGTTATATTGATCAAATTATTTCCCAAAAAAAAATCCCCATTATCGTTGGAGGGACGGGGCTATATATTAAATCTTTAACAGAAGGGTTGGACGTTGAGGTCGCACCTGATTTAAGGCTAAGGGAAAGCTTGGAAAAGCTTTCCCTAGAAGAGCTTCAGAAACTTCTTCCGAAAGAAAAAATTGAATCTTTGAATGCTTCAGATATAAAAAACAAACGCAGACTGATACGTGCAGTTGAGATTCTTAGCGGCAAAAAAGAAGTTAGTCCTAAGCAGAAGAATGAATTTGATAGCCTAATCGTAGGACTAAAATGTGATAGAGAAACTCTTAAGAAAAGAATAGATATAAGAGTTGATGAGCGGTTGAAAAATGGTGGCCTTGAAGAAGTAGCCAAATTATTTCAAAGATATGATAGTCTGGCACAACAGGTAAAAGATGCAAATGGGTACAAGCAGTTGTTCCAGTATTTCCTCGGCGACTCGACCTTTGATGAAGCAATTTATAGGTGGCAAATTTCAGAATATAGGCATGCAAAGAACCAAATGACTTGGTTTGAGAAATATGGAAATGTTGAGTGGTACAACATTGCTGATAATGGTTATAAGAAAAACATAGAAAAAAGAGTAAACACCTTTCTACTATAGGATTGAACTGATTTCATCAAAGTAGTATAATGATCATGCCTTAGGAAGAAGTTCCGTCGCTGTATTCTTAACTGAATACAGAGGAAAGTCCGGACAGGTGTGATGTTAGGGTTGGGGCGAAAGCTCCGACGTGGAAGCGCTGGTAGTGGTCTCCTTTACTCACATGTGGGAGTCCAAACAGGTTTTGAATTAACAAAACCTGAGAGCAACAGAGACGAGTGAGTGTGAAACGGGCAATCCCACCTACTGCAACCTCC
>CAZEEU010000012.1:0-36353 GCA_964511305.1 uncultured Gammaproteobacteria bacterium | reverse complement strand
AGGTTCTTAGCGAAGCCAAGGTTCTGCGAAGCAGGTTCTTAGCGAAGCCAAGGTTCTGCGAAGCAGGTTCTTAGCGAAGCCAAGGTTCTGCGAAGCAGGTTCTTCGCGAAGCCAAGAAGATGATGGCGCTACTTCAACTTTTCTCTCTCTTTATGCGCCTGAATCTTCTTGCAAAAATTACAGAACTTCTTCAACACCAATTTCTCAGGTGTATTGAGCTTAAGACTTGAATGAAATGAAAGGATCTAGCTCAGTCGAAGACTAATTATTTGAGCTTTTCGCGTTCCTTGTGAGGTTGGATCTTTTTGCAAAAATTACAGAACTTCTTCAACACCAATTTCTCAGGTGTATTGAGCTTATTTCTTTGCGTTATGTAATTAACATTCTTACAGATAGTACATTGAAGACCAAGCGTAAGTCGTGTTCCTTTAGATTTTTTTGCCATATAAAAAGTCCCTCTCGGGAAGTAAGTACAAATTATATTAGTTTGAACTGACAAATGCAAGCTAGAACATTAAAAGTGGCAAATAAATCACTATGACAGATTAATTGGCCAATTCGGCTCATTTGAAATAACAAAAGGCTGATTCTTAATAATCTCCTGCGAAACTGGAGTGTCCAATATAAAACCCAGATCTATAGTTTGAAGCGGAACGAGTAAGTGAACAATTTCATTTGTTGATTCACCTTCAAACTGAAAGCTTGCAATCCTGTCGCTTACATCCACAGGCAACAACCAGGGTACTTTAGGATCGCCATTTACAATAACGTCACCTCTTAGCATCCTCCCCGAAAACATATAGAAAGCGTCATGAATAATTTCAGCCACCTCAATATTATACGCCTAACTTGCAAATTGTGCTTTCACTGAGCCCCGAGTGGAAATAAGATCGCTTCCCTAACCTTGCCCCGCTAGGCGGGGTCGTCCCCTCGTTCTTGCAATTTCACCTGTGAAATTGAGAGCAAAAATTGTGAGCCCAAGCCGGGAATCGGACCCGGGACCTCATTCTTTCGATTTTGCAAAGCAAAATTGAGTGATCAAGAATGCGCTCTACAGTTGCTACCGCAAATGAAATTTCACTGAGCCACGAGTGGAAATAAGATCGCTTCCCTAACCTTGCCCCGCTAGGCGGGGTCGTCCCCTCGTTCTTGCAATTTCACCTGTGAAATTGAGAGCAAAAATTGTGAGCCCAAGCCGGGAATCGGACCCGGGACCTCATTCTTACCAAGAATGCGCTCTACCACTGAGCCACTCGGGCATAAATTTTTGCGTCTCAAGAATGCGCTCTATAAATAACGAAGCATAAAGACGGGATTATGAATTCTGTGCCGAGAATCAAAACAAGTTTGTTCTCGCCTTAAAACCCATTATGAACTTTGTGCCGAGAATAGGATTCGAACCTATGTAGCCCAAACGGGCGACAGATTTACAGTCTGTTACGATTGACCGCTCCGTCATCTCGGCACACAATTCACAATTTCATTTCTGTACCTTCGGTGATTGACCGCAGAAGCAAAGCTTGCATACATGTCGTCATCTCGGCACACAATTCACAAATGAACGCTCTATATTTTACTAAATTCAACTTCAAATAGGAAGCTAGAACAAAATAGCGAGTTTTTTTACTTTCTAGAATTGAGGTGATACCATTCTTCCCATCCCACAGCAAGTGCCTTTACCTTCTTGTTGGTTGAAGAAAGCAGGGACGCGATATCTGCAGGAAGTGTAGAATATGAATTTTGAGCGTAAATAATCAACAATTTATCGCTGAGAAGATAGGTCCTAAATGCTTCCTTCAATGAAGCAGCATCCAAATCTCCATTTTTTGTCACTATAGAAGTCCCATATACAGGAACGTTTATGGAGCCCGTAATGTGTCCTGCAAGATATTCGCTCATAGGCCTTATGTCAATTATTTGAAATTCACCCTCTTTTTTCTTTAATTTAGAGGCCAAAAGCAATGGATCATACTTATCAATAGGAATAGTCCTTGCTACAGAGGCTGTTTGGACACCTTGCACAGTTGTAACTGGTTTTGGAACGAATTGAGCAACTAGATTGCCAGAGAACATAAATAACGTAACTCCAGATGTAATGACAGAGCCTAAAAATGAGGTTAAAAATAAGAAAAAATATTGAGCCGGCTTCCTTTTAATTTCTTCACGCAACTTTGAAGATCCAAAGTCATATAACTTCAGAAATTTTCTTGATCCTTTTTTCTCAAGTTTTGCTAGCTCTTCGCGGCCTTCCTCAATAGGCTTTTCAAAAACATCATCAAAAAATGATTTATCATTCGTTTTGTACGACATGACATCATTATGGAGAATTAAGGAATAAGAATCAAGAATTCTGCCTTAACCACTAGCTACCAACCACTAGCCACTGTTATCATTAAAGTATGCGAAAATCTGTCCTTCTATCACTTCTTCTTTTATATGGTTTCTTGATTCAGCTAATTCCTCCTCCTGTATTTGCAGGAGAGCTCACTCAAAGCATGATTCGACTTACGAGGCATACAGTTTCGACCAGAACGGGGGGCATGGTATGTGCTACAACCCCAAGTTCTGATAATGGAATTGAAAGTTCTGTACAGGTAATATTTCCAAGTGGATTCACTGTCAACTCAAATACATCAAATTGGACAGTAGACACAGATGACATGCCTTTAGGGTCGACAGCATGGCCAGGAATCTCAACTGCAGATTCAATTTCTGGACAAATAGTTACATTCCCAAGCTCAAATCTAGGCCCATCAACAAAGTACTGTTTTAATTTTGATAGCTCAAACACCTTAACTAACGCAACCGCTGTTGGGAGTTATCCCGCGACAATTAGAACCCGTAATAATTCTAATTCCACAATTGACTCTATTGAAATTGCACTACCTGTCGTGGCAAATGACGGAATATCTGTTACTGGAACTGTGCCCGCAAAACCAAGTGATTTCGATGCAATCCTTACATTGTCAAATTCATCTAATGGATTTTTCCAGGATGGAACCGAACTCCACTATATACTCCGCTATGGATCGCATTTGTCAATAGCAACTGCTGTCACAGTTGAGGCAGAATGGGATTTAGGAATTATCCATGGAGTTGGGGTTCCAACAGAGGACATACTTAACTACATTGTCGGAAGTGCTTCTAATGCCTATAGTAACACTCCACCCGTTATAGATATCGTAAATAGAACAATCTCATGGACAATACCTTCCCTACCTGCCAATACAACCGACCAAGAAGTTCGATTTAAACTTAAAACGAATGATTCATACAAAAGTACGTTGCCTGTTACTTTTTCTGTACATGGAAGAGTCTCGGGGTTAGAGACACAAACTCCTGATTCAACAGTCACTTCTAATTACTACAATTCTACCTATGTAACCCCTACACCTACGCCTACATGTGTACCGTCTGCTTGTCCAACCTCACCTCCCGCGAGATTTACTCCCACCCCTACACCAGTACTAGTTCGCCCTATCATCTCAAGCATAGACATAAGAAGTGTCTCATCAAGTCAAGCTGCTATATTTGTTGCCACAAATAAAAGCGTTAGCACGAGAATTACATATGGGACAGATCCATCTCAGCTAACAAAGTCTGCTGCATCAAATACACTTGCTCTGCAACATTTGATCTTTCTTAAAGGACTATCTCCACGCACACGCTACTTTTTCAGAGTTCAGGTAGCAGACACTGAGGGAAGAATCTCAAGCTCAGATATATATACAGTGGACACTGCTTCGACATCTCAAGCACCAGCTCTTATTACAAGTTCGTTTATTTTATCCAGTGGAGATGTACTACTTACTAGCTCAATAACTCGCAATCGTCTCTCTGATGTTATTATTCCCTTTGACACTTCATACGCTTTTCGATTTGGCATTACCCCCTATCAGGACGTGAAATCAATTCGTGCAGTGCTTAGACCGGACAATGTATTAGGAATCGTCTCCGACCAGGCATACGTAGAAACAAACTCAATACCAATTACTGAGATAAATCCAGGTCTATATATAGGAAGACTCCAAACGAATTCTGATCAGTCCAACTACAGACTCGTGTTACAAATACAAGATTATAACGGGAATATTAAAGAAGAGACGGCTGCAAAGCTATATATAGTAAGACCCCTAACAATAACAAATGCAGCCACAAAAGAAGGCATCGAAAATGTTAAAACAACTATATATTTTTATAACTACAGACTGAGAAAATATGAGCTTCTATCAACGTCGCTTACAGCCATCAAAAATCCGAACAAATCCAATTTCGACGGAATTGTTAACACAGTTCTTCCGGAAGGAAAATATAAAATAGAGCTGGAAGCCTTAGGGTTCAAAGAAAAATCAACCGAATTTATAATAGGCCCAAATACCGCAAATTATCCTGTAATAGAAATTGTACCATTACCTTTCAACCTCATAAGTTACATACGGTACACATTTTTTAATGCAGTTGATGTATTCAGTTTACTTAATGGATACATTGACAATCTTAAAGCATCAGCAAGATTCTTAGAATTATTTACCTTTGGAGCTATTGTTTTATTTACTTTCCTTGCCCTACTTCAGCTTTCACGGATTTATGGCGTTTCAATTGCCTTTCTGCCATTTTTTGCTATCTATCATTTCATCTCACTTTTTTACAAACCAAAACACTCATATATAGTACAGGGAACTGTCCTAGATGTAATTACAAATATTCCTCTTGAAGGTGCACTGCTACATTTTGCCTATACAAATGGAAAAATCATTACGCATACAAGAACAAATAGTAATGGAGAGTTTGGAGCATCTATTAAAGATGCCATAAATGTAAAAATAACTATTAATAAAAGGGGTTATACACCATTTTCAAAGGTTATATCAAAAGCAGAATTAGCTTCAAAATTAACGATTGTATTGGGAAAAGTGCAAAAGCCTAATCGATTTGGGCTGGACACTATTGGATGGTATTTTGAATCACTTGCTGGCTCTCTTTTTGAAGCTTTTCTTGTAATAACGTTGATACTTGAGATATTCTTCGCGTTAGAATTTGGGTTAGCAAAAGCGCTTCCGTGCATTATGGTGTCTCTTGCAAATATTTTACTGTGGGCATTGCATGCCAGACCGAGGACTTAGTAGCTTTCTGAGAAATCGGCACCAAGAATAATTACTACATCAACCCCAGTTGGAGAACTTTCACCACTAGGAATACTCTTAACAGCGGCTTTTGTGTTAGCGAGCGTTGAAGCAATTGTCTTTGCCGACGTATCATTTACAGCTGACTTGTTAATAACGCTTACCGATGTAGTGTCGTATTCACCTGTAGCATTACCTGTTGAGACTATCTCATATTTCTCTTTATCAAAAAGCGCGCTAGCTTTTCTAGCAAGTCCAACTTCTTTTGTGCTGTTGAGAATAGAGACTTTTATTTTTTGTGCTGCTGGTGTAACGGTAGGTGTCCCACTTATATTTGCTTGAGGTGCAAGACTTGGAGAAGGAGTTGCTATATCAGTAGAATTGACGGGTGCCATTTTAATGATTTTGCCAATAGATGGGCGGTATAAAATTGCCTCTCGCGTGCTACCAAAAAGAAGGACCTTATCCCCGTTTTGTGCTGTTCTAAAGAAGGGCTGATTTGCAAGTTTATCTACGTCAGTAACTGTTGCGATAGTTGGCACTTCTCCGTCAGGCAGAACAACGAGTTTACCTACATCGTGAACGAGAGCTTTTATTTGCTCTGATGAAAGTTGACCGTTAGCAGCAACAGGACTAGCTGCATCTTTTTGTAAGTATAAAAAGACATATAGACCTGCTGCTCCTATAACTACAACAAGAACAACTATAATCCCGATTAACAATGGTTTATTTCCAATAATTTTTTTCACTTTTTTTCGTTCCTTTACTTCAGGAGTAACATCCTCGACGATAACATCCTCGACTTTCTCAACAAGAGTTTCTTTTTTCTTTCGGGCAGCTTTTTTCATAGCACTATTTATGATAGAAAATAAGCATACAAACTGTCAAGCTAAATGAACCTATTTTCCAACTATCAATGTTACTAATGTGTTTTTTTGAGGTAAAAGCTCATCATCTTCCTCTATCTGAGAAAACTCCTTCTTCAAATCCTCAAGAATGAGACTTTTTTGGGCTTCTGATACAGAAGAAGCAAATCCAACGATAACACCTTCATAATCGCTCTTCTGTGCGTTGCCAGTACTTAGGACTTCATATCCCAAACCACTTACAATCGTGGCTGTCTCTTTTGCTTTGCCGCCTATACCACTTCCATTTAATACTTCGAATGAAAACTCTGATCGTTCAAACTCTATGGGCGTTGGAGTTGGGGTAGCTGAGGGAGCTTCTTCTACAACCTGAGTCTTTTGATCAATGTCTTTTTGAGTACTTATAATAAAAGCCCCAATGATGGTAGTCACAATCACGGTCAAAAAGAAAACAACCCCGCCAAGCAAGAATAACTTTCGATTTATTTTTTCTATTTGAGGTAGTTCTTCTTGATCAGAATTGCCATCACCTACATCATTCAAATGCTCTTCTGGCTTCTGACCTGTTACCTTCTCGTAAAAAGACATTTCCCTAGCATCATCGGCCTTATTTTCAGGAATTTCTGTTAAGTCTGCTTCTTTTTCAGTTGGAGTAGATTCTGGCTCATGTTCCAACACCGGATCTTCGTTGCTAATTCTATCCCCCAATACATCTGGAGGAATAATAACCTTCTCGTCTAAAGGTTTTTTCTCGTCAGGAACTATCGATTCTTTCTTTCGGGCAAGTCGTTTCATTAGAAATGATTATTTCGATTTTGGGACTTCGTTGCGGGTGTATCCAGTAAGTATCTCTTTAACCATTGCTGCAACTTGTTTCGGCTCATATTCACTCTTAATTATATACTTAACTGCCCCTTTTGACAGCGCGTCTTCTGCATCTTGCTGGCCAGCCAGGTTGGTAAGCATGACAACGGGAATTGACTTAGTCGAAGGATCCAACTTTAATTTCTCAAGAACCTGCATTCCATTCATCTTTGGCATCATAACATCAAGAAGTATTATTGTTGGATCTACCTTCTTTGCCTTCTCAAGACCCTCTTCCCCATCACCAGCCAATTCAACTTCATATTTCTCAAAAGTAAAAATCTTTTGATACATTCTTGACATTAATGGATCATCTTCAACAATCAATATTCTTGACATAAATTAATAATTTCTACTCTTACAATCAGCCTCTTTAAGACTAGTGTAAGACTTTATTTTCAGGCTGTCAATCAGTCATTATAATGATCTACTTTTTGCCCATTATTTCTGACAGGACGGCAACTATTTTATCAGGAGTAATATCTGCTTTTTGAATATAATACTTAGCTCCTAATGTAAAACACTCCTTAACTACTTCATCCTGTCTAAGATTTGACATAACAATAACTGGAATTGAGTTCAAATCCTGCATGGTCTTCCTTTTGGTTAAGAATCCTACACCGTCCAATTTAGGCATCATCATGTCCAATAGTACTACTGAAAATCCTCCTTTAGCCAGCATTGCAAGACCCTCTTCTCCATCTTTAGCCACCTCAACCTCATATTCAAGTGACAATAATTCCCTATACAAATCACGTAATTCAGGCTCATCTTCTACCAATAGTACTTTCACTTTTTTCTCCATAATAAAAGTATACACATCTGACTATTTATTACTAGGAGTCAATAATTTTAGTAAGAATGTTGATCCCTTGTCGACTTCAGATTCCCCTAACTCAATCTGACCACCCATTCCTTCCATCATAAGCCTTGATATATAAAGACCAAGACCGGTGCCTTGAGTTGTATCTCTTGTTAGAGGATTGCTTTCTGCTTGCTGGAATTTTCGGAAAAGCAATGTTTGCTGTGCCTTTGCAATTCCGCTACCCGTATCATGCACTGCTATAATTATGATAGAGTTTTGCTTTGTAACCTTGACATCGATACCACCAGTTTTGGTGAACTTAACTGCATTTCCAATCAAGTTGATAAGAACTTCCTTGAGCTTATCCACATCCCCTAATGCTTTAAGTCCTTTGTCTTCTTGAATTAACTTTACGTAAAGCTTTTTTTCAGTCACTACCCCCTCAGTCTCCTTAATTGCCTCATCAATCGCTTTATTAACTAAAAACTCCTCTTTCTTAAATACCATCCTCTTTTGATCAAGTCGTGAAGTATTTAAGAAATCATTAACAACAGAAATAAGCCTGGTGCTTGAGGTGTGTATGTCATCAATCATCTCAATTAATTCCTTATCCTTCAATTTTTCCGAAAAATACTCCTTTATCAATGAAGTGTTTCCTCTTATTGCAGTCAAGGGCGTCCTTAATTCATGCGATGCAATTGAAAAGAACTCATCTTTTGCTCGCTCAAGAACTTTTTCTTCGGTTATATTCTCTACCAAAATAACGCTGCTAAGAACTTCAAGCTTCTTGTCTACAATTACAACTATTGGGGTTATGTAAATATGTAAAAATATATCCTCAAGCTGAATTTCTTTTGTCTCATATGGTTTACCTGTCTTAGCAACAACAGATACCGCTTTTTTCAAGTCTAAAATTCCCTTTAGCCTCTTCTCTATCTCCTGCATATTACATTTTTCGTGGTTATCTACATCTTTTGTAATGCCTGCATGATTTCCGGAAGAGGGGCAGAATATTGTCCTTGCAATACCGTTCATAACAACAATATTGTAGTCGTTGTCAGTCATAGCAAAACCAATTGGCAAACTGTTGATAGACGCTTGTAACTTTGCATGCTCACCAGCTAACTCCCGAGTTCTTTGCTCTACCTTTAACTCAACACCTGCTTTTTCCTTTTTTAAGTCTTCACCCAACTGCTTGGCATCCTCCAGAACATTTACCATCGCTTTCTTAGTTTGCTCAAGAAAATCATTTTTGCTTTCGATCTCCTTGAGTTGTTTTGATAATTCCTTAGTTTGATCGACAACTTTTGTTTCTAGATCAAGGTTATATTGCCTAAGTTTTTCTTGATACATAACGATAGCATCAGAAAGTTCCTCAAACTCATCTCCCGTTGCAAGCTCTGGTACTTGTTCTGCAACAGATCCTTCCCCAACAATACTTTTTCTTATTAAAAAAAGTGTTCTTGAAATTGACCTTTTGTAGAAAAAAACCACAATTGAGGATGAGATCATTATAAAAATGCCTCCAAATATCGCGTAATTGACTACATGGGCTATCTCTTCATAGTGATGTGACAGATAGATTATATTTATGATTTTTCTACCTAAATTATCAGTTTGGAATACAATAGTTTTAAGTTCGTGCTGATAATCATCGACAACTCCTTCAGCATTTTGGCTTATTACAGCAATCGTAGACTTGTGAAGGTCTACGTTTGCCAGGTTTTGCTCACCGACCAAAATCATTCTCCCCTTATCATCTACACTGCCGCGCTTTCCTAAAATAGCTATATCTACCACCCCTTCCTGAATCATGGTATTCAGATCACTTTTATTCTCTTCGACAACCATGTGTCTAACCAAACCCTGTGCTGATTTGAAGCTTAATAAGCCACTCACTCCAATACCTGCAAAAATTATCAAAAGTGTCGAAATGACGATCTTCGAAGTAAACTTATTTAACGGTTTTGATTTAATTGCATATTTTTTATCAATAAAGTATCTTGCTCTGTTAAGATATGAATCACTTAAGAGTGCGAGAAAAACACCAACTAATATTGAACTAGCTACTCCATTTATGATGCTCTTTACTTGCTCAATAGAAGGCAAGTTCCCGAAATATCCAAGCTGTAAAGTGCTAATAATATGCGCAATAAGCACCATACCAACGAACATGCCAGCAATAAGAATCGGAAAGGAATTTAGTCTTTTATAAATCGTTTCAGGATCTTCAAGCGCAGGTTTTTCTTCTAAGAAAAGGTATATTGGCTTAAAAAAGCGTAATACAATCAAAATAAGAATCAATCCAGCAATCGGAACTTCCCAAATGAATGAAAAAACAACCCATCTCAGCTGTTGGGGATCTATATACATTGACAATATGTAGTAGGTAGGCGCAAATACCCAGTATCCTATGACCATCCCTGACCATAAAATTAATGCAATACCTGACCTTATTCCAACACTTGCGCTTCCTTTTATCGCAGTTACAAAAAGAATCGCGTTAATCATTACAAGACACGTAAGTAACACTGCAAATGTAAAAAGGTTAACGGGAACAAGTCCAATCAATCCAAGGACAGTATAAAATGTAGCAGCAATTTCAACCAGCACCACAACACATCCAAGCAAATACATTCGCATCTCTAGTTTTTTGTTTTTGGTTACAGGATATAGCTTGCTCATTTTTTTAATTTACTCTTGATCTCTTTTTCTAATTCTTTTATACGCCTTTTTAGTTCGATCATCTTTATTTCCCTACCTACCATAAGCGTATTGATCTTTTCCATCTCCAACAATCTCTCAGAAAGCTTATTGCTCATTTCTACATTACTTTTCATTACCTCAACTCTTGTAGATTCTGAATTTTTCAAATCATCAAGCATAGTATTTATTGACCTTGATAGCGAGGATATCTCGTCATCCCCAGTAACTGCAATTCTCTTTGAAAGGTCTTTCGATTTTCCAATTTCAAAAGTTTGCTTTTTAACTAATGTCAATCGCTGAATTATTGTTTTCTCAATTAGAACTATCATAACGATTCCAAAAAAGACAATAAATAGTCCAGCAATAATCATAAAATAGAAGGTTGTTTGTTTGCCCTGAAGATAAACTTTTCTCTCCATTTGTATTTCAACAACTATTGCAGGCTCATTACTAATATCCTTAAGTAAGGCATGTCCGACAATAACATTCTCACTTTGGTACTGAACAACAAAAGGCTGCCTCAACAGATTCTGTTTTATATCAGTGATAGTTGGCTCTTGTGAACCAAATGGATGCATCTTGAGATCAATGTGCGTCAGTTCGCTTAAGTTCTTTGCTTCCTCGCTGCCAAATTTTTTAACAAAAACTAGGGTTCCTGCGATAGGACCATCTCCATTGCTTGTAACTATAGGTTTTGAAGCAACGAGAAAATTGCTATTTTTCAGTGCAACAATCCCAATTCTAGAGCCTGCGGTTGACGTATGTTTTAAAATATCGGGATGACCCGATAGATACTCTTCTATTGCTGATGCATAAGCTGTATCTGTATCGTCATATACATGATACACAAGCTTTCCACTCGCATTATAAAAAATCACTCCATAAACCTGAAGATTCTGCAAAGAAACAACCGACAAATTTGATTTGATAAATGCCTTATTTTGATCTTTAACAAATTTATACGAATCATCCCATACAGCCCAATCCGAAATTTTCACTTCAAGTTGAGTTGTACTATTCTTTATTGCATCCTCAATTCTTTCTAAATTCCGTTGAGCTCCTTCTTTCTCAATTTCTAAGTAATCATTGATAAGCACTTTTGAGCCAACAAGATAAATTACAAGCACGAAAAATGTTATAGACAGAGCAACAATTGATATTACTTTAAGCCGGACAGACATATTAAAGGAAAAAGATTCGTGAGGTTGAAGTTTTTAGCAGGTAGACAAACATACTTTTAGTGTTACCTACCCTGTATATAGGTTGACACAAACGTAATAAAAAAGCTATACGAAAATCTGCTAACTACATAAACTCTCTAAAATTTCCGCGGAACAAATATAGCAACATAAGAGAACAGATAGCAATGACTATGAACAGAAGAACCGAAACGTAATACGGCCAATTTTTGCTTAATAGATTTCCTTCAGAAACATCTGAAAGCATTTGATTATCGCCTAAGGTCCCAGACGTCATATTGACTTCGCCTGTCTCATCTTCATGCCTTTCTCTCTGTTTTTTCTTATGTTGGGATTTCATCTCTTGTGTATCCTGCCAGTATTTCTTTTACGATATCACTGACCTGTTTTGGATCATACTCACTTTTTATTATGTATTTCACAGCGCCTATTGAAAGGGCTGTCTCAGCATCTTTTTGCCCCGATAGATTTGTAAGCATAACAACAGGGATCTTTTTTGTTTCATCTGCATCCTTTAACTTCTTGAGAGCATCCAAACCATTCATTTTAGGCATCATAACATCCAGCAGAATAAGAGCAGGCTTAAAGCTCTTTGCTTTTCTTATCCCAGATGATCCATCATTAGCAAGCATAACTTGATATTTCTCAAATGAGAAAATCTTCTCATACATTCTAGAAATTAATGGGTCATCTTCAACAATTAGTATCTTTGTCATAATCTTATTAAAGCCTATTTTTATCAACTCGTCTATATCAATTAAGCTGACGCGCTATGTATCTTGAGATAAAATAAGAAGGCAATATCGAAAATAGGAGAAGAAGACTTGCTATAACAAAGGTCGCCTGTATAGATCTTAGCGCGCTGTCTAATATCAGCACTTCAGGCCGACCCACAAATAGCATCCCGAGTATATTTGCATTAATATCGCGGACTGGCATGTATGACGCTAAATATTGACGGCTTAGTATTTCGTTAGAAACTTGATGGAAGTTACCTTCAATCAAAACCTGTTGATTAATCGTCTTGTTATCTTCGATAACTCCATTTGCACGAGCATTCTTATCAAGAGCAGTAAGAGTGGTTGCTGAAAGCTTATTGCCTCCATATAACGAAACTTCAAGACCCGTAGCTTTCTTAATCCCGTCCACAAATGCGTTATCTAGCTTACGACTGATCAATGCAACACCCAACACTTTCCCATCTTTTACGATAGGTGATACCGCGCTTAAGTTAATCTCTGGTGCAAAAATGCCTTGTCGTGCTGTGGCAGAGCCGACACTCTCGCTTTTCACACCTCTCAAAAAAAGTGCATCCGAAGACATAGAAAGACCTTTGTGCTCTTTATCCTCACCTCTAGCTACAATTATTCCCTCGTTGTCCAATATAATTACTGAATTCAAATTCTTACTGATTAGGTAGGACTCGCTCAACTCTTCAAGTTCTGAAGTTTTTTCTAATGAAAGAAGTGACGCAAGCTGCGGCGTTTGGGCGAAGGCTATTACGTCTGAAACCGATTCAGACTTCTTACTCTCCACTGCATAATTCAACACCTTCATATCTGTCTCGAGTTGGCTCAGTGCTTCGAATTCAATATTGCGCAAAAGCAACCATGTGAAAGATACAGTTATAGTCAAAAATATTACCAGCACGCTACATGAATAAATTATAAAAATTTGTGACTGAATTCTCTTAAGAAGATATTTAAAAACCCAGAATCCGATAATAAGTGTTCCAAGCAAGAGTAATACGTGGGATGTAACCCAAATAAATCCATACGGTCTAAGCAAGTTGTACCAAAAAACATTTTTTATACCCTCTATCCGTAGTGAAAAAGACAACAACTCATATAACGAAAAGACGAACATTCCCCAGGCTAGTGGCACCAAGTGTCTTTCTAGCCCTAATACTGCACGGCGCATGTGAAGCAAACCCACAAAACCAGAGAGGATTGGCAATATAAATGAGGCAAGCGAAATAAATAACGTAAAGGGAACGGACATAATTTTTGCAAAAGGAGCAAAAACAGCTGTTGCCTGTAAGTTCTCAACTGTTATACCTTTAGTTTTTGGTATTTTTGGAAGCGGATCTAATAATAACCCCACTACAACGCCTGCATATCCAAGTGTGCGAAGTATAATACTGGCAATTTCCGCATAATAACTATAATTTGCACTCGAACCGAGAACCGTTGAATCTATAACTACCGCTTGAATCAAAAATGACAAAGCAAGCAATAAAAATCCTCCAATTTTGAAGGCATTTTTAATTTCCCTATGCTCAAACCAGGAATCGAAGTACAACCAAGCAACCATCATAAACGTTAAGGCTGCTGTTATGTTGAGAGAAAAATGTATATTTATTAGTAAAAATTGTGCCCACATAGTAACTATTATTTCTTAGGTTCCATTGAGAATACACCCATTCTTAGATCCTTTACAATGCCTCTTGAATCTATCAACACTATACTTGGTATCGTATTAATACCTAGATTTTCAAGCAAAGCTCCATCCTTGTCCGCAATAAATGTGACATCGTATCCACCTCTCCTCTTGTATGTCTGAATATAAGAATCGGATTCGTGAGGAATTACAAGGGCGGTTTGATAATCCTTCTCCCTGGAAAGTGCTTGAATTGCTTGTTGGGTTTGTGGCAACCAAGTATTTGAAAAAACAAGCAAAGTACTCTTCCCCTTAAAATAATTGTTGGTAATTTCTTTACCGTTCGATACTACGCTAAACTCTTTAATAGGATTACCAATAGCATTTTCTTTCTTGCTTTTACTTATTGTTGAAGACTGCTCTTTCAGAACGATTGCATGAGTGTCAGTGAATCCCACTGGTATTGTAATTTTTAAACTACCTATTTGAATATGTGGTTTTTCACGAAGAACTAAGTCAGCGTTCAGCGCTCTTGTGTCATCAAAAGAGAACACATCGGAAACAAGCCTATTGTAACCCGGTGCGGTTACCTCAACATAGTAAGTCCCCTGAGGTAATGTAAATGAATATCCTCCTGATGCGTCTGTTTTTAGTGGATTACTCTGAGCATATGCCCTCGCATGCCATTCTGAAAAAGTATGGGTATCATTCTGAAGGTAAAAAACTCTAACACTTGCTCCCTCAACTGGTTTTCCGTCAGATACTACTGCACCATTCTTCTGAATTTGTATTTTTGCCAAAAGGCTTGTGGTTCTGTTATTTGCACCATCGAGCGCTTCAGCCTGAATTTGATACTCCCCGGAATTAGTAAATTTTATTTCAGAAGACCATACATTTGTTCCCTCCTGACGACTGGCCCTGAAGCTATCTCCTTTTTTATTTGTACTACCGTTGACTGCATTTAAAACAATATCTGTCGCACCACCAATACTTGTAAAAAGGATCTTGAACGAGACATGCGAAGGAAGCTCAATAACTCCCATGTCGTTTGCTGTTATTATCTGAGATCCGGATGTTATTATAGAGCCTCCTATTTTTGGAGGGATACGGTCATAGATAAGAGTAAATTTGTTTGAATAACCAACATTACCAGCTAGATCACTAGCCCTTGCTATAAGCTGGTAGTTACCGTCTTCCTCAATTGTTGGAATAAATGAAAAACGCGCCGTTTTTTGGTCTATCGAACGAGTGAATTTTGAAGAATACCAATTTTTGCCACCATCTGTTGAATACTCAATTTTTGAAATATTCCTGTCATCAGATACGTTACCACCTATTGTAGGTACTTTTGAAAAAGGCTTAGCAAAATTATTTGCAATCGCTATTGCTGGGGACGTTGTGTCGGGAGGCAATGTTGGTGTGGGTGTTATTCTAACTGAAGTTACGCTTGATGTAAGAGACGTGCTCTCCACGGAACCTTCTTCTGAAGTTGTAAAGGTGTTGTCTCCTGTCACAACAGTGTTGTTGCTTTCATCAACACTGGTAATCCTGAAATGATATGTCGAACTTGTAGAAAGGCTGGTTATGGTTATAGCGTGAGATGTGCTGAGCTCGGAATTTGAACTTGTAGATCCATATGATGTCGATGTTCCATATTCAACCAAAGATGTAGCAGCAACATTTGTGCTCCAGGTTATCGTTGCTGAAGTTCCAGATCCGGTAACTGAAACGCTTGAAATTTCAAGGGTTGTGCCTCCCGAACCACCATCCCCACCGCTGTCCCCCTCACCGCCTCCCTCTCCTACCCTAGACGATAAATCCCCACTACAAGAGATGTCTGTCACTCCTCCATTGTCACTCATGTTCACGCTCCAACTTTCACCGCTCGAAGGCCCATCAGTCGTAACTTCAAGTGGAATATCAATTGATTGGTCTGCACCAATACTGCAACTATGCACGTTAATGTTGTCATCTGACTGATCGACACTACATCCACTAACGCCAGAGGAAGCAAGGTGATAATTACCAGCTGGCCTATTGATCAATACTGATGTTGCCTCACCGGCTGACTGGTTATGCACATTTATTGTTACAGAGTTTGTAGAATCGGGATTAAGAGTATGATTATTTAAGCTTGCAGAGCATGACTCTAAATCCGCAAAAGCCTGCCCTACGGATAAGCTAAAAAGGGCCAAAATAGCAACAATTGAATAAAACCATCGACTACTAGTCACATTATTTTAATTGATTACTTATATACCTAGATATAAAGAACGCTGGTAAAATTGTAAGAATCAAAATTACAACAGTTGCAAGAAAAGTAAGCTCTATTGACCTTCCAGCTGCCTGCAATAGACTGGTCTTTTCTTTTCCAACAAATAGCATTCCAACAACGGTATTGTCTATATCTTTTATGGGAAGTACCGCTCCCAAATAGTCGATATTAAGAATATTTATGGTTCCTGAAAATAATTTCCCTTGCATAAGTACAGTTTTTCTAACCTCCTCTGATTGCTCTTTTATGCCTATCCATCTGGTTTTTCCATCCGGTGCGATAAATGTCGTCGCACTCCTTGTTTGGTCCGCATACACTGATACGTTCAAACCGGTTGCTGTTTTGATGCCATCAACGAATGCGTTGTCTATGTCGTTTCCTACGAGCACTACACCAATAACTTGATCACCATTTTTTACAGGGACAGAAGATCTTACTGATACGATTGGTGCCAACACACCATCTCTTGTTACTATGGATACTCCATCCTCTCCTTTAAGTGCTCTGCCCACTAGCACATCTGATGACAGAGAATCCCCTATTCTCTCAGAATCCTCACCGCGCGAAAGGACAACTCCCTCATCATTAAGAATGGTAACAATTGACTGTTTTTTTGCTAAAAGAGTTGATGTAGCTATGCTTTTGAGTTTTGATTTATTCTCGTCTTCGATAGAGTTAATTAGCTCGGGATTAAGGGCAAGAAGCTGGGCATCAGAAACAACCTCTGCTTTTTTTGAATCAATTGCAAACTGAAGCATATTAACATCAGTCGTCAACGAAGCAAGAGCCTCGCGTTCAATATTGCGGATCATGAGTGCTGAAAAAACTAACGTGATTATCAAAAATAAAGCTACTGTAGAACTCACAAAAATCATAAATAATTGGGACTGTATTCTCTTTAGCAGATATCCAAATAACCATTTTCTAAGTACAACAACAGAAAGGAGAACAACCAAACTCTGAATTACCCATAATGCTGAATAGGGAGCAACAAATTCATAAATTACGCTGTTGTTACTTTCACGAAGTAGATATCCCAAAGAGAGAATTTCCGAAAAGCTGATGAGAAAGAAGGACAACGCAAGAGGCTTAAGATGATTTTCAAGTCCAATAGTTGATCGTTTCAAATACAAAAACCCAATAAAACCAGCTAGAACTGGGAAAGCAAAGGATATTGATTTAATTGAAAAGAACGTACCTAAAGGTACTATTCCATGATTATAAGAATCGTGCTTTGGCTTTTTCATCAAGGGATCGATTGTTAAAGCAATAATTATCATCAAATAACCAAGAAGGCGAGTCAGAATCAACATATATACATGCACCTCTTGGTTAATAACTGGAGCAACTAAGACTGAAGATTCAATATAAAGTGCGCTTAAAACAAAGGAAAATGAAATCAATAGAAATCCAAAATAGCGTATTGCCTCGCCAATTTTTCTGCGCCCCAACCACGCATCGAAATACAACCAAAAAATAGCGAAGAATATTAATGCAGCAATTATATTTATTGCAAAGTGCATATTAATAAGAAGAAATTGAATCCACATACTTTAATTTAAGAACCCTTTTTGTATTTCGTCTGAATTTATAATTCCATACATAACATTTTCAATGGTACCGTTCTTACCTATATATAAATTCATAGGCAGCGATAAGATGTTGAGCGGTTGTATCAATAAGCCATCAGGGTCGGCCAACATCCGGAATGAATAATTCCCCTTCTGACGCAATACGTCAATTTTTGCAGCAGACTCTTGTGGAAATATTGCAATTATTTCAAATTTACCATTATCAGACGTTTTATTAAGCTGTGCCATCTGACCAAATGATAATGGGTTCCAGCTGGTAAGTACTGATACAACAAGCTTTCTTCCACGCAATTTATTCATCTGAAGCACGTTCTCGCCCTCAAAAATTTCAACGTCCTCAATCTGCCTTCCAATAATCCGCTCTGCACTTTGTGCTTCAATATTTAGTGGATTTACTATACCCTCAGTTTGTCTAATATCAAAAAATACTATCTTTCTTTTAATATCAAAACTTGAATTTATAGGAATACTATTCTTTACCTCAAAAATATTCGTTTTTAGATTTTGGTAACCTGGTGTAAGTACCTCAATATAATATTTACCAGGCGGCAAATATAGCCCATATTTTCCTTCTTGATCTGCAATCTGGGGATTAGCCTGACCATAAGCACTCCCGTCCCACAAAGCAAATCTGTTGGTTTGATGATCCAGATAAAATACCGAAACTTTTGAATTCAATTTCTTTTCGCCGTCAGATCTTAATCTTCCCTTCTCTAATATAATTAAAGAGCCAATTTTTTTCTTTGTTCTATTACCTCCTCCATCAACGGCTTGCCCGTACAGGGTGTACGTACCAGATTTATCAAAACTAATAACACCGCTCCACAAGCCGCTGTCTACATTTTTTACTAATGAAAACATTTTATTGCCGGATAAAATATCTATATTAGTTGGGCCTCCGACCGCTGATAGAGTAATTTTGTGATCCAATTCCTCAAGTCCATAAAATGCACCACTGCTATCAGCAACTAGTGGTTGCGGGCCAACGGAAAAAAATACACTCCCGATATTGGGGGGCAACCTATCTATAGTCATTGAATAGGTATTACTAATTCCAATGTTCCCACTACCGTCTATTGCACGAACTTTTATTTTATAAGTATCCTCATCTAAATAAGGAGGTGTAAATTCGAAATTAACATTTGATTTAACGGATTTTCGAAAATCAGCCGATAGCCAATTTTTCCCATTATCATACGAATACTCTATCCTGGAGATGATTTTATTATCAGATGCTTTACCTGTAACTTTTGGTGGCTTTTCAAACGGCTTTGAAAAATCAGTAGAAATTGTAACGCTTGGCTTGATGTCATCAGATATCGTGACTGTCTTGGTAGTAGTAGTTGCAACAACAACTACAGTTGTAGTAGAAGTTGTAGTTGAGGATGAAGCTACAGCAGTTGCAAAGGTGTTATCACTAGTTGTTGTCGTATTAGAAGAATCATCTGTGCTTGAAATGCGATAATGGTAACTTGTATTTGCAGAAAGTGAAGTTAGCGTTATGCTGTGGGATGTTGAAAGTGTTGATTCTTGCTCTTGCGAACCGTAACTTGAAGTTGTTCCATAATCAACGATTGTAGTCGTTGCGCTATCTGTATTCCAAGTAAGCGTTACCTCCGAAGACGATACACCAGTAATAACGAGGTCTGAAATTTCAGGAGCAGCCGAGCTACCTGGATCTGTTATTTCAACCCCCAGATCACCTGAGCAGCTTACAGCCCCTGCTCCGCCAGGATCATCCGATGCAAGAACTATCCAATCTTCAGAAGGGGCAGCTACACTCCCCGCGGTAACGGAAATATTTTCATCAACATAACTTCCAGAGCCTATTCCGAATCCGGAAAATTCAACCGCAGAACCATCACCAGCATTAATAAGAAAATTAGATGAAGGTGCAACTATGCGAACCCACTGCATTTGATTGCTTTCAACATCTTGATTTGATATCTGAAATGATAGATCAACTGTGCTATCTAAATCAATGCTATGAGTATTAATTGTTACACTACAATCGGAGAGAGTTGCATGAGCTTTTTGAGCACTAAACGTAGCAGCGACCACATAAGAAGATGTGAATAAGAATACAAAGGCGCAACGGGCAAGTATTGCTGACATATGTAAAGTATTGACTAACTCTGTTGCGAGGTCAAGAACTATTTCTTAAGGTAATCCTTTAAGCCTTCGTATGTAATTGCTGATATCTTTGCGATAGCATTTGCCGATTTTCGTATATCGGTACCTCTTGTCATAATACACATTAGGTACGGACTGTTTGGATAATAGACTATCCCACAGTCATGAAGCTGTATTACACCATTCGCCAGTTCACGTTCACCAAATTTGTGTGCAACAGTAATCCCGGCCGGAAGTCCGGCCTCAATTCCATCTCCAAAAGTGCTTTTACTGAGGATTTCAAGCGCTTTTTCTGACATATCTTTTTCAAGATAGGACGCGTTATACAAAATTCTAAAAAGCGTTGCATAACCCCTAACACTCATATAATCATCCGGTGTATGCTCACCAGCCGTCTCAATACCTAAATCTAGAGTTACCTTATCGATAAGTGCAGGCGCAATATTGTCTTCAAGCACTACCAACGATGCATTATCAGAGTAGATCATCATCTTTTCTATCAATTCCATTATCGTATACTCCCTCCCCACTTCTAAAGTTTCTGTGGGCTTGATGCTTTGATCTATAACTGCATGCTTATCCTCAGATTTATACTTGACTGTAGTAAGCTTCTCTGGTTCATCGTCATAATATTTCAAATATGCCATCATAACTGGCAACTTGAGCAGGCTTGCTGGAGTAAAATCAATGTCTTGATTAACTCCAAACGCAGGACCGTTGTTAAGCTCGCGGAAATACACCGCGGCCTCTTTAACTTCACCGGCTGCAACCAGACTATTTATAAGCTCTCTATTTTTTGACTGTAACGCGTCAAGAGCATTCAATCTTGAACCACCTGACACCTCACACTCAAGTAAGGGGCTTATGAATTTATACCCATCAGAACGTATCTCTTCTAACTTTTGATTGGAAGACACTTGCTTGGCAACTGGTGTTTTGAACAGCAAATATCCAATCCCAACACCAAGAACAAATGTAAAAGAGGCTACTAGAGCTACTAATTGTTTCATTAACAATAACCAAAATATAGCCCTTACAGCTATTTCTGTCAATAACTCAAAAAAGCCCACCTTTGATGGCTAAGTTGTATTCTTTGTCGAATCGATGAACTGCTTCTGGTGGGGCTAACCGGGCATACTCCAGAATTCAGTACTTTAATTAGCTAAGTCTTTCGACTGTACATTTTGATACACAGGTATAAATATCTGCACATCCTCATAAGCGTTAGATGCTTTTTTTTCAAAAAAGCCTATCGCATGATCTCCGACAATTTTATTTAAAAGCTCGTTAATTTCCGGGCAGTCTTTCATATATTATATGTAGTTGGTAGATCGTCAGTTTGTAGATAAAAACCACAAAAGATGTTCGTTGTAAAAGCGGCTCGGGCAGAAATTTGAGGAATCATGCAGTGTTCTTTATTGAATTCTTTGCTGATTTTCAAAAATCTACAACCTACTCACTACCCCCTACTAATTAGCGTATGAAGCTGATAGGAAATACACGAAAAGCTTAACTTGTTTTCTAATTTTTTTAACTGCTTTTTGCGCCATATTCTTTCACCTCCTTTCTCACCACACGGGCGTGATGCATCAATTTACGACTAAGTAATTGAACTTAATGTCGTCATTGGCTGGTCTATCGATACCCACTATGAAGTACCCTTTTTCTTCGTTCCTGCTTTCTTTCTGCTCAAGAAGATAGAGAGTTCTTGAGGTTGCTGATTTAGGAGTGATGAATATATAAGAAGCAGATCGTATAAGCGGGTTAATGACTCTTACATGGTCATTTTCCTTCTTGATAGTAACTAGTCCCGCAGCAGCTGTTGATTCAACTTCTGTATCTGAAAGGACCGTTGCTTCCCCCTGTCCAAGAAGAAGGTCAGTAGCAGCGACTGTGGTTGCGGAAAGAACTCCTGTAACCGACACATCCTTCTTAAATGAGACATTCTCAGCAAATACTGCAGTACCATCTGTCTCGAAGCGAATAAGGCCACCTAGAAAGGCTACAGCGCCTTGTTTGAGTGCTTGTATGGAAAAGTCTTCCCCAAGAGTGTCAATCGAATGAGATCCAATCGTCATAGTGGATCCTGCCCCAACTGTCAGACTATTTAGAATTGAAACGTCTCCAAGCGTTGATGCTCCATACACTGCTAAGTTATCTACTGCCGTTAGGAAATCCCCATCATTGTGTTGTGAAGCCATACCTAGAAGATTTACAGACCCCAGCTCATCTAATCTTGCTGATATGGAGGCCATAGTTGCATCAAGAATCTGCTGACTATCAGAAAGAGAAGTAAGTTTTTCTGTGAAATTGATAATTCCACTGCCGGTTGCAACTTTATTTGCAAGTGACTCAATCGAGTTGGTGATTATCTCAAGACCTTCAATTGACTCGGCTTTTATTTTTTTGGCTACTAGTAAATCGGTAATAACTTTTGGACTTATTACTTCAGTTGTCGCAGCAACGCTATCAGTATAAATTTGTTGGCCATTATTTCGTTGCTGTCTTAGGAAACCTAGAATTTCTTGTTGCCTTCGATCTGCAGTTCCATAAGAAAAATCGATACCAGCCGTCAATGGGAGTTCATTTTCAGAAAGCTTGAAGCCATCCCTCGTCATAGCAACCTGGACTGATTCGCCATTAAATGAGGTGAGATTTACAAATACAGTAACCGTTGAGCACTTAGTTGTTGAAAGATTCCCGGCTCTATATTGTGGACACTCAATCAAGCTTGCAGAGCTACTTGCCGCCATGTCTTCCATTGCCTGACCCAAAACTCTTCCCCCAACTGTCGCTTTCATCGCATACCCAGGAATTGAAGCTGAAGTTAGGTAATCACCAGAGCGCACAATACCATTTTCACTACTTACCTTAACCGGTACACGTCCTACCAATGCAATTGGATATGAGTTCTCCGTAAATGCACCGGCTACAAATCCAGGCTGAGTTGATACCACCCCCATAACATTTGCGTCATAAGATCTTGTGCTCCTTTGTGTATGTTGAGAATTCAGCCTATCGAGTGATACAACTTCTCCAGCTTCTAATTTTTCAAGAGAGCTATAGCGCTCTGCAAGATCGGCTCCACCCGAATTCCATGCTCCATCTTCAGATGTATATGCTTGACCATCGGAAGAGAATCTAAATGCACTTGCCCCACCGCTAGAAAGAGTAAGGAGTGTTGGGTCTTGTATGTTTTGTAGTTTCCAATAATTGAGTATTGGAGTTTGGACGGATCTATAGTACACAAGGCCTCCACCTGAGTCAGACGCAAGCCACACTCTCGTTTTGGATCCTGGCAAATCTTGTAAAGCCCCCTGAAAATCAATTCTTGTCTGAAACCATGAGTCACCGGTTGTAGTAGTAAGAGCTGTTCCGCTCTGAGGCATGTCTTTCCAAGCAGCAACCCCCAAAAGAACTTTGCTTGCAGCTGTTCTGTACTTTATGGTAATTGAACCTTCGCCTGCACCCTTCCAGTACATTGACGTACTTGCATTAAGATTTGGAACCTGAATTTGCTCGGATGTATAGGTGCCACCCATGTTCCAGCCTGCGTCTATAATTGCAGTAGAAGCAGTTCCTCCTCCACAAATTACAACGTATTCTCCGGTCTGTCTTTGGAACACGTGACCTCCGGTATTTACATTGCAGGGAAGTGTTGGGGACGTAGTTGTTGCGGTCACCGTATTTCCTGTCTGGTCATAAACTTGGGTTGTAGTTGTATTGGCACCTGTTGCAAGAAGAGCCTTTCCATCTGATCTTGGTATCCAGAAGGATCCTGCTCCATTTGCTGTAATTGCAGGGCCAGCAGCTGTTGTCGTGAGTGTCGGATCCCACACGACCGTACCATTTCCGCCACGTGCAATAATAATTCTCCCATTTGGAAGCTGTACGCCTGCAGCACCAGTTGTTATGGCTGTTGTAACGGTTGGACCAGCCAGAAATGCGTTTGTCGCTTGATCATAAATATTTGAACCTGTAGCAGCTGTGTTATTATTTCCAAGTATCACTAAAAATCTTCCATCCGGTCTTTTTATTGTCATAGCTCCTCCACCTACATTTGGTGTAGCACCAGTTGTGAAAGGCCCCTGGGAAACCGACATAGTGAAGGGATCCAGCAAATTTGACAAGTTAGTTGCACCTCCATTGAGAATGACAAAAAAGCCATCTGACCTTTGGAACGAATTAGAACCTATGCCAACATTTCCATAGAGTCTTGGACCCGCATAGAAAATACCAGCTTGCGGATCAAAAATTGCTGTTGCATTTGTGGAGTTACCTAGAATTACAAAAAATCTTCCGTCAGGCAACAAGAAAGAATGGGCACCGGCTCCAGCCGCAGAAGGCAGCGCAGGGCCACCAGTCCACAAATTTGTATCAACATCGTATATTCTTGTTGTGGTTGACGCATTGCCGAGTATTGTTATAAATTGACCGTTATTCCGCTCAAGCGTGTGAGCACCGGCACCTGCATTACCTCCAAGATCTGCCGAAGCTGATGCGATGATGAATCCTGCAGAACCCGTTGCTGTTGGGAAATTCCGAAGCGTTGCAAGCTTTAACCTATTTGAATTATCGGTTACGACTCCTTCCATTACCGCAGATCCTGTTGCAAAATTTCTACCAAACGCTGGATCCCCAGCGCCCGTCGGGTCTCCATAGCTTACAAGCGGGTTTTGTATCCTGACAGAATATACTGTTGGCTGTATAAGTGATCTTCTATAAAAGAGTCCTCCGTCACCTTCCCAAATGTTTGTCTGGTTAATGTATCCAGTCGCACCAGATGGATAAGATCTTACCGGCACTGTAAAGGTTATTTGTATCTTCGCATATTGTGCATTACCGTATGATCGTATTAAATCTCCACTATCTTGCAGACTCTTATATGCATTATTACCTAGAGATGTTAGAGAATCTCCTGTTTTGACTGCAAAATTGATTGTTTCTAAATCAAGCCGAGCATTATTATTTGCTGACTGCGGATTAGCATTCCACATCATCGCAGAATATGTTGAGATCTTTGTATTATTAATATCTTCAGAAGTCCAAGTACCTGTAGTATTCCACCCTGCATCATATATAGTAGTGAGTTGGGTCGTTTGGCCCATGACCACAACATACATTCCGTCAGGTCTTTGGAAAGTCAGTGATCCTGCTCCGGCATTGGTTGCACCCACAAGACCACTTGCTCCAGTTAGTTGAGAAAACGTTCCATTTGCACCCGAAGTAGGATCATATAGCTGCAAATTCTTACTGTTACCCCCGACTACAACTATCCACTTCCCATCAGATCTTTGGAATGAATGTGCACCCGCACCCAATGTGTCTGTTGCAAGGGTCGAACCTGCAGAAAATGTATTTGAAATCGGATCGTATATCTGAGTATTCCCAGTACCCCCAATAAGAACCATAAATCTTCCGTCTGGAAGCTGTATTACATGTGTACCAGCACCAGGAGACCCAGTGGTAAGGGCAGGCCCGGCTGTAAATGCCGGAACAGATGAAGGATCAAACAAATTTGTGGTTGTTGCACCGCCAAGCCCAAGAATCCACTTCCCGTCAGGTCGTGGGATCAAGAAAGAACCCGTAGTTACATTTCCAGTAGTAGCAGGCCCTGTTGTAAAACGACCGAATGTATTATTACAAGCTACCCCTACGCAAGCAGTTGGATCATATACGCTGGTTGTTGTCGAGGTATTTCCATGAACGACATGGACTTTCCCATTTGACATCCTGATAGCTTGAGAACCAACACCAATCGTACCTGTTGTCACAGGTCCTACTGAAGAAGTTCCCATATTTTGAGAAGCTCCCGGCTGATATACAGTCGTTGAAGTTGCACCGCCGTGCAGAATCATTACAGACCCATTTTGACGTTGGAAAGCACGTGATCCTGCTCCCAACGAAACACCTGCGCTTGTACTTGGGCCTGCAGTCCAAGTGTTTGTAGAAGCATCATACATTCGACTCGTTGATGCACCACCTACATAAACAACGAATTTTCTGTCTGGGCGCTGAAATGCTACAGATCCAGTCGTGACATTTGTACCGGTTGTCTGGCCCGCAGCAGGCGCTGTCAAAGAAGCACCTGCTCCAATAAGATCTGTAACCAATTGCAACTTATCTCCTGTTGTAGTAACTGTATTTACGCCATCTGAAGTGGTTATAGAAGTGCCAGCAGTCGTAAAGTCTGATGTGGTTTCTTTAACGATATCATCTGTTGTAGAATTGTTTCCAATTCTTACAGAACCTTGAACGTCAAGCTTATATCCTTGATTTCCTGAATTACCAATAGTTACATTTCCATTTTGAAATAACGTCAAGCGGGTTTGACCTGCAGAAGAGGCAGTAAAAATATCTCCACTTCCTCTATTATCCATAACAAAGCCAGCGAATGAAGTGTTGGCGCTAACGGAAGCTGCAGCAACTGTTCCGAAATTTTTTGTTGCACCTGAAACTCTAAATCCTGCAGAATTTGTTGTTGTTCCACCCCACAAGAGATCTAATGTGGTATTAATTGAATAGGTAGTTCCCTGAGCAGCATTCAGATTCCAGAAATTGCCAGCAGTTCCCGTCAAGCAGCTTCCCCAAACGGGAGCACTACTTGATCCAGCCGAAACCAAACAATCTTGAGCATTACCCGTCGAGCCATTGAATCTTATAGACCCGTTTGAGGCAAGATACAGCGACGTTGAGGCGTTACCAGGCATAAATTGGATGTCTCCAGTGGTACCGCCTCCAATAACCAGAGTGTTCTTTCTAACCGACTGAAGAGATCCGTCTCCAGCCATATAAAGACCTTTAGTAGCATTTGAGCCTGTCTGTGCCGAAACTGAAGCTGTTGGACTTGCTCCCGAGGCTATACCAAGCACAGAAAAACTTGCAGACTGCGTTGATGAACCACCAACCAACAAATCAAGCGTGTTATTCCCAGGATAGTGTACCCCAAGAGTTGTGCTTACATCCCACGTCCCTGCCCCACCACAGGTACCCCATGAGGCTCCAGATCCAGCACCGCCAGAAGTAAGACACTGTCCAGAATTTCCTTCCGAAGTGCCTAACCGAAAACCTCCAACCCTGGTAATAGCAAATCGTGTGACTCCTGCATTAGATGCTGTAAATAAATCTCCCAATCCAGCATTATTAACGACTAAGGATGCAAATGAGGTATTTGCATTCAAAGCAACTCCTACAGATGTACCTGCAAATGGGTTTGCCTGGCCTGTAACTCTTAATGCAGCAGATGCTGTTGCATTAGCACCCAGCAAGACATCAAGAGTTGAGTTGTTGGCAAAAATTGTTCCTGAAGTCTCCTGGAATGGTGAATATCCTCCTGAGTCTTGAGAGCACGTAAGTATCCCTCCTGCAGTTGTCGTCAATTTTCCTCCATTTACCTGACCAGAACAGTCAAAGCCTGGGAGTGTCATTCTCTGGCTTGCTCTTCCCAAAATTATATCTCCCGTAGAACCACCTCCGATAGCAAGTGTTTGATTTCTCGTACTTTGGAAAGTGCCTATTCCATTTATGGTAAATCCCGCCGAAGAAGAAGCGGTACCGTTTTGGGCAATAATAAATCTGGTCAACCCTGCAGTTGAGGCTGTAAATAGATCCCCAACGCCTTTGTTATCAATCACAAAAGCTGCAAACGAGGTATTCGCGCTTACTGATGCTGCTGGCACAGTCCCAGTATCAAGACTTCCGCTAATTCTGAATGTTGCTGACGCAGTAGAATTACCCCCAAATAAAGTGTCAACCGTCAAATTACCCGGAGCAAGGGTGCCATTTGACGCAGCCTGCCACAAATTTGTTCCGCCAGTATCGGCAGAACAGGTAAGAATCCCACCAGTAGTTGTCGTGAGCTTTCCTCCCCCACCTTGAGCTGAGCAATCAAATCCCGGAAGAAGAATCCTTTGAGTAGTTCTTCCGAGAGTTAGATCTCCAGTCGATCCTCCACCAATAGTAAGCGTTTGATTACGGGTTGATTGAATAGTGCCTACCCCATTTACAGTAAATCCAGCTGAAGAAGATGCCACGCCATTTTGAGCAATTGTAAAGCGTGTAACACCAGCTGTTGATGCAGTCAATAAGTCTCCTACTCCCCTATTATCTATAACAAAGGCCGCAAAAGAGGTATTCGCACTAACTGATGCTGCAGGCAAAACTCCTGACAAAGACGTATTACCAGTAATTCTAAAAACGGCAGATTCTGTTGAGATGCCTCCCCATAAAAAGTCTGGAGTAATTATTTTCGGAGACATCGCACCATTTGAGATGTTGAAAAGTGATGCACCATCACTTGTCCCGCTGTCATTCACTTCTGCCGTTGCAAGACCTCCCGCTGCTGCGCCAGAGTTAACAGTTGATAGCGCACAAACTGCATAGCTCTTCAAGCTTGCACCTGCATTCACATCAAGGTATGCGGCAAAGGCCGATGGACCATTAGCGTTTGCTGCTGAATTAAGCGCAGAAGTGCTGGAAGCAAGAAGACTACCTGCGCATGTTGAACCTGATGCAACCCTTATTTGGACTGTAATTGTCTGATCGGTTGCACTCAAGCTTCTTGTCCAAAGTAATGCTCTCACTATGATGTCTCCGGTTATTGTTGAAGGGGTGATGCTTACTGTGTTGAGGTAAGTTGCTGTATTTGCCAGTGTTACATTTCCCAGATCAGCCGTACCAAGCTGCGTATCACTCCCCGGTGTCCCCCCAGCAATTTCAGTCGTACATTCAAATTTCTTTGTTGAAGCATCCCATTGTAGTTTGCTTGAAATAGCAGAACAATCAGATGAAAGTCCCCCTCCTTCCCAGGCGTTCATATTTGCAGATCCCGTTGACTGAATTTCCCAATTTGGACCATAAATACTACCATTGCTAGCAATTCTAAATCTCGTTGCACCGCTTGCGCTTGCTGTAAATAAATCTCCCAACCCTGAATTGTCTGCAACCAATGCCGCAAAAGAGGTCCTACCTGATACCGATGCAACAGCAATTGTGCCACCGTTTTGTGCATTTTGCCTCACATCGAAGCTCGCAAGACCGGCTGTTGTATTAATAAGCACTTTCCCTGTCCCGTTAGGTACAATTGAAAAATCTTCATTTGAGACCGTTGTAAGGTCGGTTGTAACACCGGATGTAACGATTGAAGTCGTAAAAGTCTTGTTAGATAGACTTTCAATACCTCCAAGGGTTGCTAGAGTGCCTGTTGTTGGAAGCGTGAGCGTTGTTGCTCCAGACAAAGTCAAAGTCAGATCCTGAGCGCTGGTTGTAAAAGCTCCTCCGAATTGAACAGTCTTAGCATTTGGGATAGTAAGTGTACCTGTTGTATCGGTTACTGTAAGTCCTGCTACTCTCTGGGCGTTAATAGCATAAGGAACAGCAGCAAAACGAATTCTCGGTGTCATTTCGCCATCAGAGCTAAAATTTATTCCCAAATACAAATTGTCTGTATTGAAGTCAACATTTGCGCTTGCAAAGGTAGTAACAGATCCAAGGCTTACTCTAAAAACGCCAGCTGTTACTTGCACGTTATTTTGGGTTTCTGTCCATGGATTTGCTCCGCCTGATGCAGCATCGTAAAGCTTAAAAACAAAAGTGTACTGACCATCAGCTACATTTGTTCCGTCTTTGTTAACAACTTTACCCTGAAAATTAATTGTTCTATTGATTCCAGTTGCCGCATATATCTTGTCGGTTTTGAGGTTAACAGCAAGGTATGTTGTGAAAATAACTGCACAAATTCCCAAAAAAACTGCACGTTTTGGGCTGAAGATAAATGCCTTTAGAGGCTGAGGCAGGGCTTTTTTGGTCAGTTGGTTCATTGCTATCGCGCGTATATATATTGCGGTCTATCCATTTTTTCAGTTCAAATGAGGCTAGTCAAAAATATTCGCTGTATGCATAAAATTGCATATTATTGCATACTATTGCATATTGACTTTTCGTGAAAATACTCATACTCTATCCTCATCTGAGGAAAATTTATTTTTCGTGGGCAGTAACGTATGAAAAACTTACCTTTTGCCAAAAAGGCATGAGCAAAATATTATGGAGAACTTATTTAACGTAAATCAGGCGGCCTTTATTTTAAAAGTCCACCCACTTACCGTCAGGCGATACATCAAAGAAGGCGTTTTAAAAGCAATAAAAATTGGTGGGAACGTTAGAATTCGGGAAAGCCAATTGCAAGCATTCTCAAGAGATTTCACGCCTAGACAAGAAATGAATCCTGCTACCCCTTTCAAAAGAACAATTTCAACAAGTGTAAAAAAATTTACCAATGCAGATCCTTTTCTAAAAATGCAGGGTCGTGCTGCAACGGTAGAATTTTGAGCTTAATCATTAAATATATATGGCCTTACAATCAAAAAAAGTATTTCTTGCCCCCAGCGCACTTTACGCATTTATAGATCGTGCCCACGAAAAACATCAACAGTCCTCTGCATATTTCAGATATTTTTCCGAGGAAGAATATATTCTCTATATTGACTCAGTTAGCCTCAACCAAGCATATGACATTATTTATAAAAAGATGAGTCCGGGACTTGCAAAAGACTTTCTTAGAATAGTATCCCTTTCTGACATCAATATAATTAGTCCCGAAGATAGTGAGATAAAGGCTACTTTCAAAACTATATCCAACTATAACTCACTAGATCTAACCTTCTCAGAAGCCATAATGGCAGTTGTTGCCTCAAAGAGAAATATTCAGACAATATGCACATTTGATTACCTTCATCCGCTATTTGGATTGAATGTCTTCTTCCTGCCAATATAGTAGGGATAAGTAGATCAAACTGTCTATATCAATATGTTAAGAATGATATCAATCTATAAATAATATGATAAAACTATACCTTAGAAAGTTACTTAAATTTGCTGTCATTATTGTGACTCTTACAACATATTTTTTTTCCCAAAGTAATTTCTCAAAAATTCCAGAAGCTTACGGACAATCAACTCCACCAACAAGCGGCAACTTCAAATTAATGGACTACGGATTTGGTGCCGGCGGAACTGCTACCTCTAGTTCCTCCAACTACTCTCTATTTGGGATGCTTGGACAAGTTGATCAGGGCAGCCCTTCAAGTTCAAACTACTTCATAGGAGCTGGTCTTGAGTACACTTTGCAAGCCTCTGCTCCCGCAGCACCTACTTTTGTAAATCCATCTAATTGGTATAACAAGTTAAAAATTACAATAAATCGTGGCGGAAATGATCCTGCCGATACAGAATATGCTATTCGAATAGCCAGCGGTTCTGGATCTTTCCAATATATACAGAATGACAATACTGTAGGAAATGATCTGGGAAATGAGGACTGGCAGTCATACTCTTCCTGGGGAGGAAGTTCTGGAACCAACTTGATAGGACTATTTCCGGGTACCTTATATACGGTACAAGTTGCTGCACGACAAGGACAATTCTTTACGCAGTTCATGTGGAGTCCCACCTCTTCTGCATCAACTGTCAACTCAAGTCTCAGCTTTGATATTGATATTTCATCAGTAGATACCGAAACGGCCGCACCCTATACATTAGCAATCGGTAACCTTTCTGCTGGAAGTGTCACCACTTCAACCAATAAAATATGGGTAGACTTTTCTACTAATGCCAATAATGGAGGTTTTCTTTCAATAAGCGGAACCAATAACGGACTCCAGAGCACCACAGTCTCTCATACAATTACTTCAGCAACTGCAGACCTTACGGCACAACCCACAGGATATGGAGCAAGAAGCAATACGGTATCCCAATCCTCGGGAGGACCAATGGAAGCTCTAACTCCTTACGATGGCACGTCAAATAATGTAGGAGCACTTAGTTCCTCAAAACAATATATATACGATTCAAGTCAAGCGCCTGTTACGGGTGGTAGAGTTTCCTTTGAACTAAAGGCGAAGGCCTCCAATACTACTCCTTCTGCTAATGATTACACTGATATTTTGACCATTCTTGCAACCGGAAGTTTCTGATCCCCTTGACAAGGATATTCCCTATATGATTTGCTAAATGCAAGGAAATTATTAAATTTATATGAAGTACTTATCCAGCCCAAAGAAAGTCATGGCAGAAGCCGCGTCCCTTCGCTTGACTAACCGCAACTCTTTAGTAACTCTAGCCTTCTACCTTGCTTTACTGATTTCGCTCATCTACCCATTTCTTAGCCCTCTAAAAGCTGGTGCTGCAGTGGACACTGCTTTTGTTAGATTTAACCGACATGCAACAGGAGCCGCAATATCAGGTACAGCATGCCTTGAGACAACAACTTCTGGTACCGAAACAAATGTTGTCATCGTATTTCCAGTAGACTGGACCGTAAGTGGAACACCATCCAACTGGACAGTAACTACTTCTAATCTACCAACAAAACCTACAACTGGAGCTGCAGCAACTGCATGGCCTGGCATTGGAACAGCTACTTCAGTTAATGGAGTGTCTGTAACATTCCCTGCAACTGATCTTACACCAGCTACTTTCTACTGCTTTAACTTTGCTGGCGCTTCCTCGACAATTGGACCAGCAGGAAATGACAAAACAGGTCAACTCAAGACCCAAGGAGGAGCTCCTTACGTAGATAGCGTTGATTGGGCAACATCAGTTGTTTCATCTGGTGCCGATCAAATCACAGTTACAGCTTCAGTATCTGCTAGCATGACATTTTCTCTTAGTGCAAATACTGCAGCTTTGGGAAATATCACGTCTGGATCTACAACCGCAGCGTCTGCAATTACCGAAACTGTCAGTACTAACGCCCGAAATGGCTGGGTTAGCTGGGTAATAAGCAATACTAATGGCGGAGCCGGAGTTGGTGCCCTTCACTCAACGACAGCTAATGCAGACATTGATAGTCCTGGATCGTTTGATGGTACACCAGAAACTCTTTCATCAACGGGAGGGTATGTTCTGGATGTAAATACAGGATCAGGCACCCCTACGGTTGGCGCAGAATATGATGGGGGTACAGCCGACGCTGGTGGACATTTGTCTCAAAGCCAATTCAGACAAATAGCTCATGCGACTGCTCCAGCAAATGCAAATACGGTAAGTCTCGTTGTGAAAGCACGTTCATCTGCGACAACACCTGCAGCTGCAGATTATACTGACACGCTAACTGTAGTTGCAGCTGGATCTTTCTAATCCTGCCCCCAAAACATGTCAGCACCAAGTTGTCATTCTTGCCCCAAGCTATGAAATATAAAATTGTTATCGCGCTATTTTTTCTCCTATTTTCTGTAGGAATTTCTACTAAGGCATACGCGCAGGAAAATGACGGCCGACTTGACATAACTGTCAGTCCTCCCGTTATCGAATTGACAGCAAAGCCTGGCCAAAAAGTGCAGGAAAAATTTAGGGTCCGTAATAATCTTGATACATCAATTGATCTTCAACTCTCTGTCCGAAGACTCACATCAGACCCTACTGACGGAAATCCTGTTCCTGAAAATACCGCAACAGGCGAAGAACTCAAATGGGTTAGCTTTGATAAATCTGAATTTACCGCCCGACCATCAGAATGGCAAGATATTACATTTACAATAGATATCCCCGACTCTGCTGCTTACGGATACTATTATGTCTTTCGTATTACGCCAAAAGAAAATAGTGAAATTAATTCATCGGGCACAAAAATAAAGGGAGAAGTACTCATAGTTACCCTCTTAAATGTTAAAAAGGATGGAGCAACTTCAAAGACAGAACTCGTATCGTTCAAGGCAAAAAATGGAATCTCCGAGTATTTACCGGTCGATTTTGCAGTCAAACTCGCAAATAAAGGAAATGTCCACGTAAAGCCAAGAGGTAACATTTTCATAACTCGAGGTGGAGGTAAAGAAATTACCATATTAGAAGTAAATCCTGGGGTTGGAAGCATATTGCCTGGCGGGACACGAGAATTCGATTCTTCATGGACTGATGGTTTTATCGTAAAAGAAAGTGTCATGGAAGATGGTGAGGTAAAGCTTGACAGTCGCGGCAATCCCGTAACCCATCTTCAAATTAATTGGAACAAGCTTACAAGCCTTCGAATTGGCCCTTATGAAGCAAAGCTTCTTATGGTTTATGATGATGGAGTAAAAGATGTAACAATTGAAGGAGTCACTACTTTCTGGGTAATACCATATACAGCGATTGGTGTAGCAATTATTGCAATCGTCGTCTTATTTGTATTTATTAAATTCATACTTGGAATGTATATCCGCGGCCAGATAGCAAAGTCAAGAAAATAAACCACGAAGACAGCGTACAGAAAGCAGCGTTTAGAAAATAGATAGGAATAGGTAAATTTCCATGATACATTTAAGTATGAAGTTCATCCTGATTGCTATTTTTCTACTTACTGTTTACTTGATACCTATTAAAGCTTTTGCAGAAGGAAATATCATTACCGTCACACCTCAGCTTATCCAACTTGACTTAAGCGAATCACCACCAGAAGCAGAATATTTTTATACCAATAGCACTTCCCAAACAATAGAACTTACTCTTTCTATGCAGGATGTAAAAGAACTTGAAGACCGTGGAGTTCCTGGAATTTTAGACGGACCTGAAGCAAAGAATTATAAATATGGCCTTTCCTCCTGGGCCAAATTTTCTAGTAGTAGCATCGTTATCGCACCTAACGAGACAAAAAAGGTAACTGTCTTTATTGATGCAAATAGGCTTAGTATCGGTGGACATTACGCGTCGGTTCTTGCTGAAGTAAAACAAATTGACAAAGAGGGGCCGGTAAAATTAAGAGCAATACTCTCCTCTCTGCTATTCGTACGCCAGGGAAGTGGACACGAAACCGAACGCGCAGCTCTAATCGATTTAAGACCCAATACTTCAATTCCTGAATTTCCTACATCATTCAATTTCAAGCTCAATAATATGGGGAATATAGACCTTACTCCGTATGGGCGATTAACAGTAACCGATCCTTTCGGACGTGAAATTGCTACTGGAATTGTAAATGAAGATTCTCTCGTAACTCTCCCCGAATCAATACGTCGTTATACCGTAAATTTAGCCCAAAAAAAGAGCTTTTTACTGCCAGGGGTATACAGATCCCAACTTACTGTCAGATATGGCAAAAAGCGCATTCAGACGGGGCTCACGACCCATTTCATAAGCCTTGGAAGCATACCTTTACCACTTACTGTAGCTGGTCTTGGATTACTCGCTTTCGGAGGATTTGGACTATTTAAATTTAGCAGACGCAACAACGCTGTCGAATAGACTTTTTACCTCAGAAGGATCACTTCCAGTTACTGAAATCGTAAATACTTTTGTATTGGCGATAAAGAATCCACTCTTCTCAGAATCTCTGCCGCTCTTAAAGTAAGCTACTCCCTTTGCTGAATCCATAGTTGGCGTAGACTTTTCATATTCATTGCCTCGTTGCTCCCGAAGTCTAACTGCTGGAAGTTCTGAGAGGCTCATTTCTGTATTTGGAACGGAGGTTAGATTAAAAACAAGCTTTGGAGATTTGACATCGAAGCTAAAATCATCATTTGGATTATCCTCAGGCTTCACATTCTTCTCTCTGAATGTGTAGACAACTGCTTTTGCAGGATATGAAAACGTAATGTCGTGTCCATCAAATACTTTTTCTCCTTTTGGTGTTGTATCGGTAAGCACTGCTTTTCTTCCCATAATACTTTCAATAGCCTTCTTTTTCTCTTCATCAGTCAATTTCTTACCCGAAGGTTGAGAAAATAGATAAAAAAGTATTCCTGAAAGGAGCACTATTACCAACAATGTAATCAATGGAACTATTTTCTTCTTCACAATTTTTATTATCCACAAATCACCATTCACAATCCACTAGCCACCAACCACCAAAGTATCTACTAGTATCTATTGCGAATCGCTTTGCATCAGTTGACATAAGGGGTACAAAATAAATAAGCTGGATATATGCCAAAAGCAAAGAAAAAAGTCGCTGTGAAGACCAAGAAGGTAACTTCCAAAAAGCATCCTCTACTTCGTGAAGTGCCTAACCTTCACTCAATGGTTATAATATTCTGGATTTTAATTGGAATTCTATTTGTTGCTATATACTTCACTCGATTCGCGTAATATTTTTTTCTGAAACAATTCTTTCCTCGAAGTTCTTGAAGTTTTATTTTCTTTTTAACGCGAGCCCCTAGAGATGCGCTTGGAACAGTCCTTCTCTAGACCGACGGTTTAGCATGAAGTGCAAACCGGAGCTGTGAGCCCCCTTAGAGATTCGAACTCTAGACCGACGGTTTGGTGTATAACACCAGGCACAGCCTGACAAAACCGTTGCTCTACAATTTTGTAAAACAAAATTGAGTGATCACTGAGCGAAATTCATTTTTTGGAAAAAATGGAAGGAGGCTATCATGCTGAACTTGAGCCCCCTTAGAGATTCGAACTCTAGACCGACGGTTTACAAAACCGTTGCTCT
>CAZEEU010000011.1:32654-39447 GCA_964511305.1 uncultured Gammaproteobacteria bacterium | reverse complement strand
AGTCATTGGCTTACACGGGTGATGCCTCTGATGAATTGTGGCAATTGGCGTTTGAAGAATACAATGCAGCTTATGTTCCCAATAGATAAATAGCCTGCAAAAGTGTTTTCGAATGGGATATTTAGTTGAATTGACCTCACTCTCTGCCTGCAATATGGGTCTTTAATTTTTAGGCTTAATAGCCGGTAGCGCGTTGTAAGTTATTGTCACAAGCTCTGACATAAATTCACGGTCTTCCCATTTTTCTTCAGGGATTAACATATACATTTTAGATCCAGGGTAAGCAGGTGCATCTTCAGCCTCCGGGAAAAAATCTTTAGCTTCTTTTGTAGGCTTGAGAAAAAGCGAGTCGTCACAGACAAAAGCCACAACTTTCCCGTCGCAGTAAAGAGCATATTCTCCAAACATCTTTTTGCTGGTGATTAGTCCTGACTGATCTATTTGTGAAGTTATGAAATCCACAGTTGATTGACTTGATGCCATATGTAATTTTACCATGATATAATTTCTCGTTATGTCAATGCGACCAGATCAATATTACCTACCGCCTACAGGAGAGCAATTTGCTCCATATATAAATAGGAAAGTGAATCCTCCAGTCAACCCTGAAAAATTAAGACTTGATTTACTGTATGGAGAAGAGAGGGCGAGACTTGAAACAGTAATAACTGGAGATATGAGTCTTGCACTTTCATATAAAGAAAAAGAGGCATATGTAGCAAGTTTTGCAGATCAAGGCGAAGCGCTTGGCATTATTCAACTTCAAGGAAGATAAGGACGAATAGGATATCGAACTGCCTCAGGGTTATACATATCTAGGCTTTTTGCGTCTCAAATACATGAAATAGTAAGTCATCCAGAAAGTCCTTATAAAGAGCTTTATATGCCAAGAATAGACATGATAGAAGGAGTAGAGGTTGTGATTTCAGATCTAGCGGTGTCTCGATATGAAGGTCTTGCTATAGACCTTTGCATGAAGTATTCAGCAGAAGAGCAGCAATACATAAGAAAGTTGAGGTAGAGAGGTAATTGTGATCTGAAAGTACGAGCTCTTATGTTAAAATAACCCATATGAATTTAAGTGTGGGGATAGTCAGAACACAACTCGACATTTAGTGCCATTCCAAGTAAAAATCAAACTACCAACCCCACGAAAAGCGAGAGTTATAGTCGAGAGAGATGAGATTGGAAGGATCACGCAGATTCAGGTTAATTAAGTTTTATTGGGCTGTTCTTCGCTGGTCTGTGGCTTATAGTACGCACTTATCTCTGCAATATCTTCCCTGTCGGCAACATTGATAAGGCGCTGTACATAGCTTGCGATAGCCGACTCTGAATTATTCCACCACTTTGCAATTTCCTCTTGGGTAAGTGTCGGCAGAAAAGCATTTCCGTCTACAAACGTGCGAGTACCGTCAGGCGATGTACGGACAAAATCCTTAACTCTATCCGGACCAAAGGTTGTCATAAGAGATATCATTGTCATGCCCCCGCTTTCCATTGTATGGTAGAGCATCTGGCGCCCAGTAGCGTCAATTTCATCTCCCGCCGCTATTTCATCTGGCGAGTGTTCGCCAGCAAAAGCATTTGGGTAGCCGTCAAAGACATAAGTCGGTGGTTTATCGCCAAAGGCTTCTACAAAGCCAGAGTTCTTCTGCGTTTTTGTAAACATCTCCGAACGAATTTTTTTGTCAACACCACTTACGGCAGGATTAGGATTAACAACCTCGCGTCCCTTCGTATTTTCAAGCAGAGATGAATAATATGCTTGATCTTCCGATGAACCATTATAGCCTCTAGACAACAGGGCGTATGTCATACGTGCTGTTCTGCCGTTACCATCTTCAAAATAATGAATTGCGTTTATTGCTAGTCCTAATGTCAGAGCAGCAGTTTCAGGGTCATCAATAGACTGTGCTTTTTCAAAAGCCATTTTTAACAGAGGGTCACGAAAGTCCTTGTGGGGAGGTTGGTATTCCACCTCAGTACCCATCAGCGGATTTTCAGACAGAACATATGAATCGCTTACTTGTCCACGCTCGGAGCGCGGTATACCGCGCTCAACTCCGTTGACAAGGCCAGTCCATTTCTTGAAATCTTCATAGCTAAGGGAGTCCAGAAACTTTTTAGAGTGTTCAGGTGTAGAAAAAGTCTCTGCTGCATGTAAACGCTCCATTAACTTTACTGTTTTTGCATGTTCTGGCTTATCTGCGGTAGTAGATTGATCATTGCTATTTTTTTCATCCGCAATATCTTGTAATACCTTATCTTCATCACCGTCTTGATCTATGCGATCGACAATTGCTTGCTCTGCTTGTCCGAGAGGAGCCTCAACAGTTTTTTCAGGCTCCGCTTTAGGTTGTAAATTTTCAGGCTTTGGTAATTGTGTTTCAGGTATTTGGTCAGCCATAGTTATTAATTGTCCGTACTTTTCAAAACAGATAATGCTTCCTCAATCTTGCCAGATTTAATAAGTTTTTCTGCATGCTCGGCCACAGTCTTGCTAGTCTTTTCTTCGTGATCTGCCATTACGGGAAGTACTGCAAGTGAGAGTTCGGTAAACTCATCATCAAGCGTTGGGGCAATTACGTGAATTTGTTCAAGCGTTAAAGGAGGGTGGAGTTTAGCCAAAACCATTTGTGCAATTGCTCTTGCACGGTTTGCGTCCATTAGCCCTTTTTTTAATTTATCTTCAATTATCTGAAGAATTTCATGTTCCAACCTTTTTCTGTATTCATCTGTGTTCATGCCTAAATTATAGCATCTACCCCTGATGCTATTTGCTATTTATCAACTTTAATATTTAGCTTCAATAATGTACAATTGTGCAATGAATATTAGCGTAGGAATTGTAGGGTTACCAAATGTTGGAAAGTCCACATTATTTAATGCGCTTCTTAAAAAGCAGGCAGCTCTTGCTGCAAATTATCCTTTTGCAACAATAGAACCAAACGTAGGAGTCGTAGCAGTACCTGATGAAAGATTGAATAGCCTTGCAGAAATTACGAAAGAAGAAGTTGGTATGTCAGAGCTTCCACCATTAAAGCCTGCTATGGTTGAATTTGTAGATATTGCAGGACTAGTTAAGGGAGCGAGCGAAGGAGAAGGATTAGGAAATAAATTCCTGTCTCACATAAGAGAAGTAAAAGTTATTGCGCATGTTGTAAGAGCTTTTGAAGATAGAGACGTAATACGAGAGGGAAGTGTGACACCTTTTGATGACTATATAACTATTCAGACCGAATTAATGCTTTCAGATATTGAGACTCTTTCGAAAATGAATGAGAAGGCTCTTCGAATGGATGCTAATTTAAATTCAGCTGTTACGAAATTAAGAACGGCACTTGATAATGGATTGCCAGCACGCAGTGTAGAATTTACTGCAAAAGAGCAAGAAGCTGCCAAAACGCTATCTCTAATTACTTCAAAGCCTGAAATAATTGTTCTTAATGTCGGCGAGAGCGAATATGTGGAGGCAAAATTTGGTGAATATATATCAAGATATGCAGAAATGTTGGGAGTAGACGCAAAGAATTTTGTTGTAGTGTCAGCTAAAATAGAATCAGAACTTGCATCACTTGGAGACGAAGACGCGAAGGAATATCTAAAAGAGTTAGGGGTTGAAAAATCAGGCCTTGAGCGACTTATTCAAAAAGCGTATGAAAAATTAGGACTCATGTCATTTTTAACATGTGGCGAAAAAGAGGTTAGGGCATGGACTGTCAAAATCGGAGCTACTGCTGTCGAGGCAGCTGGTGAAATACATACGGATTTTATGGCTAAATTTATAAAAGCTGAAGTTGTAGGGTATAACGACTTTATTGAGTGCGGCGGCTGGAAGGGTGCACGAGAAAAAGGGAAAGCAGGACTTCAGGGAAAAGAATACATTATGCATGACGGAGACGTAGTTGAATTCAAAATTGGAAGGTAGTTTGATATACTTCCCACTATGCTTTCACCAGAACAACAAGCCGTCGGCCACATAGAAGAGATGTTGTCTCAAAATGTGGCTGTTGAAGTGAAGCTACCGCAGCAAACGGCAGTGGGGATTCTCAGCTTCATTAATAATACAAATCCAGATTACTCAGGTGGTACAGTTGATTCTTATTTCACTTCGTATTGGAGTTCAATTGATACTTTGAGGGTGCCACTTGTTGACGTAATAGCTGAAGTTTATAGAAATGATGGAGATCGATATGATGCTGTTACTCTAGGAATATTACCTTCACATATAGAAGCGTTGGATAAAGTTGCAAAGCTATCCGGGGTTCCTGATGTTGTACCTATTGTAGAGCAGCTAAAGAATGAATACGACAATGCGTTGGAGGTTTCTTTTCCAGATCGTGATCAATATTTCTCACAACCCAGAATTATCTGGTTTGCGTTAGAATCTGATTGTGGAGAGGCAATTCAGGAGATGTACATAGAATATTCACATTTATTTGATGACATAGATCCCAATGAGAAAGATAGCAACTTATTATTGATCCTTGGAAAAATGTTATCAAGAGTAGTGAGGGCGGATAATAATCATGAAAATGCAGTTTTATGTTCTCTTAGACAAAAAGAAATGGAGGACGTAGCAAGAGAAATGCTGGAGCAATTAAGACTAAATAAGAAGCCAGATTTTGCTAAATCTTTCAAAAAGATCAACATTTCATTTGAAGAATCTGGTGGCAAAAGAACTAAGGCATACCGGGAGTATTTAGAAGAACGTCCAAATAATGCTTGACTGCCGCTAGTATAAAAGACTAGTCTATATAAGCCATGGCAAATGCACAGCTTGAAAAGTTCATTGAAGATAGAAAATCAAAAGGGGATTCGGATGCTGATATATCAAAGCTTCTTTTGGAAAAAGGGTGGAGTAAGAAAGATGTAGATGCTGCTTTTTCTATGAAGTCAGATGAAATTTCTGTACCTGTTCCACCTCAAGCACACTTTGGAATGTGGGTAGCCTTCCTATATATAATCCTTTTTATCTCCCTATATGTTTGTGCAACAGCATTTGGTGGTGTCTTGCACTTTGCTGTTGATGAAAAAATCCCTGACGCGCTAGACAAGACAAATTATGGCAATTACTTCGGACAATACTTGATGCAAGGATACCTTGCCTGTCTGATAGTTGGTTTTCCTATATTTGCCGGTCTTTTCTTATTCCTCAAGAATCAAATGAGAAAAACACCACTGGTTAAAAATCTTAAGTCCAGAAAAATGCTCGTATACCTTACTTTAATCGGAACATTTATCTTACTTGTGGGACATCTTATAACAACAGTATATGGATTTTTAGGCGGATCAGTAACAGCACGATCGCTTGCTCATCTGGGTGTAACGTTTTTTGTTGCTGGCTCTATTTTTGTATACTTTCTTATTGACGTTTGGAATGATCGCAAACAATCATGATTAAGTACATTTTGGCCATGATAGTTATTGGACTTATGGTATTAGGTGCTGTTGTATATGGATTTACAAGCACAGGTTCTCCATTTTATGTAAGAATGCAGAAATTTGATACCAAAAGGGCCACAGACATCAGCTCAATGAGTTATGAAATCCAGAATTATTATGAAAAGAATAAAGCTCTTCCAAATAGTCTTGATGACGTTAAGCAGTCAGCCTCGTATTCAAGCTTTGAAATCACAGATCCCGAAACAAAAAAGCCATATGAGTATGAAAAGGGTGTAGGAAGCGTTTATAAAATATGTGCCAATTTTTCAACTTCAACCCTAGAGGATTCTGATAAAAATCCCAACACAATGTACCTGGACAAGAAATTCTTGCATCCAAAAGGAAGATACTGTTATTCGATGTTTGGGAGTCGCAATTTGGATTCTAATAATCTTTATACCAATCTAAGTCTTGCTGATGATAGGATAAAGGCAGTTGTAACAGATGCTTTGCAAATTTATTACTCTAATTTTCCAATGGGCCTTTTTTCTAAGGACCCGAAAGAGTCGGGACTAATTAATTATGAAAGCAAGCCCGTTACGGTAGTTGTGGAATTTAAAAAACCAGAGAAGATAAAATCTGTCTCTGCGCTTTTTACCAATTGTAAAAGTAAAAATTGTTATAAATGGGATGTTTCCGGAATTAAAAAAGATGGTTCATCAGTGGTCCTTGTTAAAGACACATACGCAAATGAAGAGATCAAATCTACTGCAGAGATATCTGATGCTTCAGAATTCTCAAAAATTATTTTAACTGCTGAGAGACTAGAGAGCTTTAATAGCCTTTACTATGTGCATCTCAAAAAATTAACTTTTGCATACGCTAACTAGCTTGAAGGACTTATTGCAAAGTTAATAGTTGCAGTGTAATGTATCTGTATGGATGATTGTATTTTTTGCGAAATAGTAAGAGGAGACATCCCAAAGGACTTTAAATATAAGGATGAAAATGTGCTGGCCTTTGATGATATCCATCCGGTTGCGAAAGTTCATGTCCTTTTCATTTCAAAAGAACATGTTAATTCATTTGAAGAACTGCGAGATGATGATATCTTAGGGTCAATCCGACGGGGTATACAGAAAGTAGTTGAACAAAATAATTTAGTTGGTAAAGGTTACAAAGTTATTGCTAATGGTGGAGGAGGTCAAGTCATAAATCATCTTCATTTTCATCTCATAGGTCCAACCGGACTTAATGCTCCAATAAAATAGAAACTGTTTAATTCAATGAAGTTCTGAGTTATGAGCCCTAACGTGCTCTATCGCATTACAGTTTAAAAATCAAAGGAAATGAGTTATGAGCCCTAACGTGCTCTATCGCATTACAGTTTAAAAATCAAAGGAAA
>CAZEEU010000011.1:0-32554 GCA_964511305.1 uncultured Gammaproteobacteria bacterium | reverse complement strand
AGTTATGAGCCCTAACGTGCTCTATCGCATTACAGTTTAAAAATCAAAGGAAATGCGATATAATTACAACGTCTTAGAGTAAATTTAAGACATTTTGATAAGGGGGTGTTTTTAATTTATGGTTTTTGTAAAAAAACAGCCAGGCGATAGTCCTGACCAAATGATTAGAAAATTTTCGCGTAAAGTAATGTCTGAAGGTATTATTCACGAAATGAAGAAGAGAGAGTTTCATCTCAAGCCATCACTTGCAAAAAAATTCAGAAAAGAGCTCGCGCGAAAGATGAACAAACACAATAATTATTAAGCGAGAATAAAGATGAAAGAATAAAGTATATAGTTTTTTTGCTTAATACTTACTTCTTGCTACTTAATTCTAGTTTTAGTTCTATCCTATGAACAGTATTTCTATTCCTATTTACGTGGAAAGTCGGTACAAAGTAAGCCGCAAAAAAATAAAAGAGCGGATTATTACTGTGCTTTTGAAGCAAAATATTACAAGTGCGGTTGAGGTTTCGGTAGCAGTTATAGGAAATCGAAAGATGCGTGCTCTAAATAAGAAATATAGGGATATAGACAAGCCTACGAATGTATTATCCTTTTCCCAGACAGAAGGGGATGCTGTTATGCAGCCACCTGACAAACTTTATTTAGGAGATATAGTTATTTGTTATCCGGTGATAGTGGATGAGTGCGCTCGAGACAACATGTTAATTGACGACCGAGTAAATGAACTAGTAGAACATAGCCTCATGCACCTTTTAGGTTTTCACCACAGATAGATTTAAGAATAAAGTATCTAGAATAAAGTATCTAGAATTAAGTATTAAGGGTTTACTCATTAATTTATATCATCTATACTGCTTGTGCTTGCTTCTTTATTCTTAACACTTAATTCTAATAAATGGTTTATTATCGCAAATATCGTCCTCAACTTATTTCAGAACTCGATCTTGATAGTGTTTCTGAAAAATTAAAGGCAATACTTTCGTCCAAGAACCTACCTCATGCTTTCCTTTTTACTGGTAGTAAAGGTCTTGGAAAGACCTCATCTGCAAGGATTTTAGCAAAAGCTATAAATTGTGAGCGAAGAGGGCAGATTACAGCGGACAGCCAACAAGAAGAAGAGAAAGCAAAACAGAAACTGAACGCTGAAAACTATACGTTGCACGCTGATATAGAGCCATGCAATAAGTGTGAGGCCTGCATAACTATCACAAATGGATCAAATATCGATGTGCTTGAGATTGATGCTGCTTCTAATGGAGGAGTGGAGGAGATAAGAACACTTAGGGAAAGAGTGAAATTCGCTCCTTCCATGCTTAAGAAAAAAGTTTATATTATCGACGAAGTGCACATGCTATCTACGGGTGCCTTCAACGCGTTGCTAAAAACTTTAGAGGAGCCACCGAGTCATGTAGTATTCATTTTGGCAACAACAGAGCTACACAAGCTCCCGGCGACAGTGGTGTCAAGAACTTTTCAGGTGCAATTCGAAAAACCTACTGTTGCTCAGATGACAAACAGCTTAAAAAGAATAGTTGTAGGGGAGAAGTTAAAGGTCGGTCGGGATGTTCTTGAGAAAGTTGCAGAAATTTCTGACGGCGCTTTTCGCGATGCTGCCAAGAATTTAGAAGAATTAGTACTTGCATCCAGAGGTGAGGATATAACAATGAGTCTTTTTGAAAAAGCATTTAGAACTGGGAGCGTTGAAGAGGGGGTTTATGAGCTGTTAGCGTCCTTCGAAAAGCGTGATGCAAAAAAGGGATTGCAAGTAATTTCAGGACTTATCGACCATGGGACAGATTTTAAAATTGTCATCGAAAAATTAGTTGACCACTTAAGAGGACTTTTAATGTTGAGAAATGGAATAGAAAGCAAAGAAAAAGATATAGTAGGGTTGGGCATTTCTGATATTCGTGAGCTTCTAGAGTTGTCGAACGAAGCTTATGGGGAGTTGAAGATGTCGATAATTCCAAGTCTTCCATTAGAACTTATGGTAGTAAAATTTTGCATTCTTAACGATGAAATACAACCTGCAATTAGCATGAACCTATCTGCTAATCAGCAATCGAAAACGACAAACTTTGAACAAATAACAGAAGATCAAAAAAAACCAACTGTCATCCTTCAATCAAAAAATCTTTTACCGGATTTGATCAATGAATTAAATAAAGTTAATAAGCCAGGTGCGGCATTATTGCGTTCCGCAAAGGAAGCATATATTGAGAATGGAGAATTTGTAATAATTACTCCTTTTCCGATTCATGCTGACCGATTAAAGTCAGATAAAGTACTTCCGGATCTTCAAAAGGCTTCAGAAAGTCTTTCTAAAGGCACAAAGGTGTCTATTAGAGTAGGGAAAAGAGGGAGCTAGAGGAATTTCTTTTCAATCATTACCTTTACCCATGGGGCGAGATTTTGATATAAGCGTGAGTTGGTATCTTTCAAATCTTTTGCATCTACTAATGACATCCCATATGCAACTTCTTCGACAATCTCGGGTAACTTTTTAACTTTTACTGTAACAATGTTGCAGACTTCATGTTCCCAATAAATGCTGAACTTATCTTTGGCTTTATAGTATACGGTTCCGAGATCTTTAGGTTTTTCTAGAAGATCTTTTTCATTTAAATTCCACTCTCGCTCTAACGTCTTGTAAGTTGCTTCGATTGTGTTCTGAAAAATTCCTTTTGAGTAGGTTTGGTGAGAAGAGGACGTAACATCAAAAACACCATTAAATACTGGATGTTTTCTGTGTTGAATAATAATTTTGTTTTTATACAAAAGTGCTACTGTGAAAGCTCTATGTAATATCCCCTTCTCGTGCGCTTCCCACCTTTCTATTTCTCCGGTTATATTTCCTAATTTATCGCAGGTTGCAATCGTGATTCTTTTTTTATAGTACTCAGATATCTCTTTATTCATGCAAGTCATTATACCATTGGCTTGTTATGTTATACTATGCGGACGCTAAATAGACACATCGTGAGTTTACGAAATTTTCCATCAGCTAAAAAAAGAAGAGAATATTTGGAGAGTGAACTTCAGATAGATTTATCGCACCTTAAAAGTATTTCCCTCGAAGAAAATCCTTCTGTGTATTGCGAAAATATTATTGGCAGTGCACAAATCCCCATGGGTGTAGCAGGTCCATTGCTAATTCTTAATAACAAAAAATCCAAATCTATTTTTATTCCATTGGCAACTACAGAAGGAGCATTGGTTGCGTCTGTCAGTCGAGGATGTAAAGCTCTTTCCCAGAGTGGTGGTGTAATTGTAAATGCAGAGCTTCGTGGCCAAACTCGCGGACCTGTATTCTACACTGAATCGGTTGAAAATGGTCTGATTCTTAAGAAATGGATAGAAAAAAACTTTACGCTTCTATCAAAAACTGCAAACACAACCTCCAACCATATTGAGTTTATCGGAACCCGTGTAAAAATTATCGGAGCAAATACATTCGTGAAATTTATTTTTAACACGTCGGATGCCATGGGGATGAATATGGTAACTATAGCGGTCGAAAAAATGGCAGAACTTATTCAAGAAAAAACGGATTACCGCTGTATTGCTGTAGCTGGCAATTTTGATATTGATAAAAAGCCTTCCTTTATGAATATTATTGATGGTAGAGGATTTGAGGTTTGGGCAGAATGTATTATTCCAAAAAAGATATTAAAAGAGACTCTCAAAACAACTGCATCAAGTCTTTATGAAACTTGGCTAGCAAAGTGCATGGTGGGATCTTACGCTTCTGGAGCTTTGGGTTACAATGCGCATTTTGCAAATATAATAGCTGCATTATTTATTGCAACAGGGCAGGATCCTGCACATGTTGTTGAGGGGAGCACTGGAATAGTAATTTGTGAGGAAAGAGGGGACAACTTATATATTTCCATAAATATGCCCTCACTCCTTGTGGGTACTGTGGGGGGTGGAACAATACTACCTACTCAAAAATCTGCACTTTCAATAATGGGAATCGATAAGAAAGTATCTTCGATAGAATTTGCAAAACTTATTGGTGGAGTTGTTCTTGCGGGTGAGCTATCATTGTTATCAGCTCTAGCTAGTGGGGCATTAGGAAAATCTCATAAAGAGTTAGGGAGGAAAAAAGTATGAGCGGAATTGTAGGATACGGAGTGTATATTCCGAAATATAGAATTAAAGTTGAGGACATAGCTTCTGTATGGAAAAAAGATCCAATGGAAATCATGTCAGGTCTTAAAGTGAAGCAGAAAGCAGTGCCAAGCGAAGACGAAGATTCTGCAACGATGGCAGTTGAAGCATCTAAAAATGCATTAAAAGTTGCAGGTATAGCGCCCGCAAAGATTCAAGCAGTTTTTGTAGGATCTGAAAGTCACCCATACGTTGTAAATCCAACATCTACAACCGTAGCGGATTTTTTAGGAGTAGGCAGACAAATCTTTGCGGCTGATTTTGAATTTGCTTGCAAAGCAGCAACAGCTGCAATGCAGCTAACAAGTGGATTTGTAAAAAGTAAGTCAATCGACTACGGATTAATTATAGGAAGTGATACTGCGCAAGCAAAACCACACGACCCATTAGAATATACTGCAGCATCAGCAGCAGCTGCATATATCATTGGTGGAAAAGCTGACGAAATAATAGCAAAGATTGTAGATACCACCTCATACTCATCTGACACTCCTGATTTTTGGAGAAGAGAAGGAATGAAATTCCCATCACATGCGGGAAGATTTACAGGAGAGCCTGCCTACTTTACTCACGTAATGGGTGCAGCAAAATTTCTCATGCAACGTAATAAAGTAAGTCCAAAAGATTTTGATTATTGTGTTTTTCATATGCCAAACGGAAAATTCCCCCGCGTCGTTGCAAAAGAGCTAGGTTTTTCGGAGACACAACTTGCGCCATCTCTTATTGTTGATCAGATAGGAAATCCTTATTCTGCGTCAGCTCTTACAGGGCTTGCTGCTGTTCTAGATATTGCAAAACCTAAAGACAAAATATTTTTTGCGTCCTACGGATCTGGTGCAGGGTCTGATGCTTTTATCTTTGAAGCAACGTCTAATATCTTAAAATCCAAAGAAAAGATTACAACAGTTAATCATTATATAGAGCAGGCAGAATACATTTCGTATATAGATTTTTTGAGAAAAACTTATTTACATTTACTCTGAAAATGAACATTGGAATAATAGGATATTCAACAAGCGAATTTGGTGAATTGTGGGATAGATCTCCCAGGAGTTTGGCTGCAGAAGTTATGCAGGAGTCATTAAAGATGGCCGGCATACATGCAAAAGACATAGATGCTTTACTGGTTGGGAATATGCTTGCAGGGATTTTGGGTAATCAAGCAAATCTTGCAAGTTTTTACGCTGAGGAACTCAGTGGGGCTTCTGCCGGAATTGCTGCTGTTAGAGTTGAGGCAGCGTGTGCATCGGGAAGTGTTGCTTTACACAATGCTATACAAGGGATCAAGTCGGGGACGTATCAGACAGTTATGGTGTTGGGAATTGAGAAAATGACGGATCATTCTCAAGACGAAGTTGTAGCAGGACTTATGGCTGCAGGAAGTGATGAAGAGCGCGCAAGTGGAGTAACTTTTGCTGGACTTTATGGAATTATGGCAAGGGCATATTTTGAAAAATACAATATTTCAGAAGAACAGCTAGCAAGTATTCCAGTAAAAAATCATTACCATGGAAGCTTTAATAACAAAGCGCAATTTAGAAATCAAATTACTATCGAAACAGTCATGAGAAGTCCAAAAATTGCAGATCCTCTAAAGCTTTTAGATTGTTCGCCAATTTCAGATGGGGCATCAGCAATAATTATTACTTCCAATAAAAAACTTCTTAAGAAAAATACAGTAACTATTGTTGCAAGCCAGATAGGGACAGCAAGCGTTGGACTTTCGGGAAGAGATGAATTAACGACTCTATCATCAGCCGTTGCTGCAGGTAACAAGGCTTACAAAGAGGCAGGAATTAAGGCCTCATCCGTGAATGTTGTAGAGGTGCATGATTGTTTTTCAATTGCTGAGGCGATTGCTCTTGAAGATCTTTCAATTTCAAAAAAAGGTAGAGGTGTTCTTGATGTAGTTGATGGAAAAATGACTTTAGGAAATGGGGGAATTGTAATAAACCCTTCTGGTGGCCTTAAGGCATGTGGACATCCAGTCGGTGCAACTGGAATTAAGCAGGTAATTGAAATAGCGACTCAATTAGAAAATAAAGCAGGGAAGAGACAGGTGAAAAATGCGTCCATCGGGCTCACACATAATGTCGGTGGGTCGGGTGCAATAGCTGCAGTTCACATTTTAAGAATATGAGTATTGTAAATACACCGGTAAAAATTTGGAGAAGAAAGCAGAGGTTGTCCTCCCTCATAGGTAAGATTGGGACAATTGAAAGTTTTACAATTGTTAGGGTTGCACCAACAGGCTTTTCTCAATACACGCCGTTTCCTGTTGCGATAGTAAAGCTAAATAACGGCCAAAAAATGATTGGGCAAGTTGTTGAGACTGACATTCTTGAGATTGGGCAAAAAGTAGTTGCTATTCTTCGTCGTTCTCGGACGGAAGGAAAAAAGGATGCCATATCATACGTCATAAAATTCAGACTGCTATGAAAAAAACCATAAAAGCGTCTGCTCCCGGAAAGATACATTTAATTGGTGAGCATTCTTCTGTTTATGGAAAGCCCGCAATCCTTTGCGCCATCAGTAAAAGGGTAACCGTAAGCATTTCAGAAAGTTCTAGGTCTTCAATTTCCCATAATGATCCTGCACTCAAAAAAGCAATTGAGACACTCAAAAACTCAATTGAAAGAAAATACAAAACTAAATTCCCTGCATTATATATCGATATATCGACAGATTTGCCAATCGGGAGAGGATTGGGATCTTCTGCTGCATTATGTGCGGCAGCGGCTACAGCACTATTTGGAATTGGTGGTTTGGTTGGAAGTTCTGAAGAGATATACGAAGCAGCATATGTCGGAGAAAAAGTATTTCATGGCAATCCTTCAGGGGGAGATGTTGCAGTGAGTGTGTATGGTGGTGCAATTTGGTTCCGTAAAGAGACAGAAAAAATAAAAACTATTAAGAGATTAAAATTTAAAAATTCAATTTTAAAAAACGCGGTGTTCATTGACAGTGGCAAACCAGTTGAGTCAACGAAAGAGATGGTAGTAGAGGTTGTTGGAAATCTTTATAAAAGCAACCGAAAAGTTGTGGACAGTTTTTTGGAAGACCAAGAAAAACTAACGAAAGACTTATCTAATGCATTATTTGAAAAGAGTACAGTTGATGTATTTGATTGTGTTAAAAAAGCAGAAAAGAATTTAGAAGCAATAGGAGTAGTCGGAGGCAAAGCCAAAAAAATAATAAGTACTCTTAAAAAAGAAGGGTATGCCGCAAAGATATCAGGTGGTGGAGGAATTGCAGATGGATCGGGGATAATTATTGCATTGGGAGAAAATAAAAGTAAAATACTAAAACTATGCAAAACAAATGGATGGGAAAGTTTGGCATTTACTCTAGGAGAGGAGGGTGTGAGAATTGAATCCTGAAGCAGTTCCTTTTGACCATCAACAATTTGCTTCAAGAAAAGCTGAAGCAAGTGTTAGGCTTCGAGAGATGCATGGCGAAGAAATTTCCGAAGCACACAGTTTTACTCATTTATCTAATGTAGCTGGTCTCACTCAAGTTGTTGGATCTCTCTATGAATTTTCTCCACATGTATTGGACCTTGCTTTATACCCTGGGTTTACTCATGATCTTGTGCGATCTTCATCTGAAGATCACGATAAGTTAAGCGATGAGGAAGCAACGGCAGATGGTGTCGTTTCGCTTTTAAAAAAAGAACGCACGAGAGGTAAAATTGATCTTTCCGATGACGAGTTGGGTGCAATTCATTTTGCAATCGCAAATCATAGTAATTTTCCTTCAATGTTTGGGGATCCTGTCACTCGGAATGAAATGCCTGAGACACTAGCGGATAAGTTACATGTCGCGGTATTTGTCGCAGATAAATTAGAAGCAAATGGTTCAAGGGTTATTGCAAGACGTTCAGGTTTTGTTGCGGGAGATAGATTGCAAGAAGGTGGGGATTGGCAAGGCTTTGGTTTTCGTCCGAAAAGTAGCGATTACACAGGGGATGAGCAATTAGTAGTTGCACTAGAAAGTATGATTCGCATGGGTTTTAAGAATCCAAAGGATATATATCCAGACAGACTGAAGCCATTGGTCGATCCACTATATGGAATCCAAGAGGAATTTTTCTTAGGCGTTTGTAAAGCTTCTGGTTTTACAATCGAGGGCCTAGCAGACAAGTTAGTGAATACACGAAATGAAAATGGTCGTTCAATATTGGAAGCAAGTGGTGTAAAAAATGCTCCTGCGGACGCAGCTGAAGTTGCTGAAATTTTTAAAAGAAGATCCGGGTTAATTACAGAATCAATAGTGCTTGTTGATGATGATTTGGCTAATTCTGCAAGAGAAGCTGTTGATTACTTTAGCGCGCGATACAGAGATGATCTTGATGCAATTTCTCTTTCATGGGATCCGCAAGGAGGAGCTGCCAAAAAGTGGCACACAGGTATGATTGGATATGGAGATGGCACTTGGGTTAAAGATATTAAAAAACAATTCAATATTGAGGTATAATATTGCAAATGAAATCAAAAGTTACAGTTAGTGCGCCGGGCAAATTAATGCTTTTTGGAGAGCATGCTGTTGTTTATGGACACCCATGCATTGTTACTGCAGTGGACCAACGAATGTTTGTTACTGCAGAAGTTAATGATAGTGGAAATTTTGAATTAGAAGCTCCGGATGTAAAAGTTTCTGCTTACAAGAGACCGCTTAGCGAAATTGGAATTGGAGAAATTCCCATGGGTGCACAGTTTGTCGTGACAGCAATCGCAAATGTAGTTATAAAGTATAAGAAAAGTTTGACAGGTCTTAAGGTTATAACTCGCTCCGAATTTTCTTCACAATTCGGATTTGGTTCTTCTTCTGCGTCTACAGTTTGCATGGTAAAAGCATTATCTGAATTGCTTGGGCTAAAATTAAAAGAAAAAGAAATCTTTGATATAGCATTTAGAACAGTGCTTGATATTCAAGGCAAGGGATCTGGTTTTGATGTAGCAGCTGGAGTGTATGGCGGGACTCTTTATTTTGTTACCCCTGGTAAAACAATCGAAAAACTCAAGATAAAAACTCTTCCTCTCATCGTAGGTTACTCAGGGGTAAAAGCTGATACAGTTACATTAATAAATAAAGTTTCAGATACGGCTAAAGATTACCCAAGAGTTATTAACGGGATTTACGATATAGTTGGCGTAATTGTTAATGAAGCAAAACCATATGTTGTGAAGGAAAATTTTGAGGAGTTAGGTCGACTTATGAATCTTAATCAAGGACTACTGGAATCTATGGGTGTTAGTATAAACAAGTTATCTCAAATGATTTACGCAGCTTGCGATAACGGTGCTTATGGTGCAAAGATTTCAGGCGCAGGTGGCGGGGATTGCATTATTGCGCTAGCCCCATCAAAAAATGTATCAACGGTCGGTAAGGCTATTGAGAAAGTCGGAGGAACAGTTATAAAAGTAAAAACTAATGCGGAAGGAGTGAGAGTTGAAAAATAATATGAAATCAACAGCAATAGCACCATCAAATATAGCATTTATTAAATATTGGGGGAAGAAAGATGAGAAATTAAGACTTCCTGAGAATGGAAGTATTTCAATGAATCTTTCAAATTTACTCACAACAACTACAGTTGAATTCTCAGACAAATTCAAGGCGGATAGCCTTATCTATAATGGAATTTCAGAAAACATAGAAGGAAATCGCGCAATTGCTCACATTGATCAAATCAGAAAAATGGCGAAGTCAAATCTTTGTGCCAAAATCGTTACAAAGAATAATTTTCCGTCGGGAACAGGGCTTTCATCATCAGCGTCTGGATTTGCAGCTCTCACTATGGCGACAGTAGCAGCTTTAGGCCTCAGGCTTTCTGAAAAAGAACTGTCTATTTTAGCCCGACAAGGATCTGGATCTGCGTGCAGATCAATCCCAAATGGATTCGTGGAATGGTTAGATGGGGACACAAGCGAAACGTCCTTTGCAAAAAGCATTTTCCCAAAAGATCATTGGGATATTCGGGATGTTGTTGCTGTCGTTAGCACTGATAAGAAAGAAGTAGCTACAACTGAAGGACAGAAGGGGGCAAAAGGAAGCCAGTTTTTTGGAGTTAGAAAAGAGTTAATGTCTAAAAAAATTAAGGACTGCAAGAAATTTTTGAAAGAAAAAGATTTCGAAAATTTAGGAGAGTTAATTGAGTCAGAAGCCTTGGAGTTGCATGCAATTATGCTCACTTCACATCCATCATTAATTTATCTTTTGCCCGAGACCTTGCGTATTATGCGACTGGTTAAGTCTTGGAGAAGTGGGGGATTGCCTGTCTATTTCACCCTAAATACCGGGCAGAATATACACTTAATTGTTGAAGGAAAAAATGCAGCAGAAGTGGTCAAAAAATTGAAAGAATTACCTAACATTTTGGAAATCATAGAAAATAAAGCTTCAGATGGGGCTCGGCTTACGAGTAGTCATCTGTTCTAAAAAATGTGTATAATAAATTACTTTAATGTAAGAAGGGGGTGTTTAACGTATGATGAATCCATTCAAACAAGCTGGGGAAATTAAAAAATTAAGAGACCAAGCAAAAAAAATTCAAGACGAACTTTCACAAATTGAAGTAGAAAGTGAAAAAGGAAGAGTAAAAGTGGTTATGTCGGGGGATATGAAGGTAAAATCTGTTGAAATTAATGGTGAAGAGATGAAAGATGCTCGTGAAGCCTTTAATGAAGCTGTTGACCGCGCACAGAAAAAAAGTGCAGCTAAGATGCAACAGATGGGGGCTGGACTCCAAGACCTTTTGGGAGGACTGGGCAAATAATGATGTTTTTTGGTGATGATCAAAATAAATCACTGTCCGAAGGAATTGCTTCCTGTCTCAAAACTTCTCCAATTTATGCAGATATTGCTGTCTTTTCGGATGGCGAGCGACGTGTTAGGCTGACTACAAAAGTCTTAGGCCAGGATGTTGTTTTTTTAAAAACCTCATCAGTCACACCCAACATAGATTCTCAAGTTATTGAGACTGCTTTTCTTATCGATGCTCTAAAAAGAAGCGGTGCAAAATCAATAACAGGCATTATGCCTCATTTTCCATATGGGCGTGGGGATCATTTATTTGGCGATGGAGAATCTGTTCCTCTTGAGGTAGTTATTCATACTTTCGAATCTGCTGGCCTTACAAAAATCATTTTTGTAGATCCACATACGGTTCGCATGAAAGATATGTTCAAAATCCCTGCTTTAAATATCTCAGCGCTTCCTGTTCTTGCACAGAAAATAAAAGATTTAGGGTTTGACCCAAAAGACTCGGTTCTTGTAAGTCCAGACATGGGAGGACTTAGACGAGTGAAGGCCTTATCAGAGCACTTGGACGATGCCCCTTTTATGTCACTTGAGAAAGAGCGGGATCACATGACCGGCAAGGTTAAAGTCGAAAAACTAGATGTTAAGGTTGCTCCCAATTGTTATGTGCTAGATGATGAGATTGCAAGCGGTGGGACAATCATTACTGCGCTATCTGAACTTGAAAAGCATGGAGCTAGACGCATGATAGTTATAGCAACCCACCCTGTATTTTCTGGTAAAGCTTCAGAAGTTCTTCAGAATTCAAGTGCTGAAAAAGTTATAGTTACGGATAGTATTCCAGTTAAAAAAGTGAAGAGATTTAAGAAATTAGAAGTATTAACTCTATCAGATATTATTTGCAAGCAAATCTAGAACTTGCTCATGCAGAATTCCATTTGACGCAACAATCCCTGAAGAATTTCTGGTTAGTGTATTTCCCGCAATATCAGTGACCTTACCGCCTGCCTCGCGAATAAGGACAGTTCCTGCTGCTATGTCCCAATAATTAAATTTAGGTTTGAAATAAAAATCTATATGACCTTGCGCAAGAGTTGCTAGATGTAACTCTCCGCTGCCGAAAATTCTTACTCCACGTACCTTTTGGCAAATTCTAAGAATCGTTTCGAATATTTTTATTCTCACATCAATCTTTGATGAGTTTTCAGTGGCGTAGAGGGAATTAATAAGCTCATCTTCTTTTGACACAGACAATCTTTTACCATTAAGAGTGGCACCTTCTCCTTTAACCGCGACAAATAACATGTCATATGTTGGTTGGTAAATTACTCCAAGAACTAGTTCCCCGTCGTGCTCAAGAGCAATTGAAACACAATACTCATTGATTCTTCTTTCATAATTTATTGTGCCATCTACTGGATCTATGACCCAAAGATAGGGAGACTTATTTTCAACGTCTCGGTCTTCTTCGGAAAGAATGCTGTGGGTGGGAAATACAGCCTTAAGACGTGACACAATTAGTTGTTCGGACTTAAGGTCAGCTTCGGCAAGAATGTCATATTTACCTTTAGATGTAAATTCTATATCCTCACGAGTTAAGTCGAGTGCAATAGCACCTGCTTCCTTTGCTAATTCAATTGCAACTTTTTTAAATTCCTCCATAATAATTAATCTTCATATAAAGATAATATCATTATTTTATTACATGGGTCTTGTTTCTTAATAGCTTATATCCTACGTACCCTGATGCAATACCTTCTGCTGACGCGAATAACGCCGGCCCGTGTTCACCTTTAGTTGCTTCATCAGCTGCATGAATCTCGAAAGCAGTTCCACAAACAAGTAAAGCTGCACCAGCCATTTTAACTGCTATTTTCTGCACTACAGAACGCTCAGCTCCAGAGTTCATAAGCGTAGCATAATCCTGTGTATTTGGTATGTCAATTTTTGATGTTGGCTTTTTGTTAGGTTCTTGTAATGGGATGGTCAAGACCGGAGGGATATTCTGGCGTAAACTGCACTTGTTATGAAACAGAACAACGCAGAAATACTAAAAACAAATAAAGCCGAAGGAGTCGATCTAAAAGAGTTCTTGTCTGAAGCTCGCCACGAAGTAGCCGACGAAACACAGGAAGCACGTGAGGCAGAGGAACAAGCACAAAGTCTTAAGCTCGAGCTTATGCAGGCGCAAGCTGCACGCGAATCAAAAGATGAAGCCGAACGTAAAGGTAAAGAAACAAGCGAAAAGATAGCGGAAGTAACAGGTTAAGAATAGAGAATCGAGAATAAAGTATAAAGCTTGATTCTTAATACTAATTACTTAATTTTAAACAAATTATGGAATACAAAACATTACAAACTAATTTTGAAAGAGAGCTTTTATTTCAGATCATCCAAAATATCAAGAGAAAAAAGCTCACAAAAAAGAATGCAAAAAAAGTTGCTAAAGCATTCGTGCCAACGCTGACAAGCGAGGACGCTGATACCTTCATCGAGAAGAATGCACGTCTTTGTGAATTTTACCCAGAAATTATGGAAGCGTTCTTAGTAACTATTAAGGACTATGAGCAGTATGTAGTAAGAAGCGGTCTTTCAAAAGTGAGAACTGAAATGAAGGGAGGTGGAAAAAATGGAAATAATTGAAATGCCAATGGCACAAGGTGTAGCAGCACCTGTAACTATCAACACCGCGCCTACTTTACCTACGCAGGAAATGGGAGTCGAATTCCATCAGTCCGGGGAAGTATTTAGCAGCTTAAATAACAATGCTTCTTCTTTAGAGAAGGAGCTTGATAGTAACATTATGACTGCAGATATGATATTAGAATCTGCAAAAAGTAATGGTTTTGAAACAACTCTGACGGATTTGGCTTCTGGAAAATTTGATGACCCAACGCTCGAAGAAGTGAAGCAAACAATGGATCAGAAAGACGAAGCTGTTGACGAAAAGGAAGAAATAGTAAAAGATGAGGAAATCGTTAATCCTTATGAAAGTATCTATGCTATCAATAATGACCCCATAGCACAGTTTGGCACTGTTCTTAAGGAAGTCCAAAATAGGGTAGCTAGCATCGAAGGGGATTATGTTCCGTCCGACGCTTTCATCGATGCAATGTTGCTTCTTGCCGAAATGAAAAAGGCTAAAAATGAAAAGGAAAAGCTAGGCCTATTCCAGCGTTTCGTAATGGCACTGACCCAGATTCTTATCGAAATCGCTCCAAAGGAAGGAGGAGATTATGCAGAATCGTCGCCAAAGGGACACGCTAATGGCCAAGAGAAGCCAATAAATATTGAGGATATACGAAAGTCCCTAGTCAAAAAAGGGATGATAAAACCTCGTCCCGCCGTTGAAAACAAGGCTGCTTGAGGGTATACTGAGGTATGCGATACTCTAAATTGTTTACCTCAACCCTCAGGCAGCCTCCCCGGGAAGCTGACACTATTAACCACAAATTATTAACCCAAGCAGGATTTGTCGAACAACTTATGGCTGGTGTTTATAGCTATCTTCCACTTGGACTTTCAGTTCTGCGCAATATAGAGAAAATCGTCAGAGAAGAAATGGATGCAATTGATGGACAAGAAATACTTATGCCCGTGTTGCACCCTAAAGATAACTGGGTAACAACTGGTGGATGGAATAATATTGATGTTCTTTTTAAGATTAATTCACGAACTGAAAAAGAGTATGCCCTTGGTCAATCTGAGGAAGAAGTCGTTACGCCTCTAGTTATGGGGAAGGTTAACACCTACAAAGATTTACCGGTCAGCGTTTATCAGATCAATTGGAAATTTAGAGACGAATTGAGAGCAAAATCAGGCATTTTGCGTGGCCGTGAGTTCTTAATGAAAGATATGTATTCTTTTCATGAATCTCAAGAAGACTTTGATAGGTATTACCAGATTGTGAAAGAGGCTTATATGAAGATATTTAAAAGATTAGGACTTATTGCAAAAGTAACCGAGGCATCAGGTGGAGCATTTAGTAAAAAAATCTCTTATGAATTTATGGTGCTGACCGATGCTGGCGAGGATGACATTCTATACTGTGAAAAATGCGATTTCTGTGTGAATGTTGAGGTTGCAGGGGATGTTACAGAGGACGGTGAGTGCCCAAGATGCAATGTTCAAGGACTTAAGAAAGCACGGGCTTCTGAGGTGGGAAATGTTTTTGATCTCGGGCAGAAATATGGTAAAGATTTTGATATGTCATTTCTTGGACGCGATGGATCAAAGCAATATCCTGTTATGGGATGTTATGGTATTGGAATTTCAAGAATAATGGGAGTAATCGTTGAGAAAAATAATGACGAGCGTGGCATTGTCTGGCCAGAAAGCGTTGCGCCATTTAAAGTGTACTTAATATCAATAGGAAAAGATGAAGAGGCAGAAGCTTTATATAACGATTTAAAAAGTCATGGAGTTAAGGTCTTTTATGATGACAGAACCAAGAATCCAGGAGAAAAATTTGCTGATTGTGATTTAATGGGGTCCCCTGTTAGAGTAGTTCTTTCATCAAAGATTGATGATGGAAAAGTTGAGGTAAAAAAACGTACAGATTCTGAGGTGTCGATTATCTCATGCAAGCAATTGATGGAAAGCCTCTAGTTATCGTTGTATCAATCCCAATACAATAAGCTAGCTTGGCTACGCTAAGCGAAGCTTGAAGCACTTGGCATTAGCGCTGAATGATGCCAAGAACTATTGCCCAGAACACTCCCCAGACCACAATAAAAACAACTCCAAGAACTATTAACAGTGGTAGTGATATTTTTGGCTTCTTTTTGGTGGTATCTGCAGGAGCGGAGGGGCTTGCGGTTGGTTTTATATCGCCACCGTTGAAAGAAAAGGTATTACCTTCGCTAATTGGTCTTGCAGGCGTACTGGTTAGAGCTTGTTCTGCACTAGTTCCGAGAGATGGCATTTCTGGAGCTGCTGGCATCCCTGGGGGAGGTGCAAGTGGTTGAACAGGTGGGGTAGGTTGATTAATTCCTCCGAGAGAAGGCATCGGTGGGGTTGCAGATGGTTGGCCAATTGGAGGCATTCCTACTGGAGGGGTAGGTATAGCAGTTACAGGCTGTGGTGTGGGTATTGCGGTTGGTGGGGGAGTAGTTGATGCAGGTGCTGCTCCCTTTGTATTCATCACCCTATCGTAAATTTCTTTAAGCTCGGGGGTTAGGTTGGTTTTCTTAGAATCCATACCTATTTAGTTTAGGTTGAATGTAAAGTTATTGTCAAGAGAATAGGGATAGGGTATACTACTTAACTTTGATAGAATAGTAATGAAGGAAATATACCGACAACTCCTGTTCAAATATCCAACTGAATATTTGAACCGAGAATCTCGGTATCTTTCTCGCTTAAGGACTTTTATCATAGAAGGAGCTCGAAAGATGAGAAAAATCGTTACACATAAATCATGTGACATAGATGCCATTTCAAGCGTGTGGTTGCTTAAGCGTTTTTATCCTAATTGGGATGGGGCAGAAGTGAACTTTGTAAATGCCGGGGAGGGCCTTTTCGGCCATGAGGAATCAGCAGTGGGAGACCATTTAAAGGCGGTAGAGATCATTGATGGGGTAGAGACAATTCATGTTGATACTGGTATGGGAGCTCTCGATCATCATCAAACAGCCGATAATAATACTTGTGGTGCATCTCTTACCCTTCAATTTATTCTTTCAAACCCAGAAAGTAGTATCCACAAGCATGAAATAAAGCAAGAGGCTGTAAAAAGAATAGTTGAGCTCGTTATAGATGATGACCATTTCCAGGAAGTGTATTACCCTGATAGCAATCATGACATATACGAATTTGGAATTGTGTCAATAATTCAGGGATATAAGTTAAATCATCAAAAAGATGATCAAGGGTTAGTCAATTTCGTTATGGAATGTCTTGACGCTATCTTACAAAATTTGGAAAAAAAGATATGGGCCGAGAGGGAAATGAAAGAGAAGGGTATTGAATTTGAAAGCAAATGGGGGAAAGCAATGGGCGTTGAAACAATCAACGATGAAGTATTGAAGCTTGCTCAGATGATGGGTTATAAAATTGCCGTGAGGAAAGATCCAGATGGGGGATTTGTAAGAATAAAAGCAATGCCTGACAAGAGGCAGGGTACAGGGGGCAGCGGACAGGAAGCAGTTAGCTTGGGGATTGATTTGACGGAAAGCTACGAAAAGTTAAAGGAAATGGACTCTGAAGCTTCGTGGTTCTTGCATGCTTCAAAAAGAATGCTTCTCAATGGTTCATCTAAAAATCCCGAAATGAAGGGAACTTCCCTCACTCTAGAGCAGGTAATTGAGGTTCTGAAATAGTGCTAGCTTGTTCTTCATTCTCTGCATTCTTAAGATCCTGAAGCATTTCATCTATTTCCCCATCCATAAAAGTAGGCAAATTGTGGTATGATTTTCCAATTCTATGATCAGTTACACGATCCTGCGGGAAGTTATAGGTTCTAATTTTTTCATTTCTCATGCCTTTCCCAACCTGCGTGGATTTTAATTCTGCAACTTCTAAATGCTGCTTTTCAACTTCAGCTTCCCATAGTCTGGAACGGAGCAGAGCCATAGCATTTTCTCGATTTTGAACCTGAGATCTTTCAGTTTGACAGGTAACAATAATTCCTGATGGGACGTGCTTAATTCTTACTGCAGTTGATACTTTATTAACATTTTGTCCGCCATGTCCGCCGGCACGGTACGCCTCAAATTCAATGTCATCTGCTCTTATGTGAAGATCTATATCTTCAAGCTCGGGAAGAATAGATACAACAACGGTTGATGTATGTACACGTCCCCTTTTTTCAGTTAAAGGAACACGTTGCACTCTATGAACTCCTGATTCAAATTTAAAAAGTCCAAACGCATTTTTATTTATAATCTTAATACTGTCTTCATCGATCATTTCATGTCGGATGCCGTGTCTTTCACAATAGCGAAGATACATGCGCTTAAGTTCCTGAGCAAAAATTGCAGCCTCGTCTCCTCCCGCAGCGCCTTTAACCTCAATAATGGCATTACGTAAGTCCAGTGAGCTTCCGGGATCTGGTTTGTCCTCGTAAGTCGGGGTGTCAAAGACTGATGTATCAACTTGAGAGGAGAGTAATTCTTTTTCTTTTTTAAGGTTCTCAATTTCCTCATAGGCAAGAGAGGCCATCTCCGGATCTGAAGTTAATTTTTCAGCTTCGGAAATCTTAAAATCAATTTCGTAAATCTTAGCCAGGATTGTATCCTTGTCCATATGGGGGAAATAGCGATCTATCTAACCTTTTTTGAGTGCTTCGAGCATCTCCCGGAGAGTTTTTGGAGCATTGTCCTTTTGATCTTCTTTCTGAGCTTTTTTCATAAGTGGGCGTGCTGCTTCCATTTTCTTCTGGAACTTTTCAATTCTTGAAGCAGTATCAACGAATTTCTGTTGCCCTGTATAAAATGGATGACAGTTATAACAGAGTTCAACAGTGATTCTTTCGCTTGTTGAGCCCACAACAAAGGTATTTCCGCAAGAGCAGATAACCTGTGCGTCGTAGTATTTTGGATGAATTGCAGCTTTCATTATGCCTAATTATAGCGTAGTTGTGCCTATTTTGCAATAATGTTGAGTAGTCTTATTTCTTTAAGAATAAGTGGAATGGATGCCAGTGAAATCTTCCTTCAGCCATAAAGATTCCAAGGAGCACCAATACTGATCCTGACACAAAAATGCCATCTGGAAATTCTCCCAAAAGAGGTGCTGCGACAAGAAGTGTGACTACTGGATCAATATAGGTAAATACACTAACATCGGCTGCTGTCAGATATTTTAAAGCCCATGTCTGGAGAAAATATGCCGCAAGAGACGAGAAAAGAACACCAAAAACAATTCCAATTAAACCTTGGGCATTTATATTGGGTAAAAATCCGTAGGTGTGTACTTCTTGAATAAAAAATGGTATGAATCCTACAGATCCTGTGACAAAAGCCCAAAAAGTGACAGCGATCGGACTGTTTCTCTTCATTATCTTTTTGACGAGAATAACTGAGATTACACCTCCAAACATTGATATCAAATAAAAGAAATTACCGATAGCAGTAATATTTCCATGTTTGAAAAGTGGGGTAATAAGGATAAGAAGAACACCACAAAGTCCAATTAATGCGCCAGTAATAAGCTTGCTTTTTAGTTTTTCTCTTAGAAATAAGAGAGAGCAGAGCACTATAAAAATTGGGGCAGAACTTCCAATTAGTGCTGCATTTATGCTAGGAGCCTGAAGAAGCCCTTGGAAAAAAAATATGATGTTGATGGTTATACCGAAAAAGCCAATTAAAAAAACCTTCACATAGTCTTTCGGATGTATTTTTAGCCTTCCTTTTACAAAAGGGAACATGATTAAAGCGGGTAGGACAAAACGAAGGATAGCAAGTGTATATGGGTGGACATCTGCAAGTGCCCATTTAAAAATAGGTGGAGCAGCACCCCAAATAATATTGGCAGTAATAAGCGCAAGGACAGCAAGCTGGGAGTTAGATAATTTCATTTGGCAGGGAATCTAAAGGGATTGTCTTTTTGACAATTTCCCCTGCCGAGGATTTGGTCCTAATTTCTACTTCATTTTCATTTACCGGAAATACTATATAGGGAATCTCTTTTTTATCAGCAAATTTGAACTGTTTTTCGACAGGCGCGTTAAAATCCAGGTAAATTTCTGCATTAATATCGTTCTTTCGAAGTGAATTCACAATTCGTGCGACAGATTCTTGATTTTCTGTTTGGTTAATTACAAGAACTTTTGAGGTTGTAAGAGTTGGGGGAAAAAGATTATTGGCTTCCATTGCTTCAAGAAGTCTATCAAAGCCAAAAGCAAATCCAACTGCGGGTACATCCTGGCCAGAGAACATTCCAATAAGTCCATCATACCTTCCTCCGCCGGCAACGCTTCCAGCCTCAAACCCTTCTACCTCAATCTCAACAATAAGTCCGGTGTAGTAGTCTAGGCCTCGTGCAAGCGTCGGTTCGAAAACGACGTACTCTTTTTGTGAACCCAATATTTTTTCAAGGTTTTCGGTAGGTTTTGCATTTTTAATTTGATCTAGAATATTTTCGTCAAAGCCATTATTTCGGAGTTCCTCTTTGACCCCTTCTTCTCCAATTTTCTTTAACTTATCAATAATAAGAATTGCTTTGCTATCAAGTCCTTCAAATACCTTTCTATCATTCACAAGAACTCTAAAATTCTTAAAGCCAAGCGTTGTAAGGCAAGAAATGGCTACATAAATTATCTCTGAGTCTGCAATGTAAGAATTCACCCCTACAATATCTATGTCGCATTGTAAGAATTCACGATAGCGTCCTCGTTGGGTATTTTCAGCACGCCAAACATTTTGAATCTGATACCTCTTGAAAGGAGAGGGGAGTGCGTTTGCATACTGAGCAGCGACTCGAGATAGGGGGACTGTTTGGTCATATCTTAAAGCAACTCTTCTTTGACCGTTATCTTCGAATCTATACATTAATTTATCTCCTTCTTCACCGTATTTGCCCATGAGGATATCTTCATATTCCAAAGCAGGTGTCTCAAGCGGCTCAAAACCATACGACTCAAAAACCTTTTTCAAAGTTGAAATGACATACGCTCTTTTTCGTGCTTCTTTTGGTAGGAAATCCCGAAATCCCTTTAGTGTTCTTGGCTCAATTTTCATATCCTAATATTACCATTGTGCTCATTGTTAGGCAACACAAGAGGGTAGTGAAAAAATTTTGTAAGAAACATCATTGTAAATCACACCAGGAGTTGATTTAATTTGAACTGTATTATAAATTGAATATATGAGTGAGTCGAATGATGCCACGGTTGATGCCGATGCTTCCGGTCAAGTTGCTGACTCTTTACCTCAGGCTAAAGCTAAGCGAGGGATATTTGGGTTTTTTAAAAGAGGTGATAATAATCAGGCACCTCAAGCTGGAGAAGCAGTAACAGATGAAAGTAAGATAGGTTCTACTAACCCTGAAGAGAAACTATTATCTCCTACCCCTGAAGCAGTTAAGGATCCAGAAGCAGTTAAGGCAGATCTGCAACAGTCTTTGGTAAAACTAGTCGATATGCAAGTTGAAGAGCGTTTTAGAACTCTTGATTTATATTCAAAACACCTCAGTCCTGATAACCCGGCAATATTGGAAGAAAAAGCTAAAATAGAAAAATTAAAGGCAGAAACCAGAGAGCTAAATAGTCAGCTGCTAACAGAACTTGAGAATGCCAGAGGGACTTTAGGGAATTTCTGCGAGGTAATAGGAGATGAAGATGGTAATAAAGCTGTTCTTTTAAAAACCCCACTGATCCGTCAAATTACCCAAACAACACTGGCAGGTCCGGCTATCACAGATGGAAATATTCCACGCTTTAGGACAAAGTCAGAGGTTAAAGACGTTTTTTTTGTCAATAAGGAGGGGGTATGCAAGTTTTCTGTTGAAGAGCCGGATGCTCATACACTCGAGAGCGTTGGCAATTCACAATCTGATGGACCAGACAAAACTGGATCAGGAATGACAATTTCTCCAGTGTTACCTGAAGGGTTTGAGCGAGATATATTGCGAAAAAGAAAAGAAGTGTGGCAAGAAGAATTAAGAGTTGCACTAAATGATGAACCAAACAAAGAGAATAGATACATATTTAATGCATTTACCGCGGGAGATTTCAGAGCCCCTGATGTTGAGGGTCAGGATTTGCATACGGATGGACTGAGTGAGCCTTTGTTTCGCAATGAAAATGATTTTGGGGTTTCCAATACAATTGTGAGAGTGACTACGAGTCTGGATGCCGGTGCTGCATTCAGTGCGAGCGTTGAAGCTGCTAAAAATTTCACAAAAGGAGAGCTTGCAGAACCAGCCTTATTTGACCCAATTCCAAATCCAGTGAGTGCTGAGCCAATGACAGAAAGCGCCAAGGATCTGAATTCGGCAGGTGGTTTGGCTGTGGAGAATGATGCGAATGAAGGTGTTCAGGAAGATTCGAGCTCAGTTAATAAATCAGATAGCGTAACCTAGGCTATCCTTTGAAATTACGTCCTTGCTCGGCCCGACCCACAGCCTGACGTGATGCTTCATCCATTTTCTTTCCAGGTTGCTGTTGCTGAACTAATTCCGTTTTTTCTTTTTCAGTCAGGACTTCTGGGCCTTTCTTTTGTGCATTTTGCATACGAATTGCCTCAATTTCAGCCTCAATTTCCCTAATGCGATAATGTGTCGCCATTTTTTCTGCCTTTTTTTGGGCTTCCTTCTCTTCGCTGTCTTGCTTAAGAACTTGCGCGGCAGCTCCTGTAGCAAAGCTTTTTGGAACATTTACAATTTGCTTGACTGCCTCTTTGCCTAAATCGGCTAAAGCGCCGCTAACTGAATCACCATCTGACATAAAATGAGTATATAGAATATAGAATGAAGAAGATAGAATTAAGTATAAAGTTTATTTAGAAAATTCTTAATACATAATTCTTGCCCCTTAATTCTTACTGTGTGGGCGCTTCTTTCAGAGTTATTTGAAGATCTTTTGTCTGGCCATCTACATATAGACTTACTGCTACTTTATCGCCAACCTTTTTCTTAGATATAAGAATTGCAAGAGTGCTGTCTGTCTCGTTAATTTGTTTGCCGTCGATTTTTGTAATAATGTCTCCTGTCTTTATTCCTGCATCTGCAGCTGATGAATTTTCGACCACTTGCTGAACCAAGGCACCTTGCGGAATTTCGTTAAGAAGGGCAGCTCTTTGAGAAATGATGCTATAGGAGATCCCTAAGAATGGTCTTGAGAATTGGCCGGTGCTATTGAAATTGTTCAACGAGTCTTTGACTAGGTCTATTGGGATCGCAAACCCTATATTTTGTCCCTGCCCCGATACTGCAGTATTTACTCCAATCACTTGGCCGGCTGCATTGAGCAGTGGCCCTCCGGAATTGCCTGGGTTAATTGCTGCATCTGTTTGGATTACATTATCAAGGCGTTCTGTAAAACCTCTAAATCCGCTTCCTGCAGTAATTCCGCGTCCAAGTCCTGATACAACGCCAGTTGTAACCGTATTTCTAAATTCACCAAGTGCAGTACCTATAGCAATCACTGATTGACCGACTTGAAGATTTGACGAGGTTCCTAAAGAAATCTCAGGAAGGCCAAGCGTAGGAGATCCCTTTATAGAAATAATTGCAATGTCATTTGAAGGATCTCTATAAATTTTGTCTACATCGTATTTTTTTCCTTTTTCATCAACCACAAAATATTGAACCTGGGAGCTGACGACATGTTTGTTTGTTACTATAATTCCATTCTTTTTAATGACAAAACCAGTTCCTATATATTGGTCCTCTTCTTGATTGGGCTCTTCCTCGTCATTATCAAAGAATTGAGAGAATGGATCCTGCTGGATTTTAGACAGTGAATCTTTGACACCGATAGTTACAACGCTTGGGCTAACTTTTTTTACAACGTCAATTACATTTGACTCTTCATTAACTACTTTGACAGTTCCTGAAGAATTATTATTGAGTGAAAGAGTGGGGAGTTTTTTTGTCTTAAGAATTGTATCCCATGAGAAAGCAATTACTATAAGAATAAAGAGTAAAACTAATAGCTTTTTCATGGTGCAATTACATCATATTAACTTTAAAAATCCCTGAAAGTTTGACTAAAAGTATGACCAGTGTAGTACTAGAGTTTTTTCTAGTCAAGATTTGAGCGTACCACTTGTAATTCCCGTACCTATAAGTTATCATATGTGCAGTCTTTGACCGTACTTTTGCGGTTGGAGATTTTTTAAATGTCTAGAAAATACAAATTAGTAATTATTTTTAAAAGCGAACTTAAGAAAGAAGCAAAAGAGAAGCTTGTCGATCAAATAATGGGTTGGGGTGGAAAAATTGAGGGAAAAAAGATTACAGAACTTGGAGAAAAGAAATTCGCATACCCAATAAAGGGTGTTCAAAAGGGAGATTACGTATTAGCAGAATTTGAAAGCGAAGCTGTATCAGCAGAACTTGAAAGTAAGACAAGAATTCACGAAGACGTATTAAGACACCTTTTGGTTAGAGTTTAGATATGGCAAGAAGCTTAAATAGAGTACAGTTGATCGGTAACTTAACAAGGGATCCGGAGTTGAGATATACTCCACAGGGAACCGGCGTTTGTACCTTCGGGCTTGCTACTAACAGGAGCTGGACAACTGACAATGGGGATAAAAAGGATGAAGCGGAATATCATAAGATTGTAGCTTGGAACAAATTAGGAGAACTATGTTCACAGTTACTAAGCAAGGGAAGAAAAGTTTATGTTGAAGGAAGACTTGCGACGCGAAGCTGGACTGGTCAGGATGGAGTACAGAAATCAACTACAGAAATTGTAATTGATGACATGATCATCTTAGACTCTAGAAAAGACGGCGGTAACGAAGCGGCTTCTACCGACATGTCGTACGGAGAAGAGCCAGCTGAGCAGGAAGCAAAACCAAAAGTAAAGAAGGCTGAAAAGAAAGAAGAAAAAGTAGAATCAGAGGATGTAAATCCAGATGACATACCTTTCTAAAAATGGAGAATTGAGAGTTGAAAATTAGGATTATAATTTAAAATCAAATATGAAGAAAAAAATCGTTAAGAAAAAAAGAAACATGCGAGAAGTCGCAAAAGAATGTGCTTTTTGTAAAGAGAAAAGAAATCCAGATTTTTTGGATGTAGAAACGCTACGAAAATTTATTTCTGAGCGTGGAAAAATTCAAAGCAGACAAAGAACTGGAGTATGCAGCAAGCATCAGAGAAAATTAACTGTTGCTGTAAAGCGCGCAAGACTATTAGCTCTTTTGCCATTCATCGTTAGAGCAGAATAAGAACGAGAGCTTGCTCAAGTCAGGGCTGAATAGTCTCCCAAATATTCCTTCCCCTTGTTAACTAACCTTAAGAAATAGTATAGTATTGACGAGTATTGCTCTGTTTTCAGAGTATTTTCAGCTCGTTAGAGTTAACTATAAATTCATGAAGTCCCAGATCAAGCTGAGATTATTTCAACTTCTAATTATCGTTCTGATATCTGCAGGTATCGGATTTATCATTGGTAACTATAAAATTACCGCCTCCTGGAATAAATACAAGCCAATAGTTGGTATAACAAATCAAAATCCTCCAGATTCAAAAAATCTAGATATGAAGCTTTTCTATGACGTTGTTGAAAAGCTAAATATGATGTATTTTGATAAATCAAAAATAGATGCCAATAAGATGGTTAGTGGAGCAATTTCTGGTATGGTTTCAAGCCTAGGAGATCCGTATACTTCTTATTTCCCGCCAAAGCAAAACACGGAATTTAAGACGCAAATGGCTGGCGAATTCTCAGGAATCGGAGCAGAACTATCTATAAATGAACAAGGTCAAATAATAGTCATTTCGCCTCTAGATGGATCACCTGCGGAAAAAGTAGGCGTCAGAAGCGGAGACTTTATATATAAAGTAAATGGTAAATCAACAGCTGGGTGGACTTTAGCTCAGGCTGTTGAAAATATAAGAGGACCTAAAGGGTCAAGTGTGAAGATCACGCTAGTACATTCAAAGGAGAAAGAACCTAAAGACGTTACTATTGTGCGCGACACAATTCAGGTGAAAAGCGTTACAAGTTGGTTGAAGCAATTCGATTGTAAAGGTGGTACTTGTGTGCCTACAGCAAATTGTCCATCCTGCGTAAGTGCTGCATATATTAGGATTTCACAATTTGGAGATAAAACTAACGAGGAGTGGCTTTCTGCTGTCAACAAGCTTCTTCCTGAGATCAAAAAGCAAAGTAATTTTAAAGGGCTAGTGCTTGATGTTAGAAATAACCCAGGAGGATACATGAATGATGCTGTATATATAGCTTCAGAATTTATAAAAAGTGGACCTATTGTTAAACAAAGGGATGGAAATAACCACACAGAATCAATGGATGTTAATAGGACTGGTGTTTTGCTTGAGACTCCGATGGTGGTGCTTATCAATAAAGGCTCTGCATCGGCTTCTGAAATATTGTCTGGAGCACTTCAGGATTACAGCCGTGCAAAATTGATAGGAGAGCAATCATTTGGAAAAGGAACAGTGCAGCAAGCGGTGGATGTAGACGGTGGAGGAAGTGTTCATATTTCAATTGCAAAATGGCTTACTCCGAAAGAGCGATGGGTACATGGCAAGGGTCTTGCTCCAGATATTGCAGTTGTATATGATGCATCTGTATCCTCAAAAATGACAGATCAGACGGATAATCAAATCCGAGCAGCAGTCTTGCAGCTTTCAAAGTGATTTAACTTCCTCGGCTTTCTATCTTGCCTCAAATCTGTTAAAATTAGGTTCACATGAATATAGATGCAAAAGAATATCCAATGCAGCCAGAGGCACAATTGCTTTCGAAGGCTTCAAAAGGTGTGAGGAATATGCCACATAATCAAGTGAGAGGAAGCATTTCAGAAAACGGGAGCCATGTTGAGGCATTTGCAGGACTAGAGGATGTTGCAACAATGCCTGATAGTTTATATGAACTTTTCGTAGGCAAGCCAACAGGTGTTTCCATACTTTTAGAGACAACTAATCACCAGGAAGGCGTAAGATTTTCGATGACTCTAAGTCCTTTACCATTAACTGAGGGTGGTGCTTTGTACATTTCAAATACTCATGGAATTGTGCATCAAAACGAATTGGGTGACAGCATTGGTGATAGAATAGATGACGGTGGGAATATTATTTCTCAAACCGCAGCCTGGGTGTCAGAAGTAATTAGTCAACACAAATAATATGCAGTTATACAATACATTTTCAAGAGAACTTGAAGAATTTGCCCCAATAAATGGTAAAAAAGTTACGCTTTATACCTGTGGTCCTACCGTGTATCGAGATATCCATATCGGGAATCTTAGAACTTACATGACTACAGATATTTTAAGACGCGTTCTTAAAGCCAATGAATATGACGTGACGGCAGTTATGAACATAACTGATGTAGGCCATTTTAGGTTTTCAAAGGATTCTAATAAAGTTATTGACCCAGTCGTTGCGGAATCTCAGAAGATGGGCATAACCCCTCTTCAACTTTCAAAAATTTATACAGATAAATTCCTAACTGACGCAAAAAAGCTCAATATGTTGGATGCTGATGTTCTGCCAAAAGCATCTGAGCACATAGAGGAAATAATTGAGGTTATAAAAGTTCTTATTGATAAAGGATATGCTTATGTAACGGGTGGCAATGTTTATTTCAAAGTAGACAAATTTAAAGACTACGGAAAATTATCAGGAAATACATTAGACAAAATGGACCAGCTTTTAGAGGCTGTAAGAGTGAGTGTTGAGACAGATAAGAAAGATAGCGCTGATTTTGCTCTTTGGAAGAAAGCAGAAGACAGAGTGATGAGTTGGGATAGTCCATGGGGAATGGGTGTTCCAGGGTGGCATATAGAGTGTTCTGTTATGTCGATGAAGTATCTTGGGGTAGCGCTGGACATACATGCAGGTGGTGAAGATTTAGTGTTTCCTCATCATGAAGATGAAATTGCTCAAAGTGAAGCATTCACAGGCGAAAAATTTGTTAAATATTGGGTGCATACGAGTTTTCTTTCTGTTGAAGAGGAGAAAATGTCACGATCAAGAGGAAATGTTTTTATACTTTCTGACGTGATTGATAAAGGATTTAATCCTCTGGCTTTCAGATATCTTACATTTCAGACACATTACAGAGCGAAAATGAACTTTACGTGGGAGGCCTTGGATGCGGCGGCTACTGCACTTAAAAAGCTTTATGATCTTGCTGGAAAATTGCCAGAAGGTGAAGGATATGCTGATAAATACGAAGTCGAATTTTTGCACGTTCTCAATCAAGATTTAAATATGCCAAAGGCTTTGGCTATCATGTGGGAAATGCTTAGGTCAAATGCACCCGAAGAGAATAAAGCTGCTGCTTTGATGCGAATGGATGAAGTGCTTGGACTTAAGATATTTGAAATTTCCTCTAAAATGAATGATATCCCTGAAGAGGTTATAACTCTTTCTGATGAGCGTGATAGATTAAGGGCTGAGGGAAGATTTATGTTGGCCGATCAATTGAGACATAGAATAGAGGGAATGGGGTATGAGTTACTGGATGGTAAAAAGGACGGAAAAAAAGAAGGCACAAAGATTATCAGGAAGATCTAGTTCTTAATTATCAATCTTCACATGACCCTGCATCTTTTTAGAAGGGGGAACATCTTCAAAATGAATTACTCGAAGAGCTGAAATTAAATTTTTATCCTTTTTGTCTAAAAATCCTATAGCAAGAACTCTAGAATTTTGTTCTAATTTTGAAAATCCGGATTTGACTAGGTCGCCTCCAGAGTCAGCGAGGCTAGTTTTTGTAGAGCTTTGAATATCGACTTTTTTTGTTTGTCCACCTTCGTCTACAAGTGTTATTTGAAATTCCTTTTCATCAACTGATTGAATTGCTCCCTCAAAATATATAGGAATTGTGTTGGTAGTGCTTATGTTTCGGGCGAGGAGTCGTTGAGTCTCTTTGTTGTAGATTCCTACGAAAGAGTAAGTAGTTCCTTTCTTTAAATCTGAAATTCCTGCCTTATCGTCGTCTGATATGTCAAATTTTGTCAACTCGTCGATATCTATCTGGCGTGTGCTGGATTTTATATCTTTGATAGAAACTTTCATTCCAGTTATATCTGTGATAGTTCCTATGATTCCTCTTTTTTCCACTAAATTAAGCTCTGCAACTTTGCTTGCAACAATATCTTTTATTTTTTGAATTTTCTCAAGTTCTTCGCCATTCTCAGGAACTTGATTCTGAGATGGTTTGGCTGATGGAGTAGGACTCTTCGGGGTTGGTGTTACTGCAAAAGATAGTGGTGCGCTTACGAATGACAGAATAAATAGCAAGATCAAAGATATCGCTGTCATATTTCTTAAAGAGTTTTTTTGTTGAGTGTTCATATTTGTTGGTGTTTAAAAATCGTCTGTTGAGTATGTTATGGTTCTAATATCCTGAACAGAATTGCCTGTTGAATCAAGTGCGCGAGTAATTACTACGTTAGCTCCTGCATCAATATTTATTGTTACGGAAAAATTGCCATCTTGAGAGGGTTTTACTTGAACATCTTCAAGATTTGTTGATATAACAATAATATTCCCCGGATTGGTAGACCCTTTTATTGAGAGTGTTCTTTTATTTGTAAGCATTTCATCTTTTGGCTCAGAAACCCTGACGAAAAGTTCTCCATCTGGTTGATTTTGTTGTGGTGTAACGGTAACTCCCTTCACGGTAATAGGGGTGTCATTGGTTTTTTTTGTTGACTGATATATAAAAAAGCCTGCTGATGTAATAAAGAGACCAGCAATTATTGCAACAAAGATTATTATTAAACGCTCTTTCATATTTATATATATGTACTGGCAGGTGAAAAGTGAATCGAATAAATTCGAGCTGTAGCTCAAGTGAGCCTTGCTTTAGTACAAGCAAGCTAAAAGATATTATTAGATTGTGCCCATCTTGTCAAGGAAGATATCTTAATGTTATGATATAGAACTTCCAAAAGATATTGGCGGAAGACAGATTTTTGCATATGGAATTAACAGTACCACAACTCACAACCCTCAAAATTAACACAAAGAAAGGTTATATTCTCGTTGATCCTGATGCAGGTGAAGATGCAAAAGTTGTAATACTAAGCGATAATTCAGATAAAGATATAGTTCAAACCCCTGAAAATCTTGTTATCTACGGACCTGGAGACTTTGAAGCAAGCGGGATTCTTATAAAAGGCACACGAAATGATTTTGAAACTATGTATTCATTGGATGCTGGGGAAGGTAGAGTCCTTGTAGTTCAGTCAACGTCTATTTCAAAACTCGCTGATGAGGATGATTATGATGCTGTAATAGTCAAAGCAGTAAGCAACGTTGATGATGCAGCGCTTTCAGCAATTTCCTCAAAGCTCGTTGTAGTATATGGAGATCCTGAATTTGTTCCAGAAACAGTAAAGGCAAATAAATTCAACAAGCTAAATTTAAAAAAGATAGAAGAGCTAACAAGTAACGTAGTGTATCTAGAGAAGAAATAATAAAGAATTAAGGAGTTAGAATTAAGTATTAAACAATCTTTACCCCTTTAATACTTTATACATGTATTTTATTCCAATTTATGGCAGTTGTCCGAATTCCACCTCATGACGAAGAAGCAGAACAGGCTGTGTTAGGCGCAATCCTAATAGATAAAGATGCAATTATTGCCGTAAGTCAACTTATTCAACCTGAAAATTTTTATGACGACAGACACGGTGAAATCTATCAGGGAATGCTTTCTCTTTACGAGGAAAGAAAACCAATCGACCTCCTAACTCTAACGGACACACTTAAAAAGAAAAAAACATTTGATAAAGTTGGCGGAAGCAGCTATTTATCATCCCTCACAAATATTGTTCCAACAGCAGCAAATAGTGAGTATTATGCTGGGATTATCAGAGAGAAGTATGTTAGGCGCAGCTTGATTCAAATTAGTAGCCTCATTACTGAGGACGCCTTCACAGAAGATAAAGAAGCAAACGAGATTTTATCTACATCAGAGCAGCAAATTTTTAAAATTTCTCAGGAACATGTAAAGCAAGGTTTTATGCATATTAAAGAAACTCTTGCTGAAAGTTTTGATAGGTTGGAGGAGCTACAAAGAACTGGGGCTGGGCTTCGAGGAGTAGAAACCGGATTTACTGATCTTGATAACCTTTTGTCAGGGCTCCAGGCATCAAATCTTATTGTTCTTGCGGCACGTCCAGGACAAGGAAAGACTGCTTTTACAATTAATATCGCGCAGCATGTAGCAATTGCTAACAAATTAGCAGTCGGTGTTTTTTCACTAGAAATGAGTAAAGAAGAGTTGGTTGATCGTATGTTGGTATCCCAAAGTGATATCGATGCTTGGAAGTTAAAAACTGGAAGGCTTCAAGAAGATGACTACGACAAATTATCTGTTGCTATGGGAGCCCTTGCGGAGGCTCCAATCTTTATTGATGACACACCAGGTCTTTCTATTCCTGAGATGAGGACTAAGGCTCGAAGGCTTCAGTCAGAGCATAACCTAAAACTTCTAATAGTCGACTACTTGCAGTTGGTAAATCCTGGAAAGAAATTTGAAAATAGAGTTAATGAAGTTAGTTATATATCCCAAAGTCTTAAGAATATGGCGAGGGAATTAAAGATCCCAGTTATTGGTGTATCGCAGCTCTCTCGTGCGGTTGAACAGCGTGGGGGTGGAAAACCACAACTTGCCGATCTTCGTGAATCAGGAGCGATCGAACAGGATGCTGACGTTGTTATGTTCTTATATTCTTCAGATGAGGAATTTACTTCTCAAAGAATTGTTAATGTATTGGTCGCAAAACATAGAAACGGCCCTGTTGGTGAGAAAGAGCTACTCTTTAGAGGAGATAGAATTAGATTCTACAATGTCGAGCATTCTACGAAAGTATAACGGGCCATTCGCACAGTGGCAGTGTATAGCATTCGCATTGCTGAGACGGGGGTTCGATTCCCCCATGGTCCACAATAAATTTCTCATTCCAGTTTTTGAAATTCCTTACTTTCCTCATCTGGTAAATAGCCTATTGTATAATGTCTCCTTATGTCAGCAGAAAGATTTAAAGAGCTTGGGGGCCAGGCTTCACAGCAGTTTCATGACAAATCAATGCAGGGAATCGAATACCTTGCAGGGACACCTCAAGCGAAATGGTTAATGAAAAATTCCTCCAGCTATCTAATCGAGCAAGGTAGACAGCTTTTTGCTTATAACGGATTAGATGAAGCCATAGGAAAGACTGAGCCACTTCTAGAAAGTGGTCATAAGCTTGTCATATTGTCTTCACATAAAAGTCACGGCGAAATTGCGCCTGCAATTCACATAATGGAGCGTTTTATGGCAGAAAGCCCAGAGTTGGATGAGTTTGTTATTCCAGTTGCCGCTTCGATGGCGGGGGGACAGCAAGGCAATATTATAAAAACTTTATATGAGGATGCCCTTGTTCCAAATACCAAGAAAAGAAATATCAAAACCTTACCGGTTGTTACTGATAACGATGTTAAAAAAAGAGGAATGAAATTGAGCAAGTTTGGCAATGGAAGGACAATACATAGACCATTAACGAGAAAAGGTACTGGTTTTTTTATCTTTATAGAAGGGAGCGTGCAGGGAGGAAGGACTAACCCAGAAACAGGGACAATATTTGGGCTTCAGAAGCCTGATAGCATGCTGCAGCAATTGCTTGAGTACTCCAAGAAAAGTGGTGTACCTCTTGCTTTCTTAACAACAGGAATGGTTGGTACACACAAACTTTTTTCTGCAGAAGGAAAATTCTTTACACCAGAATGGATAAAGGCTATGGCTGTTAATAAGTTCAACCGTGATGCAACGTTTGCTGATGTGAATATTGGTAGTCCTATTTCTACCAATCAATTAAATCTTGAGGATATTCCACAAGCAGCGGAGAATCTGATGATGATTCTTTCTTCTCATTTGCCATACGAAGAACGAGGAATGTATCAGGGAGTTGAGTATTTATTTAATAACTAATTTAGAGTCCCTCTAGTGGTGTGCCGCGGGAGGTATTCGGTCTGC
>CAZEEU010000010.1:0-47814 GCA_964511305.1 uncultured Gammaproteobacteria bacterium | reverse complement strand
GGCTTTGAATCATGGCCGGCTTGCAGTTTTTAAAGTACAATTCTTGTCGATACAAATGCATCCCCAAGGCCACTATTATATCAAAAAAGGCTTCAAACAGCAAGTTTTAGGGGTTATTTTTAAGTTCAAATGTTGACATTTTGTGCTTATGGTAGTATTCTTGAACATAATGAATCAAAACGTCGTTTTCTTTTACTTTACTATCCCTAACGGGAGGTAAAGTGATGGCAAAAACGAGATCACGACCTCCCTACGGGGAGGTTTTTTTGTGGCATGAAAAACCAAATAACCATAAAATCAATTACAAGACCAGTCAGAAGAATAGTTTCTGTCCCGGGCTCTAAGAGCGACACCAATCGTGCTTTGATTTTGGCTGCCTTAACAAAGGGCAAAGTTACAATAAAGGGACACCTTATTAGTGATGATACTAACGTCATGATAGATTGTCTAAAGACTCTTGGTGTAAAAATCTCAGAAAGTAAAAATTCTATTATGGTAGCAGGGAGTATATTTGATGTAAAAGAACAAGATTATATTCTAAATGCCGGACTCTCAGGGACAACCATTCGATTTCTCACAGCAATGCTCGCCATAGTTCCCGGCATAAAGATGATTGGTGGGAAAGAAGGTTTGAATAAAAGACCAATAGGCGACCTTGTCACTGCATTACAAAAATTGGGAGCAGAAATTACATATGAAAAAAAAGAAGGTTTTCCTCCGTTAAAAATTACATCAACAGGCTTTAAGAAAAAGACAGCTACAATAAATGGCTCTGTTAGTAGTCAATATTTGTCTGCACTTCTTATGATCGCGCCTTTGAGTGGGATTGAAAGAATCCTTGTAAAAGGACAGCAGATATCAAAATCATACATAGACCTAACGCTTGATTCAATGAAAAAGTTTGGTGTGACAGTAAAAAATAATAAGTACAAATCCTACGACATCCCACAAAAAGAATATAGGTGTCGAGAGGTAATCGTTGAAGGAGATTTTTCTGCAGCGTGTTATTTTGCAGCAATTGCCGTCTTAACTGAATCGTGTATTACGATAAAAAATTGCAATCCAGACTCTATTCAAGGAGACAAAGAATTTTTCGAAATTTTAGAAAAGATGGGTAACAGTGTTGAGTGGGGTGAAGATCGAGTGACCATTTGTGGAAAAAAATTATTACCAGTTAATGTGGATATGGAAAATTGTCCAGACCAAGCACAGACCTTGGCAGTTCTTTGCGCATTTGCGAAAGGCAAGTCAGTATTAAGAGGGATACAGTCTTTGCGCGTTAAAGAGACAGAAAGGGTGGTAGCACTAGAAAATGAATTATCCAAAATGGGTATCAAGACAAAATCAACAAAAAGAACGCTTTCGATTAGGGGAGGAGAGCCTGTTGCTTCCGAAATAGATACTTATGGTGATCATAGAATGGCGATGTCATTTGCAGTTGCTGGTACAAAGTTGAAAGGAATTCGAATAGATAATCCAAGCGTTGTCAGCAAAACATTTCCGAAATTCTGGGAAGAGCTATTAATTATCACGGAGGATACAAAATGAGTGAGTTCTCATTTCCAAATCCAGAAGGAGTCTTGAGTGACCACGGTTTCTCAAATCTAAACCCAGAAACGTTCTCCAAGAGACAATTACATGGTGGACTAGAATACGGAATGCATATGGCGCATCACGCAAAAGTAGAAGTAGTCCAAGACGAAGAGAGCGGACTGTTTTATGTTAAGAAAACATTTGGAGAGAGGGAGAGAAAAATCCCTTTTAGAATAGCTGGTGAACTCGCTGATGATTACATCGTTCACGCCAGAAGACTGAAAGATCTTGGTGTTAGTATAGCGGGAAATTATGGTTTAAGAGTTAGGAATGATGATGGGCTGGGAGTAATTACTGTCCATCAACTGCTATTTCCCGAAGGAACTTTGCTTGATTGGTTTTCAGATCCAAATCGTTCCGTTGGGGAAGTGGAGGATGCCACGCGAGCATCGATAAGAGAGGCACTAATTCCTATTTTAGGTTTTGATAATGATGTTGTATCAGATCCCCAAAGTTGGGTATTTGCTGATAACGCACCAAAAAATGTTGCACCAGTGCAAGAGGGTGGGAAATTAAGAGCATTTTATTTTGACTTCTTTGTGCCAAGAGTAAGGTGTTCAAATGGTGAAATTAAAGTGTATCCGGGTTTCGATTTACATACCAGACCAGAGGAGGATATGCAAAAAAGATTCTTTACCAAGAGTGGAATACTTAATAGTTTTCTTTCTAAAGCGAAACAAGATTTAATAGACGCGCAGACTTTGTGGGATACGGTTTCTGCAGTTTCAGGTCAGGAATTAAATCCTTACTTGGATAAATATTTTCCAGGCAAAACTGTGAACGAAGTTGCTGACATGAATTTTAGGCAATTTTAAAAATGAATTATATAATAAGCAAACTTAAATTATATGGCTGGAAATAGTTTTGGACAATTATTTAGAATTTCCACGTTTGGAGAATCTCACGGAGGAGCAGTGGGATGTATGGTCGATGGTTGTCCTCCAGGAGTTCCAATAACTGAGGAAGAAATACAAAAGGAGCTTGATAGGAGAAAGCCTGGCCAGAGTAGTATCACAACTCAAAGACGAGAGCAGGACCAGATACATTTACTTTCAGGAATTTTTGAAGGCAAAACAACCGGTACTCCAATTTTGATGATTGCATATAACGAAGATGCAAAATCATCAGATTATGATGAGATGAAAAAATTACTTCGTCCATCTCATGCAGATTATACCTACCAAGCAAAATATGGAATTCGTGATTGGCGCGGAAGCGGAAGGGCCTCTGCAAGAGAAACTTTAGCTAGAGTTGCGGCGGGGGCTTTAGCCAAAAAATTCTTAAGAGAAAAATTGGGAATAGAGATCGTGTCATACGTTAAAAGTGTCGGAAAAATAGTTGCAGAAATTGATCATAGGGATGTGTCGATGAAGAAAATTGAAGCGAATATTATCCGTTGCCCGGAGCAGACAACTGCAGTAAAAATGATAAAACTTATTGAAAAAGTTAGAGATGAAGGAGATTCAATAGGTGGAGTTATCGAGGGAGTCATAAGAAATGTTCCGGTAGGATTGGGGGAGCCTGTTTTTGATAAGCTTTCATCTGATCTTGGAAAAGGAATGTTATCCATAAATGCAGTTAAGGGTTTTGAGATTGGCTCAGGATTTGCCGGTACCCAAATGAGAGGGAGTGAACACAATGACAAATTTATTAAAAAGGGAGGGATGGTAAGGACGTCTTCCAATAATGCCGGGGGAGTGCTTGGCGGAATTTCAACAGGGGAGGATATCATATTTAGGGTAGCATTTAAGCCTGTTGCTACCATAAAAATTGATCAAGAGACCGTTTCTTATGACGGACAAAAAGGTATCATGAAAGCCTCAGGAAGGCATGATCCTTGCGTGTTGCCGCGCGCGGTTCCTATTGTTGATGCTATGTCTGCACTCGTTGTAATGGATCATTATCTTAGACATAAGGCTCAAAATCTATGAATACGTTAGCAACTCATATAGTCGGTGGTAGTGGAAGCATGGGGGTATGGTTGAAAAATTTCCTAGAGTCAAAAAAGCTACAGGTTAGCATAAGCGGGAGAAAAGAAAAAAATGAAAAGGGTATTAAGAATGCAGATATAATTTTTATATCAGTTCCTAATTCGATTGCCCCTTCTGTTGTAGATGAAGTTTCTAGAATAGCAAAGAGAGACGCGCTGATAGTAGATTTATCCTCTGTAAAATCAAATGTAATACGATCTCTTGAAAAAATTCCTCAGTCTTCAGTAGCATTACATTTTATGTTTGGGCCAACAATTACATCATTTAAAAATCAGCTTATTATTTGTATCCCCGTTGGCAAAAGCAAACACATTAATTTTCTTAAAAAAATAATTGAAGAGGATGGTGGGCTAATAGTTGAGATGGATGCACAGTCTCATGACCGCCAGACAGCAGTTACTCAAGCGCTAACACATTTCGTAAATATCGTATTCGCCCAAACGCTACTTAAAAGTTCTTCTAGTTTAAAAAATTTACTTACAACGCCAGTTTTTCTATCACAGTATTCAACAATGAGTAGGGTGCTTTTACAGCAATCTCAATTACTTTCGGAACTGCAAACAGAGAACCCATACGTGAAAGAAAAGCTTGCTCTTTTTGTAAGTAATGCAACCCAACTACAAAAAATAATCTCTGATGGTGATGCTCCTAAATTGGAGAGAAATATACAAACAATTCAAAAAGAATTTTCTCCTAAGCGTGAAGAAAAGCAAATAAAAACAAAGCGATCCTTAAAAGCTACGATAATCCCCAATGTAACTACTAAAATTGGCTATTTGGGACCAGAGGGAACGTATACGTCAATAGTTACAAAGAATATTTCAAATTTAAAGTATCACAAACTTTTACCTATCCAGAGTATTTTTCAAATTTTTCTTTCTGTAGAAAATAAGGAGATAGATTTTGGTGTAGTGCCTGCAGAAAATTCAACAGAGGGTACAGTAAGAGAGACACTGGATTGGCTTTTAGACTTTAATGTAAAAGTTCTTGCACAAGTTGAACTACCAATAGTACATAATCTTTTATCTTTTGGCAAAAATATTAAAAATATTGATACAATTATTTCACATCCTCAAGCAAATGCTCAGTGCGGTAAATGGATAAAAGAAAATATCCCAAATGCAAAAATTATTTCAGCACAAAGCACAGTCTCGGAAATAGAGGGTAACGCAGGCTCTGAAAACGTTGCATTTATTGGATCAAATGAGGTTGCAAAAAAATTAAACCTTAATGTTCTTGCAAAAAATATTCAGGATAGAAGCGATAATGTTACGCGGTTTTATGTAATTTCCAAACAAGGAAAAGGATTGAGGTTGGGAAATTCAAAGACCTTGTTATTTGTGAGTGTATTTAATAGAGTCGGTATACTAAGAGATATTTTAAATGTTATTGCTTCTTATGATATTAATTTAACCAAATTAGAGTCTCGTCCTAGCCGTGAGAAAGCATGGGACTACGGTTTCTTTCTTGAGCTAGATGTTGCAGCAGAAGAGCAAAAATTTACTGAGATGCTGCATGTATTGCGTGAGTACTGTACGCAGATTAAAATACTAGGTACGCTTTAGATATGGATCAACTAAAAAACGCACGAAAAGAAATCAATACTATTGATGACAAGCTGCTACTCTTGTTGACTCAAAGGATGAAGGTTGTTAAAAGGGTTGGAGAGTATAAAATGAAGAATAACATGCCGATCGTTGACAAAAAACGGGAGAAAGAAGTGGTGGGTTTTCTTAAAGAGCGAGCAAAGGAGCTCGATTTAATGCCTAATCAGATAGCAAAAATTTGGAAAGAAATTTTTAAGTTAGCATATGAATATGAAAAATAATAAAGTCTTTTTTAATGGTAAATTTGTTGCAGAAAAAGATGCAGTGGTAAGCATAAAGACCCACGCATTGCATTACGGAACGGGATGTTTTGAGGGAATCCGTGCATATTACAATGAGGCGGAAAATTGTTTATTTGTATTTAGAATAGAAGAGCATTATAAAAGATTTCTCAATTCTGCAAAAACACTTTTCATAAAGATTGGGTATTCTGAAAAAGAATTGGTAGAAATTACGAAAGACCTACTAGCAAAGAATTTTGAAAAGACTGATATATATATAAGACCTCTTGCTTATAAAGCAGACCCAGCTGTTGGAAATTTTGTATTACCAAAATTGGCAGATGGATTATCAATATATACCGTTCCACTGGGAAGATACGGAAGCACAAGTGGGATAAAGACGCAAGTTTCTACCTGGAGAAGGGTATCTGACATGTCTATCCCCCCAAGAGCAAAGATTACTGGGTCTTATGTAAATACAGCCCTTGCTAAGACTGAAGCTGTGCTTAATGGGTATGATGAAGCATTATTGCTGGATATGAATGGACATATTGTAGAGGGGAGTGCGGAGAATATCTTTGTTTTAAAAGATGGTGTTGCAATAACCCCTCCTGTTCATGACGACATTCTTGTAGGAATTACAAGAGATACAATTATTATGCTATTGCAAAAAGAACTTAACATTGAGGTTATTCAAAGAAGTATTGATAGAAGCGAAATATATTCTGCAGATGAAGTTTTTCTCGTGGGAACCGGCGCCGAAGTTTTGCCAGTTCTTGAGGTAGACAAGAGACAGATTGGCAATATGAAAATTGGCAAAGTTACTAAAAAAGTAAGCGATATCTACTTTTCATTAGCACATGGAACATACGGAAAATACAACGAATTTCTTACGAAGATTAGCGCTCCGAAAGGTATTTAAGGTCTCTGCGTTGTTGTAGTTGAATTGCTTGTTGCTTTGCATCTTTTCTTCTCTCGTGTTCCTTTTTGCCTTTAGCAACTCCAATTTCAAGCTTAAATTTCCCATGCTTTTCGTAAATAGAAAGGGGAGCGATGGTATATTTTCCGGTATCGAGCATGTTCTTGATCTTAAGAATTTCTTTCCTGTGGAGTAGTAGCTTTCTGGTTCTGTCTTCCTTGTATCCCTCAACCCGTGAAAATTGATACGGGAATATTTTCGCATTTATAAGATATGCTTCATTGCTCATTAGCTTCACATATGAGCTTTTAAGGTCAACGTGATCCAGTCGTATGGCTTTAACCTCAGATCCTAAAAGCTGGATTCCTGCCTCGAATTTTTCTTCAACATTGAATTTACTTGGTGCTGTTTTATTTAAAATTTTCATATGAATTAATTATATCATCGATATCATCCGGTATTTTTTTAACAGCCTCAAAGTAAGAAGAGAAGAGTGCGATTTAAAATTAGAAATTAGCCTCAAATGATATAGTTACATATAGTTATGTGTGAAAAGTGGTGTGGATAACTTTTCACGGCCTAGAATTATTATAGGTTTACCAGTAGGCGGCTTTTTGAGGCTAAGGTGGCAATTGTTGGCAACAAACGAAAAATAATCGAACATCCTTTATGACTGCTAACTGTGTATCTGCCAACTACAGGTCAAAACTATATACAGTATTTGATTTCAGAACGTATCCGATCTTTTTTTCTTCATCAATTGCAAAACTTGTTGCACCTTTTATAAATGATCCTTCATATTGTGTAATAAAATCTCCATCATCGGAAACGACCACTACCCTTTGATTTTTTACATCAAGAATATATACATTTGTAAGATCGGAGTCAGCATAAATTTTAGCACCCTCTCCCACCGGTGCTGTTAGCCCTTTAAGCTCAAAATCATCTTTCTTGCCCTTGGTAAAGCGTTCAACAGTCCCATTTTCTTCAAGAATCCATACCGGGCCAGATATAGCCATATCAACTGGATCCGATTTGAAAGAAGGAGTCTCTGTAAAATAAGAAGAGGAATCATACGCAGGGGCTCTATACTTCAAAACGTCTTTTCCGTCTAGTGTATAAAGATTGCTTCCAAAGATGTCAAAAGAGCTACCTTTAATACTTTTTGCAATTTGAGTAACTTTTCCATTGCCACGGTCTATGCTTGTCGCAGTTTTGCCCATAGTGTAGATAAATTTGTCATCAGCGCTAATAAATGTGTCAGAAGATTTTATGTCATATGATTTTCCAGCAGCCCCTTTATCTGAAATTACGACAACTTGTTTGCCTGATGAATCAAGAATAAGAAGTGACCCTCCTTTTGCAGTGATAGCATCAATGCTTTTTATGTCTCCGCTTGGCTTGAAAAGTTCTTTAATATTTTTTGCGCTACCTCCACCACCGATTTCGGATACTTTTGCATCGATCTGAGATTGAAGATCCAAAAGCTTTTTATGCTCATCTGTTCCTTCTGGGAATTTTGAAAGTGCATCTTTAACAAGGGTTGAGGCTGCTGTAAATTCTTCAAGAGCAAGCGTTTTGTTGAGAGGTTCAAGATTTACTCCTTCGTCAAATCGAGATTTCGCTGGATTATATATTTTTGTGAACTCCCCTACTCTTTTTGTGTCATCAGCTTTTTTGGTTTGAAGAGCAATTCCTCCAATAAGTACCCCAACGAGTAGTATGACTACCGCAATAATTATGATTTTTTTACTAGCAAAATTTATTTTAGGAATAGAGAATGATGGTAGTTTTCTACGACTATTTTCTTGGGGATATTCCCTATCGGAATCATTTTCATTGGCAATATCTTCAATGCCGTCATTTTCTTTTATTTCTTTAGTCCACAGATTCTCTTTGGCATAGTCATGGGCAGGTTTTTCAGCTTGAGGCTCATCGACATCTTCATCGCTAGATTCAAAGTCTGGTCGGCTAGATTCTGGAATTCCTGTTAAGTTTTTGAATTGTAAAATTATTGCGCTCTCTGTCCCTTTGGATGCACCATGTATTATTGGAGTTATGTTCTCAGCGATTTGTAAAACATCACTTGCGTTGAGGTGTTCTGTGAGGCTATCAATAGGAAGTTTTTTGTTAAAGTCTCCGGTTTCGATAATAACTATATCGTCATGTTTGAGCTTGCCTGAAAAGCCATGTAGTTCATTCTCAACTCCCGTTGCGATAGAGCCTGTCTTACTACCCCTTTTAATTATTACCTGGCCTTCTGAGGCTATTACTATGTATAAAATATCGCCAACTATCGCCCCGACAAGAATTGAGTATAAATACCCCTCTTCGATGGTTGTTGAAACATTCCCAACGGCTTTTTTGATATTGTCCAGATTCTTTTCGTCTAGAGCAAAAAACTCTCGTTGTAGTTTTTCGAGAAGCTCTTTGCCATAAGTTGCTACAGAAGTTTTGCCCTCTACCCTTTCGATGCTAAGGGTTATGTATACGTTAAGGGTTGTGTATGCTTGAGCCCACGCAGTATCTGTTGAATTCGGTACGATCTTTGAGAGTAAAATGTCTTGATTCATGGTAGGTTAAAGAGAAAAGACAACAAGTATTAATAGTATAAACGAAATTATGGCATGAAGGATAGCGATGATGCGGAAAAATAAGGCAAAACCTTCCTGCTCCATAAGTCTATTAAATGTAAATATTTGAAATGCAAGAACGAGAGAAAAAAGCGTATAAAAAATAAGAAGTAATAAGAGAATAACTTTCGCAAAATTGTCAGGGATAGCAATAAATTGTAAAAGGTCTTCAATATTCATGGTGCTAAGTCTCCTATGATGTCGGCTACAACTGAGGGTCTTGGGACTCTGTCGTATTCAATATTATTTTCGGCTCCTGCTGTTTGAACCATTACATCACCATAATTAAAAAGAGAACGAACAAATCCAATTTGGGTATAGCTAACATCTTCAATGCTTTTATTTTTGGCTTCCGAAATTTGTCTCACCAAAATTCCTGAAAGATCTATATCTACAAGCCGCATAGATGTAACAAGTCCTGTATGGAAGTACCAGAGAGCAAAGTTAACGAGAACAAAACCAATAACAATAAGGTAGTAAAAAATTGTATAGTAGGTGAGAATTGAACCTCCTGGAAGCGGAATCGGAAAATTTGCGATAAAAAATGGAAAACCAATTGGTAGTACTGAGAGGAAAATTGTGGCAAGTATCCAGGGAATGTTTGTGACAAAATGGCGTCTTAAAAGGAGTAGAATCTCCTCATCTTCTTCTTGCTCGGCAAATGAGACGCCGCTTGGAAACTGTCGAAAAGAAGAATAAAAATGAATTGGTTTTTTCTTATTCTTTAAAGTGACAACAGCCTCTATGGGTTTGTTTTCATTTAGAATAAATTCTCCTTTGAGACCGTCGTCCATATATTGTTAAGGCTCAATTATACTGCACATGTGGGTTTAAGTTCAAATTGTGTGGCTATTTCTTCTCTATATTGAAAAAAGCAAATCCACTTTGAGGAATAGAAAGGTAGCCTGGGGCACGAAGATTGAATGCCTTTTTGAACTCTTCTCCACCAAACGATATCCCATTAATCGTTACAGTATTCGTTGAACCATTGCCTTGCGATACAGAAACGCTTGTGGCAGAAGAGATACCGCCATTGCCTGATACTAAATTGCGCAATTCTTCCATACTGAATGGGTTTCCGCCCCAGCAAGATGTAGTTACTGGCGTTATTCGTCCAGTGTCTATACCCCCTGTCTTAAGGGCTATGGCTGCATTGACAATGTCTGCCATTTCTTCAGGTGAAAGCCATGGATTGGATCTGCCACATTTATTGGAGGAAGGACTGTAGCCCTGTGTGTACCAGGATTTATATAACCAGGGAGAACCACCGATTTTGTCATAGGCACTATCGATAAAGTTACTTCCTCCAGAGCCTGAAGTTGTATCCCATCCAACCGGCGTAGCATAGCCACCATGTGTTGAGGCATAATATGTGACAACGTCCTCTAGAACCTGGCCACGAGTCGCTTCAACTGCTTGTTTCCATGCATCTGGGGGGTTATCTGCTTTTCCAGAATTGAATACCTGGCATGCTTCGGTAATACATATCTCAGTTCCTTGTGTTTTGTATCGATACGCATATGTACGCGCTGCAATAGCTTGTGCTTTTAGTGCTTCAGGATGCCAACTTGACGGCATTTCTGCAATACCCAAAAGGTAGCGTCCTTCAAAGTCTATTTCTCCTTGACCAGCGACTTTAATAGTCCCTCCAGTATCTTTGTTAACGGGTTCTTTGCCATAATAAGCCTTTAATATTTGTTGATAATTTTGTCCACTTTGAGCACGTCCCCGAGCACCATATTGGCTCATGCCTTTTCTGTGAGTGTGTGCTCCAAATGAAAAAGCAGCAAAATATCCGGAAGGAGCTGCTTCACGGAAACCATTGATAGAAGCGTTATAGTCGTCGGCAAGACTACTATCTCCAATTGTTGCAGTAAATCCTCCAGAGCGGGCATTTATAATCTCGCTTTGTTTTGCGGTAAGAGTTGCGATTTTTCCTGATATTTCTTGTTGGTATGATTTGGCCCCATCGACTACTTTTTGAACTTCAGAGCGTTGAGTATCAAGTTTAGTTTTTGCCGAAGCTAACATGCTTTGTTCTTTTTCCAGACTATCGCGTCTTTTTTCAAGATCAACTATCTGCAATGCGATATTTGTTATCGTATTTTTATCGCGCGCTGTATATCTTTGGTGGTACGTAAGAGCTTTTGTTACGTCGGTTGCACTATTGCCTGATAAGAAAATCATAAGTGGATTGAATCCGTAATTATTTATGTACGAACTGCGAACGGTCATATTAAAAACCTTTTGGTTCTCAGAAAGACTTTCGTAGCTTCTATCGATATCCTGTTTCTTTTTAAAAACATCATTCTCGACAATTTTTACCTGATAATCGATATTATCCAGCTGTTTTTTAAGTCCCGTAAGTTGTCCTTCGAGGGGCTTGGTGGCATTTTGTGATGACGATAATGCATTTTGGAGATCAGCAATTTGCTTATTAAGATCATCAAGCTCATCGGAGTATGCAATATTTTTGAGCATGTTTTGTCCTGCAAAAAAGAAGGCAAAAAGAAAAAACAACGTTGTAAAGATTTTTAATTGAGATTTTTTAAACATATCTTATATTGTGAGATCGAATTCATTTACCGCAATCCTAATGTTATAATAAGTTCTGGTTCGGGCATGTAGCTCAGGGAGAACTCTTTTTGCTTTGCAAAAAGTAGATCGCTAAGCTTACTTTAAAAATTAAGAAACAGACTTGGGCATGTAGCTCAGGGGTAGAGCGCTACTCTTATAAAGTAGATGTCCTTGGTTCAATTCCAAGCATGCCCACCTTTTTTGTTTCTTAATTTTTAAAGAGCCTCTAAAGTAGATGTCTTGGGTTTCAATTCCAAGCATGCCCACTATAAATTCCCACCTGCTCCCCCATCTTTCCCTGGTAGCTTATCTTGAGGTTCTGCATCAAGTACTTCAAAAAGACGTGATCTTTTTGCAATTTCTTGATCAACAAGATGACGGGCTCTTCCATATTTTAGTCGAGAAAGTTCTCTAATAAGCTCCGCCACACGAGGATTGGCCTTTTTTTGATCTTCAGCAACATCTCTTGTTAGATCTAGAGAAAAAGGCTGAGTTGGGTCTCCTCCGACCAGTGTTTTGACATAGGCATGGTAACGCTCCACATTGATCAAGTCACCTTCGTTAAAAGTTGGTTGGAATTCATGAGAAAGATATCCAGCATCATTTACACCTACTCTAAACGCACACATAGTACCTACATTTCCAAAGATAGCCATCTTAACCTCTTCATCTATTTGACCAATAAACTGATTGGCAACTATTAAATTGAGCCTATATTTTCTTGCCTCGGAAAGTATTTGTGCAAAATCCGGTGTCGCAAAATTCTGGAACTCGTCCACGTATAAAAAGAAATCTTTGCGTTGCTCTTGAGGGATATCTTGTCTACTCATAGCAGCAACGAGTAATTTTGGGACAAGAATTAGACCAAGGAAACTTGAATTTTCCTCACCTATGCGGCCTTTGTTGAGGGATATGAGAAGAATCTTTTGGGTATCCATTACTTCTCTAAAATTAAATGCGCTTTCAGACTGTCCGATTATATTTCTCATCATTTTATTGGTAACAAATCTTCCGAATTTAGAAACAATATAGTCAAGAGTTTCTGACTTATGAAAGTCTGATGTTTGGGCTATTTGATCAGTCCAATACCGTCTCACCATAGGATCATCAACTTTTGGCAATAACTCCTGAACAAATGACATATCGGTTAGTACTCTTACTATTTCAACGAATGTGTTTCCCTTTTCTGCCATAACAGTAAGCATGGCATTTCTAACTGAATGCTCAAATCGAGGACCAATAATACCTGTTTTTTGAGGATCATAGAGCTTGTACATAAGATTGATGATAGACGATGCAACAAAGTGTTTTTGATCTTCAGTATCTGCCTCAAGCATGTTAAGCCCCATTGGGCGTTCTGTATCGGATGGATCAAAAAGGATAACGTCTTCAGCTCTCTGAGGTGGAATAAGAGCTAGAATATCATCGATAAGATCTCCATGTGGGTCAACAACCGCAACCCCTTTACCGGCTCTAATGTCTTGCATAATCATGTCCTTCAAAAATTCGGATTTTCCCACACCTGTTTTTCCGATGATATACATGTGGCGTCTTCTGTCGTCTTCTCCGATATAAACAGACTTTTCCTGCCCTCTAAAAAGACTCTTTCCTATATATAGTCCTTCGGTTGGAATATTTGCAGGAGCAGGAGCCGTACGTGCTGCAAGCCAATTAATATATGGGCTTTCCACACTTTTATTTGGAAAATGAAAAATAGTTGCTAGTTCTTCTGTTGAAAGAACTGTCCCTTTGGTAAAGAGTGGCAAGTGTCTATATATGAAATCTACCATAAGCATGCTCTTAAAGAATTTTGGATCCTCTTTTGTAAATGTGTTAAATGGTGAAGAAAATTGAGTGAAAGCTCCTTCTATGTTTGAGAGATGAGCCTCTGCTGCTTCTTTAGAAGAAGAGCTTACAACAACTCTAATATGAGTTGTAAACCCAGGTTTTGAAATTTTTTGCTCAATTGCCTCTAGTTCTTTTGGATCGGCAGAATATTTTGCAGTTTCTGGATTAGATTCATGTTTTTTGGTTTCCGAGATATGCTCTCTTCCTTCTTTTTTCCAATGGTCTCCGGCATTTGCTATGACGAATTGTACGGCAGCAGCCTCGCCTTCCTGCATCTTTCCAAGAGTTGCTGTGAATGTAGAGAGAGGATCTAGTGCAAAATCTTTGTACGTTTTTATAGGTTTGTAACAGTCTTTTTTGAGAGTAAATCCAGAGAAGGCTACTTTACCTTCATTTTCAAAAATATTGTAGTCCTCAACTTCTTTAATTTGAGCATCGGGATAGGCACCATTGATTTGTTTTTCAACCATATCCTGAAGCTTTTTTGGTACTCCAACATAAAAACGAATATCTTGAGGTTTTGCCACTATCTCAAAGGTAATACTGTCGCCAACTTTTGTGAAAGCAAACATTCCGTGGGGTGACTTTAATGAAGCAAAACTTGAAAACAATTGTTCTGCTGCATCAATTTTTATTTCGTTGTCACGAGGGAGAGATATCTCTAAAAGAGAACTGTTGAGTGATTTTTTATGTCTTTCTTTTGCCCTTCTCCAAATGCCATAAAAATACAAACCAGCAGCGCTTGCTGCAGCAAGGATGCTTAAGCCTAGAATGCTTAAAAGAAAAACAATTATCGTATTTATGATTTGTGTTGTATCAAACATGATGACCTTCTCCGTGAACTTTTCCGCCAATCTTTTCTATAATCTCCTTCATTTCTGTTAGGGCAAAGCCTTCGTGGTGAAGAATAATTTTGTCAAATACACTAATGGGAATAACTGCATCTGCGGCATATTCAATTTCAGCCTCATCTTGCTCCCCAAAAAGCACACTCATACATATTAATAATACCACAAAATGCCATCTTATAGACTTAAGCAACTTCAAAGATTTGTAATAATCGCCTTTTTTTTGAGCTTAAGTTTGTTATAATAGGTGGTCACGAGTTTAGTAATTTTGGGGAATCGCATGAAGTTCTTGTTGCATAAGAACCTTCTGCGCCTCCTCCTCGTTTCACTCGGAGGAGTCGCATGAGCATTCTGCTCTGCATCTCAATTGAATTTTGGAGGAGTCGCATAGTTGGCCCATTGCGGGGGGTTGCTAACCCCCTGAGCTCTTAAACAAGCTCGCGCAGGTTCAAATCCTGTCTCCTCCGCCAGAAGCATTTAAGATATAAGTAGAAAAGAGAAATGAGAGGTCGCATGAAATTTTGCAATGCAAAATTCTCTGCAACTCTCCTCGTTTCACTCGGAGAGGTCGCATAGTGGTCGAGTGCAGCGGTCTTGAAAACCGCCAACCGAAAGGTTCGAGGGTTCGAATCCCTCCCTCTCCGCACGTTTGATTTAATGGATCGCGTAAGGTTTAACATTGAAAGTACTAGCGGGAATTATTGTAGGGATTTTTATATTTTGGTTTTTAACTTCTTTTTACTTTGGCGTTATTACTCCTCCCAGCGAAGGTGACAGTCTTATCATTCATATCCATGCAGCAGAGAAAATTTTAAATGGTACGATTTTTTCTTTGGATTACACAAAAGACTTATTCTATCCGTCCTCAACAGAAATTATTCTGGCACTTTTTATCCTTTTAAAAATTCCCCTAGGACTATTTGGAGTATTTGGGGTAGTTGTACTTTTTGTAGGAGCGTATTTATTAGGTAAAGAGCTTTTTCGTGAAAGAAGTTATGCTGCCATTTTTGCAACGAGCGTAGCCATGCTACATGGAATAATCAGATGGTCGTTGACACAAAAGCCAGATATTTTGATGACCGCCTCTTTGGCCTTCGCATTATGGATAGTTCTGAAAAAGAAAAGAGAAGTTCTTGACTATTTATTATTGGGATTTTTTTGTGCGCTATTTATAGGAGCTAAATTTAATGGGCCAATTTATTTATTTGTAATTATTGCTCCTTTTTACAAAGTTTTTGTCAAAGACTTTTCCGTTAAGAAAACTATTTATTTTTTGATCCCATTTTTAACAATAGGATGCTCTTGGTATATCCGAAATGTTATTGTGACTGGAGATCCCTTTTATTTTCCCGACTATAGCAACATTGTGTCGCAAGGGTCACTTTTCAATTACACGTTAAGAGCATATATATTTCAGCCCTTGATGATGGCAAACGCATATCTTTCAGAATTCATGTTATGGAGTTTGGGAATTATTCTTGTACCAATATATATATTCATTAAAAGAAAAAAAATGAAGGATGGAGCTAATTTGTTGATAGCAAAATTATTTACAAGCGCATTTATAATTCTTATTATTTCATTGGCATTTCCTTATAGAGCCCTTTACTATCAATTGGTAGGGACAATGCGATACACGCTTCCAATGATTTTTTTGATAATGATTTGCGTTTTTTTAATTGCAAAAAAATACGGACACGAAAAATTAATCGCGCTAATTTCTATGCCGATAATTGTAGTTAGTCAGATGCAAGACTATCACCCTAAGATAATGCTGCCTCTTGTTGGGTTGATAGTTTTGATTTACTTTAGAAGAAGTATATTTGCTTTTTTTGCGAAATTCGTCTATCTTAGATACCCTCGATGAATTTTGATAACCTCGCAATTTTAGATGTAGAAACAACTGGAGCAAGTGCCCCGTATGATCGAATTATTGAAATCGGAGTCATAAGAATTGAAAAAAATAAAATCGTCAAAAAGTTTGAAACCCTTATTAATCCAGAAGTTACGATTTCACCATTTATAGAAAATTTGACTGGAATTGTTGGTAGACAGCTGAAAGATGCTCCATTATTTTCTGAAATCAAAAGTGATCTCGCAGAGCTTTTGGATGGATGTGTTCTTGTTGCCCATAACGCTCGATTTGATTACTCCTTTATAAGAAATGAATACAAGAGAATAGGGGTGCCCTACTCTGCCAAACAACTGTGTACTGTTAAATTATCTAGACTTTTATTTCCAAATTTTTCTCATCATAATTTGGATAGCATTATTGAAAGATTTGAAATTAAGTGTGAAAGAAGACATCGAGCGTTGGATGACGCAATGGTTCTGTGGGATTTTTTGCAGAAAGTAGGAAATACCACAACTCCTGAAAAATTACAAAAAGCTTTTGATGCAATCTTGAAAAAACCATCACTTCCACCATTATTAAAATCTAAAGACGTGGAAGTTCTTCCAGAAAAAGCAGGGGTTTATTTATTTTTTGGTAAAAGCGAAATACCTCTATATATAGGAAAGAGTATTAACATCAAGGATAGGGTACTTTCTCATTTTATAAATGATGTAGATTCTTCAACAGAGCTTGAAATAAGTCAGCAGATAGAGCGGATTGAAACAATTGAAACAGGCGGAGAGTTAAGCGCGTTGCTGTTGGAGTCGGAGTTAATCAAGAAATTACAACCTATTTATAATAGAAAGCTTCGCAATGCACGAAGGATGGTAACACTTCGGCAGCATGTTACAAAAGATGGGTATAACACTCTTTCTATTGTTAATGGAGAAGAAATAAAAAGCGAAGAAGTAGAGCAGGTGCTTGGAATTTTTAAAAGCGTAAAGTCTGCAAAAGAGCATTTAGCTCGACTCGTTGAAGAGAATCAGTTGTGTCAAAAAATGCTCGGCCTTCAGAAAGTAAGCGGGCCATGCTTCGCTTATCATTTGGAAAAGTGTAAAGGTGCATGTGTAGGAAAAGAAAATCCTATTTTATTTAACGCACGTTTTGTAATGGCATTTGCCAAAACTAAATTACGTGCTTGGCCATTTTCAGGACCCATTTTGGTAAAAGAAAGGAGAGATGATGTCGGAGATGCAATGGTTTTTGATAAGTGGTGCTATTTAGGAAAATTTGATGAATATGAAGGGTCTCAGGCAAATGATTTAGTGGCGCTATCAGATTTTGATGTTTATAAAATTCTCCAAGGCTTTTTAAGAGACGAGAAGAATCTTAAAAAGATTACCACACTCCCCTCTTCCGGAATAAATAGTCAAAATCTTAGTTTTTGATGACGGAGTATTTTAAATGCAGAGTTCCTTTTTCATTTAGTCTTTCAAATGAAAGTAATTTAAGTGGTATATCTATTTTAGAAATTGCTGTATGAAGTCCCTCTCCTTTTAGCCAAGGCTCAATTGTTATCCAAATTTCATTTACTAGATCTGCTTTCAAGAATTCATTAATAAGGTTTGCGCCTCCAACCAGAATACCTTCATGGATGTCTTTTTCCTCCTCAAGTCTTTTAATGAGATCTGAAGGATTTTCATCAGTAAATATTAATTGTCCAGGAATTCTCTCTTCGCGATAATCGTCTGGAGTTCTTGTCATGACAACTCGGAGTCTTCCATCTACGTGTTCCATAAATGGTTTGGCACCTTTATAAGTATTTGATCCCATGATGATAAGTTTTGCCTTATCTCGTTCTTTGTTGAAAATATGTCTATCTTCTTCAGAGGTCCAGGAATGATGGTCTTCATTGCCTCCCTGGCTGGTCACGCCATCAAGAGAACTGACAAGTAGAAGAGTTAATTTCATAGAGAAATTATATCATCCAACCTTTCTCTTTTTCTTATTAGTCTTTTTAGCAACGATAATATAATTGGACTCCCCAAAAAGCCTATGTTAATATTCGCATATGGATTTAACTATAGGAATTTTGTCTTACAACACCTCTGAACTTTTAAGAAATTGCATAAAATCAATAATAAAATACACAAAAAATATCAAGTACGAAATAGTAATTGTTGACAACGCTTCTCGGGATGGAAGTGCTGCCATGATAAAAGAAGAATTTCCACAAATAAAATTAATAAAGAACAAGAGAAATGTTTACTTTGCAAAAGGTTATAACCAGATAATACCTAAAGCTAAGGGAAAATACTTTATAATGCTTAATTCTGACACTCGCCTAGAAGATAACGCTTTTAAAAAAATAATTACTTTTATGGAGAGTAATAATATCTATGCGTGTGAAGGATTGGAAGTAAGGCCTAGTGGAAAGTATATTTCTACAGGATCAAGGTTTAGATCTGTAAAGTCTGATTTTTATGAGCTTAGTTTGGTGGGGAGATTGCTTAGGAAAGAGGAGTATCTAAGGAAAATCAGAATGAAGAGCTATAATCGGAAGAAAAATTTTGAAGTTGATGTTGGATGTAATGCATTCTTTTGCATTACGACAGAACTGTTAAAAGAAGTAGGTTCTTATGACGAGAGATACATTCTGTATTATACCGAAGATGACTTATCGCACAGAATAAAGAAAAAAGGATTTAGAATTTTCCACTGTGGGGAGTCTCAAGTTATACACGAAGATGCGAAGAGTACTATGAAGCTGGGGTGGAAAAGGGTAGAAATTTTTTATAAGGATATGTTTACCTACCACACCGAATATAGCAGTTTTTTGCAAGCAACTTTCTTATACTTATTGTTGTCGATTGAATTGGTTTTTCTTAGAACTAGAAAGTTGTTGTTAGATGCTCTGCACTAATTCCTATAAGTTATAAATCCGCTTCAAAAAAGTTAATAAAAATCTAATATCCTTTGTATACGATAGTTTAGATATGTTCAATCAAGTGAAGTCTTTAGTCTGTGGATTTGCATTTTTATTCGTGCTGTTAGTTATTTTTTCAGCGAAGGCCGACGCAGCAATTATATTTGAAGACGACTTTAGTAGTTATTCGGAAGGAGCATTTCCAGCAAAATGGATGGAGGCAAATATTGGCGAGCCAATGTGTCCAGGAGTTGAATGGAGAGTTGATAGTGGAAAGCTTCGTTCAATAATTACATCTGGAGGATGCGTGAATAATATTGTGCCAAATAACACCGAATGGCCAACGGATTTAAGTGATTACGTTCTGGATGTAGATATGTCATTCGCCTCTGGCTTTGATCACAACATTGGATACAGGTTAGTTCCGGGATCTGTGTATGAAGCTCATTTTATTGTGCCCGGCAACGACTTTTCATTTAGTTACCCCGAAGGAACAATTGTTAATACGACCCCTCTCTCATATGTTCTGAACACAAACTATCACATGCAAGCTCGCATAGAAGGGAAAAATATAAAAATATACATAGATGGAGTTTTAGTTAGGGAGGTCGAATCTAATAGTGTTATACCTCCGGGCAAGATTGCTTTAAGAATAGGTTCAGGTGGAGGTGGGGTAACTGAAACTTGGTTTGATAATGTGAAAGTCGCAACAATCGATGATGTGGAGCCAGAACCTGATATTGATCTTCCTGTGCCATTAATTAAGCAAACAGATTCAGCATGGGGCAGTGACCTATATGACTCTGCGAATCTTTGGTCATCGGGGGACACAGGGATCTCAAGGTGGGGATGTGCCTTAACATCTGCAATTATGGTATTTCAATATCATGGGCTTAATAAAATGGCTGACGGCACCAACCTCACGCCGGGAAGTGCCAATCAATGGCTTAAGACACAAACTGATGGATATATCAGAAATGGGTTACTTAATTGGCTTGCACTTTCCAGGCTTTCAAAACAGATAAAAGTTATTAATAGTGCTACTTTTGACGCCTTAGAATATGAAAGGCGCAATCCTGATAATGCGTATCTTTCTGATTCTATTGAGAATAAAAGGATACCTGCTATCCTTGCAGTTCCTGGGCATTTTATTGTTGCAAGAGGGGTAGATCATGCAAATTCTACATATACAGTTAACGATCCTTTTTATGATGTGCTAAAACTTTCTGACCCTTTTTATGGGAATAATTACCAGGGGATGGGGATTTATGCTCCTTCAAATACAGATCTATCCTACATAATGATTGTAACGAATCCCGATATAGATATAGAATTTATCAATTCACTTGGCGAATCTGTAGGAGAAGGAAAAATAGAGGCCCCAATAGATGATGCCGTAGGTAGCTTAGCAAACTCCAAGGGTCCTCTTAAGATACTTTATCTTAAAAAACCAAACACGGGATCATACGAGTTGAGTTTATCATCCCCAACTACTGACTCATACATTCTCGATCAATATTTTTATGATGTTAATGGACAGGTTAAGAAAATATCTACTGCCGGTACAATTGCTAGTGGAAAGGCCGATATTTACAATATTACTTTTGACAAGCAGAATGCTTCAAGCAATAAGTCAATAAAACAAAACCTGACAACCTACGCTTCAATAAAAGCAAAAATAATTGCCGGATATAAGGCAAAGAAAATTAAAGACGGAATAGTATATTTAGCGTTGCTTGCGGAGCTTGAGCTTTCAAGAAAGTCTAGCAATAAGATTGTAAAAAAGGCTATTTTAGACATTATGATAGCGACAATTACTAAAGAGAAAAAAATCGACAAAGCTTTTGGGCAAGAATTAATTGTCGATATAAAAGCCCTAAAGGCCTCTCTTTAATTTCCTTGATTGTACAGCCATCTATTTGTCATACTAATATCATGGAAAAATTGATGGTAGTAAAACAATCAGGTGACCGTGAGGAATATAGCGAGGAGAAAGTAAGGCGTTCAATGAATCGGGTAGGTGTTCCTGAGAACCTCAAGCCGGAGGTGCTTGCGCATATAAAGGAAAAATTCCAGAACAACGAGATGACAACTGATGATATTTTTCGTCATATTCTTGAATATCTAGAGCCCAGAGACAGGAAGTCCTCTCTAAGATTTAATCTTCGTGAAGCAATATTTCAACTTGGTCCAACAGGCTTTCCATTTGAGCAGTATTTAGCAAATATTTTTAGAAGCATGGGATACACCGTGAGTACAGACAATATTATGACAGGGGACTGTGTGCGGCATGAAATAGACCTTCTTCTTGAAAAGGACGGGCATCGTGAGATCGTAGAGGTGAAATTTCATAACCATCACGTTGTCAAAACAGACGTGCAGGTGGCACTTTATACATATGCAAGATTTTTGGATGTTAAGGAAAAGAATAAAATAGATAACGTATGGCTTGTAACAAATACCAAATTAACGACAGACGCTATCTCATATGCCAACTGCAAGGGGATGCCTGTTATTGCATGGAACTACCCTGAAAAAGGCAATCTTCAGGATCTAGTTGAGGAACCAGCAATGTATCCTATTACACTTCTTAATTCGCTTTCTGAGCAGGAAAAAACAAGACTTATTGAAAAAAACATTGTTTTTTGCACGGACCTTTTAAGCAAAAGTACCCAAGAACTTGCTGATCCATTGCTTCGAAATGACAGTTTACAAAGAGCAAGAGAAGATGCACAATTAGTTTGTCCTCTGCCCGCAAAATAAATGGCAAAAACTATTACGCTTCCGGGACTTATAGATGTCCACACGCATATGCGGACTCCCGGTCAAACACACAAAGAAGATTTCTATACTGGAACAATGGCTGCTATCAATGGTGGTTTTACAACAGTTATTGATATGCCAAATAACGCTACTCCAATAATCACAAAAAAACTTTTGGATGAAAAAATAAAATTGGCACGCGAGCAGGCGATTTGTGACATCGGATTTCATTTCGGATCTTTAGGAGATAATCTTTCAGAATTTATAAAAGTAAAAAATAAAGTGATGGGTCTTAAGTTGTATCTCAATCAAACAACGGGCGGATTTATTATTGGAAAGAAAGAGCTTGTGGCAATTTATAGCGCGTGGGAATCAGATCAGCCGATTCTTTTACATGCAGAAGATGATGTCCTGGATATGGTTTTTGAAATAGTCAAAAAAACGAAAAAGAGAACTCATATTTGCCATGTTTCATCAGAAGACGAGTTGACAAAAATTGCTAAAGCAAAAGAAAAAGGGCTACCTGTCACATGCGGCATAACACCTCATCATTTATTCCTGACAAATGCGGACGAAAAAGAGTTGGGAGTTTATGGAAAGATGAAGCCGTATCTTAAAAGCAAAAAGGATGTTAAATTCATGTGGGACAATTTAGCATTTATTGATATTGTAGAGTCTGATCATGCCCCACACACAATAAAAGAAAAAGAGAGTGACGCGCCTTTTGGAGTTCCAGGATTAGATACTACCTTGCCCTTACTACTAACTGCTTCTGAGGAAGGCAAATTGACGGTGGATGGAATAATTCAACTTTGTCATACAAATCCTTCAAAGATATTTAACGTTCCAACAAGCAACAAGACATTTGTAGATGTAAAAATGGAAGAATATACCTTGGCAAAAAAGCATCTTAAAACAAAATGTGGATGGTCTCCATTTACGGGAAGAAAAGTGATTGGCAAGGTTTCAAAAGTTGTAATCCGCGGACAAGAAGTAAGTAAAGTGCAGGGTAGCGGAAAAATAATCTCTCCAGTAGTATAATTCCCCCATGGGTGTTGATAGCGAAACAATCTACAGGCCGTATGAGCGAATGTCTCCAAGAGAAAAGCAATTAACTCTCGAGCTTATGCTCAATAGTATTCCTAGGACTTTATATAATGGAGAAGAATTATATATAGGTAATATAGAGCAAGTAAACTATGCTGCGGAGCTTTTCAAGTACTCAAGGGGAACAAGTTATTCGACGAACTACGGTCTAAAAGAGATATCTCGTGGTTGGGATGAAGGATTAACGCATCCTCCAAATCCAAACCGTCAAGACACTGCCTACTACCCGAAATTTCCAGAAACTTTTTTCGATGAAGGAGAGGGTCTTTTTGGTGAGAATCCAATGGAAACAGAAGCAAATATTTTAAGGGGTTATATCAATTCTGGAGAATCTCATGGAAGAACTGTGACTATGTGGCAAGGAGAGTTTTATAATAGCTACGGAGTAGTATTTGAGCTGATTCCTAGCTAAATTGCTAGCCCTTTTTTATTTGTTGTGCAAGTAGTGGGTTCCACATGGCGCCAGTTGCAGACATCACAACATCAGCGCCAGCATCTCTGTATTCATTGTAGTCTTCTGCTGTAAGTACGCCGCCAACACCAGTAATAGAGAATTTATAATTGTTGTCATCTTTAATTTTCTTTAGTTTTTTTACAAAGTCCAAACCCGCCCACTTAATTCCAGCTCCACATAGCCCGCTTCTTAATCTATTAGGCCCGGGGAGAGCTGGTTCTCCCTTCTGGTCGACAACTGCCGCCTGCATTGTGTTGATTCCGGCAATATCATTCACATATTCATTTGCAATCTTAGCAAGTTTTTCAAGACTCTTAGGATCTTTATAATATCCAACTTTTATGACAAATGGTGTATTCCCGATTGCATTTTTTATTCCTTTGATGACACTCTCAGTAACCTCGAGGTTATAGCAGACTAATCCCTCATTTCCGATATTAGGGCATGAAAGATTAGTTTCCAATATTTTTGCACCTGTTTCTTTAGCTAGCTTTGCAGCTAAAATATAATCGTCAATAAATTCTTTTTGAGTTTGGTCTTTTTTAACAGTTCCCATAAAGCTTAGAATCATAACTTGGCCGTTTCCAGCATGAGAGATTGCTTTTTTAGCGTCTTCCTGCCAAACGTCGGGTGTTTTCGATGGCACGCCAAAAGAATTTGTAATGGTCAGAGGGTCTTTAAACTTATTGCCAACTACAATTGGTTTATCAAGTCTTTCAAGTGTTAAATCCCCTTCCTTTTCAACCGCGAGAAGATTCGGAAATGGGTGACAGGGAAAAATATCTGTGCGTACAGTTTTATAGACACATACATCAAAACCACAATTAAAAGCGCCTTTTATAAAGTTACTATTTAGAAGAGGTCCAGCGGGTATGCCAAATGGTAGGTTAACTTTATTTCCCAGAAAATCGAATTTTGGAGGAGTTGAATCTTTGTATTTTTTTGATGTAGTAAATTCACCAAAGGGGCCTTTGTTGTAGTTATCTTCGTAGCTTAAAAGAGGATCGTAAAATGGGATTTGAGCCATTGAGCAAAGTGTAACAGAAAAGGATTTCTAGTTCAATTGTTGCTGTTTGATGTTCCGTGAAAATTTGCTATAGTAAATACAATGCGTTTCATAAAAAAGTTACTCGGCATTCTTCCTCTTAGTTACGCCAACGCCCATTGCGATGTTCCTTGTGGTATTTACGAACCACACGCCGCTCAAACAGCAGCCCTAACTGTTCAGACAATGGTTAAAAAAATTAAAGAACTAGAACATCCAGAAAAAGCAGATCACGAGAAACATGACGATTATATGAATAATCTAACTCGCATGATTTGGACCAAGGAGGAGCATGCAAGGAAATGCAAAGAGGAGATTCTGATTCTATGGACAGATTATTTCAAGCCCGAGCATCTCGAGAAATGGCCCGATCTGCACGATATTTTTTGGAAAACAGCAAGACTTTGTTCTCAGAACAAACAGCATGTTGATGAAAAGCTGGCTCAAGAATTGGTAGATTCGGTCAATCATATTGCTGATATTTTTAAAGAATCAAAAGCCTCTTCGTGAATCTTCTCACCAATTTCCCAATAAGACGTTTTAAGATAAAGAATCAAAGCATGGTTCCATATCTTCATGAGCATGATGAAGTAATCACAATTCCTTATTTTCTTCTTAAGCCAAAAGTTGGTGACGTAATTGTTTTTAAACACATAGTTCCCCCATTCATTTTTTGCAAAAGGATAAAAAAGATTGTTGGAGATGGCGTATGGGTGGAGGGAGAGAATAAAAAAATTAGCATTGATAGCCGAAAATTTGGATTTGTTGATAAGAAAAATATTATTGGGAAGGTGGTTATGAAAATTTAATGTCACTTTTCCTTTTGCTATCAATTGCATTTCTTCTAGTTGTTCTTACATTTGTCTGGCCCCCCGATAGCCCTTGGAGTCCCTGGTGGAGGACAAATAAAAAAGTTGCTCGAAGTGCATGTAATCTTTCAAAACTTTCCAAGAACGATATTGTGTACGAATTAGGTAGTGGAGATGGAGAATTTATATTAATGGCTGGCAAGAATTTCAATGTCAAAAAAGCAGTAGGCATAGAAATAGATTATTCGAGGTATTTTATTTCAAAAATTAGGGCCCAAATATTAGGTTGTAAAAATGTAAAATTTGTTAGAAGAGATTTTAAAAAAGTTAAAGTTAGTGATGCGACAGTGGTATATTTTTATTTAGTGCCAGAAGTAATCAAAAGAATTTTGCCAAAACTTAAAAAAGAGTTAAAGCCCGGAACAAGAATTATCAGCTATCGCTATGAGGTTCCTTTAAAGCTTTTGAAAGAAAAAGATGATGTTAGACTTTACAGAATTTAATTAATCTTTTTGATTCTCAAATAGAGCCATCGTGCTTTGTCGGCAGCTTTATAAACGTTATACATAATTGGATTGATAATTAGGTCATAGCTTCCTAAAAATTCCGTGTGAACTGCCCCATAACCTTCCTTGAATTTATGAAAGCCATACCACGGGTCTTTTGCATTTGGTTCTTTTCCCAATGCTCCCCACATGTCGAATTTTTTTAAACCCAGTCTTTTTCCAAATAAAATTGCTTCCCACATGACAAGGTTTGAAGACATGGTATTCCTATTCATAGAAGAAGAGGCGCCATAAGGATAGTAGAGGGTATCTTTGAATACAAATAAGATCCAAGCAGTTAGTACTTTATTTTCGAAAGTCCCGGTAAATAAATGAGCAGATAATTTGTTTGAGACTTGGTCTTTTTGTTCAGTTTGTTTCAGGGTTTGCCACATGGTTTTGTGATAAGAGGGGGTGTGGGCATAGAATTTTTGTCTTGTTGTGGTTTCTTGCGTCAATCTCAAATATTCTTTAAAGGTTTTGTCTGAATCGTCTTCTGCAACTATTACGTTATGTTTTTTTGCGACCTTTATGTTGTATCGTGTTTTAGGATGAAAACTCTTTAGTAATTCGTCTTCACTTTTTGAAAGATCCAAAACAAAAGTAAATTTCGTGAACAGTGGGTGAAACGACTTTCTAAGATTTTTATTTTCAAAACCAGAACCTTCAAGTTTTGTTATATTTGGCTCAAGTTGAATAAATATGCAATTATTTTCTTTTCCAACTTTTACCAACTCCCCCAACAAATCTTTCGATGCCTTGGTCCCTTTGGGAAAGTAGCCAATTGTAAATTTTGTTTTTGGTACTTTATGAATGGTTATTGTAAAGCCTTCTACAATTTTTCCATTTTTAAATAAACCTCGTCGAATTACTTTAATTCCAGTTTTTTCTCGGAATTCTCCCCACTCATATGATTGCAGTGGGTGTGAAACCGCTGAGTTGTAATCGTCTCGTTGAGAGCTTTCGATAGAAGACCATTCCATATCACCAGTATTCGTTATTTATAATAGATGTGTCAATGTTGTTGTATTCGAGAACTTCCCCGGGGAGTTCAAAGATAAAGCGCGAAGGAGTTGCGGTGTTTCTTTGTCCAAATATTACTCGTTGTTTTGCGTATGTTAAATAAAGATGTTCTTTAGCTCGAGTAACGCCAACGTAGCAAAGCCGGCGCTCCTCTTCGAGATCTCCGAAGTCAAATAGGGCATGTGAATGTGGGAACAAACCTTCTTCAAGACCCACGATAAATACCATTTTAAATTCGAGACCCTTCGCTGCATGCATGGTCATAAGCGTCACTGCTTCATCTGTTTCAAGGAGTTTTTGTCCGTTTGGCATATACTCTTGTTCGACAAGCGCTACATTCTCAAGGAACTGAATTATATCCGGAAATTCTAATGCAACTGATCTTAGTTCTTTGATGTTTTCAAGCCTTGCACGATCTTCAGGATCCTCTTTGTCATAACGATCAAGATACCCAGACTTTTTAAGAACGTCATCTATGATTTCAAGAGTCTCTTTTGTTTCTATATAATTTGCTTCATTAAATTCTTGTCTATAAAATTCAAAATCAGCAAAACGTCTCTTTCCTAATTTTTGTATGCGTTGCAGTGCAACCTCATCTTGTTGATTCGAGAGATATGAGATGTATGACAATACGTCTTTAACTTCCTTTCTGTCATAAAATCTGACGCCTCCAACGAGCTTGTATGGAATACCATAATGAAGAAGGACTTCTTCAATGGTTCTTGATTGTGCATTCATGCGATAAAGGACTGCAATATCGGATAGACTAAAATTAGGATTCGAGTCCTTCTTATTGTTAATCATTTTTATTATGTATTCTGCTTCCTTATGCTCGTTATCTGCCTCAAATATGCTAATTTCGTCGCCTTCCTTGTTGTCGGTCCATAGTTTTAGAACCGGATGCGAGTTATTATTGGAGATAATAGAATGTGCAGCATTTAAGATCGTTTGAGTAGATCTATAATTTTGCGAGAGTTGAAAGACCTTTGCTTGCGGGAAATCATTTTTGAATTTTTCCAAATTCTTATAATCAGCACCTCTGAAAGAATAAATGCTTTGAGAGAAATCTCCAACTATACAAATATTGTTGTATTTTCCAGCGAGATATTTAGTTAGGCGATATTGGCTTACATTCGTGTCCTGATATTCGTCTACCATTACATATTGAAATTGTTCTTGATAATACTCGAGAGTTTTTTCTGATTCTTTGAAAAGACTAATTGTTTTGTTGAGAAGGTCATCAAAATCGAGAGCGTTCCTTTCAGCAAGCAGATTTTGATAAAGAGGATATATTTTTGTTACACGTTCTTGAATATAGCCTCTCGCAAATTTTGCATATTGTTCTTCATCTAGCATTTGATTTTTAGCCGATGATATAGCTTGCAGGGCAGCGCGAGGTCTTATGTCTTTTATAGAAAGCTCTAGCTTTTCAAAGCAATCTTTAATTGTCTCAATCTGGTCATTGCTGTCGTAGATTACAAAATTGTGAGGAATTCCAATGGCTACACCGCTCTTTCTTAAGATTCTTGCGCAGAGTGAATGAAAAGTGGCTACGGTTGGGCTGGGGACAGACGGTCCAACCATCGTAGTAAGCAAGCTACTTATTCGCTCTTTCATTTCCCCTGCTGCCTTATTTGAGAACGTAACCATAAGTATATTTTGTGCTGGAACGCCTTTTTCGGTAATAAGATACAGAACTTTATGGACAAGCACCCGAGTCTTTCCGCTACCTGCGCCGGCAAGTATAATGGCTGGGCCTTCTGCGTGTCTTACTGCTTCTTGCTGTTCCTTATTGAGTTTGTTGAGGATGTCCTGCATTTGATATAATTAATCTTTACTAGACTAATTATACCTTATACGTTGATAAGCTTATGGATACAAAATACTTCGTTGCAAACTGGAAATCAAATAAGAAAAAGTCAGAAGCACTTGAATTCCTTAGTCAGTTCAAGGAAATTATAAGCTCCGTTGACCTTGCCAATAAGATAATAATTATAGCCCCACCACTCACTTTGCTTGATGTTTGTAAAGACTTTGTTGATAAGAATTCTCTTCCCGTAAAGCTTGCTGCTCAAAATGTATCGCCATTTCCACAAGGCGCATATACAGGTGAGGTAAGCGCTGCTCAATTAAAAGAATTTGTTGAGTATGTAATAGTTGGTCATTCGGAAAGGCTTAAGTATATGCATGAGACTGACTATGATTTAGAAAATAAGATACGCGAAGCACAGCAGGAAGGACTTAAGGTCATTCAATGTATACAGGGCGAAGACAGCGTGGTGCACAAGGGGGCTGAGCTAATAGCCTATGAACCTCCTAGTGCAATTGGATCGGGAAATCCTGACGACCCAACGCATGTGCAAGAAGTTTTTAAGAAGGTTACAGACGAAAATAGTGGGATAGCGATGCTATATGGTGGCAGCGTAAAGCCCGAAAATATTGGTCAATTTATGCGTGTTGAAAAAATGTCTGGATTTTTAGTTGGTGGTGCCAGCCTTGAAGCACACTCATTCCTCTCCCTACTCAATGGTTAAAGAAACGAAATTCAACAAGAAAAATATCTTTTTGCTTATTGCCGTTATTATTCTTATTTTTGTTGGGATATTTCGAAATCAGATATCTTCCTTACTTGGTCTTTTTTATGGAGTTACTATCGATAAAGCTATCCATCTAACAAGTCAGGAAAAAGAATCTTTTAATATTGCACTCCTGGGAATAGGAGGCGCAAAGCATGACGGACCAGACCTGTCAGACACAATAATATTGGCCAATGTAAATGTAAAACAAAATGCATTTCATATGTTTTCAATTCCCCGTGACTTATGGATTCCTGACGTAAATGACAAGATAAATGCTATATATGCAGATGCAAAGGAAAAAGGTAATGGAATTCAGGCCGTTGAACAGGTTCTTGAGAAAATAACAGGACAGAAGATAGATTACGTGTTAGTTCTTGATTTTGAAGGGTTTACAAAATTGGTAGATCACCTGGGAGGAGTAGATGTGGATGTTGCAAATACTCTTGACGACTACCATTATCCAATAGAAGGATTGGAGGAAGATAATTGTGGCAAAACCAATGAAGATATTGAGGCATTTACAGCAACAACGTCGGCAGAAACAGAGCTGTGGGATTATTTCCCCTGTCGCTACAAACATCTACATGTAGACAAAGGGCAAAATCATCTAGATGGTCAAATGGCTTTGGAGTTTGTAAGATCAAGACATGGGGTTGGTACCGAGGGTAGCGACTTTGCTAGGTCTAGACGACAGCAACTCGTAATCTCTGCTCTAAAAGAAAAAGCATTTTCATTAGGTGTAATTCTAAATCCTGTAAAACTAATTGGAGTTTATAATATTCTTAAATCAAATATAGATACAAATATAGATATGGAGAAAGTGGATGACTTCATAAAATTGGCGAATAAATTGCAGGGTGGCGAGATTAAAAATTATGTATTCGATGAAGGAAATAGCCAAGAAGCGTACGGATTATTAACTCACCCAGAGATATCCGAGGAGTATCGACTCAAATGGGTATTAACCCCTAGAATTGGAAATGGAGACTTCTCTGAGATGCAGCAGTATGTACTTTGTACGATAGCAAATAGCGGATGTAGCATAGGGAAAAGCGGAATAGTAACTCCTACGCCTACGGTGAAAAATGCAGGAAGCTAGAATTTATAAATCCTAGTGTTATTTTTTTGAAAGACAACTTTCCCCAGTGTTCTAAATTTATCTTCATTTAATGCCGGATATTTTTGTTTCTCAAGAGCCCCAACATATGCATATGAGAGATTATATTTCTTTATAAGTTGTATTGTTTGGGCCATTGATCCCTCATAAAATACACGGATATCATCAAGGCGTGATTGGGGAAAGCTATAATCTCCCCTCCATAACCATTCATGTACAGTCCACCCAAGTATTGTTGGCAGTCCTGTATTTGCCGAAATTCTCCCAAAATCTGTATAGGAATCTCCTTGAGCTTCAGCGATAGTTGGCTGTCCGGGTATATTTTTTTGAATCCAAGAAATTGCCTGATAGTCATCAGGATAGCTTTCTTTAAGATAGGAGAGTCCATCTATTCCTTTGCTTATTTTTAGATTGCCAAAATAGGCTGTAACCGCAAAATAAGAATACATGAGAATAAATGACACAAGGACGAGTGATATTGGGAGCCACAGGAACTTTCTACCAGTTTTTAGTAAATAGGCAATCGTAAAACTTGATACAAGAGAGAGCATTATAAAGGCTTGATAGCCAAGCTTGAACATTGTATTTGCTCTGTAGTGTGCAGGATATATATCTTTGGCATAAATGAATTCTGGAGCTGCAATAAGTATTGTTGAAAGAAGAATGAGAAGAAGTAAGAAAATAAATTCTGCTGGCGTTTTTTTAAGTTTGATAATTTTAATAACTAAAGTAATAGCAAAGAAATAGAAAAATCCATACAAGACAACAAGCATCCAAAAAGGAGTTCTTTGACAATGGTTTGGCTCAAAAATTAAAGGACCCAGTTTTTGCAATGAAACTAAGAAGCTTGGTGCGCACAGAACTCCAATACCCGAAACAAATGGTTTAAAGGATAAATTGAAAGGAATTGCAAAAATTATGTATCCGGCAGCGGCAAGAGCAGCATGTTTTATCAATAGGCTAAAAAATGTCTTTTTATTTTTAATGTGTTTCCAGAATTGGGAAAAAGACTTTGAGCCTTTTCCTGTTATTTTTTTAACCTGTAAGACGTCACTGCTCCATATAACAATAGTTATTAAGAGTAATAAGAAATAGATTATTCCATCCCAGGCGTTTGTCATGTACATAACGGCAAGCATGAAAGAAACAATTAAGGTTATTTTGTATGTTATTTTTCCTTGCAGGAATGTAGAGAGAATTATTGCAATTGTTAGAAAAACAAATGGTATGTCCAAAACGTGCCCATGAAGATCTGAGACAACAAATGAATATGAGGGGAATTCATGAATTGTAAAAGGAATAAATCGTGTTGCGTTTGGGTACCAATAATTATTTGGGAAATTTTGAGGGTTAAATGCTAGGCGCCAAAAAGCAACTGGATTTTCTGGAGAACTATATGGCCTGAAGAGTGTGTATATTGTATGTAAATTACCCCCTAGGGACGTGAGAAGAGCTGCAAGTATTCCAGAGAAGATGGCGGTTTTTCTACTTTTAAGAACTTTTAATGTGAGTGTTGAAACGATCGAGAACGAAGAGGTTGTTGTAAAAGCAAATATGGAGCATAGCATTAAGTTAAATGCGATAGATGGCTGAATGTTAGTAAGTTTTATCAGAACAGCCGTTACGAGATGCCCAAAGTAATAGTAGTTTATTGAATATGGTGGAAACCACATGTCGACTGGAGGAAAGTAACTTGTTCTTAAGATGGAATTCATAAAACCGAAGTCCATGTACTTTTCAAGACCGTGGACATCGGGTTGAAAGGATTTTATATATAACCAAAAAAGAAACGATACTGAGAAGAGCAGTTCTTGAAATATGAATATTTTCAACTCAGCCTTTTTTGGTCTGAGATCCTTCTTGCGAAGTATGTACATATTTACAAGAGCGATAACCAAAAGAATTGCAAATAAAGAGCCTCTTTCAAATGGGAGAATATGGGCGACACCAAGTGCGAGTACTACATAAGAGATGACACACATCCCGATTGTTTTTGCGAAAATATATCCTTTATCAAAAAACTTTGAAAAGAGGAGAAGACTTATTGGTAAAAATAAAATACCGATGCCAAAAAGACAAAACCACCAAAGCAATATGCTTAGAATATCACTGTTCATTTTTTGAGAAATTTCTTGTCAAGAAAAGAAAGGTTGGGGATTGATATTACATTTTTAGGAAGTGATTCCGGTTTAATCCTGCCATCATCTACCCAGTATATTGTCAGTTTTGGTATTCTTTTTGATAGATAAAGGGCGACATGCAGATCATCATCGATGTAGGTATCTATATTAAGCTTTTTAATTATCCTCTCTTTGAATATGTGTGGTTGTTCGTTTTTATAGTTAAAGTATACGTCATTAAAATAATTCTTTAACTTATATCTTTTAAGTATCGCTTCAGTGCGTCCCTTTAGAAATCCAAATCTACTGCTAACGAGATATGTTTTGTTCTTTTTATCTGACGATATCTTTTTAAGAGCCTCTATGTTGACTTTGATAGGTGGGCGTAGTAAATGATGATGCGATATAACTCTTACTTTTTGCTCTAACTCACCAGGAAATCTGTAGTGCATAACGGGATTTTTTCCAAGGTTTTTTAGAAAATAAGATCGACCCTTATACAAGAGATCGATAAGAGAGTATGGAACAAGTGGAGGATAATCAATAAAGACTTTATCAAAGTCGAATCCAACAATCATAATTACTTAAATAACTTTTGCGCAAGATCTACTAATTTAAAATTCCAAACTGTTCTGTGTGTTGTGCCTTGTTTGCCGATGAATTCTTTTCTGTGTTTTTGATACCAATCATAACTTTCATTCAATATATCTTGATTACTTTTGGTAGGGTTGAAGTGTAATTTTTTCTTAGCTTTGTCTATGCTCACGTATGAATCAACAGGAAATGTTTTATAGTGCCAAGCGACAATTGGTGAGAGGTTGAAAAACTCTAAGATAGAAAGTGCTACCTGTGTAGGCATAACTGGAAGTGCTACTATCTTAGATTTAGATCCTGCAAACTTAATAAGCGCACTTAGATTTTGACGCCATGTGCCAAACTCAGAAGCGCCTATATTAAATATTTCGCCACTTATTCTTGTAGTAAGAGCGCTTTCTATAGCATTGATTAAATCTCCAACCTCGAGGAGTTGGTATAGATTATTTCCATTACCCAATATAAATACTGGCTTATTGTTATATATTGCCTCAAACCAGATAGTAAATACCCCAAGGCGTTCTGGTCCTAAGAAAGATTTAGGTCTTAAAATATTTAAATGCAGACCCTTTTTTTCATATTGAAAACATAATTTTTCGGCTGCTGCTTTTGATTCACCATAATGACCTATTGGATATATTTTATCGGTCTCTTTCTCCGGTAGACTTCTAGGGACCCCATACATAGCTGTTGAAGATATGAACACTAGTTTTTTCACTTTATTCTTGAGTGCTGATTTTAGAACACTTCTTGTTCCTTCGACATTTACATCGAGAATATATTTCCTGTCGTGATGAATTGGAAGTGCTGCTGCAGCATGAACGACAAAGTCAACGTTTTTAAATGTTTTTTCTATCTTTGAAAAATTCCTAATGTCTTCGTTAACTACTTTCACTTTCCCAAATAGATCTTTGGCAGTAAGCTCAGCAGTATCAAGTAGAATTACTTGGTATTTCTTTTTAATAAAAAAACGAGCAAGATGAACTCCAAGAAAGCCTGTTCCTCCAGTTATTAATATTGATTTCATAGTATTCAATTCTAGTAGGTAAAGTCTGTTAAATCAATCTTTTTTGAAGATCATTATCTTTGGATGATCGAAAGAAGTAAAATTTTCATCAGCACTAAAATCATTTATCTCAATATTGGTGAAAGGAATGGTAGGGTAGGATGAAAACTCTTTAATTTTTTTAAATCCCAACTTTCCGCTAAAGAGGTTTTTATAGTACTCCGCTGTCTTTGGATAACAGCGATACGAAACAACCTTTGTACAGTCTGTAAGCTTTTGAAGTGGGACATAGAGTCTATTTGAAGCAATTATTATGTACTGGGCCTGAGAGAGAAGATTTTGAATGTTATCCCATTTGGCATCAGAATCAGGATCATATAAAGGTAAAGAGACATGCGTATAGTATTTATCCCCATATACAGGAAGAGAGTCGTCCCAGTGTTCTACGGCCAGAACAGATCCATGAGGAATATTTCGATTTATCCAATATGAGGCCTGAATTCTAGTGTTTGATTTCAAATATATATGGATGAACGAAATTGGATAAACTAATAGTAGCAGCACAAAACTTAACAAAATAACTTTTCTGTATAAATACTTCTTTCTAGTTTTCTTTTGAATAATATCGTAAGTTTTGTCACATATGTACCCCGCGGCAATTGCAAAAAGTGGATAAATTGGCAGCATATATCGCATAAATCCTACAGCAGCTTTTCCAAAGAATAAGAAGTAGAGCCAGAAGAATACTAAAAACACTACCAATGAAACATTTATCTTTTTGCTCTTTTGTATCGCACGTTTTGTTAATACGATTATTCCAAGAAAAGAAATAGCGGCAAGAGGGATGCCAAGACCCCATAGAAAGATATTTTTTAACTCATAAAAGAATGGTATTTTTCCAACATACTGTAGCGTATAAGGAAAAATAAAAGGATTGTAAGACATTTCCGTTTGTTGCAGAGTTTGAGCTTTGAATTCGTTAATATCAATAAATGAGTAGGGTTGGAGAATCAAAATGGTAGAAATCGAAGACAGAGTTGTTGCGAGAAAAAGTGGTAAAATTCTCTTTTTCTCCTTGCTGTGACTTGCTGTAATTAAATATGTAACAAGAATAACAGGAAGAAAAATTAAAGCACTTATTTTTATGGAAAGGCATACGCCGAAAGCAATCCCTATAAGTACAGCTGCTTTTGTTTGAGCTTTTTCTAGAATAATTAAAAGAAAATATAAGGTTAAAAGCAGAAAGAACGTTAATAATGGATCTACAGTATATGAATGTGAAAGTTGTATAGGGAGTACAGAAACAGAGTAACAAAAGGCAGAAATTAGTCCCACTCTTTTTGAAAAAAGTCGTTTTCCGACGAAGTAAATAAGAATAATGGTTCCGGTGTCAAAAAGCGCAGCTAAGAATCTGCCAACATAATGGATATTTCCATATTCCCCCAATGTAGGACTGTAGATTTTTGCAACCTCAGAACTTAATTTTAGTAAGTATATCGGGAAACTACCATACGCAAAAAAATGTGGATTAAGACTACTCTTGACGCTTATGAAGTTTGACCAGCTTGATGGAATTGATAGCGGTATGGCGAACAATACCAGTGCTCTTTCATCGGGATGAAAGTAATATCCATTGTCCCAATTATTATTGATGGTTCTTAGGAATACACCTACTGCTAATATAAGGCCAAAGTAACATAGCAATTTATGCCTTTTTAGATTTTTAAGCATAATTTACTTTAACACTTTAAAGATAACAACTTGAGGTCTATCAAAAATGTTTATTGTCTCTTCGACATTCGAGATGGGATCGCCTGCATATAGCAATTTACACGCGAAGTTACATGGCGTCTCGTATATCTTTTTGTATTTTTCATGGTTGAAAAATAATGCATTGTAGAATTTGTAACCCTTGGGATATTCTTGTGGATGTGAAAGTCTAGTTTTGTATACTCTTTGGCTAGGTAAGACTACATAGTTTGTTTTTTTGATCAGGGAATCGAGCTCTGATTGTTTGGTTGGATTATTTTCAAGATCATAAAAATCGAAAAGCTCAATCTTTGAAAAGGTACTATTAAACGTTGTAATGCCAATGTCATAGCTTTCCGTAAGGATGCGTGCATCTGATGGCATATGTTGCTTTGCCCATTTCGCAGCATCTATTGGAGTGCGGGCATTAAAAACTGTAATTATATAAATTAGTGCAAACACCAAAGATGCAAAGGTAAGACATATTTTTGGCCAACGCTTGTCCTTTGAGACATGAATAATGAAATGCGAAATTAATATAATTGCAAATGGAATTGTTGGGAGTAAGTATCTGCTCCATTTTGCATAAAGAAATGATGAGGGTATGAATAAAATAAGAAAGCCCAATAGCGTTAGTGAAACGACAGCGTTCTTCTTTTTAAAAAATTCAAAGCATGCATGAACTAGAGAAAATGGCAAGACTATGGCTAAGACAAGGTTAAGCAGGAAAGGGTAAATGGAGGTAAATTGAAATAATACAGGGATGGTTCCTACAAATGACCCAGAATAAAAGACCTGGATAACTCCGGTCACCATTTCTCTCTCATACCTAAATAGATTTGCAAAGTCTACGCTGGCATAGTACGGGGAAAGTATAAGAGTTGCCGTTATGAGAGTGGAGATCCCTAATAATGCCGTAGCTATTAAATATGATTTTTTTTCTTTTTTCTGTTTTGCGTAATAGAGGAAAACAATACCCGTTATTACTATAAAAATTATGCTGTTAAGTTTTGCTGAGCACGCGATTGCAAGAGACAGAATTGAAAAGTACAGATACGTGAGATCGAGCTTTCTTACTAGTATTACGAGTAGATAAAAAGTTAAGAAAATCCAAAATGTAGCAAAGATATCTACAGTGCCAAAGTGTGAATGTTGTATGAGGCCAATATTGAATGTTGCAAATACCAAAGCAATCCTTCCAATAGCACGCGATAATAAATTTCCAAATAAGAAGATTAGGTATAAGAGTAGAATTGAGAATATTATTGTGTTGATGCGCAGAAGAATAATGGCTTGGACAAAAGTGTCGTTATTTATTTGATTGAGTAGTGGTTTTCCAATTGAGAGAAGACCAGTTAGATATAGGGGAATAAAATTTCCGTATGAATAAGTTCCTGTATATAAAATTTTATAACTAGGCTCCTCATAATTATTTGTTACAAGAGAGGCTACATTTCTCTCATCAGGATGAAAGAAATACGGAGCATCCCAGAAAAGACCATATACGCGAAAGAAAAGACCAATAATTAAAAAATATACTGCGAAATAGGGATAAAAATATTTTGAGGAAAATTTATGAAGATTCATGAATAAGTTCTGCAGCTTTTTTACCTAGCTCTACAGCGTAGTTAGTTCCTCTGTCCCATGGGTAGACTTGTTGAATATTTGCAAGAAAAACGCCCTTAAGCGGGGTAGTAAGCGGAGGAATCTTTTTTGAATAATGCTTAGGAACGATAGGCTGAGCAAAAGGAGCTTTAAAAATCTCAGAGCTAATAATTGTTGATTTGTATTTAGGATTAATTTTTTTAATCCATGGGTCATAGAGCTTTAAAAGCTCTTCCTTGCCCATTGAAAACCGATTGTCTGATGTCTCCATATAGTTACCGATATATAAGAGATGCTCATTATTGTATCTTTTTTTTGGCATAAAATTTGTGTGCTCCACGATTGCCAAGATTGGTGATTTGATGTCACACATATTAAGCCAGTATGTCCCATCTTTAAAAAATTGTTCTTTAAGTCTAAGAACAACATTTACTGCACCTATTCCTATAAGTCCGGAATATTTTTGTATATATGCTTTTGGAAGAGATGGTGCCATTTTGGAAAAAACAAACATTGGAACAGTTACTATTACAGCGTCGAAAATTTCTGTAGTTTTTTTATCTAAAGTAGCATATGAAATAATCGGACTTTTTGTTGAGGCAATATTTGTCACTTCAGACTTGTAATAAAATTTGCCACCTTTTTTAGTGATAACTTCTTCTAAATGCTTTGAAAACTCTAGAAATCCTCCTCTTGGATACGCAAGGCTAGGTGTCCTTTTGTACACGCGTGCCCAGAACCATGCAAGCGACACTTTTTTCGAATACTTTCCAAGCTTGTTAGTCATTAGAGGTTCCCAGATTTTTTTATATGCATTAATCCCCATCGTTCTTACAAGATATGGTTCGGCATTGAAATTTTCAAAGAGCTTCCAGAAAGGATTAAATCGAAGGAATGCAATTGATATTCCAGTTCTTAACCTATCGATCAATGAAAGTTTTGGGAATTTAAGTAAAGAAAGAGGCGAATCGAGTTGATATATAGAATCTTCAACAAATGAAGATGTTTTTGGTCGCTTGATGATTACCGGATGGGAAATTTCTTTTGCAAGTTCTAATACGCATGAGTCATTTGTGAACCAGTGATGGTAATGTTCTTCAAGTGTCCATTCCCATTTTTTTTCTTTATATCCAATAGCAAGCCCGCCGGGATTTTGGGACCGTTCAAAGATTACCACTTCATGCCCCAGTTTTTGAAGATAATATGCAGAAGCAAGACCGGTAAATCCGGCGCCGATTATTCCTATTTTCATAACTTATTAATATATTATTTTGTAAACGCTATCTTTGTTGTCGAAGGTGTCAATATATTTAACAGATTTATTTTCTGACAACATAGTTTTTACCATTTTAGAATTTGGAATGCTATAGCCTAATATTGAGTAGTTATCTAAGAAAAGTTTATCGAATTCAGTATCATGAACAATTATGTAATTGATTTTCAATTTTTTAAGTTGTGTAATTGCTTTTGCGTTAGGAAAACTTGAAGCAAGTTCTTCAATTGTTTTTTGCCAAGGGAAAGGAGAGAATCCACCACCACCATTTATTGTTTTTCTAAAATGATACGTCGAGTAATAAATCCTTAGTTCTTCGTCCGATGCATAGGGCGACATGTTCCAGTTGTAGATTGGAAATTCAGCGATCACAGAATTCTTATTGGTTAGAGCAATAAAGTTATAAACATTGGGAATATTTTTGGAAGTTGGAACTGTCATGTATTTGATTGGAAATGTAAATTCTATAAGAACTGCTGCACAGAAAATAACATTTATTACTATTCGTAATATCTTTTTTGTTTTTAATAAAAATGCTAAGAGAATTCCAATTGCTACGCAAAACGCAAAAATCTCATACATTTCCCATCTGCCTGAGTTTCTAAAACCTTGAAATCCAGGCGCTAGATAATAAAGCAAAGCGTATGGAAGAGGGATCATGAAGGGTTCCTTAATAACCTTGCCTCCCAATTGAAAGGCAGGTCCAAGGCTAATCATGTATGAGGCAAGTGCTATGCTGGTGAATAATGAAAAATAGGCTGGTTTTGGCTTCTTCCATTTAAAAAGAGAATATAGAATTACTAAAAAGGTAAGAATGATACTCATAAAGCCTCGGTAGCCGTCATACAAAAATGGGCCTGGATTTTTATAGAGCAGCGAGTAAAGCATGGGGCCAATATATGATCTTCCATAATTAAGAAAGAAATGCTCAGGTCGATTTGCTGTGTGAATTGCTTCTCGAATATCCCGTGTGTAGCCCTGGCTTAATGAAGTGTAGTAATACGGATAGATTATGGGAAGTGAAATTAGCAGTACTATAATTACTGCTGTTACAGTTCTTTTGTTAATAAAAAGGGGTAGTGTTTTTCTCTTAGTAACAACTTCATAAACTGAAATTGTAATTAGACAAAATACTAAAAAGTAGGCTGGTTGAAAACTATTTACAAACTGAAGATAAAAGAAAAAGAGAGTGAGTAGGAAATACCGAAATTTGCCAGACTTTATATACAGTAAATGGCAAAGAACAGACAAAGCAATCCAGTAGCAGGTTAGTACTTGTAAATGTCCAAGTTTTGGTAAAAGGTATGTTGAAAATCCAAAAATCATCCCCGAAGTTGTAGACGACCAAAAATCGGATGTTAGAAAGTACACGAGAAGATACATGGTAAATCCCAAAAGGGCAAATGAAAGAAATAGATTTACAGTGTATGCAGTAAGAGGTTCTTGAGTGAGAATAACAGGAAGCAGCCCAATAATTGCCGACGAAAGATGTAGATCAGAGTAGGCTATTGAATAGCTGTACGGGTAATAGATGTTTCCATCAAAAAGGTTAGAAATGTTTGTTGTTAGAGTGTGAATATCCCAATTGAGAATCCAGGTAATGTAAAGTTCATCAACATTTCCAGGAGTATAGTCTTTGAAGTGGAGTGCGAGAGGAAAGGTTAAATAAAAGGATGCAACCAAAAAAATAAAGAGTGCAATTACATGCTTTAGAAATTTAGATGTAATTATCGGCATTAAATTAATGAGTAAATTAGAGGGCAAACAGGAGGACAGCTCCAGCAACTATGAGGATAACAGAGAGACCGCTTAATATAAAGGTGTTTTGCATTTCGCCGGGGGGTGAAATCGATGGTGTGGGAGTTGGGGTTGTTGGAATAGTCGGAAGAGGTGTTGGCGAAGGTGTAATTGTAGGTGTTGGGGTAACTTGGATCGTGGGACTTGGTGATGGCACTAATGTCAATTGAGGTGTTGGCGTTGGTGTAGAAGTCGGAGTGGGGGTCGGTGTAGGTGTTGGTTTTGCGGTAGGTTTTATTGTTGGTGTTACTGTTGCTGAGGGAGTAGCGCTTTCGGTGACTTGGGATCCCGAAGGAAATATTGTAAAATTCCGAGATTCCTCAATTGTTTGCTGCTTGCTATCGATTACTGAAATCGATATTTTTTGATTACCTTGGGCAATTCCTAGGGGCGTATATTTCCATATCCCACTAGCGTTAGCAGTAACTTGTGCTGGTGTTTGCCCTGAGATGGTTATTGTTACATTGCTGTTAGGGTACGACGTTCCAGAAAATTGTGGTTTAGTATCGGTAAAGGCCTCTCCTTCTTCTGGAACAACTATGTCTACAGTTTTTCCTGTCAAGGTTTCTTGAGTGAAATTAAATTTATTTTCTTCTACTGTTTTTTCTGAGTTATTTTCTGAAAAGCTATATTCTTGCGACAACGTAACTACTGGAAGGTTTTGCGCTAGGAGAAAAGTTGAAGACACATGGGCTTTTAGATCTATTCTATAAAGGTTGATTAAAAAAAGATCGGAATTGGTTAGTAGATTGTATGTTTTGGCATCACTTGTTCTAAGCGAATTGGTTGGTAATATGAACTCTCCCTTATTATTAGTTATCGCAGATGCCAGTGAGGATGTCGATGTTTTTGCCGTTACAATAGTATCTGAAGCCGTGGACCCGTCAGGCATGAGTACTTTTCCAAAAAGTGGATTTTGAGCAGGTGGATCTGTAGAAATTTCAGGGCCTGTAATGGCAAAGTATTCCGTGCTTTGATATTCTTTCCCGAGTGATAGTAGTTTGAATAAATATTTTGTATTCGGTTTTAAATTGTGAACCGTTATGTGATGCGAATAATACTTATTTTTCACACCACTTTTTTTGTCTCGGTCATCAAGAGTAACAACATTTCCCGTATCAGCGCCTATTAGAATAACTACAGCTTCTGATTGTGCTGTTGTCGTAAAAACAGCAGTAAACGTCGAATCTGACACATTTGTTATCAAGAAATTACGTGGTATGCCATCTTGAGAAGCGCGGCCTACGTAGAATATTCCGCTTTGGATAAGTACCGTTGATATAACAATAACTACAATTAGGGTTAAAATTACAAAAAGAGTAGGTATGCGTTTGTTAAATAATCCATTTTTCATCATTGCTGTATTAATTGAGTAGCACTTCTGCTTGCTTCTGGAGTTTCCTCTGGCTCGACTGGAGTGGTTGATGAATTTTTTGAATCTTCAGAAATAACACCCGTTTTTTCTTGCAGATCTACTTGAATGGGCTTTCTAGATCTCAGACTTTCGATTGTTTGCGAATCAAAGGTTGATGGTATGCTTAATGCTCTTGTCTGAGTAACTTCGGGGAGCGACGAGAGCGTGTAGTTGTGGTAAATATTAAATGCAACAATGGCAATAACTGCAAATGTACTGAATCCAGACAGCAATAAAAGGTTTTTTAGCATGATTAATTCTTATTAAAGTAAGCTTTTCCGGTTAACGACGCTGTAAAAACATTCTCAAATCTTTTTCCTGTTGTTAATTTATCTATTCCTACAATTCTTTCCATGCTGATAACGTCCCCAATAAATCTATTTATATCTTGCTCTGCTCCAAGCACGCTAATAGAGAACGTATACGCAAATACAGGAGAGTTACTATTCTTTGCGGGATAAAGCTCCATAAGACCTGTATCGAGTTTTTGAACTACCAAATCGTTCCGAAGGGTTAGCGTCTCCAGTTGCCGCATTAGTTCTCCAACCTTAGGGCTTTGGGGAATAGCTCCATCGATGAGTCGAAGATCTTGCTGAATGCTTATGTACTGCGCACCTAAAGATTTTAGAGCTGCATTTTTCTCTTCAAGTTGCTGTAGTGCAACCTGCTTCTCCTCAAGCTGTTTATTGAGATCGGAAATTGTTGCCAATGTTGGTCCTATCGCAAACACACCAAATAAAGATAGCGCAACAAAAGAAAAGATTATATATAGGTAGGCAGTCGCTTTTTGCTTATTTTTTGCATCATTTAATGAGGTATTTCCTCTTGCAATGAGTGCCTTAATCTCAAGCGTTAGTTTTTCTGCATTTTTCTGCATATTAGATTTGTATGTTTGGACCTGTTTCTGTACCTTTAATTTCTATTCTGCACTTAAATCTAACCCCTTCGTCGGCCGTATTGATTTCATCAATTGTTATTGAAGCAACTGAAGGATCATTTTTTAAGCCGTCTAGAAAACTAGTTAGCGTATGTATGGAAAAGGTACTTCCATCTATGAGAATTGTGCGGTCATTAATCGTCAGATTAGTTGAAAAAAATGTTCCTTTTTCAATTGCGCCAAGAAGCACATTGGTAAGCGCAGCTTTTGCAGCCGTTTCTTGATTAATTGTTTTAATGTCTTTTAATCTATCTTGAATACTTCTATATGTCTTTTCATCTGCTGCTTGGGCTGCAATATATGCTTCTTGAGTTTTTATTTTGTCATGTAGGTCAACAATCTGTCGGTCAACTACAAACCTATATCCAAGAGCAACAAGAGCAATAAGTTCTATGCCGACAATAATTGCCCGGCCCGCATCAACCGTCCAGCCATATACGACTTTGCCTACAGTCGCTTTTCCGCGCGAGCTTAGATTGATGTTAACTTTTGGAGCAGGCCTTTTTGCCATATTAGGTCACCACAGCAAAAAATAACCCTTGCAGGGTGTTTAATTTAGTGTAGGGTTTTTTATGGCGTATGTCAAAGAAAAACGAAAATAAATGAGGCTAAGGAAGAACTATTTTGATGCTGCTTTTTTCTTTGGGGTTGTGCTTTTTGAAGCCTTAGCTGGAGCCTTTTTTGAAGGCTTTGAATCAACAGTCTTATCTGCAACTTTTGAACGTACTGGTTTTGCTAATTTTGAAAGAGATGATTTGAGTCGAGCTGCCTTATTTTCATGAATAATATTTAACTTTGCAGCCTTATCCACTTTAGAGATAGCTGTTGTAACAGATTTACCGGTTTTAGCTTTTTTAGCAGCTCTTATGGCAGATTTGAGTAATTCTCGGATCTGATCATTCTGCTTTTCCTTTTTTCTGTCTTGGCGCAATTTCTTAATTGCTGATTTGATAACTGGCATATTTTTAATTTTTTGTTGTACACATTCCTTGCGGAATTCGTCAACACTCCTTCGTCGTGTTGTAGTCATTCCTTGCGGAATTCGTCAACACTCCTTCGTCGTGTTGTAGTCGTTTCTGATGAAACTTCTCAACGTTGTTGTAAAAGGATCGCTGTTATTCTAACATGGATAAAGACTAAATACAAGAAAAGAAGCCTCAAAAGAGAGGATATATAGATTCTATGGTAAAAAACATTGTCAAAAAAGGACTTCAAGCGCTCACCCAAAAGCAGTCGAATATTTTTACTGCAGCATTTTTTATTGTGGCAACTACTATTTTTGGACAAATTTTAGGATTTTTAAAGTATCGACTTTTACTTGCGATTTTTGGAGCATCGAGTGATCTCGGGGTTTTTCTTGCTGCCTTCAGGGTTCCAGATTTTTTGTTCCAAATATTTATAGCTGGAGCTTTGTCTACTTCATTTATCCCTCTTTTTTCAGATTTTATTTCGCAAAACAAAAAAGCTGAGGCAGATAAATTTACTTCAGCAATTTTAACCTATGGGGTTACTATTTTTGCGATTATTTCCTTTTTCGTTATAATTTTTGCTTACCCTCTGTCAAAAGTTGTTGCTCCAGGATTTTCAGAAAGCGAGTTGCGATTGATGTCAGATCTTATGATCATAATCCAGCTTTCTCAGGTATTTTTTGTAACTGGGACGGTTTTTTCTGGGATGCTCCAATCCTATCAGCATTTTTTAATTCCAGGAATTGCATCTGCTTTATACAACCTAGGAATAATAATAGGACTAACGTTACTTTCGGGAGTATTTCATATGGGAGTTTATGGGGCAACCTTAGGAGTAGTTGTCGGGGCCTTTTTCTTTTTTGTAGTGCAACTGCCAATGCTAAGAGGGACTGGCTTCCATTTCCGCCCGACTTTTCATCGTGATGAAGCTGTACAAAAGATTGTAAAGTTGATGATCCCTCGTTCTCTTACTATTCTTATCGTCCAGATATCAATCACGGCAAATGTTTTTTTTGCTTCATTTACTACCTCTCGGGGACTAGTAGTGCTTGAGCTTGCACAGACTCTAATGCTTGCTCCAGTTATTCTATTTGGGCAATCGATTGCACAAGCTTCTTTCCCGACCTTGTCTTTGAAAGCAAAGAATCCTGATGAATTCGTTTCGATATTTGTGTCTTCTCTTAATCAAATCATGTATTTAACGCTTCCCATAAGTGCTTTATTAATTGTTCTAAGAATTCCGGTTGTAAGACTATTCTTTGGAACAGCAAAATTTGATTGGGACGCTACGGTTTCGACTGGACTGACACTTGCGCTTCTTGGAATTTCAATTGCTGCACAGAGCGCAATCTATCTTTGCGCTCGAGCATTCTTCGCATTGAAGGATTCACAAACTCCTTTTTTCATTACATTATTCTCAGTATTAATTAATATCACTCTTTCGTATTACTTTATTTTGTATTTAAAATTCCCGGTTTATTATTTGGGTGTGTCTTTCAGTATTGGGAACATAATAAGTTTTTTGCTTTTGCTCATAACACTTAATGCAAAAGTTATGCTTCCCAAGTTGGAGATTGCGATAACTTCCATGAAAATTTTGACGGCGACTTTGGTCATGGGAGTTGCATTATATATACCTATAAAGTTATTGGACCAATTAGTATTCGACACTACAAGGACTATTAACTTATTGATTCTCACGGGTATAGCCTCAGGTACTGGAATTATTGCCTATATTTTCTTTACTTGGCTTTTGGACATAAAGGAGGCATATTACATAATTGCTATTGCAAAACAATTCAAGAATAGAAATAAGATCATAAGACAGATTGGAGAACTTCTTGATGGGTCCAAACTCAATCCCTAGCTTGTCTGATATAATTCCCAAGATGAATAACATTAGAAATTTTGCCATCATATTTCGTTTTCACTTATATGACAGCAAATAAAAACTATGAATAATATTAGGAATTTTGCCATCATATTTCGCTACGGCTCATATAATTGTGAAGGGAGGCAATTATAAATAACATAAGAAACTTCGCAATTATTGCCCATGTTGATCACGGTAAGTCTACGCTTGCAGACAGATTTATGGGAATTACTGGGACTCTTTCACGTGCTCAGCTTGAGCAAGAACAATATCTTGATAGTAATCCCATTTCTCGAGAACGGGGTATTACGATCAAGCTTGCGCCTGTTCATATGCAATATAAATTGGGAAGTAAGAGTAATGAATTAAATGAAGATCATAATTCAAAACTTGTTCTTAAGGATTCAGATTCAAAATATATTTTGAATTTAATCGATACCCCTGGTCACGTAGACTTTTCATATGAGGTTGTCAGAACACTATATGCATGCGAGGGTGCTATTTTGGTTGTTGATGCAACAAAGGGGATCCAAGCGCAGACAGTGAGTCACTTCAATGTAGCAAAAAGTTTGGGTTTGGTTATTATTCCTGTTGTGAATAAGGTTGATCTTGATAGTGCAGAAGTGGACAGGGTTGAGAATGAGATTGTTGAGTCGTTCGGATTTCAAAAAGAAGAAATTATCAGAATCAGCGCAAAAACTGGTCTTGGAGTGGAAAAACTAATGGAAGTTCTTATAGAAAAAATCCCTCCACCATCAGGATCTGACAGCGAAAAAACTCAAGCTCTCATATTTGATTCAAAGTACGACGATCATCGTGGAATAGTTATTTTTGTAAGAGTTAGAAATGGAGAAATAAAAAAGGGAGATGAAATCACTTTTTTATCTGATAATTCAAAGGCTCTGGTCATGGACGTTGGATTTATGACACCAAATTTCACCTCCTCATCGAGTCTAAAAAGTGGAGATGTGGGATTTGTCATAACAAACATAAAAGACATCACGCAAGCAAAAGTCGGCGACACAATGACGCTTTCTAAGAATCCAGGGCAAAGCCTGCCTGGATACAAAGAGCAAAAGTCATTTGTTTATTTATCAATATATCCAACTGATTCATCAGATTTTCAAAATTTACGAAAAGCAGTGTACTCTTTGAAACTAACTGATGCTGCGCTTGTTATTGCTCCGGATTATTCAACCGTTTTTGGGTCCGGCTTTAGATGTGGATTTTTGGGACTTCTACATTCTCAAATAGTTATGGAGAGAATTGAGCGCGAATATAATTTAGATGTATTTAGTGCTCCGCCCTCCATCCTATATTTGGTAGATGGTCAAGAGGTTTCATCTCCTAAGGATTTTGATATTTCAAAAAACGATATTAAAGAACCATTTATATCAGGAGAGGTATATACGCCGGCACAATACATGGGGGGAATACTAGATCTTGTTTATAAGGGACGTGGAATGGAAGGAGACGTTACATACTTTGGGAACCAGGTAAAAATAACATTTGAAATGCCATTATCAAATATTGTTTATGACTTTTACGACAAACTCAAATCTGCTTCTGCTGGTTATGCGTCTTTTGACTACGATTTCCTGGACTATAGAAATTCCGACTTGGAACGCGTAGACATATCAGTAAATGAAGTTATTATTCCGGAATTGTCATTTATCATACATCGTTCCAATACTGAGTCCTTTTCAAGACGCATTGTTGAGATTCTTTCAAAAAGTATTCCAAAGCATTCATTCCAGATCGCGGTAAGGGCTCAAGTAGGTGGCAAAATTATTGCTTCTGAGAAGATCGGTGCTTACATGAAAGACGTTACAGGCAAGTTGTACGGGGGAGATAGAACTAGAAAAGACAAGCTTCTTGATAAGCAAAAAGAAGGTAAAAAGAAAATGAAATCTATAGGTCGAGTTAACGTCCCGAAAGAGGCGTTTATGTCTATCCTTAAGGTTTAAATCTTTTTGCTTGGCTACGCTAAGAACCTGCTTCGCAGAACCTTGGCTTCGCTAAGAACCTGCTTCGCAGAA
>CAZEEU010000009.1:0-48692 GCA_964511305.1 uncultured Gammaproteobacteria bacterium | reverse complement strand
AAAATAAATCTTGGAATTGCTGTTCCCGTTAGTAGGTTACCAGCAAGACGACAATTAAGTGCTAACTACGCTTGTAGATGTTTTTGAATATGATTTTTGCACGGGGGCTCATTACCCCCCATCTCCACATTTTTTATTAATGGGGCAAGTGAAACGCCACCCCCCATCTCCACATAGCTAGGCTTGACAAGGCAGGCGTCTTATACTTATCCTTAAGAGGATGCTAAATCCGTCCCAAAGACAAGCTCTCCTTCAGCAATTAGGTATATCCGATAATGAGGGCTTTGTTGACTCCGTTGAAGAATTAGGTTCGGTGATACTCGAATTTACCATCATGGAACAGCTCGAAAGTGACGCTCTGCGCTCTAATTTCCTAGACCTAATAGAATCTGATGAGACCGGACAACTCGCATTAGACTTTGCACGAGAACATGTTCCAAATCTTGATGATTTAGTCACCCAACGAATACGAGAACAACTTGCTAAGACAAGTACAAAACAATTATGAGCGAGCAAAGCGAAATACCACAACAACCACAAGAGCAAAAAGATACACGCGTTCCCGCAGAAAATCCTTCATACAAAGCGTTCATGGAAAAAAGAGATGCAACAATTACTGCACAAGAGGCAGAGAGCGCACCTCAAATAATCGAAGTCTCCCCTACCGAAACAGCACCAAAGGTAAGTCGCGAAAGAACCCCTGAAGCAGAACTCACAACCAATCAAGAAAGAATAAAAAATAACCTTGATAGCAATATAGATCTTTTTCTAGAAGGAAAAGCTGATGCAGTAGACTTTTCTCAAAGCGGAGCTATGATTCCGTCTGAAAAAGGCAAAGTGGTTGCAGATAATATATCCCGCCTAATCAAGCGGGAAGCATCTGGAAATTTAGGAGATGTCGAAACCGCTGCAAAAAGACTGAGACGTGACTACAACAAGCAAATTCGAGATGCCGAAACTCCTATTCGCCAGGAGGTTAAAAAGACCCTCAAGGCAGCTGGAGCAGCATATGACACCAAGATGGTCGACAAAGCAGCAAAAGGCCTGTCATCAATTCAGACAAATGAAATTCGGGCAAAGATGACGATGCTTGATGCAGTCGTCAAAAAAGAACGAGCTGATGCAAGAAAAGCTGCTGCTGAGACGAGAAAGATAGCTGTAAAAGACATCGCTTCCAAGCTTACCTCAGATGAGATAGATGTATTCAAAAGAGATTTAGCACGTGAAGGCAAAAAAGTACCTGCCTCGAGTGCACTTCTTAAAAATATGCTCGCACAGAAAATCAATGCAGGCTACTCCATAGATCCTATAGCAATCAAGTCTGTCAAAATGGACGAATTAATGCGAGAGGCACAAATAAAGCAAGCAGAAACAACTCCTTCACAGAGCCAAACTGAGCCTGTAGCAAGCACTGTTACCCCAGCTCAAGCAAATCAAGCGGAAGGATTCATCCCTGGCCTTTCAGCAGCCGACACTGAAGAACTTCAACGTCAAAACAGCATGACACCAGATGCCAGAGAAGCATACAAGGCAAATGCAGTTGCCCAAGCAGAACAACAAGCCTCAGGCTCTTCCCCTGAACCTCAGGAGCAAACTGCGCTAGATCTTGCTCGGAAAGAAATACAACGAATTCAGAATGGCGAATTGATGAGAGATGATCTTCCTGAGGAAGTAAGAAATCATGTTATCGAGCAAATGCACTCAAACCAGGAAACAGGCAGCGATCCGCAAGCTCAAATTTCCCCCGAGAGACAACAAGAAACACCCGGACAAGCAATAAAAGCTGTTGTTATTGACTTTGAGCAAAGAAAACAGGAACTAATGGAAAAACAAGACAGAAGTAAATTTGGCAAACTCAAAAGTTGGGGGCGTAAGGCTGCAGCAGCTGCAATAATTGTAGGAGCTGTTCTTGGCGCGACTAGAGCTGATGGCAACAATGATTCCTTTGCAGATCATGCTCCATCTACATCCCATACGTTAACCGTTGATGCCACTCCGCCTCCCCTAGATTCCCCATTTCGTATCGCAGATAGAGAAGGACAGTCCAAGCAAGACCAGAAAGAATCCAAAATAGAAATTGTTACTGCCCAAGTACAAGAAGGCGAAGGTCTAACTCAGGTTCTTAAAAGAGTGAATGGGAGTTTTGATACAGAAAACCCAGCTGATTGGGAAAAGGTCGGAGATATGCTCAAGCTCAATGAAGATACATTAAGAGAAAGAAATCCAGAATTATATAGCAAGATTGACCAAGCAAAACAGCAACAGATGGCCGCAACGGGAAGCGACGCACTTTCAGGAGAAAAAATAAAGGAACTTATTCACGAAGGTGGAGAGAATTATCCAGTTCTGACGTTCACCGGTCAAGAACTTCAAACCCCTTCTCTATCTCAACAAACAACATAACTTAATAACCCCCTACCCTTCATGCGCAAGAGTTATTCCTAAGACTTTTTGGATTCCATTTCTTTTTAGGATTTTTGTACATTCGCGCATAGTAATTCCGGAAGTAGTTATGTCATCTACCAAAATGACGTTTTTATCTTTGGGAAATGACTTAATTTTTGCGTTGAAACTAAAAGCTTCAAAAATATTCCTACCTCTCTCTTCTCTTGTTAATTTGTACTGAGGTTTTGAGTCCCTTATTCGCACGAGCAGATTTTTTACCGGAATTTCCATTTTCTGAGAGAGCACATTACTCAATAATTCTGCCTGATTGTACCCTCTTCTTCTCAGTCTATTTGCATGCAGAGGAACAGGAACAAGCACTAGATTTTTATTTTCAGTGAATTTAACAAAGACTGCTTGCTGAATAAGACCCTCGTACATCAAAGCTCCCAAAATAGTTTTTAGATCAGATAAATATGGTGGATATTTGAATTGATATAAAAGCTTTTTAACAATTCCCTTGTAGGAAATAGCACTAATCAAACCATCCATTCCATATCTTGTTCTGCATTTTGGGTGAGTAAGTCCGTCTATAGATCCTTTGCCGCATTCAGAACAAATTTGATATTCCAAAAAATTAATTTGGACAAAACACCGAGCACAAATATATGCCCCTGCCTTCTTGCATTTGATGCATTTTTTTGGATATAAAAGTGAAACAAAAAAATTCAGCACACAATTATTGTACAAAGAATTAACACGCTACATCAGAACTCCCACAATGAAGGCATCGAGGAAGCAATTGATTAACCGGCCTGATATTTTCTTTTTTGCAAGAAGGACAATTAAATGATCTTTCCCCATACGTATCGCTTGCGTACTCTGCTACTCCAAATGGCGACGTTATTTTAACGTCATAACCTCCAAGAGTTCCGCATCCTGTTTCCACATCCCTAACTGGATGAAATCCATACGCTTCAACGTCCTGCTGAATAGTTATAACACCAGGCATCTGGTAATTGTATGCGCCCTCCTTTATCTTGTCTGCTATGTCGTCTGCTTTATTAATAATAGTGTTGAACAGAACCCTATGTAGATTATCGTTCCCAGGCTGCTCTATTAATGCGCGGGTGTAGGCATTAATCAGATCTTTACATTCACTCTTAATAACTCCAAATTCATCTCCATTCATAAATTCATGCCCATCATGCAAATAAGCATGAATATCATCAGGCGTTACTCCGGACGGCATTTCTATTGGGTTTGCCAAATAATCCTCGGCTTTCCCAAAAACTCCCAATTTTTCTTTATAATCCTGAGGCCCTAAGGATGACGCATATCTTCTTGCTTCAACATAACGCTCACCCATTTCGTTTTCTTGCAATGAGAATACGTCATAGAAATTTCTCTGGTACGTAGAGGTTTTTGCCCCACGAATTGATATTGAAAGCATTGTATCTCCAACCTTTGCCTTGTCAGAAAGCAATCTGCTCTGCATGCTTTTAAAACCCGCAACTTCAGCGTCTTCTCGAGCCCAATCAATGGCCTTGCCATGTACTTTTCTATAGTCCCTTCCACGAGTAAGACTATCCATAAAAGGCTCGTTCATATCTTTTCCCCACATTTGTCCATCCTTTATGTCGTAAGAAAACTGACTAAGACCAACGTTATAACGCTCCCCCAGCGTTGTTTCCATCTGGCTTGTGATATATGAGCCGAATTGCTCTTTAGCAAGGAGTCTCTCTTGAGGATTTTCGATTTGACCGAGACGAAATGCCTCTGCCTGATCAAATCCTATTTCGTATGCACTAAGTGCTTTTTGTTCCATAATGCTTTTTGCTCGAAAAGACTAAGTGGGGTTCTGACTTTACAGTTGCGGCACAGCGAGGGAATTCCAGCCTCGACTAGACTTCGAGTCTAGGCGGGTCACCCTTCTTCACCCAATTTCTCTATCTACGTTTCCAAATTGTCTCAGAAACGTGTTCGTTGTGATTTGAATATCTACTCATAGTAAATAAAAGGTCAGATAATCTATTAACGTATTGAAGAACACCTTCATTAATCTTTGCTTTTTTTGAAAGTGTCACAAGCCTTCTCTCAGCACGTCTACTTACCGTTCTTGCCAACTGCAATTGTGCTCCACCCTTCCCTCCTCCAGGCAAAATAAAATTAGCCAACTCTGGCATTTTTTCAGTCATTTCATCTATGTATTGTTCAAAAACGAGCGTTCTTTGTGGCAATAAATCCAACAGATTCGCGTTTGCCGGATTTGATAAATAAGACCCAATGCAAAAAAGGTCGTCTTGAATTTGACTGACTATTTCATTGAGGTATCGTGCATATCCTTCTCTTGAATTCAAAAATTCAGAACTCACTACGCCTAATGTCGCATTTAATTCGTCGACAGTGCCATACGCCTCTACTCTTGCTGAATCTTTCCAAGCTTTTACTCCGCTCCCTAAAGAGGTTCTACCCTTGTCTCCTTTTTTTGTATAAATCGGCATAAATATAACCTTGCTCGGGTCGTGAGATTTTATACAGTTTTCTGAGTTTGACAGTTGCGGCACACTCACGGATTTACACCGTGATTACCTGTATAAAATTAAAAGTTAAGATTTTAAATGTCCACAAGCATCACTCGCCTGTGTCCATTGCCGAATTAACATTCGGCGTGGCTACAAGCGTAAGCAGAGCTTGCGCGTGTTGACCTACTTCGTGCTAGCATTCTGCGTGGCCGCAGGCGTAGCATTTCGCGCAGCCTTCTTCGTGGACGAAGGCGGCCGCTCCGCATTGCGGGCATAGATCTGCATTTGTCGATGGTCCAGGTGCTGCAACCATTGTAGGCAATGGTGCTTGAGTTGCAACGGTAGATTCTATTTTAATTTCGGCTGGCTCAGACTGTTTTGTCGCATCTGCCGTCGCGTCAGCGAGAACTGGCTTCGTCGCGTCAGCGAGAACTAGTTTCATAGGATTTCTATCAGAAACATGGCCATTTACCCTAAATTCAAAGTGCTCTGCAAGAACTTTTGCAACTGCGTCGGGCAAAGATCTTACTCTATTTGGACCAAATCCAACAGATCTTCCTCCACCAATTCCAGTCAGCTGATCTATCATTTCGCGGATTCTCTCTCGTGGCTCAACTGGAGACTGCATCCTAAGTACCATTGACATAATTCTTCCCAAAGCCTCAGACATAGCCATAACATCTGATCCTGATTTACCAGAGTTAATAAAGAGCTCGAATGGTCTTCCCTCACTGTCATGATTTATTGTGATAAATGTATTTCCAAGAGGTGTTTGTGTCTCATGAGTGACCCCGGTAAGCGCCAATGGTCTCTTTCGGATCGGCATAGCCTGCGCTTCTTTCACCTCTTCTTCTTTCTTCTTCTCATCAACCCTCTCAAGTACTCCCTGTCTTGATCCATCTCTCATATAGGTAACACCTTTTAGCCCCATATCGTACGCCATCATATAGAGAGTCTTTACGTCATCAATTGTGTGTGAATTAGGAGCATTTACTGTCTTTGAAATAGATGAATCTATATATTCCTGAGCAACAGCCTGTACTCTAACATGTTCTAATGGCGTTAGGTCATTTGCGCTTACAAAATATCCTGGTTTTTCACCTTCTGGATGAGCTTTTTTCCACTCTTCAAATAGTGGGTGGTAGATAATTTCTTCTCCTCCGCGCCATCGTCTTAAGAATGAGAATTCATATACTGGCTCAACTCCGGATGAAACGCCAGACACAAGAGAGGTTGTACCGGTTGGTGCGATTGTCAGAAGAACTGCGTTTCTTATACCCTGCTTTTCAACTTTTTCACGAATCTTTTTTGGAAGTGCCTTTATGTGATATCCTTCCATGTATTTTTCTTTATCAAATTTGGGGAATACGCCCTTTTCTGAAGCAAGATCTGCAGATGCTTCATAGGCACTGTCTCTTAGAGTCTTAAATATTTTTTCAATAACAGGCATTGACTCATCAGATCCATATGGCAATTGCATTTTAATAAGAGCGTCGCCAAGTCCCATAATTCCAAGCCCTGTTCTTCGGATGTCTTTTGCGCACTTCTCATTCTCCTTAAAGAAATAGTAGGTCTGATCTATTACATTATCCAAAAGCCTCATGGCAACCTTTGCGTCGCGTCCGAAAGACTCAAAATCAAACCATCCAGCTTTTTCTGTAGACAAATCTGCATCTTTTACATAAGCCGAAAGATTCATGGCCCCTAAATTACATACTGCCCAAGCACCAAGAGGTTGCTCTCCACAAGGATTTGTTGCAATCAATTGCTCAAAGTACCATGTATTGCTTCTTTTATTTGAACGCTCCATGAAATGAAGCCCTGGCTCAGCACTCTTCCATGCTGCATTACAAATTAAGTCCCACAAGTATCGTGCTTTAACAGTCTTGTGGACTTTTACTGCCTTGCCCATAGCCTTCCACTCATTAATTTCTCCATTCCATTTGGCGTCATACTCAGGATCATCAATGTCCGGATAAACCAAATCCCAATCAGAATCGCTCTTTACAGCTTCCATAAATCCATCAGATACACATACTGAAAGGTTGGCTCCGTTAATTTTTGAAAGATCTTCTTTAACGGTTATAAATTCCTCGATATCTGGATGCCAATCCCAAAGCATAAGCATTGTTGCACCACGCCTACTGCCACCCTGCTGGACAACGTCATGAGTTGCATAAGAAAAAAGTCCTGCCCATGTGACAGGTCCAGATGACGTACCATTAACCTTCTTAACTCTTGCACCTCTTGGTCTAAGAGATGAGAGATTAAGCCCCACTCCCCCTGCTCTACTTTGAATTTCAACTAGCTGCTTGAGACTTTCTAAAATACCGTCTCGTGAATCTTTTGGAGATGGAATAACAAAACAATTGAAGTACGTTACTTGATAGTTGGTTCCTGCGCCTGAGAGGATTCTTCCTGCAGGGACAAATTTGAATTCGTCCATGACTCGGTAAAATTCTTTTTCCCAATGAGCCTGATCTTTCTTTTTCTCATTCTGAGAAATTCCCCATGCAACTCTTTTCCACATTTCCTCAGGAGTATGCTCTGTTAGATTTCCCTCTTTGTCTTTAAGAGCGTATCGATCTAGAAATACTTTTTGTCGAATTCCTGTTAATTCCATATTTTTTTATTTAAGCAACTTCTTTGTGTCGCATCGCGGCAGAAAAAATTACTTAAGTAATTTTTTCACTTCTCTTTCAAAATCTTCAATATCTACAAAATGCTGGAACACACTAGCAAACCTTATATATGCGATCTTATCGAGCTTCTTAAGTCGAGCGGCAACAAGCCTTCCGATCATCTTGCTTTCAACTTCAACACTGTCTGAAGACAACAATTCTTTCTCAACTTCATCAACTATTTTATTAACTTGCTCAATCGAAACAGTTGTTTTCTCAACAGATTTCAGAATGCCTCCCCTAAGCTTATCTCTTGAAAAACGCTCGCTTCTATCGTCCTTCTTCTTAACAACGAGCATGATATTCTCTACCCTCTCGTATGTTGTAAATCTTTTTTTACAGCCACCACAAAGCCTTCTTCTTCTAATATTGCTGCCGTCTTCGGCAACTCTTGTTTCTGAAACTTCCGTGTTATTTGAATGGCAATAGGGACAATGCATATATGATTTTTCCTAGCGCGTTGTAAAAGGACTCGTCTTTTGCCCTTTTTCGAACCCTGAGGTTCTCGAAGGGTAAAGGTGCCAAGGCAAAAGAATCGCTACTTTTCAAGGGTAAATATACCGTACTGTGAAAAGTAAAAACACAATATTTAGTGTTAGTAACTACTGTAAACCACTAGATTTGTCTCGTCAACTGTAAATAAATAGATCAAATCGTAGCAACTTTATTTTTCGCCTCAAAATATTTTCACGATATTTATTTCTGACGAATCATACCTCCGACCACCTTTTCTATGGCAACAGTTCTTTCTTTTTCTTTCGCAAAACCTACCTGATATTTCTTGTCGATTGATGACTTCATGTCTTGTTCTAATTCAATAAGTTTTTGAACAGATGCCTGCAACTGAATAAGAAAAGGTTTTATATCAGGGCTCTTTGGGTGAGATTTTTGGTAATTTCTCACGGCCGCCACACAATTATTAAGATAGTTATTTCCCTTTGAAAGAGTTTCTACTGCAAGACTATCTTTATTTTTGTCAACTAAAAGTTTTGCAGAATACCCTCTCTTCTCGGCATTTAAAAGGCTGAAGCGCGCCATCTTCATCTCATCATTAATAAGCATCTTAACCATCCCATCCCGTATAACTTTTAGGATATAAAGGGGGTTGTCAGGAAGCATACCAGGATAAGGAAATTCGTAATTCACTCGCTCCGGCTTAAGAATTGCGCTTTCTGTAGAGTTATCCTCCACACCAATTGGACTCTCTGTCTCAACAACTATGTCTGCTGACTGCGCATAGGAATACCTAGCGTGAGATGCGGTAAATAGAAAAAATGTGGCAAAAACAATGAATATCACTACCTGCTTCATGAGTCTTCATATACTACTCGCTATGGGTGGGAGTGTCAACCTTAAATTGCTTCAAAAGGGCTGGCGCTGAGCTTGTCGAAGTGTTGCATTTCACGCTTTTTTTGGCCATACTGGAATTATCTGCCATGCGAAAATTTATTGGTATCTTTTTTGTTGTTATTCTAAGTTTTATTTTTACTGCGCAAACATTTGCACAAGTCTCTCCTCAACAAAAAAGCTCTATTCCACTAAATACCGAGGAGGATGTTCCTCAAAACATGGCAACCTACTCTCAAGTTGTAATAATACAATTACTCGGGTCTCTTTCATGTCAACTCTCGGGCATAAATCCCGTTGATCCTCACGGCAGATGCCTTGGACCGAAAGGAAATGACGGAAAAATTGGTTTTGTTGAAAGCGGTGGCGCCCTAGGGTTTGTAGGTCGGGGAATCGCAGCTACATATGATTTCCCTGCTTCCGGTGGACAATATCTTGCTTATATCGGAAACAACTTTGGTCTTACCAAAACAGCAAATGCTGCTTTTGGAACGGGAGAAGGATTTCGAGGACTTTCACCTTTTATTCCCATCTGGACATCTTTTAGAAATGTAGCGTACCTATTCTTTGTGCTTATCTTTGTCATCATCGGACTCGGAATAATGTTTCGAATCAAAATTGACCCAAGAAGTGTTATGACAATTCAAAATGCAATTCCAAAAATTATTATTGCCCTTGTCTTTATCACCCTCTCCTACGCAATAGTTGGTTTCTTAGTTGATATGATGCGAGTTGTCACATACTTCGTGTATGGTGTTATGGTTAGCATCCCAGGCTCAGATCTTACCGGGCTTACTCCATCCGACATTCAAGGAGCAAACCCTTTCACGGCGGCTAATCAGCTGGCAAATAGCAAAGCAGGTATTGCTGACATTGCCTGGAATGTTAGGGGCGTTATAGTGTCATCAATCAAAGATGCCATCGGACTCAACGGTGGAGGTGTCAGCGCTGATGGATTACCTGCAATAAAAGGCGTAGGCGAGATATTCGGGGGTATTGCAAGAAATATTCCTGGCATAGATCTACTAGCTAGCCTGCTCGGTAAGATTCCCTTTATCGGTGGTTTTTTTGACCTATTGGGAAATGTCGGCAAAGCTGTCGTGAGCGCCACGAACCCACAATTTACTTTTGCAAACTACTTAGTGCATACAGTTAGTGTCGGCGCAGGTCTTTTTGCTGGGATCTCAGCTGCACAAATACCATCTACTGGGGGTGGCGCTGAGGTAAATGCCAGCTTTCTTGGAATCGGTGGCGGTGGCGGATTTACATTCAACCCTGGAGTACTTACTAACATACCCCTAGGTCTGATTGTTGGCGGGGCAGTAACTGCCTTTACGGAAATTCTGCTTCGAGAGCTTATACCCAATCTAGTGGCATTTTTCATAGTTCTTATTGCAATCTTTACAGCGATGTTCCGACTTTGGTTCCAACTCATAAAAGCTTATATCTACCTCTTCTTATATTTGGTTTTCGCACCATTTTTTATTGCCCTGGGAATTATTCCGGGCATGGGATCTGGTCTTGGGTCGTGGTTTCGGAATGTCTTGGCTAATCTCTCAGTATTTCCAACTACTTATGTAATGCTGATGCTTGGGAAGGTTCTCATAGATAGCGTTGGCAAAAGCAATGGAGATGTTTTTGTCCCCCCCCTCATTGGAGACTTTAGTAACAGTATGGCAGGATTCTCAGCTATTTTGGGCATGGGAATATTGCTTATGACTCCCGAGGTTGTAAATATGGTAAGAGGGGCACTTAAGGCACCGGATCTCAAGCTGGGAAGTTCAATTGGACGCGCCCTTGGATCAGGAACAGGCCTTATTTCATCTCCAATAAAGGGTGGCTGGGGCAAACTTTGGGGACAGGATGCTCATGGACATGACAATATATTGACTAGAAAAGCCGGAGAGCGTTGGGGAAGAATTGCTGCTGGCCTTTCAGGGGGAAGTTTTAATAACGTAGTTAAGGAAGAAGACGATGGCACACACAAAGAACGTAGATGGGTAGGAGGATTACGAAAAGTTGTCGCCAAGGCAAAACCAGAAACCGAAGAGCAAAAGGTCGCTAGGGAAAAAGCCGAGGCTGATGCTGCCAGAACAACCGCAAGCGCAGCTGCAGGCTCTCATGCAGACGGTGCTGAAATCGCTGATGCTAAGCCCAGACTAGAAGATGAACCCACTGCCGCAGTTGATCCGAGCACTGCAACCCCTGATGTGAAGCCTGAGGATGAATCTGACGGAAGTGACAAAACAGGACACGCTTAGTTGTAAAGCTAGCCTTTCGCAATATCATCAAAGATATCTTTAAATCCTTTAAATATCCCTCCCATGAAACCCATTCCTGCGTCTTTAACAACGTCAGTTGTAATTAGTCTCCAATTTTCCGTACCGCTGTACTTTCTCATCCAGGCAATATCCTCATGGCTAAAAAAACTATCTCCTTCGCTTAACTGAGTATTCTCCCCAACGTCTGCAAATTCTATAGACTTCATAGATTCAAGCGCTTCGTAAAATTTTGTGATTTGACCTTCATTCATGTAGGCATATCCACTGTTATAGCGTCTGTGCCCTTGTAGGTGAGACGCAATAATCGAACGAACCACATGCTTATAAATTTTTTCACGATCTTTCAATTTCTCCTTATCTATTACCGGCTTGCCGTCTGGTCCTCTCTCTTTTTTATAAAATCCCTGCAGGACAACAGGTCCAAACATTGCTTCAGCAATAGTTTTGGTTTCGTATTTCGGTGCTTCACCCGTCTTTCCAGCGTTAACCTGCACGCGCATTTCTTTTGCATAATCGATATTTGAGTAGGTCGACAACGCGTAACGTATCGGTTTTATAAATCCTTCCTTTACCTGCTCTTCGAATTTACCCCTGTCAAATACAAGTCCACGGAATCTATCGTGAGTCACAATCTGATCCAGATTTAACTCATTTGCACCCATCATATGATGGAACATCTGAAAGGACTTGCCTATGTGGTTATTAGCATAATCAAGTTGGGTATATTGCTTAAATTTAAGCCTACTAAGAGTCTTATCTTTTAACTCAACGAGTTCTTCTTGTGTTATCTCTCCTCTTCTTGCCTGGTCTTCCAATGCATCAACTTGCCTAAGAATTTCAAGAGGCGTAAATTCTTTCTTGTCAGGTCCATCATCCCCCACTTCTCTTTCAACAAAAATTCCATTAAGGAGATCCAGGTTCCACGCTTTGACAACTGGAATGTCATACTGATTTCCGACAGGGGCACCACGAGATGACGAGGACTGACGAATTCTATACTGTTGAAATCTTTGAGACTTGGTAAAAGCATCGTACCCAATTGCATTTGTGTCATTTTTAGCAGCAGCACCAGTCCACCTGACCATCGAATAAGCCCATAACTCAGCGTACTCAAGATTCTTTCTTCTAACGCTTCTCTTATTTCCCGTGTACTCAAGACCTGATTCAAGTCCATGCACTTGCTCCCCCGCAAGACGCAAAGCCTCACGAATAAGAGCTATTTCTGTCTGTTTTTTACCAGTATCATTAAATACATTAATAAAATCCATAAATGGCTTAAATACTGGCTTTGCTTCTGGACCTTTTCCGTCAAATATTTTGTCGAAAAAGTCAGCGTATATTTTTGCTACAGGCTCATCAGGCCCTTTCCTTTCAGATATTCGCCAGGCGTCTTCAAAACCCTTTCTGGTAAAGAACCTGTTATCTTTACCCAGAACGCGCTGCAACTCCTCATAGTCTGAGATGCTGTAGTAAGCCTCATATAAAGTGCGTATCGTATCCCCAACTTTCGTATCGCTCCCTCCACCCTCTTTGTAATTGGCAGCGAAAGTAAAGATTTTCTTCATCTGCTCGCCTGTCGTAAAATCACTTTTTTGATGGATCTGCTGTAATAACTTCGGCAACTCCTCGTCGTTCCACATTCCGAATCGATATGACGCATCGTGATTTCTTGAGGTATTAAAAAGATATACTTCATTTACAATATCCTCAACCATATCCGAGTACACTACGTGATTATCATCCTCATCTTTCTTGTGCTCGTCACGGAAATATTGCTTTTTATTATTAATCATGCTGATAAGACCAACTGTTTTAAATTCAGTCTCGATACCTATTGACCCCAAAAGATTGATGCTAGGGTTATTTGGATCCAAATTATGGAAATGAAGCATTCTCTCCCTAACCCATTTGACAAAGTTCTCTTGAATGAAATTCTCATTCTCATCAAGTAAAGGACTACTCCCCTTAGGGCCCCACTCGTCTCCCTCCTTTTTAATAATCCATTTACAAATGTCCTGGATTGAGCGGGGTGTATTCTCAAGGACTTCATTCCCCTGAGCGTCAATTCTTCTTCCCTGCTGCGCCTGGTTATTTTGCCCTCCACCCTCACGAGTTGCATTTACCGCCTGCTCTTGTACTGCACCCCTAGTGATTTCGAAGTTATGCGTCATGGCTGCTCCGGTCACATCTCGTACAAATTCTTCCGCTAACTCTTGTGTTACCCCACTATTTCCCACAGCTTGTCTTGCTGCCAAGATCCACCTATTGAGAACGTCTGGGGGGACCTGCTTGCCTGCATTTTCAGGCTTCCCATATTCCATTGCCTCCTTGGCAATAGCCTCAAGTGGAGTACCCCTATATTGGTACATGTTAAGATTCTCAAGATTCCCATCTCCCTCTTTACCTGCACCAGAGCTCTTCCCTTCACTTTTATTTATAATGTCTATCTGCGCATTAATATCCTGAATAAGCTTCATCCCTTCCGCTTCAGGCACGTCTGAGGTTGAACTGCCCATAAGAAGGAATATGGAAGACTTTATCCCCTCGAATTTTTTCGTGAAATCGGGATCATTTCTATCCAAAGCGCGAAGCTCTTGGGCAAGATCATAGAGCTTTTTGGTTTTCTTGTATTTTTCAGGGTCAATACCATCAAAAGCACCATCAATTCCCGCGCCAGCTATTGTGGGAAGCTCTCCTTTCGCAATTTTCTGCTTAATGTCTTCCAGCTCTTCTGGTGAGAATTTCTTCCCCGCAGCTTCCCGTTCTTTCACTACGGTGTCCCAACGCGCTTTAACGCGTCTCTCGTCCTGCACCCGCTCGAGAGTAATATTGCGGCGAGCTGCCTCAGCCTCATCAGCCTTTCTCTGCTCTGCTACGCGCTGCGCTTGCTCTTTTGGAGAGCTTTGCCCCGCCTTTTTTACCTCTATTTCTTCGTCCATCCTACTTCCAGGATACGAGAGTTGAGCTCTTCGTGTCAATTCGGTGTCCATACGCGCATTGTAGGCGAAGATCCCACCCTGAACTTGATATCTACATCACAGCTGTCTGACAAAACCCTCTTATTCGTTGTATTATTTAACCATGGCACTAGAACCACTCAAATATTTTGACTCTCTATACGCGGCAGAAACTCATTTTCGCGATATTCAGATGATAATCCCTTATCTTGAAAAGGGGCTCTCCTGTCAAATTGTTGGATTACCAGGGAGCGGCAAAAGTAACATAATGCGCCTTCTTGCCTACAATCGTGATGTTAGGTATAAAAATTTCGGGGAATATGAAAAGTATCTCCACTTTGTCTATCTTGATTGTGCCGAAATCAAAGATAAACCCCTCTATGACATCACGAAATTCATCCTTATATCTCTCGCTTTTACGCTTAGCGAAAGGCGAATGGACGAAGAGGCACAAGTAATAAATAACTATCTTAAAGAGGGACTTGAGATGCAGGACGAGATGATGCTATTTCAAGCACTTAAAAGGAGTCTTGACTATTTGTCTGTTGAAAAAAAGATAACCGTAAACCTGTTATTTGACCGCTTTGACTTTATTATTCCCGATCTAACCCCACAATTCTTCAATAATCTTAAGATCCTAAGGAATCATGTGAAATACCGCTTTGGATCAATCTTCTCACTCGTTCGTTCAATTGAAGAGGTTGTTGATTATATTCTCATGGATGATTTTTACGATCTTATTGCAGAGAATATCGTATACAATGCGCTCTCAGATAATCTATGGCTCGACTTTCGAGCTTCGTATATAGAAAAGGCAGCCCGAAAAACGTTTGAAAGCGGGGTCAAAGAAGAGATCATCAAGTTAACAGGAGGACACTCGAAGCTCTCCAAGCTGTCTTTTGAGGCTGTGATCTCAGAAACAGAAAGTATACCAAGTATCCATGATTTTTTACTCAAGCGCCCTACTATTCAAAAAACCTTACAGGAAATTTGGGGAGGGCTTCTCCCATCAGAACAACTTGCCATCAAGAAAGACATTTCGTATGCCGATGCCCAACAGGAATTTCCATATATGGTCAGCACGCAACTTCTGAGTGAAAATGGCATAACAATTCCCCTATTTGCTTCTTTTATAAAAACTGTGCCAATCGAAAGCACTGAAAAAATAATATATGACGAAGAAAAAAATGAGGTCATGCTTGGAGAAATCGCTATTTCAGAAAAACTTTCCCCTTTTGAATTTAAGCTCATGATATACCTTATTCAAAACAAAGAAAAACTGTGCTCCAAAGACGAAATAATTAATGCAGTGTGGGGAGATCAGAAATCCCAGGAAGGTGTCACTGACCAAGCGTTGGACCAAATCTTTTACAGATTGAGAAAAAAGATTGAAAAAGACCCCTCCAACCCTCGCTACATCCATACCGTGAAAGGCAAAGGATATAAGCTCTCCTCCTAGCTTGTATTGAAGTCTTTTTGTCGCTACCATATATATATGCTTCAAAAAGCCGCAAGACTTTTAATAATTTCTGCATTTTTTATACTTGCTCTTTCTATTGTAAGCACAGTGCTAGCAGACGAGCCATGTCCAAATAACGTATGCGACACTGCAATTGGATCATTTGATGTAACCAATCCAATGTCAGTTATGATGAGGATCTTCTCAATTGTGCTATCCCTCGGTGCCGCTGGCGCAACAATTGTTATTATTATTGCAGGATACAAGATACTCACCTCAAGGGGGGATAAAGAAAAAATCCAGGGAGCACGAGAGACCATAACCTCTGCAATTGTTGGGCTTCTTTTTATAGTCTTCTCGCTTGTGATACTATCAATAGTAGCTGGTAACATATTAAAAATTCCTGGCTTTAGCTAAAACATGAAAAACATCTTCGCACTAACAATCCCCGGAGTTGACGGCAAACCAGAGGTCATTGCTGCCCCATCTGGAATCCCAACAGGGGGTCTTGAGGGTGATGGTGGGAAATTAATTACGAATGGTATTGCGATCTTTTTGATTTTTTGTGTACTTGTCTCTTTCGGATTTGTTATTTACGGAGGACTCAATTACATCATGTCTGAAGGAGACAAAACAAAAGTTCAAAGCGCAAGACGCACAATTACCTTTGCCATAATTGGTCTTATTGTCGCCCTACTCTCATTCTTTTTTCTCAACTTTATTGGGAAAGCTCTTGGTGCAGATTTCTTTAAAGCATCGATTTAGCTTGTACTTGACAAGGGATTTCAAACCTGATAACAATTAAGTAGAGATGAAAAAATTTTCTGCCATCATAGGATCTATATCAGTATTTTTAGTTACTGCACCTCAAATTCTAGCAGCCGAAGGAGACCTTAATCCATGTAAAGATGCCAAGGGAGTTCTTAAGGCATCATGCGCAGGACAAGACCTTTCGCTTGGACAAGTTCTGGGTTTTGTTGTGACAATCGCATTCATAGTTGCAGTTCTTATCGCGCTATTCTTCCTACTCTGGGGAGGAATTAAGTGGATTACCTCAGGTGGAGATAAAGGCGGCGTTGAGGCTGCTAGAAATCAAATAATTGCTGCAGTAATTGGACTTATAATTGTCTTCTTGTCATTCTTTATCCTTAATCTTGTCCTTGGACTATTCAACCTCAACCTCTTCAAGCTTGAGCTTCCTACCCTTACCGGTCAATAAACTTTTATGTGGGATTCCTGTCTTGAAAATGGCGTTGCTACACTCGCCTGCGTCCCAATAATTATCAAGAATATTATCAACGCCGCTCTTGCTTTTGCAGGAATTGCCGCACTTATCCTCATAATTTACGCAGCTTTCCAATACACCACGTCCAAAGGAGATCAGGCAAAAATAGACTCAGCCAAAAAGACCCTAACGTATGCAATTATTGGTCTTATCGTAATATTTTTGTCATTCTTCATAGTCTCTCTTATCTCCCAACTTACTGGCGTAAAGCAAATCGCCAATCCATCCATCTAAGTCTCGTTGACACAAAGCCTCAATTTGACGTATTGTGTATATATGGACGAGTCCACTCAAATTTCTGAAGACGCAAAAAACAAACTATATGCAGAGCTTTCCGACCTACTGCTTAGAGCTCTTGAGAACAATGCAATAGACGCAGAAAACGCTCAAGATGCCTCTGCCTTTATCTTAGAAAGAATTGATCAAATAGAAGACGGCTTATTTCTTGAGGCGTTTTTAGAAGAACTCGTTGATCGGTGGTTTTGTTTTCAGCCCATTTTACTTGAATATCAACAAAAGGCCGAAGAAAAACAAGCGCAAGAAGGTATTCAAGACATTCAAAATCAAATTAACCAAATAAACTAATATATGTCTGACGCAGCTGTAGCAGAAGTAAAAACACCGGAGGCAACCAGGGCTGGAGTCCTTGCTGGGGCAAGACACGAAGTAAAGGCTTCTACTGTTGCTACTGTTCTTGGTGGTGCTGCCGCCGGCTCCGAAGCAGAAAAATTAGCGAAAGCACTATCCATGGCAGAGTCTGCCAGAAAAGCAGGAACAGAACACCCAGCAGACCTTCGGGCCCAACTTGTTGACGTTTCAAAAGTTTCTAGGTTTACTGACGCAGATAGCGCGGCGCTAAAGAACATTATTAGTCCTAGTGGTACCAATGCGCGCGCAGAGACTGCCTTAACAGGACTAACGGACATAATTAGGTATAATGAGGCTGCCAGAACTGCAGATGCTACAGGAAAAGGGATCGACACTGTGGTTGGTGGTGACTGGGATAGACTACATAAGGAAGTCGTTTCAAGAATTGTGAATGATGGAAATCTTCTCAGCAAATTTCCCGGTATCTCCGAGATAACGAATACAGACCACAGGGCTCTTCTAATTGAAGAGTTAATTGCTAGAGACCCCAGACTTCAAAATGAAATATCGGCAGAACTTACTAGAATAGCATCTGAAGCAAAAGATCAATTAAAGCCAGATCCACAAGCCGATGAATTAAAACGCACCCTAGAGGAAAGAGATAATCTTTCAGAACTTCAAACCGAGCAGATAACAATAATTAGAAATGAACTTGCAGCCCAAGGTGTTCCAGCGGACAAAATAGATTCAATAATAAAAACAGCAAACACAGGAGATGCTGGGTTTGCTGTTCAAAGAACTTTCGATGCTATCGTTGCTGCAAAAGGAATAAAAAACACTAAATATATTGAGAGCTATCAAAAACAAACCACTGACATTGCGAGTGCTGAAAAAGATAAAGCCGACATTCAAAAACAACTAAATGATGAGCTGCGCAAGACTAAGGGGCGCAATGCTGACCTGATAACGAGCCTGGGTAATCAATTGACTGAAAAAGATACTAAAATAACTGAGGCAAGAAACGCACAAAATAGAACGAAAGACTTCTATAAAACCACGTATAGTGTTGACGACGCTGGGTTTGAAACAGACATTCAAAGCTATAGAGACGCGCGAGCAGTTCTTGACACAGAAAGCAGCTTCAATCGAGCAATTCAATATGCAACCTCAAATGGCCTAAAACTTAAAGAAGCAGAGGCAAAATTAGCTACCCTAAATGGCAACGCAGAAATTACCGCAAGGGCATCTGAAAGAAAAAAAGCCTCGGAAAAACTCACAAGCGATCTTGAAAATGCCGTTTCAACTGCGATGGGAAGATTTATGGAGAAAAAATACGCAGACTTTATAACAGATGAACAAACACGCCTAGGAGCCGCTGCTAAAGAAGCAGCTCATAAAGGCGAAAAAAACCAAGAAAAAAATCTTAAGAAACTAAAGGACGAAATAAAAAAGTTTGGACACATAGATAAAACTTCTAGAAAAATTGTAAGAGACCGCCAAAAGATAGGAGACAAAATGAAAGAGTTTGCATATTACGCTGGTAACGGAGAGGATGGCAAGAAACATTTGATTGCTTCCGAGATTGGCTTCAAGATTGACAAAGAAGAAGGAAGGAACGAGATATCATCAACCCTCTTCTCTGGAAGAGCTTATGATACCCTCAATGATGAAGAAAAAGCAAAGGTCGACGCTGACTACACTAAGCAGTCTGCAGACTTTGATAAGCTCGTTACAGAGCATGGAGACGCATACATGAAGTCTCTCGTAAGCAACTTTATTGCAGAAAGAGGTAAGCTGGATAGAACAGTTTTTGGCAAACCAATGGGATCGCTAGCACTAACTAGCGATGAATGGAAGACGGTGTACCCACTCCTAACCCCTATGATAGACAATGAACTTGCCAATAATAAAGCGGGCAAAAGGATGATGGGGGAACTCCGGGCAAAAGGCATAGTCCCTGATTCAAAGATGAAATGGCTAATATGGGCATTGCTTGCCGCTGGCATTGGCACAATCGGCGCAGTAGGTATACTTCCAGCCGCTGCCGCTATTGGGGCGGCGGCACCAGTAGTCGGAGGGGCTGCACTAACTGGTATTGCATAGATTCTTTTCACACCAGCCTCAAATTAATGCCCTTTTTGACACACTTTGAGGGCCTTGCACGTAAAATTTTCACGTTATACGCTTGATACACACGCGTTTAGGCTTTGCGTGTAAATTTATTATGGAAAACCACCCTATCCCACAAGACGTTACCGGATTCAAATTTAAATTAATAGGAAGCGTTACAGTGAAGCAATTTCTCTATATTCTTGGTGGAGGCATACTGGCAGCTGTCTTTTTTATGATACCAATAAGCCCACTCATCAGATTCCCTCTCTCCGCTCTTTTTGGTGGGGTTGGGGTCATGCTCGCCTTCGTACCAATCGATGGTCGTCCCATGGACGTTATGATTAAAAATTTCGCAAGAGCTCTTCCAGCAGAAAATCAATTTATATACAAAAAGAAGGGATCTGAGGTGTTGGTTGAGGAATTTTTTGCCGCTCCGATTACTATGGCAACCAAACAAGTAGTACAAACGCCTACCAACGAAAACAGTTTAGACTCAAAAAGAGCACTTCTCAGAGGAGCATTAAGGCGCTCATATAAGCCTTCAGACGACAAAGAAGAAGCTACACTTACAACAATCAATAATTACCTACATGAAGATTCTTCACAATACTCCGCCTCCCCTAGTGTGCAGAATGTAGATGCGGCACCACCAGAAGCAACAAGGATTGCCTCTCCTACGGCAATTCCCCAAATCAATATCTCAGAAGCAATCAAAGTCGTTACCCCAGCCTTCGTTGCTCCTCCAGCAGAAACACCCGTCTCAAAACCTTCACCTACAATTCAGTCGGCTGATGCGACTCCAAATCTACAGCCTCAATTTGTAGCGCCCCCAGCTCCTACTGCTCCACCAACCCCATCCTATCAAGGCATCCAAACTCCCTATGTGACGCAAGAGGCACAAGCTCCAATTCAAGCAGAAGCATCGCCAATGACAACGTCTCAAGCACCTGCAGGCTCTAACCTCTCTGTTGCCCCAAATCAATCTTCATCTGTTTCGACTGTCGCCCCACAAGCATCCCTAAAAGCCGGCTTCCCGCAACTTCCAGACACCCCAAATGTTGTCATGGGAATAATAAAAGATCCACGAGGAAAAATTATCCCAAACATTTTGGTCGAAATTATGGACACCCAGGGCATACCTGTCAGAGCCTTCAAAACCAACGCTTTGGGTCAATTTGCAGCAGCTACACCACTACCCAACGGTGAATATAATGTATTACTTGAAGACCCAAGAAAACAAAACGAATTTGAACAAATACACATAAGCCTTGCAGGTACAATTTTTGAGCCACTTGAAATAATATCCCTTGATCAAAGAGAAAAATTACGCCGCGAACTTTTTGGGGCAAATAAGCAGGCAGCGGCATAACTATGGCGAAAAAAGATAAAATTCACTCAACCACACAAGATTTTACAGATATTCTTGATATCGTCGAGGATATAGTTCTTTTTAAAGGCAAGAATGCCTGCTGTGTCCTTGAGGTGTCCTCCGTCAACTTCTTCCTTCTGTCTGCAGATGAACAAAATGCCAGAATCTATGGGTATATGTCTCTTATTAATTCTCTGTCTTTTGCGATTCAAATTCTTATCGTTTCAAAAAGGATTGACATGGGAAATTACCTCAAGCTACTTGACCAAAAAATAGATAATCTTCAGAACCCAAAGATGAAAGAACATTTAGCCATGTACCGCCAATTCATCGATGAACTCGTCAAAAATGAAGGACTGTTGGATAAAAAAATCTATATAGTTGTCCCCTACTCTTACCTGGAATCTAGCATGACTGCTGTAGGTGCCACACCTCAAGGACAAAAACCAAGGCAAGCTGGCGCTGGTGGCCCCTTTGCAGAACAAGCCAAAAACGCACTTGTCTCAAAAAGAGCTGTCATTCAGGCTCAGGTCGAAAGAATGGGACTCGCCGCTCGCCCACTCTCCCACGAGGAGTTAATCAAGCTTTATTATGAATTATTCAACAACGACTCAATAACGGTAGATTTTGATTCTCAAGACATTAAGAACGTCATTGTCTAAAAATATGTTTGGAAAAAAGAAACAACCACCACAACCAACTCTTCCACCTACACAAGGCCAGCAAGCTGTCGGCACTCCACCACAACAAGCCCCTGCAGTACAAAAAGCAGCAGCCGCAAATAATAAGGCCACTGACACGTTGAAGTCTGGCTCGGTTGGAATAGTAGACATTATTGCACCCTCCTCCGTTGAGGTGGACTTTAAGCACATTAGGGTTGGAGACACTTTCTATCGTACTTTTTTTGTAGTCGACTATCCAAGACAGGTATCCCCAAATTGGCTATCGATTTTAATCGACTATAAAGAGACGATGAATATTTCAATGTTCATATACCCCGTTGAGTCTAAAGACGTTCTCTCAAACCTACGACGAAAGATAGCAGAGATGGAGGCAACAATCGAAAGCGATACTCAGCAAGGGCTAGAGCCTGACCCAAAAATACGAGCCTCACTTGAAGATGCCATCGCCCTTCGAGAAGAATTGGCTCGTGGTCTTGAACGCTTTTACCAATTTGGCCTCTATATAACTCTTGCATCGCAAGACGTTGACGATCTCAATTTGCGCTCAAAAGAGCTTATGTCGTTGCTCTCATCAAACCTTCTTGTGATAAAACCCGCGACACTTCAAATGGAGGACGGATTCAAAACAACACTACCAAATGGTGTAGACAAACTATTTACTACACGCAATATGGATACAACGTCTGTCGCCTCAACGTTCCCCTTCACTTCATATGAGATTTCTCATCCAAATGGAATTCTTTACGGAATAAATACACTCAACAACTCCTTGGTTATTGTTGACAGATTCTCTTTTGAAAATGCTAATTCTGTTGTCTTTGGAAAATCTGGATCGGGAAAGTCATTTCTTATAAAACTTGAGGTTCTTCGCCAAATGATGTTTGACGCAGAAGTTATGATCATTGATCCCGAAGACGAATATAGGGTCCTTTGTGAGTCTTTGGGTGGCGAGTATGTATCTTTTTCAAAAGATTCTGAGATCAAGATTAATCCGTTTGCATTACTTCCAGACGACACTTCCGAGGCACAACTTGGCACCAAAATCCTAAGTGTCCACGGACTCCTTAAAACAATGCTTGGAGAAATGAGTGCAACTCAGGAAGCCATACTAGACAGGTCAATTGTTCTCTCCTACAAGCAAAAAGGCGTTACCTCCGATCCTGCTACGTATAAAAATGAGCCACCTATTCTTGAGGACCTATACAAAACGCTTCTCAACATGGAAGAACCAGAAGCCAAAGATCTTGCTTTCAGACTTGAGAAATATGTAAAAGGTGGATTTTCTGGCCTCTTCAATCACCAAACAAATTATGACGTAAAAAATCAATTAACTGTTTTTTCTTTAAGACAACTTGAGGACGTTCTAAGACCGATTGCCATGCATGTCATCCTAGACTTTATATGGACAAGGGTCAGGGCAAAAATGAAGAAAAGACTTCTTATAGTCGATGAGGCTTGGTACATGATGAAATACCCAGATTCAGCGGCTTTTCTACAGGGAATCGCAAAACGTTGCAGAAAATACTACCTAGGACTTACAACTCTCACCCAAGACATAGAAGACTTTTTATCATCCGACTATGGAAAAGCTATCCTCTCAAGCTCGTCCATACAAATACTCCTCAAGCAGGGCTCATCTGAAGTAGAGGCGCTTGCCAAAACACTCAATCTATCTGAAGGGGAAAAACAATACCTCCTTACGGCTCAGGTTGGAGAAGGACTTCTATTTGCAGGGCAAAACCATGTAACCGCACAATTCGTAGCGTCCCAATTTGAATATGACCTTGTAACATCAAAGCCTCAAGACGCTATGCAAAATGCCGCCAGAGAGGAAATTCCAACACCTCCACCTCCGCCCCCACCGCCACCTCCAGTCCCACAGCAGCCCATGGTGCCACCAGCGCCACAGGCACAACCATCACAATTTGGCACACCACTTCAGGCAAATCCTATTGGACAACCACAGGCGCAAGTCCCTCCGTTTCCCCAAACAACACAACCTCAACCTCTTCAAGACCTAACAATCAAATAGTGAGCCCATGGATAACTTTAATGGTGAAAACGAAAACCGCAACAATGGGGGCAGCAATGATATTGGCGCTGCCGTTAATACTCTCCAAAAGACCTTAGATGCTGCTAAGAAAGTGGTCAAGTATGTAAGGTTTTTGGCAAACTTTGTAAGCGGTGGATGGCCGGTGATTATTCTTATAGCTTCGGCGATTCTTGCCCTGGCTTTCTACAGCATAGTCTTTGGACAAATGGCCCCAATTCCTGGAGGATCAGTTCCCAAAATTATCGTTGAGCCAGGCACCGCTCCAAAAATTCCTGGTCTCACCCTAAAGCTTACAGGCCCAGTTAAGGTTAATAACGGAGAAGCTCTTCGATACACAGTGGAAGTTATATACACCCTCACCACCCCACCACTCTCCAACATTACTGTCTATGAGGTTATTCCCCAAAATACAACTTTTCTTGACGCATCCGGTGCTTTCACCTATGAAAATGGCCAAATTATCTGGCCCATGAGCAAGAATGACAAAACCTTCACATTCACACTTACACCAACTACCCCTGACATTGAAATAAAAAATCAGGTCTACGCACAGCTAACTGGCAGCTCTTCAACTGGTGGAGGAAATGTTCCACCTAGCTACACCGATTGCGGAAATTCCTCATATGCGCAGCAGATAGAAAAGAACCCTGATAAAAGCAATTTTGGGGATCCTGAGTGTAACTTTGATGAAGCCAAACTATTCGAGGCCTTAAAAAAAGAAGACCCTTCCAATGCAGATTTTTGGTACAAATGCGCCCTACTTGAAGCGAGTTATATCCCCGTAGCCTATGCACCTCCAAGCACCGGGACACCGGATGCTGGTGGCGCGTGGGGGCTGTATCAGATGGGAAGAGGTAAAAACGGCCCAACAGACCATGGAGATGTTAATTGGCCCAATCAGATCACAAATGCAATTGGTCATAGCAAGCTCACCTCTTCTTTTAAGGAATACTGGCAATGCGCTCGTGATCTTAACTATGATGGAATAAAATAAAGGTATATATATATGAAAAAAATATTGGTCATTATTCTTGGTGTTATTATGTTCCTCTTAATCCTTTTGGGAGTGACCTTTTTAGAAAGTCTAAAGAAGAAAAGCGAACCCACAACAGAAATAGCACCCTCACCCACAATAACCCGAATCAACACTTCAAAAGTTGTTACCAACAGCTCCGCAAAAAAAGCCCTTGAAATAGCTATAGAAAAACCTGCTCTTCAACAAAAAGACCTTTCTATAAAGAATTCTATGGTTGGAAAATTAACTGAATCGGTTTCAGTTATATACCAAACCGATCTCGTCCAGATAAAATACGTTAAAGGTCCCAATGATTTTGAGGCAAAAATAATAAGTACTGACGTTAAAAAAGCGAAAGATCAAACCATCCAATACTTTAGGGGGCTCGGCTTAAGCAATGACGGGATATGCAAGCTTCCCCTTGTTTTTTATCCTAGTCTTGAAGTAAAGGCACAACTTGCAAGTGAGGGTAAAATATTTAGTCTATTGCCTGATTTTTGTCTATGAGAAAATATTTAATACTTATTATCCCACTACTTCTCGTGGCTTTTCTAAGCTATAAGGCTTACGCTCAAGATCATGCATCAAACATTGTCATAACCAAGATTGGAACCCCCCCAACAAGTACTAATGGTGGGACTGTTACTGATCCTTCCTCATGCCCCATTCCCAACGGCTCTATAACCTGCGGAAGCGAAAGGGTTCCAGTCGGGGGCTGTGGACATTGTGGCGTTGGCTATGGCGACTATAGTTGTAGTTATGAAGGTATTCATTATGCAATGGATGTTGGCGCAAAACCAGGAGATCCAGTCTACATGCCGTTGGTTGATGGTAAAAAAATCCGTTGGACATTTAGTCATCAACAAATCAATGACTCACTTACTGCAATTCAATACTATGGAGGCGTTGATGAAGACACCCAAGAGCAATATTGGATACAATTTCACCACACGGTTCCAGGAAGCGGAGGCGGATCTTTATATTCAGGCGACCAAGGAGCAACGGTTTGTGCACCCGGTTGTAGTACTGGATCGGGCCCTCACGTGCATATAGAATTTGCGAAAATTAGTGACAGTGGAACCAGGGTGTGGCAAGATGCACCAAATTATTTTTGTAGATGAATAAATTATTACTCATTATCTTCACGATCGTTCTTTTCCTACTGTTGGCTATTTTTGGCTTTTGGTTACTCACAAGACCTATTCAAAATATCACAAAAACCAACACAAACCCTTCAATTACCCTTGTCCCTACCCCCACTCCAGACCCAACAGATCTCTTCATCTCAGAGACATTACCTCCCCAAAACACAAAAGAACCATATCTTACTTTTCAAAAAATTACAATAAATTTTAGCGAAGAAACAGATCCAATTGCACTAAAATATGAAATAACTCCAAAAACGGAAGTCTTAATAAGAGGAGGTGTGTCCAAGAAAACAGTTTATATAATCCCTCGCACAACGTGGCAAATAGGAAAAACAACAATAACAATTCTTCAGTCTACAAGGTCTAGAAATGGAAAAGCGCTATATCGCCCCTTCATATATAGCATAATCACAGATATCCCTAAGGCTTCGGAGGATGAAGGAAAACTCCCTTAATTATCAACCTGAATAGGCATTATTACATGAGAAAAGCCCTTCTTCTCCAGCTCAAAGAGTGCAGGTTCCATATTCGAATTCAGCTTTAAAATCATCGTTTTATCGGAAACATTTCTTAATATATCCATCAAATATCGTATATTAAAAGCTATTTTCACATCCTCACCACTCTTCTCACACTCAACAACAGCCTTACCCTCTCCTACTCCCTGCGTTTTTGTTTCAATAACAATTTTTTTATCCTCAACACTTAGCATCGCAATATTACTACTGTCTTTTGCAAAAACAGAAACTAGTTTTACCCCCTGAAACAGAGCTTCACGTTCAAAATTCACAGTTGTAGTGCTTTCTTTAGGAAGAACTCTTCCATAATCTGGAAAAGCCCCCTCTATCATTCGCCCAACAATAATTACGTCTCCTATTTCAAAAACAACCTGACCCTCTTTTTTATTTAGATACAAAACAATAGAACCCTCCCCCTTAAGAGCAATAACCTCATTAATAAGCTTTACCGCAACTATTACCCCCTCTTTCTCTTCCGTCTTTTTACCACCAATTTTTCTAACAGACATGCGGTAACCATCTGTCGAAACAAAATCCACCCCACTATCAACAGGGTTAATAAGTACCCCCATAAGTTGCGGTCTAGAGTCTTCCATTGAAACAGAAAAGGTAAGATTTGAAAAAATATCCAAGAATTCTTCTCTAGTGAAATCAGCGATTTTTTCACCTAACCCTTTATATAAGATTGGGAATTCATCTTTTGAAATTGTATTAAAAACAACCTTTGTATCGCGACATTTAACATTCATAATATCTTTATCTACTTCTATTTCAATCTTGTCTTTAGGAAGAGATCCTATTGCTTCTAAAAATTCTTTACCAGGTACAGTAACGGCACCTTCTTCTTCTATTTTTGCAGGAATTTTTATTTCGGTCCCCATCTCAAGATCAGTTGCCTTAAGAGTAAGTCCATCGCTTTTTGCTTCAATAAAGATGTTGGATAGTATTGGAACTTGGGAATGTGATGGAAGAATTTTATTTAGTAGAGGAATATAGTTAGTTATGTTTTCCGGCAAGATTGTAACCTTCATATATTAAATAGTAGCAGTAGTAGTATAGGTGGATAAGTGTATAAAAGCAATCGGCCGTGCCTGCAAAAATGTTGATAACCTTCTTATAACTTTGTGGATAAAATGTGAAGATCTTGAGCCTGAGGCAACCTTCTGTTGATAAGGCCATATATATCCCGAGCTATACAATATTTATCCACAATTAATTTAATATTTATCCACAATTTTTAACACTTACTACTCTCCAGCTTCAAGAACGTCTTTTATTTGCTTTAACTCGTCCCTAAGTAGCGGATCCTCTTCGATAAGCGTTCTGATCTTTGAAACGCCATGCATTATAGTTGTATGATCGCGTCCTCCAAGAAGATTGCCTATATCAACTAAGGTTGCCTTTAGATCTTCTTTTAGGATGTACATGCAGAGATGGCGGGCTTTTACTAACGAAGCGTCTCTTCTAGTACCCTTGAGTTGTGTAGGCTTTATGGAATACATATCGCACACTACCCTCAATACGTCATCCGGATGTATTGAGGGCCTTACGTCTCTAATGTTGCCAAGGCACTTATCTATGATTGCCTCGGTTATTTCGGTTGCGCCAGACATAGAAAGAATTGTATTTAGTTTTAAAAGAAATCCTTCAAGAGCTCTTGGCTCTGTTATTTTTTCGGCTGCGCGTTGAGCTAGTGTAGTTGAGAGAGGTAATCCATGCTTTTTGCTTTTAATAAGAAGGATCGCTGTTCTAAGCTCTAGGTCTGGAGACTCTATGTCTATGGTGAGTCCTGACTCAAATCTAGATGCAAGACGTGCCTCAATACGCTTTATTTCGCTTGGTGGTCTATCCGAGGAAAAAATTACCTGGCTTTTATTGTCTATGAGGGTATTAAATGTATGGAAAAGCTCTTCCTGGACCTTCTCTTTGCCACTTAGGAACTGTATGTCATCAAGGAGGAGAAGATCTATGCTTCGGAATCTTTTTCGTAGCTTTGATGTGCTTTTTGTTTGGATTGCCTCAACCATCTCATTTGTGAATTCTTCTGTTGAGAGATAAAGAATTGTGGCATTGTTGTTATTGTCAAAAATCGTGTTGGCAATCGAGTGCATGAGGTGTGTTTTACCAACCCCAACGCTTCCATATAGAAAGAGAGGGTTATATTTGCCACCAGGCTCGGTTGCTACTGCGTAAGAGGCGGTATATGCAAGCTGGTTGCTGTCAGATACCGCAAGGGTGTCGAAGGTATAGTCTTCTCTGATTCTGTTGGGTCTATTTTTGGTAAGAGTTGGTCTTTCTGAAAAAAGAGGTCCGGCATCCTTCTGCTCTTCGACCGCTTTGCTTATTGAAAAAACAAGGCTAAGTTTTTTGCCCGACTTTTTGTCTAAAATATTTTTAATAAGTGCGTAGTAATTCTTTTCCAAAAGATCTGCGGTCATTGGATTGGGTGCACCCACCGTTGCTACGTCATTATCTATAGAAATAAGTTGAGTTGATTTAAAAAATGCGATAAACCTAGGTTGAGAAACCTCTATTTGAAGCTCGGCCAGTACTTGTTTCCAGAGTTCTTGCATATAGGTAAGAGATGAAGCAGTTAGGAGCAGCGGATTGGCAAGAGAATAACAGTATGAAATGTGGATAAACCCTTGTCAAGAAGCGGATTTAATATGGGATAACTTTGGGAGATTTTACTTGTCTGACTGGTCTAAGTTCTTTGATATGAGCACTAAAAGAGATATAAACGGCACTGACAGAAGGGCTCCCGGGATACCCAAGAGTCTGTCTCCGATAATAACTCCGACGATTACAATAACGGGGTTAAGACCCACTGCTCTTTGCATAATCCTCGGTACAAGGAGATGGTTTTCAACCATCTGAATTATTATGTAAAGCCCTACGATGAAAAGCGCCATGTTTGGTGAAATAGTAAGAGCAACTATAATCGCCGGGACAGAGGCAATAATTGGTCCAACCGTTGGTACAATTTCAAAAAGTCCTGCAAGAACAGCGAGGGGTAAGGCGTAAGGCATTTGTATTGCGGTAAGGCTAACCCACGTTATGAGGCCAATCGAAAGTGACAGGATAAATTGTCCGCGAAGCCACGCTCCAAGCTTGTCATTTACCTGGTCAATTGTTGTTACTGCTTTCTCTTGGTATTTTTTTGAAAAAAGGTTTGCAACAGCATTTTTAGCTTTGTCGTAGGACAGAAGCAGGTAGAAACTTATAGCAATTGTTGAAACGATTGTGAAGAATCCCCCGAATACTCCACCAGCAAGGGCGAATGCGTTCTGACCCAATTGTTGAGGGGTTATGAGTTTTCCTATTTCTCTTGCGTCAAGTTGCACGCCCACTGCTCCTGCGGCTTGCTGCACATATGAAGGAAAACTTTTTGCCAACTGTTGTATTTGAGAAATAAAGAAAGGTACGAGGGGTGCTATTAGGAGAACAAAAAATACCAGTGTCACAAAGAAGGTGAGAAGAACTGCTATTGTCTTTGGTAGACCTCTTCGTCTAAGAAATTCTACAACGGGGTTAAGAGCTGCAACTATAATATATGCGACAAAAATCACGATAAGTATTTCTCTTAGGTGGTATAGGATCAGGGCAGATCCTACTATAAAAAGAGCAGCAATTACTTGATTTCGTGATAGGTATGAGAAAAGTTGTCTAAGCATGCCCTTATTGTAGCTCAACGAGCCTCTTTTTCAAAATTAGTTCTTAAAGATGGGCATGATCGCAAGAGAGTCTCCTTCGATTTTTGCTTCAATGCTATCTCCTGGTTTTATCGAGCCATCAAGTATTTTAACTGCTATTTTGTCAACAAGATCATCCTCAATCCTTCTCTTGAGAGGTCTTGCTCCAAAAAGGGGATCGTATCCAACTTTGGCAAAGTGGGAAGCAAGGCCATCGGTAACAGTGAAGAAAATATTAGAATCAAGAAGTCTTTTTCTTACCTCCTCAAGCTGCAATAGGGCTATGCTTTTAACCTCTTTTGGCCCAAGAGTGTTATATATAACGGTTGCGTCAATTCTATTAAGGAACTCTGGTCTAAAAAAAGAATGTAGAAGTGTGGTCACCTTATTTAGTACCTGTTCTTTATTTTTTTCCCGGAGCATCACTTCGCTCCCAAGATTAGATGTCATAATAATTATTGCGTTTTTAAAATCAATTGTTTTACCTGCGCTGTCGGTTAGCCTTCCTTCGTCAAAAATTTGTAAAAACAAGTTGAAGACTTGGGGGTGAGCTTTTTCAATTTCATCAATCAAGACGACCGAGTAAGGTTTTCTTCTGACAGCCTCTGTCAATTGACCCCCCTCTTCGTATCCCACATAGCCAGGGGGTGCACCAATCAACCGTGCAACACTATGTGACTCCTGGTATTCGCTCATGTCTATCCGAGTTATTGCATGCTCATCGGAAAAAAGAATTGAAGCGAGAGCTTTTGCAGTTTCTGTTTTGCCAACGCCCGTTGGACCCAAGAATAAAAATGATCCTATTGGTTTGTTTTTTGAGCCCAGACCGGTCCTGGATCTTCTAATAGCTCGAGAGAGTGTCTGCAGTGCTTCTTCTTGTCCGACTACCCTTCTTTCGAGTTCTTCTTCGAGATTTGAAAGCTTTTCAGACTCCGTTGACAAGAGTTTTGTTACGGGAATTCCTGTCCATCTTGAAACAACACGGGCTATGTCGTCTTCATCAACTTCTTCTCTAAGAATTCTTTTTTCTTCTGGAATGGTGGTCCATTTCTCGTGTAATTCTTCAATGGTTTTTTCCAATTGTGGGATAGTTCCATAAGTTAATTCAGCTGCCTTTTGAAGATCTACCTCTCTTTCGGCTTTTTCCAGCTCAATTCTTGCAGCATCAATTTTTGCTCTGCCTGCCTGTATTTCTTGTATTATTTCTTTTTGTTCTTTCCACTGTTTTTCTATTTTTTCTGCTTGATCTTTCAGGTCTGTTAATTCTCTTTCTCCCGTCTTTCTTCGTTGTTTTGCTTTATCGCTCTGATCTTTTTTAAGCGATGCAAGTTCTATCTCGAGACTGGTTATTTTCCTTTTGAGTTCATCAAGACTTGTTGGCATACTTTCCGCTTCTATTTTTATCGAAGCAGCTGCTTCGTCAACGAGATCTATTGCTTTATCCGGCAAGAATCGTTGCGGTATGTATTGGGCAGACAATTTAGCGGCTGCAACGAGAGATTTGTCTGTTATTCTAATGCCGTGATGAAGCTGGTATTTATCTTTAAGCCCTCTTAATATTGAAATCGTATCCTCAATCGAAGGTTCGTCTACGGTTACAGGTTGAAAGCGTCTGGCAAGTGCCTGATCTTTTTCTACATACTTTCTATATTCTGCGGTTGTAGTTGCGCCCACTACCCTTAATAAGCCTCGGGCAAGAGACGGCTTGAGTATGTTGGCGGCGTCCACTGCTCCCTCCGAAGACCCCCCTCCAATCAGTGTATGAAGTTCGTCAATAAAAACTATAAATTTTCCGTCCGAATCCTCTACTGCTTTGACAACTGCCTTTAGTCGTTCCTCAAATTCTCCCCTAAATTTGGCGCCAGCAAGAAGCTGCGCAAAATCGAGGACCAAAACGACCTTATCAAGAAGTGTTGTGGGTACGTTTCCAGAAATTATTTTCTGAGCTAACCCCTCAACTATGGCAGTCTTTCCTACTCCGGGATCTCCTATTAAAATGGGATTGTTTTTGGTTCTCCTTGATAGAATTTCCATAACCCTTCTTATTTCACCCTCTCGTCCGATGACTGGATCTAGCGCGTTTTTAGTTGCCTGTTCTGTTAAATTAATTGTGAACTTTTCCAATGCTACACTAGGTGTTATTGGTTTTAGAAAATCTAAGTTTTGGTCTGACATGCTGTTATTGTAGACATATTAGCACTTATTGTCAATGAGTGCCAGAGTGGCTCTGTTATAATAATTTTATGGAAATAGCAACAATAGGCGGGGGATGTTTTTGGTGCACAGAGGCAATATTCAGAAGGCTAAAGGGCGTTGAGGAAGTGACCTCTGGATATGCAGGTGGAGTAAGACAAGACCCTTCATACGAGCAAGTAACTACGGGAGTAACGGGCCACGCAGAATCTGTTCAGGTTGAATTTGATCCTTCAATTATTTCTTACGCAAAACTTTTAGAGATTTTCTTTAACCTCCATGACCCCACAACTCTTAATCGTCAGGGTGCGGATGAAGGATCTCAATACAGATCTGTAATTTTTTACCATTCTGAGGCTCAGCGTGAAGTTGCTGAAAAAGTGAGAGATGAAATTGCTGATTCAGGTCTCTATCATGACCCAATAATTACTGAAATAGTTCCTTTTGAAGCATTCTATATGGCTGAAGAATATCACCAGAATTTTTACGAGACTAATGAGAATCAGGGCTACTGCTCTTACGTCATAACGCCCAAGATCCATAAGCTTCTCAAAGAATATTCAAAAGAAGTAAAAGAAGAATACAAAAAAGAAAATTAACCCCTTTTTAGTTTGTGGCCATTTTTTAAAGATAAACGGCCAAAATCTACTTTGGTTGCTACGCAGCCATAAAAAGCTCCTCGCCGAGATGGCTTGAGACTTCCTTGAAGTTGATCGCAACTTCGGCATACGCTCGAACAATTCCCGTCTCGTAGTACTCGAATTCTTCAAATCCTTCAGCGCGAAGTTCTTCGAGGAAGGCGATTACGAGAGGCCGGACCTTTCGCAGATTACAGCGGGGCATGGTCTGGAAGAGGTGATGCTCAATCTGGTAGTTGAGGCCTCCATAGAGCCACGTCACGATGAAATCGAGGGCAATGCGAGAGCCTCGAATCGTTGCGCGCCCAATGGTGCTTTTCTGCAGAATGGCCTCAAGAGGTTTGATGTGGATCCCTCCACACCTTACATTTCTTGAGCTGAGAACTTGGGCTTCAAACCACGAAGGAAAGTCTGTTACGAGAAAGAACTTTCTCCCTTTGTGGTTGGTCGCAAAGACAAGGCCGTTGTAAATTCCGTGGCCCGCTTGGTGCGTTGCCGCGAAAACGATTGATGGGCCAGGACCGGCGTTCATCCAGATGTGGGCGAGAATTGCGCCGTAAATCAGGAGATGCAGTGCGATCCCTCCGAACTGAGCAATGAGAATCCTCTTGCTCAGCTTGACGGAGAAGAGATAGCACACGCTTGAGTACCGAGCGTTGATTGCCTGAAAGGGCAAGAGGCAGAAGAACATCCACGATTGGTGCCGAAGCACGAACTGGACGATCTTCTTTTGCGATTTCAGTGCGAGCTGGGAAGGCGCGAAGGCAAGCATCCCAAACCATGTGTCGGGATCGCCTCTTTTCTCAGGTGTTGAATCCTGATTTGGCTTCCCGTGATGTTGGTTGTGCTTGTCTTTCCACCACAAGAGGCTAAAGCCAAGGCTAAGATTGCCAAGATACCACGTGGCAAAGGCCATGAGGATCTTGCTTCTTTTAGGTGCCTGCTTGTGTGCTGCGTCGTGGCCGAGATGACCAGTTAGTCCTGAGACAAAACTGGCCAGCAATCCCGCAAGGAATGCGTCTCGGATTCCAGAAATTCCCTGAACGAGCCAAAGGTCGGCAACCCCAAGTATGGCAATAGCCATGTAGTGAGCGTAGAAGCTCATGTCTTGGGGGTCGAGATAGCCCGCCTTGGAGATTTCTGCTTGGAATGTGTGCCAGCGTTTCATTATCTGCTTTTGTCGGGCTGTGAGCTCGACTCTTTCAGATCGATTACTGGGCGCGAGAGCCATTGACAACGAAGGCCTCCAGTCGGGGCGTAGTGTTGGGGGCAAGGAGACTCTTGCCCGGTCGTATGGACATGGGTTTCAAATCTCCTTTCGGTTATTGTCCCAAGCCTTAGGACATTAGAAATGTTCGAAGATTTAGGACAACAACTTAGTTAATAGCAACCAAATTGTTAAAGAACAATTTTTGCACCATAAAAGCATGCAATTCGCTTTCGGGTGCACAGGTAGTATATCAGGAGAATATTTGAGGGTCTTGGCGGCCAGACACATGTCTAAACCGCCTTACAGTTTCTTTGTCTATGCTCTTACTCCGCGTCGTACGTAGCGCTTCCAAACAAAGAGAGACAATAGAGCTCCAATCACAGAGATAACTATTGATCCGAGGTCAAAACTATTTGCGGCAGTAAGGTCGAGTGATCCGGTTGTGAGAATTCTGTAAAGAGTTCCTCCAACAACTGATCCTACGACTCCAATAACAATCCTTTCAAGCCAGCTTAGAGTTACTGAGCGATCAAAAAAGTCAGCAACAAGTCCTATGATGGCTCCAAAAATAATCCACATTAACAATCCCATATCACTTCACCCCCTTCCATTTTCATATGATTATAATTGTCTCTTTATGGCATGAAAGGATTAACAAGGATTTGTAAGTACGGTGTAATATATATGACTATGGAAAAAGTTGTAGCTATCTGGAAGAAAATTGGACAGACTCCACTTGAAACTATTATTGAGTTTAGGGAGAAAAACGAGGAATATAGAGTGGAAAAGATCTCATATGCAGGGAGGCTCGACCCAATGGCAGAAGGAGTGCTGCTTCTTTTGGTTGGTGAAGAAAATAAAAAAAGAGAAAAGTATGAAGGCTTAAAAAAGAGTTATGAGGTAGAAATACTTTTTGGTTTAGAAACTGATACTTACGATAAGCTGGGCATGGTTAGGGAAATTGATGCGCAAGTTATTAGAGAAGAAGTTGAGCGGTCGCTTCAGTCTTTTGTTGGAAAAATTAACCAAAAATTCCCACCCTACTCCTCAAAACCCGTAAATGGAAAACCATTATATTGGTGGGCCAGAGAAGGCCGACTAGGTGAAATTGAAATTCCGAGCCATGAAGTTGAGATTTTTGCCATAAGTTCCCTTGGTTGGAAAAAGGTGCGGGCAAAAGATTTGGCAGAGCAAGCTATTAAAGATGTTCTCCTTGTCCAGGGAGATTTTAGGCAAGAGGCAATTATCAATAGTTGGAAAAAAATTGGTGAGGAAGATAAAGCATATGATGTTGTGAATCTCTCGATTGAGTGTTCTGGAGGAACATACATGAGGCAGCTGGCACACGATTTAGGTGAAGAAGCTGGATCTGGAGCTATGTGTTTGTCTATTAAAAGAATTTCAGTTGGAGAATTTAGTTAGTTTTCCCAGGGCGGCATTAATTGGAAGTAAGCAGAGCTTGCTTTCAATTAGTTCTCCCACGGTGGCATGAGTTGAAAGTAGTTGCCGTCTGGATCTTCAAAAGTTGCAATCATCATGCCCTCTCCAGCATCATAGGGTTCCTTTATAACCTTTGCTCCAGTTGCTTTTATTCTTTCAAACTCTTCTTTAATTTCTCTTGTCTCAAAGTTGAAGATAATTCTTGCAGGTTCTTTTGACTTGCCTTTTACTTCCGAGTGATTACCAATTGAGAAAAACGCTCCCTTAAATTGCCAGCCATACCAGTCTCCATCGTGCATATCCGCTTCTTTATCAAAAACTTTCTTATAAAAATCGGAAAGCTTCGTGGAGTCTTCGGTTCCAATCATTATATTGTTCAGATTAATCATGTCTTTAGTATACCCAACTATTGTAAGAAGGCAAGCAGGGGAAGCTAAGAATGTGACTGGCATGCTATGATAAAAAGGAGGTTATATGAGTACTAAATTCAAGATAATTTTTGGTGTTCTTGTTGTCGTTGAATTGCTACTTCTAGCCTCATTTTTTCTAGGAAGCCCCAATATTCAAGTACTCAATCCTCAGGGGCCTATTGCAAGACAGGAAAGAGACTTAATTATTGCGGCGACGTTGATAATGCTTACCATAATTGGGCCCGTATATTTTTCAATATTTTTTATGGCAAGAAGGTATCGCGAAGGAAATAGGTCGATAGATAGATCCCACAAGATCAAAAACAACAAGCTGATAGAAGTTTGTTGGTGGATCTGGCCCATGATTATAGTCGCAACAATCGCAGCAATTACATGGAAAGCCACTCACCATCTTGACCCATATAAGCCAATCAACTCAAATGTGGAGCCAGTTAAAATTCAGGTTGTTGCACTCCGCTGGAAATGGCTATTTATTTATCCGCACCAGAATATTGCAACAATTAATTTTGTTCAATTTCCAAAAGACACTCCTGTCAACTTCGAGTTAACATCGGATGCACCAATGAATTCATTTTGGATACCCTCTTTGTCTGGACAAATTTATGCAATGACTGGAATGAGCACGAAGCTTCATCTGGTTGCCGATAAGGAGGGGGATTATCCTGGGTCTGCAGCTGAAATCAACGGTGTTGGATTCTCTGGCATGAAATTTACAGCTCGATCAAGTACAAAAGATCAATTTGATGAATGGGTTGCTGGTGTAAAAAGAGACGGAAAAGCGCTTAGTGCAAAATCATACGAGAAGTTGTCTTTGCCATCCATCAACGAGTCAGTTGCGCACTACTCTTCTGTAGAAAGAGGTTTATATAATAAGATCATTATGAAATATATGTTTGATCCTGGCAGTAAGATGCATCACCATGAATAATTTTATATTTGGGAAATTAACTCTTAATGCATTGCCTCACGAATGGTTCACTATTGGTGGAACTATCACCCTGGGCATTATGCTACTTTCCATAGTTGTCTTTTTGATAAAAATCAAAAGACTTAGATGGCTTTGGGATAATTGGCTCACCTCAACTGATCCTAAAAAAATAGGAATTATGTATATTGTCATGGCAATTCTCATGCTCTTAAGAGGTGGTCTTGATGCGGGAATGATTTGGTTGCAGCAGTCAATGGCGGCAGGAAACCCAGGGTACCTGTCTGCTGAGCATTTTCAGGAAATATTCACAGCGCATGGGGTTATCATGGTTTTCTTTGTGGCATCAGGCCTGCTATTCGGGCTCTTAAATTTCGCAATTCCTCTGCAGATCGGTGCTCGTGATCTTGCCTCTCCATTCCTTAACACGTTAGGTTTTTGGTTGTATGTTGCGGGGGCTATATTAATAAACATTTTCTTTGTATTTGGCGGACACTTCTCGGGGGCTGGTTGGTTAGCAGTGGCGCCTCTTTCTGGGATTGAATATAGCCCGGGGGTTGGAGTCGATTATTGGATTTGGAGCCTTCAGATATCAGGTATTGGTACGACAATTGGAGCAATAAATTTTATAATGACAATTTTAAAAATGCGTGCTCCTGGCATGACCTTGATGCGAATGCCCATGTTCACGTGGTCCTCTCTGTGCAGCATGTTTTTGATTGTTGCTGTTTTTCCAATACTCACAGCAACGCTTGCCCTGCTTAGTCTGGATAGACTTTTTGGCATGCACTTCTTTACTGCCGCAATGGGGGGAAATGCGATGATGTACACAAACCTAATATGGATGTGGGGTCACCCAGAAGTTTATATACTTATTATCCCGGCATTTGGAATCTATTCTGAGATTGTCAGTACTTTTTCTCGAAAAAGCCTCTTTGGATACACGTCAGGAGTTATTGCAGTAATTGGCGTAACAGCTCTTTCTATGCTTGTTTGGTTGCATCACTTTTTTACCATGGGAAGCGGCGCGAATGTAAACGCTTTTTTTGGAATAATGACAATGATTATCGCAGTTCCAACCGGCGTGCAATTCATAAATTGGATATTTACTATGCATAAGGGAAAAATACGCTTTGCCAATCCAATGCTTTGGTTTTTGGGTTTTGTTGCAACATTTACCATTGGAGGAATGACCGGGGTATTACTTGCGATTCCACCTGCAGATTTCCAGTTCCATAATAGTCTTTTTCTTGTTGCTCACTTTCACACCCAGGTAATAGGTGGTGTTGTCTTTGGACTTCTTGCAGGATTTACATATTGGTTCCCCAAAGCCACAGGGATAGTTCTTAATGAACGGCTTGGTAAATACAGTTTTTGGTTTTGGTTCATAGGCTTTTGGGTTTCGTTTGGACCTCTTTATATCCTTGGTCTTATGGGTGCAACAAGAAGACTTGAAACATACGATGCAGCTACCGGTTGGCAACCCTTTTTTATACTAGCGTTGTTAGGTTTTGTTCTGCTCTCTATTGGAACTGTATTCTTGGTTTTGCAGGTGGGATACAGTATTTGGAAAAGGAAGGAGCACAAAGATGCTACCGGTGACCCATGGAATGCTCGCACTCTGGAGTGGTCCATCTCCTCTCCCCCACCATCATATAATTTTGCACACGTTCCAAAAGTGTTGTCTCGTGATGCTTTTTGGCAAATGAAAAAAGACGGAATAAGTGCTGTAAAAGAAAAATATGAGGATATTCATATGCCTAAGAATACTGCTGTGGGAATATACATATCAGCCTTTGCACTCCTACTAGGATTTTCAATGTCGTGGGAAATTTATTGGTTGGCTGTAGTTTCATTGATTGGAGCAGTTGTTATTGCTGTAAGAAGAGCGTTTGATGAGCATACAGAATACGTTGTAACAGCTGCAGAAGTAGCAAAAATTGAAGCTGCTCTTAGAAAAAAATAATATGGAAAAGCACAATCACGACGATAGAGTCTTTTTTGGTTTTTGGATATACCTCATGACCGATCTTCTAATGTTTGCTGTCCTATTTGCGACGTTTATTGTTCTGAGGGATAGCACTTTTGGTGCCATTACCATGCGGGAAATTTTTAATCCCCCATTCGTTTTAGTTGAAACTTTAATACTGCTTACTAGCAGTTTGACTTGCGGGCTCGGCGTTTTGTATCTTCAAAGAAAAGAGAAGAACATTGCCCTGACCCTTCTCTCAATAACTGCCCTATTGGGGCTCGCATTTGTATGCATGGAAGTTTATGAATTTAGAGAGCTTCTCATTGAGGGGAATACTCCTCAAAGAAGTTCTTTTCTATCTGCGTTCTTTTCTCTTGTTGGTCTGCATGGGTTACATATTTCAATTGGATTTACGTGGCTAGTTATTATGATCTATCAGCTGTACAAAAAAGGGTTAACGCACTCAAATATAAGAAAATCTATCATGGCTGGTATTTTTTGGCATTTTCTTGACGTTGTGTGGATATTCATCTTTACAATAGTTTATTTATTTGGGGGAATACTATGAAAAATACTCATGGGTCAGTACGGTCATATTTGATAGGTTTTGGAATATCTCTAGTCTTAACAATCGGGTCATACCTATTAGTAGTGGGTGGATGGCAAATGCCTCTGGAGATACTAATTGCCTTAGTGTTGTGTTTTGCCGTAATGCAGCTTTTTGTTCAGCTTATTTTCTTCCTACATTTGGGTTTTGAAAAGGGTCCCAAATGGAATTTGGCATTTTTTATATCTACTGTTGGAATAATTTTGCTTATTGTACTCGGCTCTCTTTGGATAATGTACCATCTAAATTACAACATGATGCCCAAACAAATGAATGAATATTTGATCTGGAAAGAGGGAATTCATTGAAAAAAATAAAGAACTACTACTACCTAATAAAGCCTGGCATAGTCAGGGGCAATCTCATAGCAGCAACGGCCGGATTTTTATTTGCTTTTAGGGGAAATATCAATCTGTTACTATTGCTGCAAACGCTTGTGGGTCTGGGGTTTGTTATAGCTTCTGGGTGCGTTGTTAATAACTATATTGACCGTGAGATCGACGGTAAAATGGAAAGGACTAAAAAGAGAGTGTTAGTTACCGGCGAGATTTTAGGTAGAGATGCTCTCATCTTTGCTTCCATTCTTGGCCTTGTTGGGGTAATACTCCTTCTTTTAATTAATCCTCTTACGGCAAGAGCTGCTATTGCAGGGTTCCTTCTTTATGTTGCTGCATACGGCTACTGGAAGAGAAGATCTGTGTATGGAACTCTTGTTGGGAGTATGTCTGGGGCAATTCCGCCCGTAGTTGGGTATGTGGCAATTACAAATTCACTTGACGTCGGAGCAGCACTGCTCTTCTTGATTCTCGTCTTTTGGCAGATGCCGCATTTTTACGCAATCGGAATCTATAGACTAAAGGATTATGGGGAGGCGCATCTCCCAATCCTCCCTGTAGTCTCTGGAGTAGCTGTTGCTAAGAGGCATATATATTTGTATTCGGTTGGTTTTCTAGTCGCAACGCTTCTTCTGGTACTTTTCGGATACGCAGGCATGGTTTATTTATTGGTCATGGCAGCAACTGGGGGCTATTGGGTGTACAAGGCTTATAAGGGAAAATATGTTGCTGATGATGATGTGTGGGCCAGGAAATTCTTCTCGCTCTCTCTTATGGTTCTTTTGATTTTTTGCGTTATGATTTCAATTGACTTTCTTCTTCCCTAGAGTTGATAATAGTAATATGATTATACTTTTCCATGTAATTGCAGCGCTTATTAGCATTATTCTTACAACGCTTACATTTATCCATCCAACAAAGAACAAGCTGATGGCATCTTATGTTCTTGCTGCTTTTACGCTTACAACCGGAACATATTTGATCGTAACAACACCTTCACATTTAGTGCAGTCATGCGTTATGGGAATTACATATTTTGCTATTGTCACAACTGTTCTATTTGCGGCACGAAGAAAATTTGCCCACTCCTCCGTTTAACTTTCCCGTATGCGAATTTGGGATATTCCAACAAGTGACCTTTGTCGCATTCATCTTCTTGGTGAGCATAGGGAGCTTCATGCTATTTGGACAATCTTAACAACTGGTAAAAAGGGTTACATTAATCATCCTGAAACAAAAAGATGGATAGGTAAGCTCAACGCACTTTATAAGAGGCACGAGGAAGAGGTTGTTGAAATGAAGAAAAGAGGATATAACCACGCCTCTCCTCTTGATGAAAAGCTGGCTTTAGGAAAGAAAGATCAGGATGAGTTTGTAAATTCAGTTAAAGAGCAAAAAGAAATATTGAAAAATAAGCTATGCCCTTGCTATGCGGATGTTAAGCAGGAGAGTAAGTAAGATGCACTCTCTCATTAACCAGCTTTATTTTTTCGCTTCTTCAATTCTGAATTTTAGGATCTTTTTAATAAGTTCGTAGGGGAATGGTTGATCGAGTGGAAATTGTGCGGTTCCTTTGCCTGTTCTGTATGGTTTTAGCTCAGTCTCAAATGCATCCATTCCGCCAGGTGTTGGATAGATGCCTACATGGTCTTTCCATCCCGCAAAATATATTAAAGGTTTTTTCTTCAATTTATATCCAGGCATTCCATAACTCATAGACTCTTTTGCTTCAGGAGCAAGCCCCTTAATTGTTTTTCTTAATTTATTAAGAACTTCTCTAGTCTTCTCAGGTTGTGCAGAAATATAGTCGTCTACTGTTTCGAATTTTTCCATTGTCATAATTTTTTAAAATCTATGCTCTCTAAGTGCAGGCGCGGAGAGATCTTTAGGGAACTCTCTACTATACTTTGTAAGTCTTTCTATATGCTGAGTATTGATCTTTGACCACACACTTCTTTTCCTTCGAGGAGTATATTTTTGCAAGAACGAATCTTTGTCGTTACTTTTTCTTTGTCCATCAATCCAGCCATAGCATAGGGCTTCTTCTAATGTTTGTGGGCAATTAAATGTTTGGAGGCCTGATGACTTTTTATAAAATTTTATCCAAGCTCCGTTAGAGGTGTTGTGATTTTCACCAAGCCATTTACTCCACTCTTCTTGTGACTTGAAAGATAATGTTGGTTGATTCATAAGAAAAGTATATCATCGGTTACAATAGACTTATGTGGAGTGAATTTTTTGAAGATGCGGGTGACTTTTTTGAAGATATATTTGAGCATCTTTTTGAAAAGGATGAGGAAAAGAAGAAAAAAGGAGTTTCTCTCACTGAGAGAACTAGACATGCATATCAATTCACAGAGCGCGTGGATAGTCTTATAAAAATGATCTTCGGGGGATCAATTATTATGTCGGCCGTTGTAGCCTCCGCATGGGGCTTTGCAAGCGTTGGGGATATTGTTAAGGAATTTGTTGATAGCTGGCCAGGAAGAATTATATTAATAATCATCGGTGTAAGTTATTTTATGAACGGATTGTGGAGATTCTTTCACGCGAAGAAATACAGGAGTTAGCTGTTGTATTCGAAAATAAAAATAAATTGGGACAAGAAGGTGATGTGGGGCTAAGAGACTAACGGACTATCCTTCTTGGTTTTTAACTCTTCGTTTTCTTCTCTGAGTTTTTTATTTTCATTCTTTAGATTTTGGATTTCGTTATCTGCTCCCTTTATTGCATTGTCTTTATTATGAAGTTTGAGTGCAGATGTGACTATGTTGATTACGTTGAAGTACGACGCAAATATGAGGCCGACCAGAACAGAAATAACAATAATAACCCATAAAGGTACATCTGAAAATGGAATATTAGCAAGGGTAATTGTTACTCGATTAGTGTTCTGAAGGGCAAAGAATGAAAGAGCTAGGCCAAATACTATCGCAAAAATTAATGTGAACACTGAGTAAGTATGCGCTTGAAGTTGGAAATAAGCAAAAGCAGTTCTTTTACTACTTTGCGTGTCTTCTTTTGAATTTTAGAAGTTCAAGCATTTTTTTCTTGATTTCTAGTCTCTTTTTTGTTTTTGGAGAATGAACGCGTCCGCGTTTTCCTACTCCTGTTGGTCTTTTTGCCATAAATAAATTCGGATTAAATTACCCGTGAGGATTATTATATACTACTTTGAGGGTAAAGGCTAGTAATATTTTCGTTTGTTATACTGAGATTATGATTATCAGAGTGTTTTTAGTTGGGTGGGTTATTTTAGTTGTAGCAATTGGGCTTAACTTTTTAGCTGGTCGATTAGGAATTACTACTTGGTATCCCTTTTTTGATGACGCAAACAAGATGGGAATTTTTAAAGCCTTTGAAAAAACCTCATTACTCTCCAAAATATTTCTTCTTGGCATCTATCCTGCGCTTCTGGGGTTATCTTCCTATCTTATTTTAAAAATCTTGAAGTAGATTTTTCGTATTTAGCTTTGCGAGTAGATTCGCGGGGCATTAAATGAATTCTTGATAAGTTTTTCAAGAATTTGAAGATCTATATCTGAAAGCTTGTTAATATAGAGGCACCCTCCGCCCTCTTTATGCTTTCCGAATTTCTCAAGCAATTCACCATTCTCATTTCCGTGCCTAATATAAAGAGTCAGATTCTGCTTTCTTGGAGAAAATCCGACCAGTGGCCAATCGCCTTCTTGCTTACTTTTATCCGATTTGTAATGGTACATCCCAAAGCCCACAATACTTGTTCCCCACATGACAGCTTTTTCTCCTGTTGCTTTTTTGAACAATTCCAAAAGTGCAAAACTGTCTTGTCTTTTTGCTTCCGGCTCAATCGTTTTTAGAAAGTCTTCGGCGCGTTGTGTTGTTTTTTGTGTTTTAAGCTCAGCCATATGCGTATTTTACTTTTTCTTACCGGTTAGAATCAACGTATCCGATGGGTCACTATGTGCCCCTCCGCTTTCAACATGTTTGTCTCCTATCTTTGGGTCATTTTTTATAACGTAGACAAGTGCCATTGCATGACCCCGACCAAGGTTATAGTCTTCCCTTAACCAATTTACAATTTCGCCAGCTTTCGTTTTGGGATCACTAAAACCTTTTTTCTTAGCCTCGTCAATGAATTCTTGAGGAGTTTTGCCTGTTTTTTCTTCTATATTATCTAAATACGCTTGAAACGACATAGTAATTAATACTTTGAGAAAACAACATATCCCAACACGTCATAATTTGGATGCCATAATTCAATCATATTGTCTCTAAAATTACGAACGAACTGAGAAGTACCGACATTTCGTTTTTTGAAGTCTTCAAAATTTTCTTCTTCATAGTCACCACAACCAACCTGAAGGCGATAAGGATCAACAATGCGAACTCCTAAGTATTTTATGTTATGTCCATTTATCTTTTCCTTAAACTCAACATACAAGCTTGTATCTGAGCTCATTGAAGCTTTCGGTCCCATTTCAGAAACCAATTTATGTAAATAGTCATACTCTTCTGGATAATGCGCAAAAACTTTTAGAGTATTAATCGGAAGGGATTTGTTAAGTAATTCTTGAGAAAGTCTTTCTAATTCTATGGTTAGATAATTTAATGCTTTCCTGAAGCTATCCTCACTTTCGATAGGGCTAAAGCGATACAAGTTATTCATGACCGGTGTTTTATTTAGCTAATAATTCTTCTAGCAATTCAGGGAACTCTTCCGTTTTCAAATCGTTGTAACAAAAGTGGCCATGATTTTTAAATTCTCTATAACCACACCCTTTTATCTTCTCTCTTAATATGCCAACGGACTTTTGAATTGTTGCCATATCATTATCAGAATTAAATATGATAAAGCCTTTAGTTCTTTCAACAAGATTAGGGTCGATTTCAAAATCAAAAAAATCAGCAGTGTCTGATACTGGATTGTTTTCTGGATTGAGCCAGGGAGCGACCAATACTACTTTGCCAACATTCTTGTCTTTATTTTCACTTAACCATCTGACAATAAATCCTCCTCCACAACTATGTCCTACAAGTATTGTTTCTGGTGTGATTTCAAAACGCTCCAATTCCTTTTTCCAGATTTCGTATCGTGGTTGCCAGGGAGTAGGAATTTCCGGTGCAACAGCAAATATGTCATTTACCATTAGTTGCTTTGTGAGCCATGGGAACCAATGACTATTGCTTGGGGAAGGATATTGAGGATCGTAATACTCTTCTCTGTCTGGTCTTCCGTGGATTAATATTGCACTGTTCATAACAGCATTATATCAAAGGCTCTTTACTTGTCGGCGTCTTACGATAAGCATTATGGAGAATAAAACATTTGCAACGACCCATACTACAAGCCAGGAAGAGGATAAAAAGGTATACGTCTCAATTGCAGCAAGTCCTAGTGAAAATCGAAAACCATTAGTTATGTAAAGAGACAGAGTTTCGGAGTGTGGCTTATGCCAAGATTTTCTAATTGTTGGAAAGAAAGCTAGTAAGTCCGCAATTATTACTAAAATAATTGACAGCACTGGCTGATCTGCTATGAGCCAAAAGCCAATTGCTATCAGCGATAAGACAGCCGTTATTTTATCGGCTATTGTTATATCTTTTTTGCCACTTTTTAAGCTTAAAATAACCACTCCCACGCACAGCAATCCTGCTGCTGCAGTAACCCAGATTGCCGGGCCTGCTCCGCCCTTGATCTGAAGAGCAACTATCAAGACTGTTAGTAATGCCCACAGTGACCAGCTATAAATATGCGGGTGTGTTTTGCCTTTTAGGATGTCACGATAATACGGAACGTATGCGATGAAGGTAAGAAATACTGCGATGCTACTAAATAACTCTTTCAATAGAAGTAATTATATCAAGTCGCTTTTCACAAGGTTTCTCTTTTGAATCCAGCTGATGAAATAAAGTATGCCTGCTACGAAGCTTGGAAAAGCTATTGCCAGATACCAGCTTAAGGGACGTCCAAAACCCACACTCCATATATAAAATCCAGCAAATCCAAAAAAAATAATTGCGCCGACCAATTTATATTTCCAAGCAACAATTACAGTAATCAATAGAGCCAGTGACGGTAGGAGATGCATGAATAGCGGCAAAATAATTTCAAAACCAGAATTGTTCGAGAATACATCAAGAGCAAAAATGGAAATGAATATTACAAACCCTATGCTTAATATTCGAGGTGCCCATAAAAAGAATTTATTTACACGCATCATGATTTCATAATATTCTTTTAAAGAATGAATAGATGTGACGGAAATCAATATGAGGAAACTAATGACTAAGGAGATAATAAAAGCGTGGCATTAGATAAGTTTTTTAGTACTAAGAGTATCAAAATAGTATTTTTTCTGTAATATGATTGCGCCCATTCCAGCAAGTGTTGCTACTGCCTGTGCGAGAAATCCTATCACTGGAATAAATCCGACTGCATAATAAAGCAAAAGGCCCAAGACAAACGTCCAGAAAGGAGACGTCTTGAATTTTGCTACATTTGTAAGATATGTGCCAATTGCCATTGAAGCAAATATCTTTGATATATAAAGCGTTGTGAAATAAAAGAAGCCCAAAATTAGCCCCGCAGGAAAACCAACCACTGTAATGAGCAATGATATAGCCAGCACTGGAACAAGAATAAAAGCAGCCAGTCCAACCAAAATAGCAGTTCCCATCTTATTCACGATAAGGCTTGTTGCTTTTTGTGAATATATTGGAAATATTGCCGTAATAAGAAGCCCCAAAAATAAGGATGCGAAGAATGAAACTGTTGTAAAGAAGATAGCTATGCCCGTTAGTGTTCTTGTAGCTTTTTTTGATGCCTCTTTTGCTCTTTCGTGGTCTTTTGTTATGTGGAGAGTTGTTTTGCCCGATATTGAAGCGCCATTTTCTATTGTTGCTTTGTGCTCACTCCAATAGTTGAGATCCCCCTGGATATTTGCACCACTTCCAATTGCAAGGCTACCCACTCCTGCCATAACATCTCCCAATACTCCACTTGAGATCTGTACATTTCCGCCCGCAACGCTTAAGTTCTTTACTTGGGAAAGGATGTCGATATTTCCTCCTGCAACAACTGCATTGCCAGCAATTCTTGCGCTAGGTTCTACTGTCAGATTTCCTCCCACAAGCGTAAGATTTCGACCAACTGTGCCTTGCACCGTTATATTGCCGCCACCTCCGCGAATGTTTTGTGCGATGCGCCCTCTAATTATGATCTGCCCTCCCGCTACAAGAAGATCTCCATTTATAGTGCCATTAATATCAATTTTTCCACCGGCAATATATGCATCTCCATTTATTGTTCCATTTATGGTAACTTGGTCACCCGCCGCAAAATAATCATGATTAATTGTTTGATTCTCCATTAACGTTACTATCTTTTGTTCTTTATTAGTAGATTGTGCAAATGCGGAAATTGGGTCCATAAAAAGCGTTAAAAAACTTAGGAGAGATAGTGAAATAACCTTAAATTTAAGAGTGTTCATGAGACTATTGTAGCTTGCAAAACAAATGAGGTAATTGATTTATGTCACATTTTACTCAATGTGCGATTCTAGCTAAAGGCATACGCTTACTAGAAAATTTCATAATTTATTATGTTAAGATCCAATTATGAATTTGAAAAATGAAAGTTATGTAATATTAATAGGAACGAAAAACTTCACCGAAAAGTATTATAAAGATGAGAAGGGTTGGGTTAAAATTTCAGCGAAAGGAAATAAATTTAGAATGACAGCTGAACAGGTTCTGAATCATCTTCTGCCTGCAATTGCGGGAGTAAAGCCAGATATTATTTTAAAAGTGGAACATTCAGAGTAGTTCGGTTTCTTTATTCGCCAGCTTTTCTTATTGCTTCAAGGTCAATTTTTTTCATTGGCATGAAAGCAGCGGTTACTGCCTCGGCTTTTTCAGGGTCGCGCATATATTCATCCAAAATTCTTGGGACTATTTGCCATGTGACACCAAATTTATCTGTACACCATCCGCATTGCTCTGCTTCGGGAACGTTAGATAATTTTTCCCAGAAGTAATCAATTTCTTCCTGGGTTTCGCACTCCACTATATATGAAGTTGCGCCATTCAGCTTGAATTGATCAACGGGGCCACCATTGAGGAGCATGAAGCTGGTTCCATCAATTTCGCATTCAGCTGTCAAAATTGATCCTTCAGGTCTACCCGAGACTTCCTCGGATGCCTTTGGTGATTTTGTGATATCCCCAAGCTTTGCAGTGTGTTCACTAGGGGCTGAATTAAAAGTGTCTATGTAGTAGTTCACCGCATCTTCCCCATCGTTGTTGGCAAACCAGATGCATGTAATAAGCTTGCTCATTTTATTTTTCAGGAGAAAATTCAATTATCCACTCAATACCGTATTTATCTCGAAACATACCAGCGTAAGTACCCCAAGGACTATCACCCATAGGTCCTTCTACGCTTCCGCCAGCCGAAAGGCCAGTAAATAATCTGTCTGCCTCTTCTTTACTTTCCGCACTTATTAAAATCTTGCTTCTGTTCTCATTTTCATTTACTCGTCCCATAATTTCTGGAACATCATTTGCTATCAACATATTACTTTTACCAATTGGCAAAGCAATATACATTATTTTATTTTCCTCCTTTTCTTCAGGTTTGAATTCAGCGCTTGCAAGGTCTTTAAAACGTACTACCTTCTCAAATTCTCCGCCGAATACTGATTTATAGAAAGTAAATGCTTCTTCAGCATTGCCATTAAAGTTAATCCAAGGATTTGTTGTCATGCGTTATATGGTATCAAATTAAAATAACTTGATAAAGGGTTTTTTGCTCCCATTAGTTGATATGTTCAGTAACCGAGAAATAGAGTTTGGGTTTAGCC
>CAZEEU010000008.1:23322-57334 GCA_964511305.1 uncultured Gammaproteobacteria bacterium | reverse complement strand
ATTGCTTTTCGTACTTGAATTTATTTATGAGTAGCGAAAGCGATGCTCTTTTTCTTTCTTCAGCTTTACGCTGAAGAAAGAAGCTTCTATCTCCTGCCTAAAGGTAGATAGAAAGAAACTGATAGCGTACACCCGTTTTTAATGTCCTGCCCCATTACTACCACTGAACACTAAGTCCACGGTCAATGAGTGATTTTATCTGCTGTTTTCCGTATGTATTAATTGAGTTCTGCTGATAGTCTGCAAAAGCCTTTTTTCGTCTCTTTGCTGCTTGGTTCTTTTTGTTGTGGAAGGAGAAAATTTTCATAAACTGTAAAAAGTATAGCATATCTTGTCAAGCTCTTCAACCTATAACAAAAGTGATATATTGTGACATAGGCCTAGAGTTAAATACGATTCACTTTAGCCTATCTTAACAGTATAAATTAAACAAGAAAATAAATGTGGAAAACTTGTGTATAGAAAGTTTTGATTAATTGATTAAGGATTAAGTGATTAATGCTACTGGGGAATAATTATTTATGAAGTCTCACTGAGACTTTTTGTTTTAGTATCTCTGTTCTTATAGCAAAGTAAGAGTCGGATTTTCTGAGTTGAAGGATAAGTAGAATAGTCATAAGTACCAAAAATGACAGAAAACCTCCGTATTGTAGGTATTGAGGTAGATAGACAATAACGATATCTTTTTCCCCGCTGTACTCCCAGCCATTTTCCCAGTTATTGATCATAACGTGGCCCTTAATTTCTTTACCAAAAACAAAAGGGAAGAGGGACTTAAAGAATGTCCCGACTTTTGACTTAGTATTGAGTGTCAGTTCATATGCTTTCCAGCCAGAATCGTAGCTTTGCGAAAGGATAATAGTTGACGCCTCCTTTGAAGAAGCAACGTTCTTTAACAGGTAAAGGCTTTCATTTGGATGTGTAACTGAGAAATTTGCCCCTCCTGTACTTGCCGTATAAGGCTGCGTAATTGTGATGTCTCTGAGGTAGTTATAGGGAATTTGTACAACTTCCATGCTGTTGATGGTATTTGACACATGGTTATTACCAATAGATATATTGTCTAAATGGAAAGAATAGCCAACTCCATACCTTTCCATTGGAGAAAGCATCAAGTATGACGTCTTCTTTTTCGAGTCTAGATATAGATCAAGTGGAGTAGCGCCTTCATTTTCATTAAGCGTCCATAAGTGAAATGGTCGCCCAGAGTTATTCTGAGAGTTAATCTTGACTAGATATCCAGCCTCATGCGTAAGAGTTGGTGCATTTGCTGCAACACACTGAGAGTCATTTTCTGCAATAAGCGTTAGTGAATTATTGACAATAACGTCTTTTGCAAGGCCGGATCTAAAACCATTACAGTCCTGAGCTTTTGAAAAATCTTTTCCGCTGTAGGCGTAGCCATAGAATAGATCAACTACCTTTGGAAAGGTCACTGAAAAAGTACTATCTTTTTTTACATTTTTCAGCTCAACTGTTCTTTTCTTGAGACTATCAAGATTTTGTAAATATTCCTTGGTTATTGTCTGAACATATACATTGTCTGAATTTTGATCAGAAAGCGTAAAATAATTGTCATCCCCAAGCTGTATATAGGTGTAAAAATTCTTAATTGAATTCAAATTAAGATTTGTTGCCCGTACGCTATTTATAGCCAGTGAGTATGTTGCATTCTTTGGTGCAACGAAGAGTGGATATAGAGTTGATGTATTTGCTGACACTACCTTTCCATCTAGTGACACAACCGGACTAATAATTCTTGCAGAGATAATATTTGTATCGGTAATACTGTCGTACGTACTGACTATTTCTATAGGTATTGTTTTATCTTTTGTAACCTCAGGAAGAGTTAGGGTATAGGACTTAAGTTCAGGCAGGTTCTGTGTAAAGGTGATTGAAAGATCTTTTTCACTTACGTCAAAATTATCATCCTTAAGCTTATTGGTAAAGAAGTTAGCAAAGGGGTAGTAATTTGAAGGAGTAGTAGAATTTTTATAAAAGCCAAGATCTTTATATGCCTTGTCATCATTATTGAATACATACTCATTTGTAGATGGTAAAAGACCTTTTGTCACAACAAAGTTTTGAGGATTTGCGGCAAGATCAACTTTGTAGATTTCAATATCGCCATATGTAGCATCTTTTTTCACCTGAGGAATTCCAGATAATAAAGTTTCAGTCTCGTCATAGAATAAGGCTTTTGGAGAACTATTTGAATAAATATTCTTGTCTAATAGTAGATATGTTATTTGAAATTTATTAAGCACGCGAAGCAATGCTTGCTTATCTTTGGAGTAGAGGGCATAGGATAGCTCATTGTATCCATTTTCTGATGTCTCACCCCATACATCAAATGCACGGTCAACAATTGGCTGCTTGATTCCATACCATAAGAATCCTGATCCACCATAGCCCCAAGAATAATAATTCCAGCTCCAAAAAGTTGAGGCTGGGAGAGTTGCAATGCGTTGTGACGGGTCTTTCTTATCAAAGTATGAAAAAACCTGTGTATATTCTTGAGGTAATTTTAGCTGCTCTTTTTCGTAAAAGAAGTTGCCTCTAAAGGCAGGGAACATATATATGAAAAGGATGGCTATAAAAAGTAGAGGGATTACTTTTTGAAGAAGCTTCCTTTGAGGTAGAAAAAGTAATATGGCTCCTAATCCAAATGCTGCAAATAGAGAATACAAAAGTCCAAGTAATAAAGAAAGCTTTGTGAACGGAAATCTAAAAGCTTGAGAAAGCAGTGGGACATGTGAGAGGGCATATCCGGCGAGAGAAAATGGAAATGCATTATTACAAATAACTGCAAAAACAAGAATAAAAAGAACAGAAAAAGCGACTAAAAGAATCTCTTTTTTTGCAATTGAAACAATAAGACCAATGAGCGCAAGAATAAATAAGGCAACACCCAGTACCTGAACCCATGGGGTATATATATGTATCATCCATTGTCCCAACATGTACGTTGGCACACGAGATAGATTGGGCTCAACTGCACTGAACCAGAAACCTTTAAGAAGTATGGTATCTAACAGGTTGCCAAACTCTTTATTTTGAAGAACTATTTGCTCCGTTGCCATCTGATTGATCTTGGCATTAACATTTACCGATGCATTGGTAGTCGTAAAATATAAGAAAGGAAGTAACCAGAATGCATTAGAAATGAATAGTATTGCGTAGTACTTTGCTGACATTATGAATAACTTTTTTATTCTTCCTTCCCTGATAAGTTTTACTCCTGCGACGGCAAGCAGAATTGTCATTGCTCCCGCAAAAACTACAAAGAGAGTTGGGACATATGATTGAGGAGTTGTTAGGAAAAATACCAGTGAAAGTATGATTGCATTTTTAATACTTTGTCGATTAAGAAAATGTAGGCTTACTAATATCATCCATGGAAGAAAAGCAAAATGCGCTGTAAAAGTTTCGAATGGAGCGTAATATGACTGCAAAGTTGCAAGATTTAAAATGTAAAAAAGGGCAGCAAAAGTCGGAAGAATTAAATTATTGCCTACCTTTTCCTTTAAAAAGGAGTTGGCTATAAGTGTTTTTGATAGGTGAAATGTTCCTATTGACCCAATAATAAGAGTTAGCATTGTCCAGAAAAACCTGAGAAATGAGGCTGGCATGAAATTAGAAAGTGCCAGTAAGAAAATTTGCCTTACGATATCTGATGCGTGTCCCATACCTCCCAGGAGCCCAAAGCTTTGATATTCTTGCCAGACGGCAAAAAATGAACGCTTTATATTCAACAGTAAATTGAACTCAGGATGGAGATTATCCCAGCCTGTAAGAAGCGTCCCCGGCTTGTAATTAGTAACAGCCAGGAGGATAACAACAGCAATAATTGCTAAATATGGGAATACTTTACCTAATAATTTCATATTTACTCAACAACAAATTAAAAAGGGTTGTTGGTGAAAATGAAAAAAGTGAGGGAAGAGTGACATCTTTAACTGCTTTATACAGCGCCATAGATGTTCCTTGGGGAAGCAACATGACAACAGCAAATTGAGCAAAAGTTACAGCAATGCCTTTTGCAGTAGGTCTGTATCCATGAAGAAATACGCCTCTCATACGAGAGATAAAAGTAAGAAAGAACGAGTGTTTTAGATGCTTAAGTGAACTATTTTCACCATGAATTCTATATTTAAGAAGATATTCATTGATATTTTCAACTCTTCCATATTTAAATAACTTCAAAAGTAACTCTACATCCTCAACTGGTGACATTCCATGGTCATAGAAAGCAAAATCTTTAGGCAGTCTTTTGATCGCAAACATCATAGCAGGTTGTTGGACAGGACAGAATTCGAAGATGTACTTATATACCTGTTCAAATTCAATTGGGAATATCTTTTCTCCCATTACTTTCCCTTTTTTATTAATAAGAAGACATTGGCTACCAACGGCTACAACTTTTTTATGGGTAGTAAGATAGTCAATTTGCTTTTCAAATCTATATTTATCAGATATGTCATCAGCGTCCATTCTTGCAATAAATGATCCTTTAGCTTCATCTAGTGCACGAGTAACCGTTGCTCCTTGCTTGAGATTTTTATCATTTCTTAGAAGTCTGATTCTTTTATCCTTTTTTTGATAGTTTTTAAGAATTTCATATGATTTATCAGTAGAGGCGTCATCCACGATAATGAACTCAAAATCTGAGAATGTTTGAGCCAAGATACTATCTATTGCTTCCTCAAGGTATGAAGCTGCGTTATACACAGGCATCACAACTGACAAAATAGGTATGTTAGTTAATTTCTTCATATTTTAAGAATTAAGAATCAAGTATTAAGTGAAATTCTCTTGATACTTACTTCTGATTTCTTTATTCTGATCTCTGCCTTTCGTCCTGCCGATATTCTCGGAGGACTCATCAGTTCCGCTGAGCGGAAGAGGCAAAGGTACACAAAATGAAAGGATTGTTACAGCTTGAGTCATCCGCAATTGGATGGTCATGCTGAAACTCCTTTGCCTCACTATTTGGACTCTCGCCCGGTGGGGAGGGTGCGATGCACCCTCCCATTGTCGATTCCGCATGGTGGGATTAGCAGACGCGATCGTCTGCCACCTCATTCTTCCATGGGTTAATGACTCCGTCGGTAACGACGCCTGCTGCCGGCGGATTTGCCATGTAGCAGTTGTCGTACTTCTTCCCATTGATGGTAAAGAAGCCGGTGATCGGCTGACCCGCGGCAAAGCTGCAGGGTGACGACGGAGTGCATCCATCCTTCCGAGGAAGGCCGTTGACCGTATCCGGACGAGCCGGAACGGGCGTTGCGACAGGAATGGGGTTACCACACGGGGAGAGAACCTCGCCCGGGTATGGGTTAACCACGCCGTCGCTGACAGAGCCGTTTCCTGGTGCGGAGGCAAAGTAGCATTGCCGGTACGTTGAACCACCGATGGTGATTTCGTAACCGGTAACAGCTTCGCCTACGCTGAATGATCCTGGTCCCCGACGTGCTCGTCCGTTGACGGTGTCGGGGTCCTCGACCCCTTGACCGCATTCTGAGTAGATTACTTCTCCCCAGAACGGATTGACCTTGCCGTCGTTGACTGTGCCACCTGCAGTTGCAGATGGCATGTAGCATTGACGGTATTTGAGACCGTTCATCACGATCTCATAGCCGATAACGGCTTCACCAGGGTTGAAAGGCCCCGGACCCCGGTTGGGGAGTCCGTTGACCGTGTCCGGCTTGGCCGGGGGTGGCGGTGCAGCCTTTGTTGGCGCCGGCTTGGTAGTCGGGGCCGTTGTGGGCTGGGATGCAGTGGTTGAGGAATCCGACTTCGTCGCGGTTGCGACGGAAGTAGGCTTGGCCGAGGATTCCTTGTTAGTGGTTGCAGGGGACGAATCCTGCACTGTCCTGACGATGCTTGCAAAGTCAGGTTTGGATGGTTCGGCAGTAGGATTGTCCCCACCGCCGCAGGCTGAGCCTGCGACGGCAAGGATGACTCCAACCACCACCAGCATAAGCATAGGGATGCGCTGGTGCATGGTCATGACTTACCGCCCACACTTGGGCGGGTTGTCGTTGTACCAAACAACCTCGGTAAGGAGGTTGCCGCTATCCTGATGCCACGCGATACGCGAGCACCATTCCGCTTCCGCTCCAGCCAGTGGCACCACCTTGTAGGCGCCGTCGCGGATGTAGAAGTGGACGTTCTGCTCGCCGGCGATGGCCTTCATGAACCCTTTACCGTGCTCTTCGCCGGTCTTCTCGTCGCGGACGATGACTCCGAATTCAAGCAGGACCCATCCCTTGGGCACAGTGAAGGCCCAGGAGTTGGAGCCGAGCTTGCCGGTGTCCTCGTAGGGAGGGAAGCCGAGCTCAGGGTCAGCCTTCGTGGTCCGGGGAGCGGTCGAGCTCCCATCCAGAAGGTTGATGACTGCACCGGAGGTCGAACTGCCGGTGGTATTGCTACCAGTGGTGTTCCCACTGTTGGTGACGTTGGCCTTGGCCAGAGCTTCGCTGAGCTTCTTCTGGGCCTCGGCCTGATTTATCTTGCCGGCCGCGTAGTCGGCCGCGATGTTGCTGCACTCCGCCTTGATCTGGGCGGGGCAGGACGACGTATCGATGATCAACGCCGTGCCCCCGCTGCTGGCGGGGACGTTGCTGTCGTCGTCGCGGGTCGCGAGCCAGGTGATGAACGCCCCCCCCAGGATGAGGAGGAGGAGTCCGAGGAGCCCTCCCCCGATGATGGCGGGGACGTTGCTGTTGCCGTTGTTGCCGTTGTTGTCCGGCATGATGATGTTGATCGGAGGCAGAACAGGCGGCGTGATCCCACCCCCACCGGAGGCGGAAGCGGGAGTCACCGCGACCGGCTCCACGATGGGAGCGGTCGGGATGACAGGGGTAGCCGGAGGCGGCGGGGTCTTGGCCTTCTGGGCCGCTTCCTGCTCGCGCTGCGCATTGGCGGCCCGAACGGCCGCCTCATCGCGCTGGTCCTTCTCCCAATTGATGCTGAGCTTGGCGTTGCGCGCCTCGCGGTCAACTTCGTCATGGGGAAGGTTGGGATGAGCTGCGATCCAGGCGTTGCGCTCGTTGATGATGGCCGAATTGGCCATCTCCGCGGAGAACGCGTGCTCGTCGCTGCTCATGTACTTGTTGACGATCGACACGAAGTCGAAGGTCTTGTCGTTGCCGGCATCAGGCTGGGTAGGCTGGTGGGTAGGGTCGTGACTCATGTCGTTCCTCCCGGAATCGACTGGCGGCGAATCCACGATGGGTTCCGCCTGGTTCGTATCCGGATCTTCCGGGATGTGCGTCTCCGCGATGGATTCCTCCACCTCGGGGGGCGTCACCGGAACTTCCGGAATGGACACGACCGGCGTGCTCAGAGCGGCAAGCCGCTCGAGTTCTGCCTGATCAGGGTCCTGTTGCTGGGACTCGTCTGCCAAGGGGCTAACCTCGCGTAGATTTCCCATACACCAAAAAGTATTGCCAATGCCTGGCTTACTCTCAGTGCCGGGCACCGCGCACTATGTGCAGCTTAACAACATAGTACGCTGGGTCCGACACTGAGGAAAATATAAAAAACCACTAATAAAACCACTAAAAAAAATGAAGTTTTACAAACTTTCGTTTGCAAAACCTTCTTTCCATAGCTTATTAAGCTTAGGAAACAGTGAGACTCTCCTAATAAATTAGGAGTTTTGTGTACCTTGTCAAAGAGCCAAGGGTTATGTTGTTTATTGAAATGCAAAACTTCAAATAACAAAAAAAACGCCTTGCCTATCCAACAACAAAGTAGAATTACTAGTTGAGAGTAGGGAAAGCGTTTTTATAGAGTTGCGGAAAAGTTGCTGAGGTAGATAAAAGCTGCTTTCTCTGTCCTCAAGGATTTATGGTAGTAAGTTTTAACTTAGTTTTGATTTCTTTCTTAGGTAGAATCCTGCAAGACCAACTGGTGCAAGGGCAAGAAGAGTTAATAGTTCTGGTCCTGTTTTTGGAATATCCTTAACAGGTACTTTTTCATAAATCATAGGAGTAGGGGTAGGAACCACTCTTGTTATACAAACTTGTGAAGAGTCAGAAGCTGTTGCTCCGCTGTCTTCAATGGCCCTAACTTGGTTAGTAACACAAACTGTAGATTGGTTAGGAAGATTTGCGTCATCAGCAACCTTTGCAGTAATAAGGAAGCTTACTGCTTTTCCAGCATCTAGATTATTTACATCAAATGTAAGAGTTTTTGCATTGTTATCCCAAGTTCCTGCACCACTAACAAATGATAGAAATTGTGGGAATGTGTCAGTTACTCTTGCGTGATCTATTTTATCTTTTCCAGTATTTGAAATAACGATTTTAAAAACAACAGTTTGTCCAGCAGAGTATTTAGGATCGTTAACATTTATATTGTCAACAAACTGCCCACCTTTAGATGGAACCTGTACTAACTTGTCAATTGAAAATTGGATTTGTTTGTCACAAACCTGGCCACCACCGTAGATAACTTGGCATTGGCTTCCTGATGCATTAACCATACCTGCAGTTGTTGCAAGAAGGGCAGTTGTGATAACTGCTGTTGTTACTAAATTCTTAATATTCATATTTTGTAATTTTAATTTCTCTGGGCAAGAGTTGTGTATTAATCTTGTCTGAGTTTGTGAATTCTAACACGGGCTATGCTGCTTGTCAAGTGTTATAGGATACCAGGAAAAGCGCACAGAAAACAGCGTATAGACTACAGGACTCACAAAGCACAGAAAGGAAAAGTTTACTATAAGTTCTTAATTTCACTTGCTACTTCCTGTTGGCTATTACCTGTGCGCTGTACACTTTTCAATAATGCTGTTGACAATTAAAGAACGTGATGATTTAATAACAATGGATGCAAGCGTAAATTGAACTTATTGAGAGCATTGCTTCTTCCAAATTTCCATATAATTTAGCCTCGAAGTAACGTATGAGCCCAGTTAAGAAATCACAAGACAGCATGGAATCCCCCGAAATGGAGGAGTCTACTCCTATGGCAGAACCTCGCAACGACTATCAAGATAGAGGAGCTCGTGGCGATCAGGCAACTGAGGTTGTAAAGGGAATTTTGGATATAAAACCAGAAGGACACGGATTTTTGAGGCCAAAGTTTAGACCTTCAGAGCTTGATATCTATATATCGTCTTCTCAAATCAGACGATTTTGGCTAAGAAATGGAGATTTTGTTGAGGGATTTGGTAGACCTCCAAAAGACAATGAGCGTTATTATGGCCTTCTTAAGATAGAAAAGATTAATGGAAAGGTTGCTGCGGAAGGCGTCAAGAGAGTTTACTTTGAGGATCTAACCCCAATATATCCAATCAAGCAACTTGTTCTTTCTACCGGTAAAACTCCTTTGTCTACTCGAATGATTGATATCGTAAGCCCGATTGGTTTTGGTCAAAGAGGTATGATTGTTTCTCCTCCGAAAGCAGGAAAGACTACAATCCTTAAAGATCTAGCTGCAGGTATTGCAGAGAATTTTCCAGACGTTCATCTTATGGCATGTCTTATCGGAGAACGACCTGAAGAGGTAACCGATATCTCAAGATCAGTAAAAGGTGAAGTTATAGCCTCAAATTTCGATGAACCACCAGAAGCCCAAACAAATGCAGCTGAAATTGCTTTAGATCGTGCTAAGAGACTAGTTGAGGGTGGAGCAGATGTTGTAATACTTTTGGACTCGATTACTCGTCTTGCACGTGCTTATAATCTTTCAATTGAGCCATCAGGACGTACATTAACTGGAGGATTTGACCCTGCAGCTCTATGGCCAGCAAAGAGATTCTTTGGTGCAGCCAGAAAATGTGAAGAGGGTGGATCGCTTACTGTTATCGGTACTGCGCTTGTTGATACAGGAAGCAGAATGGATGATCTTATCTACGAGGAATTTAAGGGCACAGGAAACATGGAATTACATTTGGATAGAAGACTTGCTGAGAGACGCATATTCCCTTCTATAAATATCGAGCGTTCTGGAACTCGAAAAGAAGAGTTATTGCTAGAGGAAAAGACTTACAAAAAGATATCTACAATGAGACGAATGATGGACGTATTAGGACCTGACGAAAGAACTCAAATACTTATTGAGCGCCTATCTCAGGCAGACAATAATGAAGATTTCCTCAATGGCCTAGGTAAGGAATAGCAGGGATCTTTCAGCTTCAAAGTTTGCTTCTTTCTGCCTTGTTTGATACACTAAAGCCCTCAAGTTATACTTATGTCCCGATTCAAAGGTAGTTCTTCAGTGGGTAGCGGCCGGTCAAATCCAAGCTCTAGTAAGTTCAAAAAACCGCTAGTAGATAACCTCAAATATTTACGGAGCGAATTTGCGTCATTTTTATTGTTTCTTTCCTCATATACAAAAGACAAAGTATTCTTTTTCTCAAATATCTTCGAGAAAAACAAGAATACTGTAGTTAAGAGTATTTTGATTAAAAGAGGGAAGAGGAACAGATTCTTTTTGCATGTTAGTGCCATGGCCGTGCTTTCGTTTGGGGTATTAATTTCCCCTTTTATCACTGAAAATAACCCCTTTTCAGAGAACGAAAACCTTCTTTCTTTTGCTCAAGATATAACTGATCAGCCCCAGAGTCTTGCTCCTCAAGATGTATTCCATACCCAATTATCTGAAAAACCTAGATCTGAAATCATAAGCTACACTGTCCAAAAGGGAGACACATTGTCTGGAATTGCGAAGAAATTTGGCATTTCAGAGGACACCATAAAATGGCGCAACAGCCTCAGGGCAGATACCATAACTGTGGGTGACACACTAGAAGTACTCCCTGTCACTGGAGTTGCTCACAAGGTGGCTTCGGGAGACACAATTTATAGTATTGCAAAGAAATATAGCTCTAATCCTCAGTCTATCGTAGACTTCCCATTCAATGATTTTGCTGATCCTCAAACCTTCTCTCTTGTGATAGGTCAGAACATAATAGTGCCAGAAGGTGTCCAGCCAGAAGCAGCGCCGATATACGTTGCAAGAAGAACCCTAATAGCAACTGGGCCTGTTACTATCAGTGGTGCTGGATTTACTTGGCCAATCCATGGAACCATGAATCAGTACTATTCTTGGTATCATAGAGCTGTTGATTTGGGAGCACCAGTAGGGACACCAATTGTAGCCGCTCATAGTGGGACAGTATCTGAGGCTATTGCCGGAGGATGGAATTATGGATATGGTACACACGTCATAATCTCAGGTGATAATGGGTATCAGACTTTGTATGCTCATATGAGCGCTTTGGGTGTATCGTCTGGTCAGCGAGTTGTAGCTGGGTCTACGATTGTCGGATGGGTAGGTATGACCGGACGTACAACTGGGCCTCATCTTCATTTCGAGATCAGAAGTGGTGGCGGCTTCCTCAATCCTCTCAGCTTCCTTCATTAAAGTTAAATAGCCTGTGGTACTGATGGCGCAGCACGCTCTTTCCAAGTAGCGCTTTCCCTGTACTCTCCTTGGGGGTGGTAGATAGTTAGAATTGCAAATGAAGCCTATCTGAGTTCGTAGCTCTATTATTTCCCTCAATGTAAGTTGCCTCTAATAATATTAGTTAATATGTAGCTCTGTGAATAGAATGTGCTTCGTTCTGAGGATAACAGATAGCTGGTGTGCATAGAATGGAGTAAATAGTAAGATAAGCAGGTTGCAAGGGTATCAATTTGTACTTAGGATTATCTTCAGACGCTCGGGTCTATTAGTTCTGATTTCCAGTTGGAATGTCAGTTGGTGCTGGAATTGAAGTTGGTGTTGGTGTTGGTTGACCTTTTGGAGGCTCTGGAATGGTTACTCGAGGGTCTTTTGGAGGGAATTCAGTCTGAGGCTTATTTACATTAAGAGGGGTGTTATCAGCTGTAGGTTGAATAGCCTTGTCATTGGCTTGTTGCTGTGCAGCTCCAATTTTAGCCTGAAGAGCCTTTATTTCTACGTCAATTTTATCTGCATTAGCCTTATCATTTGCTACTAATTGTCTAACTGCTTGATATTGTGGTAGTGCATTTGCAAGATCTCCCTTTTCTTCCATTACATGTCCAAGATTGTAGTATGCATTAGCGTAGTCTGGCTTGAGTTGGGTCGCGATAGTAAATTGATTCTGTGCAAGATCCCACTGCTTAAGTTGATAATATATACCTCCAAGCTCAATTCTTAGGCCAGGATTTGATGGATTAAGCGCAATTGATTGATTGTATGAGGCTACTGCAAATTGTTCTGCATTTTGGCCAACTCCGATGAGGTTTCGGTATATTTGACCAAGATTCTGCCAATTTAGTGAGTTGAAAGCGGACAAAGTAACAGCTTGACGTGCGCTATTGATACTTTGTTGGAGTAGGAGAATGATATTATTTTGGACTTCCTCGGTAGGTTGCTTGCCTTGTTGTGCATTAACTAGGTTAGCTGCGAGTGCAAGATTGATCTGAGAGAACAATCTGTAGTAATCACTTCTGTATGGATACTCTGTGATAGCTTGAGTTTGGAGGTTGTATGTCTCTGTGCCATTCTTCAATGCTTCAGGAGTGAAAGATTTAGCAAATTTAATATCTGATGAGATAAGAGCAACATATCCTTTTCTTGGAGTTGAGCCCGAACCTGTTAGATAGAACAATATATATACAGCACTTAATACTGATAGGGCAAGAATAATAGTTGGGACGATAAGATTTTCTTTGCTTTTGCCGCTACCTTCGCTTACTGAGAATAATCCTTGGCGTAACGTCACTAAGTTAAGAGTAACGTGGTCAAATCCTCTTGCATTTTCGATAGCACGATGAGCTACAAAGAGGCTAAGTAATGCAAATAGCAAGAATACCATGGAGAAAGAGAAGGGAATTACTAAGGAAAGAATGAATGCAGTAAGAGTAGCTAGGAATAATGGATTTGTAGCTCGAGCTTTGCTTCGGATGAAATTAACGAAGATGAAAGCAAATGCTATGAGGCCCAAGATTCCTGTCGTTGCAAGCAGCTCTAGTACGTAAGAGGATGAGAAGGCAAAGGTAAGGTTCCAGAAGCTATATGAATTAAATGCTGGACCAATAAATCTTGTGAAGTCAGCCGAGAATGTACCGTATCCAGATCCAACAAGTAGTGATTGAGCCATTCTTTGAGAATCTTGGCTAATAGCTGCAAATGCAACCTGGAAGCCGTGATTGAAAGGAAGAAGAATTGGCTTTTGTGCTGAAATAACTATTTGATAGATAACAAGTACGGAAGCAACTACAAATATTAGAGCTGAAACTAATTGGATTATGTGGGTGTAGTCTTTGGTAACAGCAGATATCTTCTTTTTCTTAACAATATCTAGAAGAGAGCTGCCGCAAAGGACTAATAGTGGTAATAGAAATGCAATATATTGAATTGGTGAGCCGTGAGTATTGAATCCTTGATTCTTTACAGCCTCAAATGGAAGTACAAAGATATTGAAATAAGCAAGGATACTAAGAAGTGCCGAGACAGATGTCCCGATCAATAGAGAGATGATTATGATCATGAATGACGACTTCTCCTGTACAAAATTGATTGTTGTAAAGAAGAAAAGGCACAAAAGTATTACGGGAAGGGATTGAAGTAATGCATCTTGTCGCGAAAGAGAGAAGAACGTCGAAAGTATCAATACAACAGCAAATAAAACGACCGGAATATTGAGGGGGTTCATAAGAACCGTAACCTTTCTTTCAGCAAGTGCCTTAACTCCCCATAATATAAGAAGAATGATCGAAGCAAAGACTACTAGGATTTGTTTTGGAAAAGTAAAGAAGTCTGTAGTTATTGTCAGGAAGAAAACAGGGAACAACAAATACACCGTTGCTGTGAGTACTGTTGCGATCGTTGTAATAAAGCCGATAGTTGATTTACTATTCATACATCTATTCTAATAATTTCAAACTGAAAATTACCTTAAATTAAATGAGAGTATAACCAACATATCAAATAGGCATGACAATAGTCAAGATTGCTAAATATCACACTTGTATATATAAGGAAGCTTGCCTCCCTGTGGAATACAATCAAGCCAATGTTGTTAGTTAGAGCCCTATTAATCAGCAGTAATATACATAGATAGTCCTTTTGATGCCTTTAAATACATTGGATAATAGACAGCGTGAAAACAATATTTTTTGCCTCAATTAAGCTCTTGACAACCGTGAAAAATGATACATATACTAAGATTATGGGAGTAATGTCCCTTGAGAAGCGTGTTGGTAAGGGGCACAAAATTTGAACAAAAATTATATGCCAAAATCATCTCATGAGAGAAAACATCATCACGCGAAAGAAAAAACTCAAGAAGGATTCATCTCAAATAATTTCCGCAATACCATGAATAAAAACGAAAAGATCATCATGGGGGTATTGGTCGGCGGAATAGTCATGTTCCTCATTCTTTCGATTGTTGTCTTATTTGGCAAGGGAGGAAAGCTGACAATGCAAAATAGTACTGAACAGGAAGTACCTGCAAGCGAAAAAGTTAAGGTTCTGACAACCCCATATCCAACAACCCCACCAATAACTGATTTCTTTATGCAAGTAAACGAGAAAAGATTCTATCCTGATACCGTAATGATAAAGAAGGGTCATAGCGTTACTATTATGAATATCGGTAAAAGTGTAACAACAGTTACTCCATCAGTAGCAGATTCAGATCATGATTTTGGTGAAATTAAAGAGTCAGAAGAAAAAGTAATCCAATTCAATAAAGCCGGGGTATATAGGTACACAAGAAGTACTAAGCCAGATCAGGTATTAACAATTACAGTTACTGAATAATTATGAATAAAATTGCCTATAAGGGATCCACTTTTTTGAAGAAAAAGCAAACTGGCTTTACTTTTTTGAAGAAAAAGCAAACTGGCTTTACTTTTTTGAAGAAAAAGCAAACTGGCTTTACTCTAATTGAAGTTTTGGTTGCAACAACGATATTAGCAACCCTTGTCGGAGGAGTTCTGTTATCACTCAATCCGCTTGGTCAGATAAATAAAAGCCAAGACACACAGCGACAATCAGATATTCGAGAAATAAAAACAGCATTAGATCTCTATTACAGTGATCATAAGTGCTATCCACCTCAGGTTCCTTTTGGAAGTGAGTGGTCGGCTACAACTGGAGGAGTAAAGACTATATATATGAAGAAGGTTCCTCAGGATCCAAAATGTTCTGCTCGTGACCAAGCATCTTGCTATAAATACACAACTGATACCGCCTCAGCTAATAACTGTCCTCAGTGGAATGTAGTATTTTCTCAGTTGTCTAAAGCTTCGTCATTGGCAAATGCTTGCCCATTGTCATCTCTATCGAATTGTACTCCTGCAGGATACTCAAATGGAGGGTATGCATGCGTATTATCTGGGGGAGTAGACTGCACGAATTTAGCCTCAACATCTATTATTGGAGGAGATGTACCATCTACAACTTCAGCCCCAACACCAACCCCAACTTCAACCGGTCCGACACCAACTCCAACTCCAGACCCAAATGATGTTACCTTTACCCTCCCTCAAGATACAAACCCCGATCCTTATGAAGCAACTTTAAATCCTTTATATCCAAATCCTGCAGCAGCTCAGACATTTAAGGTAAAAGTTGAAGATCCAGGAACAAATATCACATCAGTTGAGCTTGTGATCACGTCTGATGGGGGTGCTCAGCGCAGTGTTTTTCTAAACCCTCCAACTGGAGCAATCAATAACGCAGGCACATGGACGGGTACAAGACAGGTTGGTAACCAAGAAACATTCTATAATTTATATGCTTTGGAAATTATAATAAAAGCTGGTAGTGGACCTTCGCAGATAGTAGGGTATGAATCTTTAAGTTTGAGAGCAGCAGGTATTATTAATTAATTATGAACAATAAAGCCATATCTTTGAGTGCATTTATCATAGTATTTTTTGTCGGTTTGCTTGTCACATACACGAATCTACTGCCAATTGGTGGGGTAGGACAGGCGCATGCGATAAATGCTGCACTTTCTGTTACTCCCCAGTGCTCGGGTGGTTCTTCTGGTTTTTCTATTACCTTCACAGTTCCGGATTCCAACGGTGGCAATGGAAATAACGCGAATGGTAGGTGGCTAGTAGCGCCACAATCATCCCCTTCAAGCCCCTACGATAGTGGTGATCTATACCCGGCGGGAACAGGTGGCAACTTCCTATCTACGGGATCCTCAGCCTCTTATGCTCCTGGAGTCACGTATACAGTTACTTTGCAGAGCCAATTTGGGGTCATTTGGCTCCAACGGAATGTTGTTGCTCTTAATTGTGCTACCCCCCCCACAATAGATTTTCCTAGCAAGCAAGCATATACCCCAAATGGAGCAACGTTGGGAGGAAACGTGTTATCTGCAGGGAGTGGTACATGGGGTAGTAGGGGAGTATGTGTTGGATTATCTGCTAATCCTACGACTGGTTGCACATCTACAACTGGAACAACTGGATCATTTTCAGTTCCTGTTAGCGGTTTGAATCCAAATACAACCTATAATTACCGTGCCTATGCAGAAAATAGCGCTGGTAGATCATATACAACAAATGACACTTTTACGACAATGGCTAACGTTCCAACTGGAGTCAATGCCGTTGCTAACGGTCAAACATCAATAAATGTCTCGTGGACAGCACCAGTTGGTGGAGCAGCAAGCTACATGCTGTCATGGTGTGATAGGACCTTATCTCCAGGTTGCGCACCCTCAACAAATATTCCAGGTGTAACTTCAGTGCATTCGCATACGGGATTGACTTGTGGCAGGACATACGCATATGTAGTAAAAAGTATAAATGCATCTGGGAATAATGACTCATCAGTCGTAACAGCAACGACCGCTCCTTGCACTTCAATCCCAACGGTTACGTTGCCTACTTCTACAACACCTACATCTACAACTGTAACTTTAGGAGGAACCGTGACTTCAAATGGAGGACTTACGCAAGACATACGAGGAGTGTGTTACTCTCTAACATCTACAAACCCCAATCCTGTCGTTGGAGGAAGTGGAGTAACATGCGTAAATGAATCAACTCCAAATACGGGTTTATTTACACGTCCGGTAAGTGGTCTTACTCCTGGTTCTAGCTATTCATTTGTAGCTTATGCACATAACTCACTTGGAAATGGCTATACGTCACCAGTAAGTACATTCATAACTTCAACTGTTGCACCTACAAGTGTGGTTGCGAATGCAGAATCAGGAAGGACATCATACAAAGCTACTTTTAATGGCAGTGCTAATCCAAATGGATCTCAGGCATATGGGTATTTTAGATACTTCACGACTGTACCTAATTGTACTAATGACTCTGGAGGAACGAGGGTGCCTTCATCTTCAACCCTGGACTTTGATCTGGGATCAGGAAATTCTCCACAGCCCTTCAATATCACTACTTCGACCAGCATACCGTTGGTACCTAATACTAACTATTGGTATTGTGCGTATGCCCGAAATTCAGCGGCAGGTGCAGGTTCTCCAGGAACCTCAATTTCAACAGGATATAGGCCCTTTACAACAAGCGATGGAGGAGTAAGTGCATGCGATGCTCCCTCAAGCGGAAATCTCACGATTAGTGAGGCCTGCACTTTCCCTCAGTCAGACTACGACGGAGTAGATGCTGGAGGGGGTGGTACAAGCAATACTGGGACGATAACTTTACTTACGGGTGGATATGTAACAATACTTCCTGGACAAAAGATAGCAAGAGGAGCATACATAACTAATGGAGGGTCATTTATTATAGGTAATGGTAATGGGGGTTCAATACGGGCTGGAGTTTGGCTTAAAGACAGTGATAACGATGGAGCAATTGATAACCCAATAGTAAAAGTTGTAAGCAGTACGCAGCCAACAGGCTACATTAGAAGAAATTACGCCTATACGCTTCCTACCTATAATTCAACAACATTTAGTTATGCAAGTAGATTCTATAATGCGGCAACCAACTCTCCAAGCTACCTAGACTGTAATAGTACAAATTCTTACATCTATCAAAATGTACCGACAATGGTCGTTGATGCAGATGGTGATGGCTACAAAACCGCTACATCAGGGACTACTCAATGTGTTGGTGGTACACAGACAATTAACGGTAGAACTTATTACAGAAATGCTTCAGGTGCATACACTTGGCTTTCCGGTGGAGCAGCTTTGGGTGGAGGAGCAGCAGATTGTAATGATAGCTCGGCTGCTCCATGTGCACCCAACTCACCATCAGTATCGTCTACCTCCCAAACAAGTCTTACAATAAATTGGAGTGCATCTACTGGTCCACTTCCAACAACATACTCTTTATTCTATTGTGATAGAACTGCAAATTCATCATGTACCCCCAACATTCAAATTGGAGGAACCTTGGCGACCACTTCCCATGTGCACAACTCAGGAATTAGCTGCGGAAGAAATTATGCATATTTGGTACGGGGAACCAATGGGTCGGGTACTTCTCCTGACTCAGCAATCTTTACAACACCTACCTCTTCATGTGCTAATATTCCAACAGTTATATCCCCAACGAATACTACACCTACATCAACAAGCGTTACGCTTGGGGGAACTGTTACTTCAAATGGAGGCGCAAGTCTTACTCAGAGAGGTGTTTGCTATTCAAGTAGTCAGACAACACCATCTCTTACAACGCCTTCTACAACATGTCTCCAGGAGGGACAGCTAACGGTAAATCTTTTTACAGTTCCAGTCTCAGGACTTGCTTCGAGTACAACGTATTCCTATAGAGCCTATGCTACTAACAGTGTTGGAACCGGATACAGCTCTACTGGCAGCTTCACAACTGCAGCAGCGTGTACAAATGGTTATATAGATGGCGATGGCGATGGATATGGTTCAGGCTCGTTTGGGTGTTATAGTAGCGGCACAATTGTTGCAAGCGGTGGCGATTGTTATGATGTAGCAGGTGGATTACGGGCAACGAATACTTACCCTGGGGCTACAAATTACTTCTCAAGTACAAATGGCGCTGGGAGCTATGATTATGATTGTGATGGTAATACGACAAGTGCATCAGAGAGATATATAGGGGCTTCAAGTGCTTGGAGCACTCAAATGACGACGCTCTCTCCATACATGTGTGCAAATGTTCCGGGTTCGGGTGGCATGAGGGGTTGGGTTGGAAGTGTTCCTGGTTGTGGCCAAACAGGAGTATTTAGAAGGTGTGATGCTAATTCCGATGTATCTTGCAATGGAACTGCAAATAGTCCATGGACATTTACTGCTTGCACTGGAGGAGTAAGCTCAGCAGTATATGATAGAGATTGGAATGGGGGGGCAGTTCAATGCAGATAGACTTAATAGCACCAAAACATTCCAAAGACATTTAGGAATTTATGTGTAAAGGAGTTCAAGAAATATCCCAAAAACTCTATTTTGCGGAGACTGCCACATTCTTATCTTCGAAAGTTTTCTTAATTTTTACAATTTCCTCTTTACTGAAATCATTTTCGTAAAGATCGAATCTAGCCAGAGGAAGCTTAGTAAGTGAATCTGGCACAGTGGTTAGGTTATTATTGCTAAGTAGTAGTGTAGAAAGCTTAGGCAAAGATGAAAGTTGCTCTGGTATAGATGAGAGTTGGTTATTGGTAAGATTTAGTGTTTCAAGTTGTGTTAAGAGTTGGATTTCGGTAGGAATGCTTTTTATTTTATTACCCGGTGCATATAGAACTCTTAATTTTGTAAAAGAACCAATTTCTTTAGGCAACGATTCAAGTTGATTGGCGGTGAGATATATCTCGGAAAGATTCTTGAATCCAGAAATGGTTGGAGGGAGTGCTTTTATATTTTTTCCTGTCAGATCGAGAACGCAAACGCTCTCAGGATTTCTCAAGGCTTCCTCAATTGAATCAAATTTTTTGCAAGATGAGGTTCCATATAATACTTGTGATTCTTTTTGCGTGAGGCTTGGTATTGATGAATTATTATCATTATTCATTTCAGTAGCTTCCTTTTCTACCGTTGTATTTGAGGGAGAGGATAAGGGTTTGGTCATTTTATTTTGTATATATAGCCAGGCTGTAATACCCACAATTCCTATTAGAACCAGAAGTGACGCAAGATTAAGTAGGATGCCTTTTCCACTTGACGGGCTCTCGTTGTGAATATTCGGATTCATTTCATCCATGGAAATTGGCATATGAGGTTGATTCATAGGTCGGGGGGATTGAGTGGGGAGCGTGGGGTTGGCAGATTCCATAATAAATTATTGTCATTTTGAAGTAGCAATGTCAAGGGTGGGGGGAAGGACGGGGTTTAGTTCACGATATTTCGCTAATTCACTATGAGCCAATTGAACTGGATATTTTGTGGAGCAGTTGTTCCAGATAAGCCAACAGTAAATGAACCATCCTCGTCTGACGTTTGAGGAGTTTGGCGAAGAAGGTAAAGCACTTTATTGTTGGTGTTACCAAATGGCGTTATATATATAAGAGACTTGGCAGTAACATTTGGATTTTTAATAGTAAGTTCTGGTTGGCCGGATCGTAGAGTAGCAAACCCTGCAGATCCGGATGCAGTTGCTTCGGTTAGACTTGAAGCCTGTGCTTCTCCGACCAGATTGAAGTTGAGTTTTGCAAAGGTCGCAGTACCTGATGCACTAATATCACCTTTTGATGTTATTGATAGCACTTCTTTACCTTTAGAGTCAGTTACGCGTAGTTTTCCAGATCTAGACGCATTATCTTCTGTAAGTCGTATTGTAAGATCACTTCCTGGAAGAGGTGAGATCATGCCAACTGCCAAAGCAGGTGTTGTAAGCGTTCCCGAGAATACTCCATGTACCGCATCAATTTCTCCAACGACATTAAGATTGCCGGCAATCCTCATATTGCCATCAGTATCCATTTGAATAAGACCCCCCTGGAAAGTTATATTTCCTTGACGAAGAGATTGAAAGGCAAGGTCTGACCCAATTGTATTTATGGAGTTATTTGTAATAGTTAGTGAGTTCCCAACGCTTAAACTATCCATAGCTGTAACATCAGTTGCTGTTATTGGACCCATTGAAGTAATGCCTTGCTCAAAGATTCCAAAGTCAGATGTTAATGTGCCAGCATTTACTAAATTGGCATATACGGATGAAAATTGTCCAGAAGAGGTAGCAACAATAGGATTGCCTCTATTAATCGCGGCTGCAATAGTTCCGATTTTTTCATCTAAGCCTTGGATGTTGTTGGCGATTATCGTATTTGCACGTAGTGTTCCACCTACTGATGCATCAGTTGTCGTGATACTTGCTGCAGCAAGAGACCCTGATATAGAAGCATTATTTGCAGTAAGGGTTCCTGAGAAAGAGGCATTGCCTTTATTATCAAACCATGCGACGGTTTGATTCTGACTCATCACTTTAACTTTCGAATCCTGGAAGCCAAGTGAAGGTGCAGATGTATCAGTAAGAGGAGATATAACATTTGTCTTAAGGCTTGGAGCTTCTGCAATTGGGGATATTAGTTGGTCACCAAGATATTGATCAATTACGGATTCAATATAGGAATTGAGGCTACGACCAGCGATGGTTACAGAGTTTGAAGTTACGGCTAGACTTGAGACAGTTGCAGATCCTAGATTTGAAATGGAGGCAGTTATGCTTCCAAATGAAGCTGAAACTGCATTCATAGATGAGGTAATAACCTGCTGAGCGTTGATAGAACCAGCTTTAATTGAGGCTATAATTACTTTAGAAAAGGCTTCAACGTGGCTGATTTGATTTTGATTACCGTCAACAAGTTTCCATTCGCCGCTCTGATTGTTGATGTTGAGACTGTCAAAGAAAGGGTCTGCGTCTATATTATTGTCGTTATTGCTATTTCCTGTTGTCGGTGGGGGTGGGGGTACATAGCCAATTGGTCCGGATTTTCTAAGGGTAGGATAGTCTGCATGATTGAATCTAAGAGCCGTTAGCCTAAAAGATACCTCTGCAGGCCTATCTGAGAATAATGTAATTACTCTATTTGCTCCATCTTTTTTATACCAGGTTTTTGCATTTGAATTAGGGGTCATAAATACTTTTACATCAGTAATGTCTGGATCTATAACCCTGTTAAATACCCACAGATCAGAATGAAGCTCAAATTGATTAAAATCTAATTTATAGGCATAACCCTTCTCCTGGCTATTATATGAAAGTACCGCTTTACCAGTATATTCTTCAGTGAGTCCAAAAGTGCTCGGAGCATACGTTGCAAATTTAATTCCGTCAATTGTGTATGGAGGGTCATTTACTCCAGCAGATAGTTTTCCTGTACCATTTAGACCGACTATAAGCTCTCCAGCATAATCGCTACCCCCAAAATTTCCGCCGTTTCCAGTAAGTCTCAAAAACGTCTCACCAGATTTGCTTGCAACCAGAAGGTCACCCACCCCATCATTATTAATGAGAAGAGTAGGTGCTGACGTATTAGCAGATATTGATGCTGCAGGTACAGTACCCAGATTGCTATAGATATTGAACTTCGCGCTTAGTAGCCCAGGATTATTGAGGTACGCTTGACCTATTCTTATAATTCCATTTGAGGCTAAAACTAATCCTTGTCCGGCTGTTATGCCTCCAGGAGTAAATGCAATGTTTCCGGTAGTTGATCCTCCAATTGTCAGAGTATTTCGTCTCAAGCTTTGTATTGAACCGTCCCCTGATAGAGATATACCATTTCCTTGATTGCTTCCCGCAATAGCAGAAACAGATGCCGTTGGGCTAGTCCCCGCAGCAAGGCCAAAAACAGCAAATTGAGCTGAAGCTGTTGCTCTACTAGAAGAGCCTAGCAAAAAGTCCATCGTGTGTATGATTGAGAAAATTGTTCCATTGGATGTATTTGAATCAAATGGTCCACTTCCTCCAATTGAAGCCCACGATGTTCCATTAAAGAATTTCAGGCTCTGGGAAGTTGTATTGTAGTAGAGAGAGCCTGCACCGTTCGTAGTAGAAGGATCAGAGGCTAGGCTTCCAACCTGAATTTGGCCGTCATATCTGATTGCAAATTTTGTTACCCCACTTGCTGAAGCGGTAAATATATTTTGGTCTCCGCCAGTATAGTTGAGGCTAAGTAGAGCTTTTCCGATAGGGGCTCCCTGAATAAGATTTGCTGAACCTGAGGCTGAATTAATGCTAATTGCTCCATTAGATAAAATTCCCCCTTCTCCTACATTTATACCAGTTCTAACAGTGAGACTGTTGCCAATGTATGCATTGTCATTAATACTAAGAACGCTTCCTCCAATGGACCCTGCATATATTGCAGGAGTCTCAATGCCATTGATATCAATAATCTGAAGCCCTGAGGTGCTATCTGCAACATACCCATATTTGCCTGCTATTACAATATCTGTTGCACTTCCCGTTGTGTCATATCCTCCTACAATAGTAGGGGAGGTTGGTGTTGAGACATTGATTACCTGCATTCCTGAACCTGCTTCAGTAACATAGGCATATCCATCGGCAACAAAGACTCTTATTACACTTGCTGTTGTCCCGACTGTACTAGCCTGAGTAGGGCTTGCTGGATTTTTAATATCAACTACCTCAAGGCTTGGAGCATCTGTTCCTATATATGCATATCTTCCACTTACATATACTCCTCGAGTATTTCCTCCTGGGTTATAGTTCCCGATAAGCTTAGGACTTGTTGGGTCACTTACATCAATAATTTGAAGCCCAGATGCCAAATCACCAACATACGCGTATTTTCCAACAACATATACATCACTTGCAGTACCTGCCGTATTGTAGTTCCCAATGATCCCAGGACTTGTTGGGTCACTTACATCAATAATTTGAAGCCCCGAAGCGCTGTCTGCAACATATGCATATTTTCCACTTACAACTACTGCAACAGCTGCTCCGCTCGTATCAAGTGTGCTTATAAGGCGTGGGCTAAGTGGATCGGATACATCCATTACTTGAAAACCTGTAGTGTCTGTTGCAAGGTATGCATACTTTCCGGCAACTGCAACATCCTGGACATTACCAATTGACCCTCTGCTGCCAACAGATACTGGTGTACTAGGATTGGTTATATCTACTATTCTCAACCCGCTAGTATTATCTGCAATATACGCATACCTACCTTGTACTGTTATACCTATTGCATTACCTGGAGTATCTAGCGTCGCTTTAAGGGTAGGATTTCCTGAAGCTGTATGGACAAAATTTCCACCAGCCATTGCAAGTTTTTCTGATGGGGTAGTGGTATTAATACCAATGTTTCCCGACGAGCCTAAATACAAGCTATTCGTAGTTGCTCCAGGTTGAAATTGGATATCTCCAGTTGTTGATCCCCCGATTGTCAGCGTATTCTTTTCAGTTGTTTGAATACTGCCTGCTCCCGTTCTGAAGGAGAGTTGTGAAGAAACCGAAGCAGTTCCACTCACATCAAGCATTGCAGTTGGTCTATTTCCAAAAATTGTGCCTATTCCAACAGCACCCCCATTTTTAATAACAAATTGAGTTACACCTGACGAGCTAGCTGTAAAAAGATCGCCAACACCTTTATTGTCCGTTACAAGTGCAGCAAACGAAGTATTGGCAGAAACAGAAGCACCCACTAGTGTACCGGCATCTGGAATCCCTTGACCTGTCACTTTAAATGCAGCAGATTCTGACGAGTTGCCTCCGAGCAATGTATCTAGTGTTAAATTAATAGGAATGATTGCTCCCTGATTACCTATTCTAAATGGTGATACTAGACTTGGATCTATACATGATCCAAAAGTAGGCGTAGTTCCTCCCAAAAGGCATTGCGTGCTAGACCCTGCAGTTGCTTGTGCAACTTGACCTGATCCATTTGTATACAAAATTCCTCCATTTGATACAAGAGTATTTAATTGTAATGTCCCTTGGATATTTAATCCTCCACCTGAAGTAAAGTCAGTTGAGGCATTTCCGATATTTGTAATAAGATTAGTATTAAGGTCAAACGTCGCACCAATTAGATCTATTTCATCAGGACTTGGTGTGCTATCAAAAACGAAACGAGGCGAAATTGCTGAAAGACCAATAAAACCATCTTCAGGAATAACAAGGTTGCTGTTGAAAGTAATATCTCCTGGATTTGCTTCCCCAATATCTATAACTGCACCGCCAGCTCCAATAATATCTCCGCCACTAATTGTTGCATCGCCAGATATATTAATACTTAATCCTTGAAATGCGGTTGTAGTATTTGTACCTATTGTTCCAAAACCTGTTATGACATTGCTTGTACTGTTGGCAGTTATATCACCAATTGAAGTTATATTTTGTGCCCCTCCCGAAATTGTACCGGTAAGTGTGAATGCAGCTACATTTGTTGGATCAAGTGTCCCTGAGAAGGCATGTGTGCCTGATCCATTTACGGTAAGATTACCTTCGAGCGAAGTATTGTCCAGTAATTGTATAAGTCCAGTATTGCTATCAATAACGACATTTCCAGTAGACGAGCCTCCAAGCGTAAGGGTTCGATTATTGGTGGTCTGGAAATTGCCTAAGGCATCAAAATACGCGGAAGTTCCGTTAAGCCCTGAAGATATTGAGGCTGTAGGTGTCCCTTGGTTAATATTTAAAATAGCAAATTTAGCGCTTATTGAAGCCATTGACCCTATGAGAAAGTCAGTGCTGGTTATGGTGGGGACAATTGCTCCCTGTTGGATTTGAAAGGGAGAACTATTAACTCCAAAACATCCGATACAACTGCCAGTAACTGTTATATCATTGAAAGAGGCATTTCTTGAAGCATCAATCACTGTTGTACCAGCAATTTGTATTGAGCCAGATACAACATTAATGGAGTCGCCTGAAGCAACATCAATTCTGTCAGCAGACCCTCTATATATCTGAGTGTCACCACCTAAAGATAAACCAGCGCCACTTCCAACTATAGGTAACTGAAGTTGTCCAGCCTGAATTAGACGCAAGAGTTCTGTTGACTGATTTAAGAAAATGAAGTCGGCATTTGATGGGCCCATTGTCTGAAGAGTAAGAGTAGTTGTTCCTGTTGTTTTTTGGTTCACCACTACATATGGGTCAACTACTGCCGCAGTTATCTTTCCATTACCATTTTTTCCTACAATAAGTTCTCCATCATAGTTATCACCGAGCCACGTCCCGTTATTGCCAGTTACCCGTAGAAAGGTTTGGCCGGCTTTACTTGCAGTTAGAATATCTCCTGACCCTGAGTTGTCTACGATAAGCGCAGCGCTTATTGTATTTGCTGATATTGATGCTGCTGCTTGAGTTCCTGATATTCCTCTAACATCAAAAGAGGCGAGTGGATTTGAAGTGAAGACTCCAATTCTGCCAATTCCATTTGGATTAAGAAGAATATTTCCGGTCGTGTTATAAAGTGAGGAATTTCCTAACGTTAGCGTTTGTCTGTTGGTAGTGCCAAAAGTACCATCTCCAGCAATAAATGACGCGTTATTACCTGAATTAGCCGAGACTGAAGCAACTGGTGTACCCGTATTATTATTAAGAAATCTAAATTTAGCAGATGAGGTTGCTTGTCCGCCAAAAAGTACATCCAGCGTATCATTTATTGGAGCAAGAGCTCCACTTAGTAAATTCCAGTAGCTGGTTCCTCCACAGGACCCCCACGTAGGTGTTCCGCCCCCTGCCGATTGAAGACATTGACCATTTATACCGGCTAGTGTTTGGGAGAAGACACCTGAATTTGCTGCATAAATTAATCCGCCTGCCGTGGAATAGAACGTATCAACTAGGCTCCCATCGTTCCTAACAGTGAAGCGGGGTGTACCAGAGGAAGAGGCAGTAAATATATCTCCTCCTGCGCTGTTGTTATTAAGAATAAATGCTGCAACAGCCGATTCTGTAGCTATAACGCCAAATTTATCATGTATCTCAACGCCTCCTGGAGTAATATTTCCCATACTAGTTGTATTAACTATTCCTTTTTGTATATCTACCTTCCCAAACCCATCTGGACTTATTATTGTGTTACCGTCGGTGCCGGAGTTTGTGGTTAACAGGAGGGTTTGGCCTGCTAGCTTAAAAGCACCATTATTTACTTGGAAGGTATGATTAGTAGGGGAAGAGTCAGAAAGGGTTAAATTGCCTGAAGAATCAAGGGCTAGGGCAACATTTGTAAAGCTTGTGATGCCTGCTTGTGTGGTTGGTGGCATTCCTTGGAGAAATTCTGAATTTGTTGCATATGCAACGGTGGCTATCTTTTGTCGTGGATTAAGTTCTGAGGTAGATCCAATAGTAACTCCCAGCCAAGTTTGACTGTTATCTGAAAAGACCGTGGTAGGAATAAGGCATTCTCCTGTTGCAGGACTTCCTAAAGGAAATGTTCCGCAGGTAGTTGCGTTGTCTCCATTGGTATTGCTACCAAGAAGTACAGAAAAAATACCGTCCTGATCAGGTTCTACTGTTCTTACTTCCTCCCAGAGATTTGCTGATCCTGAAGATGAAGAATTGTTATAGATCATAAATCTAACTTGTTGCGGTGAGGTTATTGGATTGTCCAAATTGTCAGTAAGACGACCTTGGAAGGAAAGTATTCGTGGTGGGGTAGTTGCCGCAGCGAAAGTTGGAGTCTGCTTTTTTACAACAAGATTTTGATAGAGGGCAACACCAACTCCCGAGGCAAAGATAATAAGTAATGCAAAGTGAGCATAGTGAACAAAGGCAACATCGTGATATTTGTTATACCAATTAGGCCTTGTGAACCGTGCATGAAAGACCAATCTTTTGTGAAGTGGTTGTCCTAGAAGAGATATCTTTTTTGGTTCAAAAAACTCTCTAGAGACATTAGATACACCAAGAAGTGTGCTAACTGCAGTGTTTTGCGACCTCAGCAAATTCTTGCTATTTAATTCACCTAATATCTTGGAGGGTAGTTTTTGGATGCCATCTACAGGTTTACCTGTTATTATACTTGCGATTATACCCGCTGCCTTTTCTTCAAATCCTAGGTACGGGAAGATCAGTAGTCGTTGAGCCAGCCTTATGGGGGGTATAGGCGAGAATATTCTTACCTTAGATTTTTTTATTTCATCGATATCTGAAAGCCTCAAGGATGGAGCCTCGGCTAAAATTGTCTTTCTTTCAGAACTTGCTATTGGGTCAAGGCTAATTTCAGCAGCATTAATAAACCCTTTTTTAGCTGCAAAATCAAGATAACGCCTTAGCACTGATAGCTTTCTATTGATAGTGCGTGGTGCTGCATTTTGAATCTGGATTAATCGTTCTTTGTAGTCATTAACAATGGACTGCGTGATTAGGTAGAATCCGCCTGCAGCAACTAACGGATTATCAAGAGTAGGGAGGACGGCCTGCTCATACCACTTGGCAAAGCTTTGAATGTCTGAGATGTAGTTCTTGACTGTAACCTTTGAGGCTTTGTCCATTAGTAAAAAATCAGCAAAGCCTCTCAGATGCCAATAATCTGTTGGGGTTATATTTACTTCCGGTTGGATATTTATAAAGGGCGATTCTGCTACTAGGTTTTGATCTTTTAAAACACTAAAGAATTTACGAAGAGAAGAGAGGTGACGTTTCATTGATGCAACTCCCAATTGGGATTCAATTTTCAGTTCCCCATTTTCCACGAATCCTCCCATAGACTTTTCATAGAGTTTGATAACGTCAGAATTTACAAAATTAGCTTCAAATTGACTTTTCATGGTCTTTTCATACCATGTTACAAAGTGGTTTATGTCGGCAATATAATTTTTAATTGTGCTTTTTGAAGCTGAGTTGCGTTGAGATGCAAGTTGTCTTTTGAAGAGTTCTATAAAATCCATGGGAAAAATTATTTAAAGTTGTGAAAAGATGTGGGAAAAATTGTAAAAAGTATTTTCACAGAATGTTTAATTACCGAAGATAAAAATAACAGGCAGAAAAGGGAATTACCGCAGCTATGCCTATGAGCTTCAAAATTATACCGATTATATTGATTATCAGAATTAAAATACATGACCTTAACCAGAGTAAAGAATGCGTATATAAAGTGTCAAGAGTTGTGTTGAGGCTAAGATATATTGTGATATATATAGATATAGATTACCTCCTTTGGTAAAACGAGGCAAAATTATAGATTTTAAAATGTTATAAAAAGGCAAGAAAATATTTAGCATTAAGGCGCTTTTGAAGCTAATTAGCCTCAAAAAATACAATTTGCGCATAGACCAAATTAAGTTAGGTGTTAACAAGGCTAAGATGTGGTAAAGAAACCGGTGCCTTTTGGGCAATTACTATATTCGACAACAAATAAAGCTTAGACACTAAAAAGATATACTATTTGGAGTACTTATAAGATTACAATTGGCAAACTAATAACAAAGGTGATAAGAACAAAGTGTAAAAAATATTCAATGTGCATATGACAATTTTGAATATTGCAGGTTTACCTTATTTTTTTGATAGGCTTTATAATTAAACTATTTGGATATTTCCTCTACAAATTACTTTTAGAACGTTAATTTTTGCTTGTTGAACTCTAAGATGTTTAGATCTTCTTTCTTACTTTGAGGTAAATACCAAGAATGCTGAATATGATTATAACCAATGGAATGAATAAATAGAGGGGAAATGCAAAGAAGTAAGTTACAGCCTCAATGGTTGGGCCATTAGCCTCAAGCTGAATAATTGCTTTGGCCTTATACATGCCAAGTAGGAATTTTTCAGGCCAAACGACCTTGGGAATTTGCTCAGTGTCATTCAATTTTTTAGCTTCATCTGAGTTCTGAATTGTATCAACTAGATATCTATCGCTTCCTGCAAGGACATATTGAGGTAAGATCTCGATTATGCCTTGTTTGGAGCCAAAGATGTTAGTTATTTCAATTCTCCCTGTTGGCTGTATAAGGTGCTTGCTAGCATTGTGCAGTCTGATTTCGAAGTCGACAGGACCCTTCGATGTAAAATTTGAAGTCCTGAACTGTGAAATGCCTCCTGTTGATCTATCTTTAGGGCCGATAGAAAGCAGTAAATTTGTTCCAATTCCATTAGGTATTTTCACAATACTTGTTTCTGAGGGTCCTGAGCCGCTTGAAATGAAGGTTACAGCATAGTAAAAGTCTCCTGGAGGATCCCCTTTTGCAAGATTAACATTGAGTTCAAGCTCCTTCGATTCGAGCGCTTGTAATTCTATTGTGCTAACCTTTTTACCTTCTAGCAGGAGCTGTACTTTATCCTTGTAATACTTATAGAATCCTTTTTCAGAAAGCTCAGGGACTATGGTTATATCCCCAGCCTCACCGAGTTGTTTTATTGGAATAAGTTCAATTTTCAGCATAACGTCTTCTGTATTGTTGTTATGTATAACAATAGGCACTGAAGGTGAGGACGGGGGCTCCGTTTGGATCTCAATTACAGGTGGGTAGACACTTAGCGACTGACCTGCTGCATCGACTCTTTGCTGTGAAACTAAAAAGGAGATGGAGAGGCCTGTAATAATGCATAAAAGGACATTACTTTTCACTCTTTTATGGTATCCCAAAAAAACGTAAAAAGAAAGCTGGCTTTTGGTTTCACGACATTTATTACCGCTAGTATTATATTTTAGTTCAAATTTCGAGAATATTTCAATATGTGCGGTAATGATCCTGATTTAACAGTGAACGTAGTCAAAATAGTATTTCCTAGAACGAAATGAGTATCAAACTATATCAGGTAATTTTATGGGCGAGCCATTCGCATATACGCATCTAGTGCCTGTGAGTGATAGCTTATAGAAGTGAGGGTTTGGATTGATTTAGCAAGCTATTTTAAAAATGGCGTGTATATCGACAGAACCGGGTATATTAGCTTGTGCAATATCCTATATTTTAGGTACAAAGGAGCTATTTAGTGATAGGCAGTGGATAACGGGGGAGGAAGCAGTATCTATATAGATGGAAGTGCAATATATGTAATAAAGTTCTTGTAGGCGCCCGGCGCCTGGGTGCTTGATACATTAACTTTATAAGTAATCTGTCCTTCTATATTTCGACCGACATTTACACCTCTCATGATTGGTTGTGCTAACTCTCCTGATTCACTAGACGCAAACTGGCGGTAATTTAAAGGATTTGTGAATCCCGACTGACAGTCCGTGCCACTTATGTTATCGCATCTATAGCCAAAGCCAAACGTAGTAAGGCTAGACCATGCTGAGGCAACTTGCTCATTACAAGTTCCTGAATCGCAGGTAGTGTCAGGTATTGTAGCTCCGGATTGTTCTACTTGTAATGGGTGATTCTCTCGGGCAAGGACAGTATATCCATAGGCAGAACCATTAGACACTGTTAAGGTATTAGTTCTGGTAACTGGTGCGCCGGGTGTAATAGGCCCAAAGTCGATGAATATTGAGGAGATAGTGAAGCTAAAAGGAATAATGGACTTAATATATTGGAAGCCAGCTCTCACTTTATAGTTTGTTCCGGAGTAGAGTCCTGGCGCAGTTTGACCACCTGTTATTCCCAGCTTGAACTGAGAGTTTGAAGGCTTACCTGCAAATGAGTTCAAGTTAGGGAAGCGCAGTATATACGAAGAATTTGACATGCTTGTTTGGGCGTGAGCAGTTGGAATGAAGCTTATATGCAACGCAACAAGCAATATTAAAAAAAGAGTAAATGTAATTTTTGGGTCAGATTTTACCATTAGCTTTCTGAATCCTTTTTAAGTGATTCCGCCTCCTCAATAATTTCATCTATAGCCTCAATTTTGTCTTGTGAAGATACATCAGTAGTCTCTTTTAGCACTTGAGCAACTTGCATGATATCATCCGTTTTAGCCTCAATTCTTCGATTTAATAGTTGTCGTCTTTGCAGCTCTTTGCCAACAAAGAATGCAATAGGGGCGATAAGACCAAGTGAACCTAATTTTATAAAAGTGTCATTGGTTGGGAATGCTGCAGCTTCAGGAATGAAGTAGAGGATTATTGATGCAAGAAATATCCAAATTGTGATAGGCTCGCACATGAAGGCAAGCATGAATAGAAGAAAATAAAGAAAGAAAAACAATGGTGAGGCTAGACTTTGTGTTAGCACTATAATTAATAGAATGATAGATATAATTCCAAACACTTCTATCGGACTACCGGTAAATAATTGTGAAGCTGATTTCGATCTTTTTTTGACGCTTATGTAAATTGCATAAAATACAATTAGAATTCCTAGCAGGTAGCTTGCATAACTGCCAATAAATGTACTTTTGACTATAAAAACGCTAAATACAGCAAGTACTACCGATGAACTTTCTAGGATTTGCGCTTTATGCATATAAGTTCAGTATATAGCATCTAATATTTACTATCTAGCGTATTAAGAATGTAATTTGAGCCTAGTTTGTAGTACAATCGTTACATGACTGACAATAAGTATTATCCAGAGAAAATTGAAGCCAAATGGCAAAAGGAGTGGGAGGCAAAAAAGCTTTTCAGTCCTGATATTAAGAATGCCAAAAATCCATACTTTAACCTCATGATGTTCCCTTATCCGTCAGCAGAGGGTTTGCATGTTGGAAATATGTACGCTTTTACTGGCGCCGATGTCTATGCCAAATTCAATCGCATGCAAGGGAAAGATGTGCTTGAGCCTATCGGGCTTGATGGATTTGGTATTCATTCAGAGAATTATGCATTAAAAGTAGGTCGTCACCCTCAAGAGCAGGCTCAAATTGCTGAAAAGAACTTTTACCGTCAGCTAAGATCAATAGGTAATTCGTTTGACTGGCAAAGAACTGTCGAGACATATGACCCTAATTACTATAAATGGACTCAATGGCTTTTTATACAGCTATTTAAGGCTGGGCTTGCATATAGAAAGACAGCTTTGGTCAATTGGTGTCCAAAGGATCTTACAGTTCTTTCCGATGAGCAAGTGATAGATGGGTCGTGTGAGCGTTGTAGTACAAAAGTTGAGAAGAAGGATCTGGAGCAATGGTTCTTTAGAATTACGAAATATGCAGATAGACTTTTAGATAATATAGAAGACCTAAATTGGACTGAAAAGGTCAAAATAGCTCAAAGAAATTGGATTGGTCGAAGTGAGGGAGCAGAGGTTGAATTTAGAATTAAGAACTCAGAAGTAAGTATTAAGGTATTTACCACCAGGCCAGATACATTATTTGGAGCAACATTTATGGTAATTGCCCCTGAGCACAAACTAGTTGAAAAGATAATATCAAAAGATATACAAGTTTCTGAAAATGAACTCAAAGATATAAAAGTATATGTTGAAAAAGCAAAGAAAAGAACAGAGGCTGAGCGCACCGCTGAAGGAAAAGAGAAGACAGGCGTATTCTCTGGTATTTATGCTATCAATCCTGTTAATGGCAAAGAAATTCCGGTATGGATAGCAGATTATGTTCTTTCAGGCTATGGCACAGGGGCTATTATGGCTGTCCCTGCACATGATACCCGCGACTTTGAATTTGCAAAGAAGTTTGGGCTAGAAATAATCGAGGTAATTCAGCCTACGGGTCCTGTCGTCGTTCCTTCCCCAGCCGACAATCCTCAGTCGCAAGAGCTCCCTGCGGGTGCTCGCCGGGGATCCCCTTCCTCTAGCCACCCGTTGGAGCAGGCATACATTGGCTCAGGCAAGTTGATAAATTCCGGGGATTGGGATGGAATTGAGGTACCAAAGGAAATGGATAAAGTGCTTGCGTCTCTTGAAGCGAAGAATCTAGGTACAAAAAGGGCAAATTACCATCTTCGCGATTGGCTTATTTCCCGTCAGCGTTACTGGGGGCCGCCAATACCTATGATTTTCTGTGAATCCTGTAAAAAAGCAGGTAAAGGAGAAGTTGAAGGTATGCCAGGGTGGTATACGGTGTCAGAAAAGGATTTACCGGTCATGCTTCCAGATGTAGCAGATTGGAAGCCTATGGGTACTGGTAAGTCTCCTCTTGCTAATCACCCTGAATTTTTTAAAACTACCTGTCCATCTTGTGAGGCTGAAGCTGTACGAGAAACAGATGTGTCTGATACCTTTCTTGATAGTGCGTGGTACTTCCTCAGATACCCCTCAACTGATGTAGAAAATGCAGCTTTTGATACAGAAGTGACCAGAAAGTGGTTGCCGGTCCATCAGTACATTGGCGGAGCAGAACATAGTGTG
>CAZEEU010000008.1:0-23302 GCA_964511305.1 uncultured Gammaproteobacteria bacterium | reverse complement strand
TTTATTCACGTTTTGTCACACAGGTACTGAACGATTTGAAATTCATCGATTTTGATGAGCCTTTTACAAATTTCTTTGCTCATGGTCTTATTATTAAAGATGGTGCAAAGATGAGTAAAAGTAAGGGTAATGTAGTTGTACCTGACGAATATATAAGTAAATACGGTGCAGATACCTTGCGTACGTATCTTATGTTCATAGGACCCTATTCCGATGGGGGAGACTTTAGGGATAGCGGAATTGAGGGTATGAATAAGTTCTTAAGAAAAGTATGGAAGGTGCTTGTTGAAAAAACAGACGATAATGGTAAGTTGTCACCGGAAAGACTTAGATTTATGCATAAAACCATACAAAAAGTGACTAAAGATATATCTTCATTCTCTTACAACACCGCTATAGCCTCACTTATGGAATGGTATAACTATTTAAATTCAGAATTGAAAGTTGAAAATGGAAAATTGAATAAAGAAGAGAAAGAGGTATATCTTCAATTGCTTGCACCTTTTGCCCCTCATTTTACTGAAGAACTATGGCAAAAATCAGGATACAGCGTTCAGGGCACAGGGTTTAGCTCTATTCATTTATCAATCTGGCCTCAATTTGATGAAAAATACTTAGTTTCAGAGAAAATTGTTATACCAGTGCAGGTGCAGGGAAAAAGACGAGGAGAAATAGAAATTTCAAACCAAGATGTTAATAATAATGATTTGGTTGAAAAAATGGCAAAAGAAGCTGTTTCAAAGCAACTTGAAGGATTTGAGGTCAAAAAAGTTATATATGTACCCGGAAAAATTATCAACCTGGTTGTTTGAATAGTTAAGTAGTGCCCAGTTAAATTGGTGTAAGGGGCGCTACTAGTGAGCGCCCCGATACACCTTGGTGAAGTAAGACTCCCCGACATGTCCATGCAGATGGACAGCCTTGAATTCAAACTTCGCGTTCTTGAATCACCACCTCGACAAGTAGTAATGTCGTGGCGGGGGTGGAGGAGTGTAGTACCAGGCTGGTACTGTGCCTGACGGTCCTTTTGCCCGCGGAGGCTTCTCGTTCTTATGCAAAAGACCGTGCTTGTGGCGCAGTCGTTTGCCTGGATGATGGACCTCGCCTATCGAGTTCCGCATGACGCCTGCTTCAGACCTGAGTGCCATGGTGAGCAACCTTCCTTAAATAGGTTTGTTTTGCCGGGACGTTTCCGTCCATTCCTCCTCTTTCAAGAATCTCAAGGTGCAAATTTTGAGCTGTCACCTCAATTAGAGTGAATTATAATCAAATACTCTTTATTTGCAAGTTCTAAGTTAGTAGGGCAGATTTAATTGAAAGTTAATAAATCTTCTGTCTAATATAAGGTATGCTTCGCTTTCGAGAGTTTGTGCTTAAAAATCTGCTATTTGTGATTTCCATAATAATAGGCCTTCTGCTTTGTGGAATTGGAATAGTACAGTACTTTTCAATGCAGAGTGATTCAAGTGAGCTTATCTTTACCTCTGCCGAAGACATAAAAAAGGAATCAGCCCCAAAGCCAAAGATATCTGTTGATGTTGAAGGTAAGGTCATAAAACCTGGGGTATACCAGTTAGATGAAGGTGCACGGCTTCAGGATGCATTAATAGCCTCAGGGGGTCTTGCATCGGGCGCTGACAGGGAATATGTAAGTAAAAAAGTTAATTTAGCGCAAAAGATACTAGATGGAGCAAAAATTTATATACCAGCAGTAGGAGAAATTGAGGCTGCTCAAGCCATACTAAGCTCCTCTGACCAAGCAGAAATACTTACTACAGATATAGTAGTGGAAGACCAGGAGGAAGGCCTGATAAATGTAAACACAGCTTCTATAGAAAGCCTCGATACGCTTCCTAAAATAGGTCCTGTAACTGCTCAAAAGATCATAAATGGAAGACCCTATGGGTCTATTGAAGAGTTGGTTTCAAAAAAGGTTTTGACACAAAAAACATTCGATGGATTGAGGGATATGATTTCGACTAACTAGTAAATAAGTGGGTCCTGTCGTCGTTCCTCCCCCGTCCGACGTCCTCAACTCATAAGGATAGTTTGCGGGCGCTCGACGGGGGTCCCCCTCCACTAGCCACCCACGCCTATTAAAGCAAGATGAAGCTAACAACTCTAATACTCATTATATTAATGTTTTTTTTACTTTTAGTAAGGCTTTTTTTTGACTCTGTTGATCGCCATATTTACCAAATAGGTGAGAAGGTAAAAATAGCCCATAGCTTTTTGAAGGAACCGAAGAAAAATTCGTACGGCCAGTACTTCTTTACCGGTAATTTACTTGTCAGCGTTCCTCTGTATCCTAAATTCTTATATGGGGAGACGATCATAATAGAAGGAATTGTTGGCGAATTAAAAAATGAAAAGGGGATTCTTCTGGCAATCGAAAATCCTAAGATAACTAGAGTAGAGAGTAAAAGCCCACTGTTTTTAATAACCAGTTTTATCAGAAAAAGAGTAGAGGAAGCAGTGCTTACAACCCTTCCACCAAGAGAGTCAGGTCTCTTTTTGGGAATAGTATTAGGGGTAAGAGACAGAATAAATAATACCTTTTACGAAGAGCTTCGGGATGCTGGGGTCTTACACATCATAGCAGCCAGCGGGCAAAATGTAAGCATTCTAGCCTCAATTTTACTTGCAGCTTTCCAAAGATGCGTGAAAAGAAAATATGCGCTACTTTTCACGGGCCTTTGCCTTTTTCTGTATTCAGCTATAGTTGGATTTGATCCACCAATCGTGAGAGCGACAATTATGGCTACGATATCTTTTGGTGCTCTCACCTTTGGCAGACAAAATACTGCATTATTTGCGCTCTTTATTACAGGGTGGGGTATGGTAATGTATCAACCCGAAAATCTGACAAGCATTTCATTCCAGCTTTCTTTTCTGTCCACCTTAGGTATTATTATGATTAAGCCACTAATTGAAAGGGTATTTACCATCAGGTTCCTAGGCTTAGTTAAAGACGATCTGACTACAACTCTTGCTGCTCAGATAGCCACATTTCCTCTTATGATAGCCTCATTTGGTGCGTATTCACTTTTGACACTGCCCGTAAATTTGCTTATCCTATGGACGATACCTTTTCTTATGATTTTAGGAGTAGGAAGTACTATTTTAGCCATAGTTGTGCCTCTTCTGGCAAAACCCTTGATTCTTCTTTCATATCCTTTTTTAGCCTATTTTGCGGTTGTTATAGATCTTTCAGAGAAATATAAATGGGTAGTCGAATTCGATTCAATACCGGGTGCTTTTATATGCGGATACTATTTGATAGTAATCGGCATAATATTTAGCCTCAAAAATAGTGAAAGGAGAAGAATTTGAGGCGGAATTTATCGTTTTTGTTGATATCTGTAGTCTTTCTTGGTATTTTAACCCTCTATCACTCACTTATTCTAAGTGACAAAAATTTCCATCTAATTTTTTGTGATGTCGGGCAAGGAGATGGGATTTTAATTAAGACTCCAAGTGGGCAAGATATAATAGTGGATGGAGGACCATCTGATAATTCTATGGTCGACTGTCTTTCAAGGAACCTTCCGTTTTGGGATCGCGAAATAGACGCTGTCTATATGACTCATCCAGATGCTGATCATTTGACTGGACTTGTCGAAGTAATCAGAACCTATAATGTAAAGTATTTTGGAATGTCAAATGCTCCTAAAAGTACCGAAGTATATAAGGAGTTATTAAAGGTTCTACAAAGCAAAAAAATACCTGCTGATTTAGTAGTACGAGGAGATAAAGTGTCAACAAAAGATGGTTTTAAATTAGAGACTCTTTGGCCATCTGTCGAATTTTCAAATTCTAAAAGCCAAGAGACTAATGATTACTCATTGGTACAATATCTGTCCTACGGAAAATTTACAGCGCTTCTTACGGGTGACGTTACATCAGTATATCTCAACTCCATAATGCCTACTCTAGGACGAATCGATGTTTTTAAAAATCCACATCATGGATCAAAGACTGGAGTGGACGAATTTACCTTTCAGCATACCAAGCCAAAACTTGCTGTCCTATCAGTAGGTGTAAAAAATCGCTATGGACATCCATCTCCTGAAGTGCTTCAAATACTGAAAGAAAATAATATACCTTATATTGATACAAAATCAGGGGACGTTGAGGTCGTTTCTGATGGGGTAAAGTGGTGGATTAGATAGATATTAATTAATAGGTATTGATTTTTCTCGCAGTACTTGTTAGCCTGTTACCATGGCGAAGAAAATACTATTAGTAGATGATGAAGCAGATACAGCTGCTGTCTTTGAGACTGTTCTTAAGCAGGCCGGATATGAAGTTACTTGGGCAAATAATGCAGCTGACGCTCTAGCTACAGCCAAAACCACTATGTTTGATCTTGTACTTATGGATCAAATGATGCCTGACATGAGTGGAAATGATGCTCTTCAGACCCTCAAGGCAGATCCAACCCTCAATAAGATACCTGTCGCAATGTTAACTAATTTTTCCCATGATCAATTAGTTACTGAAGCTTTGGGTCGTGGAGCAGTAGACTATATATTGAAATACCAAGTATCTCATGAAGACCTCGTCAAAAAGGTCCAACAGATATTAGGTGAAACAACGCCAGCACCTGTTGTTTAGGTTCTATTTCTGTCCATATGCAACCCTCAGTCGACTCAGACTATAAATCACTTTTCTCGCAGCTAACCCTTTGCGTAGCAAACGGGCAAGCTTTGCTTATCCTTTGCGTAGCAAACGGGCAAGCTAAATTCGGTTTTCAGTTCAAATAAAGATTATGATACCTGAAGTCGACTCAGACTATAAATCACTTTTCTCGCAGCTTATTAAAAAGCAAATGCTAGTGTTAGGTCCTGATATAACGTTAGCTAAAGTACGGAATGTTACTGGTCTTATCGTTGATATCAATGGAGATGTGCAAAAAGTTGAAGGAGATCCTCAGATTATGCTTCAGTCTCTTATCAATCAGTTTGTAGAGCTTTCTGGGATGATTGTAAAAAAGACCATGGAGTCTATTTTAAGTTCTTACCCAGGAATAAAAGCTAATAATACTTTTACTTCAGGTACGACTCAAGCCGTTACCAAACCAGAAGTACAAGGTATAGAGGTATCAGCACAAACAGCCTCAGCACCAGTAGGGCAAGCGGTTACTGCCTCTCCTTCAATAGAGGTTGGCAAGCCCATTGCTGTGACAGTGACAAAGCCTGAGCCGCCTGCAATGACTGGCGTAAAGCTTGAAAGTCTAAGTACAAATCCTAAAGTAGAAGAGAAGGCTCCTGATACTTTTACTGCACAAGACATGAATAGCTTGAATAAAGCTCTTGATGATCTCTCAAAAGCCCCCTTGTCAACTGAAGCCCCAACAAAAACTGCATAGGCAAGATATATCTGTTCTTGATCTTCGTTAAAATTTTTGCCTAGAATTAATCATGCAGTTCAACGGTATTCAGTTTTTGACAATTTTAGTAAATGGGATCTCTTTTGTTGCAGCCTTTGCTGCGATTGCTGCTGCTGTAATAATGTATCAAGTAACAAAGAAATTTGGCTCTGGGATACTGGCACATGGGTTCAAAACGATTGGTACCGGAGTTCTATTTATAGCCATCGGCATCATAATTGATGCAGTAAATTCATATCTTCAGCTCAGCTATAGCAATCCTTATTCTGTAGGAATATTTATGATAAAGGGATTTTGCTTTGTAATCGGAACGTACACAATTGTAATTGGAAGCAAGAAGACCATCGACAAGCTAGAAAATCTAACGAAATGACCTCAAGTATCGATAAATTGATACAAAAAAATTAACTGATTAACGATTAATGAGTCATTAATCATTATTCGTTTAATCAAGTCCATGAATTAGGCCTGTAGTTTGTTGACAACCTCAAAAAGTAGTATAATTCCCACATCGCGCGGGCAGCCGCCAGCACGAATTGCTTGTGTTGAGAAGGGCTGCCATGACGCAGCCCGCCTTGACTTGCCGTCAGGCGAGGCAGGCTCTTTTACAACACAGGACTAGAAATTAATCCCACAGTAGGGACAAGCACGCCGGGACAGCCCGGCAAGAAGAGGAGATGAAATGATCAGGATAGTTGTTCGTCATCAGCCAGAAGTGGATGCTGACACGCTCCAGGCCTGGTTCGAATCCAACCGCATGGAGATTCTCCAGATAACGCTCGGCTCAGCCGAGAATGTTCGATTGGAGACTCGTAGGTTTGTGGAGGATGTGACGTCTTACGCACTTGGCGTCGACATCTTTCTCGAACCCGACCTAAGCGTCAAGCCAGCCAACCTCAAGCAAGCCTGGAAGAAGATTTCAGACAGCTTGGGCTACACGAGTAAAACGTTCTACGTATGGGTATCCTCTGGCGGAGGAACCTATTACGACGGCGTCGATCTCGTTGGCCATCCCGAGTAGGGACAAGCGCGCCGGGACAGCCCGGCAACGCACGGAGGTGCATCCATGGAAGGCCAGTCGAAAGGTTCAGAGATTTCTGAGGCAACGATCCGACTCGATCGGCAGACTGCTGAGGATCTTTACGACCTTCTGATCGGTATGGAAGTGCTTAGGGTAGTTGGAAGGGTTCCTAGGCCTCCAACAGAAGTTGAAACCCGGCTGATGGAGTTCCATCGGACTCTCTCTCAGGAGTTCCACTTCGAAGCTCTCCCTGGACAGACCTTCTCTTCCGATCAGCCAGATAGGATTGCAGTACAGGTCACCGAGGAGCTCGTGGGACAAACTCCAGGCCCAGACGCCGCCACCCAGCTCAGTTTTCTTTCTCCCATTGAGGAGATAATGATGCAAGGGCACGGATAGTCTTCCCGAGTAGGGACAAGCACGCCGGGACAGCCCGGCCTAGTCCTGCGTTTCGTCCGGGGCGCCTGAGTTCATACTCGGCGCCTCGGACATATTCCATTTTTCACTAAACGCTTGATTCTTGCTTCTAAACCCTTGATACTGGAAGTATGCTCCAATCCTTTATTTTTGTTGGATTTTTATTATTGCTACTTGCATCAGTTTATTTGTATTTTGAGCTTAAGAATACAAAAGAAAAATATGCAAAAATCCAAAAACTCCAAGAGCGGCAACTTTTTGAACTATCACTACTTAATGAAATTTCTGACAAGATAGGGTACTCATTAAGTTCAAAAGATATTGCTGCAACAATCGCTTCAACAGCAGAAAAAATATTTCCTGTGACAGCCGTGTCTTACGCAATTATTGAAGCTGATCATATAGAGATTACTTCGGTAACTCATGAAAATTTGAGTCCAAAATTCTCTGATTCAGTTCAGCAAATCATGCTAACCAGTATGTACAATATTGACGATGAGCTGAGAAAAAGATCAGTCAGTCACAAAATCGCAGGTATAACTGCAGATGGGAATCAGCCAATTGAAGTAACTCCAGCAAGTTACTTTAATGTACCGCTAGTACTCAATAACAGGTTTACTGGTATTATTACTATAGCCTCAAAAGAATCACATGCATATCAAGAAGCAGATATGTCGATGTTGTATAAAATAGTCAATAAAGCACAACTTGCATTAAGCAGGCTTGAAAATGTTATTGATGAAGAAAAAGGGAAAATTGATTCACTTATTAAAAGTCTTTCATCAGGGGAGATGTTCTTTACCCTCAAATACGACAGACTTGACCTTTTTACAATAAATCCGGCAGCTCTTCGCTACCTAGACATTACGGAGGAAAATCCAGACATTATTCATGTTCTTTCAAAATTTAGATTAAAGCCAAATATTATTGCTGAGATGAAAGACGTTATTTCTCAGAAGAAAAGTACAATCTATAGAAATGTCGAGATAGGTACGAGCAGATTTAATATTTATGTTACGCCTGTTTTTTCAAAGTCACTTGATAGTGTGATTGGGGTTGCTCTAACGATGCAGGACGTTACACGAGAGCACGAGACCCAAAAGATGCGTGAAGGATTTACAAATATGATGGTCCATGAGCTCAGGGCACCTCTTACAGCTATAAAAGGAGCAGCAGATCTATTGCTTGACCCAAAGACAGAAGAGGATGATAAGGTTAAGATGAGACTTATTGTTAGAAATTCCTCAGAAAGACTGCTGGGAGAGATTGATGAAATGCTTGACACCGCAAGAATTGACGCCGGAAAACTCCTTGTCCACAAGTCAGAGTCAGATATCAATGAAGTGATTGAGAAAGTGGTATCAGAATTGTCCTACATCGCGCAGAATAGGTCTATTTTGATCGAAAAGCATCTAGACACTAAGATACCCCATGTCTTCTTAGACCCACTCAGAATAGGCCAAGTAGTGACGAATTTGATATCTAATTCTATTAAATATAGTGATGAGCATACTGTCATTGATGTATTTAGTAGAATTGTTGGCGAATTTGTTGAAATTGAGGTCAAGGACCATGGAATAGGAATTGATCAAGATCTGATAAAAAGCCTATTTCAACCCTTTGCTCAAGGAAACTTCTTTAAGAAGGCAAAAGGCACTGGGTTGGGATTGTATATTACAAAAGATATTGTGACAGAACATGGAGGTCAGATAAGAATTGAATCTGAAGTAGGGAAGGGTACAAGTATGTTTGTTAAATTACCTTTGAAGCAAGAAATTCCTCACCAAGCACAAGCTGCTCCCTCAAGACTTAACTAATTCTCAGTTATTTTAGGAAAAGTGCGGGAGAAAGCCGCAATCACCATTCCCGGAGCATGTAATGGCGCCGGTTCAAGTAATTGAGGGATGATATCCCCCGCACGTAATCCTGAGTTGGCCCTTGCGGGCGGTACGACTAATTCGTCATTCCAGCCGTTGGGGTTGGATTTGGCATCGCTTTGGGCGTTGCGTAAATGACGAGAAATGGAGGTTCTGGTGTCTGGTTGGTCGTTGGCTTCTCGACAACGATGTATTGTCGAGGTTGGGTATCGGCCAGAAGAGGCAATGAGCCTCCAAGGCCGGCTGCCATAACCAATGCGGTAGCGATTGTTATCCAAACACGAGCTGCCTTCATCTTAACCCTCCATAGGTCAAGTCTTGTGGGAGGTGGACCTCCCAATTTCGTACCTAAGCATGCACTCAGGATAATTTTGATCCTACATCCTTTCGAACGTAGGGTTATATTATACCATAAATTACAAGCTTATAGTATTTATATTCTGAGGTTATTTTTTAGAAGCTTGCATTGCTAATCAGAAGGATGGCGTAGCAACGTATGTAACAATAGTACTATATGAGCCTGGAGGTAGGCTTGGATCTGCTCCTGCTGCATAGCTCATGCTTGTTAAGCCACTACCGGCAACTATGGCATTTCCGATCGGACCTGTATCATCTGATGCAATTGTTATTGATGAGGTGGCTGTTGGCCAGCCGTATTTACAAATGTTGCCTGTTGAGCCTTGGTTGTAAGAATTGCAATTGGTGTCACTTGCTGTTGTATTCCAGAACGTTGTCCCGATATCTGAATTGTAAGTATCAAGCCCACAGGCATGAAAACCATAGTAATGAGAACCATTTGAAGGAAATTCTGTAGGAGTAAGAAGGTCATTTAAGAAGTATCCGGTAGACGAATTTCTAAGATGTCCCGATGAAGTTGCAGTTATAACATATCCGTTTCCTGAGTTTGTAGAAACAGATAAGAGTTGTGCTGATATATTGCCTACTTTTGAATTGTTCCCCGAGGGGGAATTGGTGAGCGTGCCAAGATTGACTTCAGTAGCAGTTGAATTTAGGCCACTATTGGTTGTTTCACTTTGCAGACAGCCAACAGCATTGCCAGTATTAACCGCTGTTCCGGTGCTAATGCCTGAGATGGTAAAGCTTAGGGAGGGGTCTATATCAGCTCGTACAACTACCGATTCAATAGTAGCTAGGCTCAAAGTAGAGAGGTCTAGGTCGCTTACGCCGTCAGTAGTTCTTATCCTCACTTTCCAAATATCCGCATTTCCTGCGGTTTGGTTACTTTTTGTTGGATTGATAAGAGTTGGCACTTGAGTAGTGCACGTGCCGCTGGACTGAGCAGAGCAACCAATCAAAATAGTAACAATAGTACCTGGATTTATGTCGGCGCCACTTACTGTGCAGCTTATATTGGGCGAACTCACCCCAAAAGTGCATACAGATGAACCAGTAGAAAAATTAGCTTGGATATTGCTGGAGCTCAAATTATTAAATGCAAACGTTGTAGCAGAGGGTGAGGCAGAATTGTCGGCAGCTCCGGGGTAGCTTATAACTATTGTTCCTCCAACTGGGATATTAGTTGCAGGAGCAAATGTTATGGTGTGCATTGCAGTTATGGGGCTAAAGAATACATCAGTACCTGCAACTGCATTTGAGCCTACAGTATTATTAAGGTACACCGCGGTGAGGGCGGCAGATTGCGAAGCTACTGATATACCATTAGAAATTATAGTATTTGCTGCTGTTCTAATTATTTTTGCCGAATCTGAGGCAAGAAACCGAGATCCATTCGCAAAAATATCAATGGTGCTATCACTTGATGATGCATTAGAACTAAGAGGAGACGATGGAGAGGGGCGTGAGGTTGAAAGAGTAGCACTAGCATTTGATAGATCCGCAGCATAAATTCTGCTCATGGGAAGCACTATAAACAGGAAAACCACAGCAAAAAAAACATGCCCTAGAGCTTTGATCATATATATATTTAACGCAGAGCGATCTTTCAAAGTCAATTAGGCTAGTGGGCCTTGAGGTTGGACGGGAGGTTGTTGTACTACGGGAGGGATTTGCGTTGATCCTTTCTTCCTCTTTTTGATAAATATGTAAAGTAGTATTGCTACTGCAATCGCAAGTACAGCTACGACAGCAATTTTCCAGGGAAATACGATAAAGTTAGTGCTTCCAAAAAGCGTAAGGTTGTTATTTGTGCCGTATGTTGCTTGTAGCTCAACTGTATAGATTCCAAACATCAATTTTTTACCAATCTTTGTTGTAAAGTCTCGTGCAGCTTCAGGAAAAATATTGTGCTCTTCTAACTTTACGGAATAAATAGGTTGGCCTATTAAATTTTTAATTTGCAGCTGGCCTTGAGGTCGAATATGAGAGTCAGAACCATTGTATATCTGGGTAAGAATGGTTGCAGGTCCATATTCGAGGAATTTGTGGGAAGGTTCAAATTTTCTTACCGTAGCATTTTCAACGATATCTCCACTTACTCTGACGTAGTATAACGTTCCAAGATGAGTTTGAACTCCGGTACCTGTACCTTTTACTCCAAGTAGTTCTTGTGGCTCATATACAACTCCTGCGTAATGACCGCCTGGACGGGCATTTATTGGTACTTGTAGGTAATAGTTGAGTATTTGCGTCTTACCGGCAGGAACAGTAAAAGAGCTTGGGCTTACCGCGATCCATGAAGCGGCTGAATATTTCTTAGATAAGGTATCATCTGCCAAAAGTTTTGGGGTGCCTATGGTATCGTCAACAATAAAATCTCTAACTACTGCTGAAAAAGTAAGTGGGCCATTGCTATTATTTACCACTTTGAGGGTGCCTTCCTGCTTGTCTCCTGGATTTACCTTGAATTCATTTGCTGGCGGAACAATGGTTATTGATCGAGTCGTTTCTTGCGCAAATATCAACTTTGCTCCAAAAATGAGGCCAGCACTCACAGTCATATATATAAAAGCTGACTTTACTAAGTATTTTGTTTTACATTTACGAGCAGTAGACATATATTTAGTATTAACTATTGAGAATTAAGAATCCAGAGTCAAGTATTAAGGAATTCTTAATACATAATTCTCTATTCTTTATTCTATTTATTTAAAAAGAAGGTGTTGCTACATACGTAACAACAGTTGTGTAATTTCCAGGTGGTATAGAAACATCTTGCGTTGCTGCGTATGACACGACATTTTGGCCACAACCAGTGGAATTGCATGCAGAACCAACCCCTACAGGTCCACTTGCACGTTGTGCAATAAGTACTGGGCTTGTTGTTGTTGGCCATGAATATAAACATATCGGTGCCGATGAGCCCGTAACGTACGTGTTGCAAGCTTGTACCGAATTTGAGCTCCATTGGGTCTGATCTGTGTCTTCCCCACAAGCGTGAAGGCCAAAGTAATTACTTGTGGTAGGAAATGCTTGAGGAGTAAGAGCAGTATTAAGAAAAAAGCCAGTTGAAGGGTTCTTGAGCGGTCCAGACGAGGTTGCTGTAATTGAGTAGCCGGTACCTGTATTTGTTGCTACTATTAGACTCTGAGCAGCAATATTTCCAACACGAGTATTAATTGGTGGGGGGACAGATAGGCTTCCAAGGCCAACCTCGACAGCGCTTGAGGAGATACCGGTATTGGTTGTATCGAGTTGTGTACAGCCATTTACGCTCGGTACTGCATTCAAAGTAACCCCATTGGCAACACCTGCAATGCTAAATGACAGGCTTGGATCAACGGTTGCTCTTACTGTGACTGATTCAACTGTGGCAAGCGCAATCCGCGCGTCATCAAGATTTACCGGAGTTCCACTATTATCTTGCGTTTGAATGCCAACTCTCCATACTTCAGCAACTCCCTCAGACTGGTTGCTCTTGGTCGGATTTATTAGGGTTGGGACTTGGGTAGTGCAATTGCCACCAGTCTGAGCAGAACAGCCGATGAGTATGGTGACTAATGTGCCGCCAGCAATTTGTGCTGTGGCAACCGTACAGGTTATTGTGGGGGCGGTTATTGACATAGTACATGTTGAGCTGCCGCTCGAGAAATTAGCCTGAACATTGCCAGCAGTTAGGTTGTTGAAAGCAAAGCCTGAAGCTGAAGGTGAAGCAGAATTATCACCTGTTCCAGGAAACGTTATAACAATTCTTCCTCCAATTGGGATTGTAGTTTGAGTTGTGAAAGCAATCTTATGCATGGCAGTAATCGGAGAGAAGAGAACGTCAGCTCCTGCTCCTGAAAAATTAGTTGTACTATTGGTCAAGTACACGGTGGTAAAACCAGCAGATTGAGAAGCAACATTTAAATTGCTATTAAGTATTAATGTGCCCGTGTGAGTTGGAGTATCTCGGATGATCTTTGCTGAATCTGAAGCTAAAAAGTGAGACCCGTTGTTGAATATTGACAGCAGTCCTGAACTTGCGGCAGCGTTGGCGCTAAGTGGACTTGAAGGGGAGGGACGTGATGTGGTAAGAGTTCCGCTTGCAGAACCTAGCGTTGCTGCATGGGCCTGTCCGGAAGCCACAAAAAAGAGACATACCACAAAAGCATGGAAAATAACTACCTTTTTGAGGCTAAAAATAGACAAATAACTCATATGCGAGTTGTTGCTACTTTAATTAAAGACTTAATTACTCATAGAAGTCAAATTTATCTCACCACTTGTCTAAGAACCAATCATGATGCATTTTCTTTTTACGTCTGAAGAAGTCAATTAACATCATGATTGGTTTGAATTTGAGCTTCGCGAAGCAAGATTAAATTCACCACTTGTCTAAGAACCAATCATGATGCATTTTCTTTTTACGTCTGAAGAAGTCAATTAACATCATGATTGGTTTGAATTTGAGCTTATATAGCAATATTCCAATTGCAACCAAGAATCCAAGAGCAAGTAATATGAAGGGCCAAATTTCAAAGGGCACCGGAGTATTCTTTTTGATGCTCTCCTTAACTTTTTCACCCGTGTCTAGCAATTGTTCTGGAATGGAGCGTGCTTTTAATATAACCTGATTTGTGGGTTCTAAGGATGATTTGCCATTCAGGGTTGCAGAAGCAGTTATGGTAAATGTTCCTTCGGGTACATTTTCATATATATAGGAGTAGTATCCGGATGCGTCTGCTTCAGCTGTGATTACAGTTTCGTTGATTTTGAGCGTAACAGTAGCGCCTGGCATGGTATAGCCAAAAATTACTCCATCTTCTCCTGCATTTATTGTTTTGGATTCAAGACCAATTGTTGGTGGAAGAAAAACGTCAGAATATGTCGCACTTCCTGTGATAGGTCCTGGAATAGTAACGCAAGATTCGGATAACCCGACTCTTTTAAAGTCTACGGCTTGAAAGCAGTACTCTAATATTGATGCATTGATCAATGTGTTTGATACAGAAAAGTAGCCTTTTGTATCAGCGGTTGTTGAGGTAACAAAGACATCGCTTTTGGTTTTTATGATTATGGATGAGAAGGGAGATTGGTAGCCACTTATTGAGAGTCGGGCAGAGCCTACACTTGCTCCAATAGTAACGCCTGCATTTTTTGCAAATTGGGGAAGAAGAGTTTGGGCAAGTCCATGCTGTGTCAGTAAAAATACTAATCCACAGCAAATAAAAAGTGCCAAAACACGCTTCATGCATTTAGTTTAGCAGGATTTTGCCATTAGTTGGAAGAGTAGCAGATTGTAAGAAATTTTTTACTAATTATAACCTCAAAATATAGGAAAAAACATCTCATAGTTTTTGACAAAGGGCTTATAAAATGGTATAATTTAAGCCATTTGTCAGGACTAACCGGTTGTTTTTTGCATGCCGGGGTGCCCCGGCAGAATAGCACTTTAATAACAGGTCAGTTCTAGATAAAGAGAGGAGTTCTTGTGGACGATTACGTTTACCCACCATATCGTCACGAACGCGAACGCGATCGCAAGATCATGCTCGTATTGTTCTTGATACTCGTGGTGGTTGGCGCTGTGGGAGTTGTCTGGTCTAACCGACACTTTTCGTACTCGGAAACCCCAGACCCAACACCTACAGTGACGTCCTATGATAGATGATTCGATGAGAGCGGCGATAGCCCTAGTAGTTGCCTGCGTTGCAGGTGCTATTTACGGGGCAACCGTATTCATGATTCATCTATTGCAAATCCTCAGCCAGTCTCAGTGGGGTCAGCCCCACACCAATCAACTTTTTCCCTGAGAGGGTGACACCTCTCAACAATCGCTTTGGGAGATGAGCGATGAAAAAGATTGACCCCGCCGTCGTGGCAGTCATCGCGATAGGAGTTCTATTCGCGCTGCTTGCCTTCTTCCCTAGGTCTTCCCAAAAGGATGACTCAACATGCACCGACGATAATGGATGCAGCATAAAGGTCGTTTTCAACGACCAACAACTGTTCGTTCTCGAGGGGCAAGTAACCATGATCACCATGCGTCTCACTGCCGAGCAGGCAGCTTCGCTCGGTGGCGATCCGTACTCTCAGCTTCGAAGGGTCAAGTCGACCCTTTTGACATCTTCGGGTAACAACCCGCGGAAGTGCTCGGAGCTCGAGAAGACTGCCAACAGTGTCCTGACGCTTGTCGTCAGTGACCAGACTTGGCAGAAGACCAAGGGCAACAAAACGCCCATAACCCTGTGCGAGAATCTCGTACCCACGCCCACGCCGGCTGTAACGGCCAGCGTAACTTAGTACCGGCTTCAAGCCAGGAGACAGGAGAAGGTTTTGGTTGAGATCAACGAAAATTCGCTTGTGAGGCTTGCAGAAGGCGAAATGGGGGAGGCCGTCAAGGACATGGTTCTTGCTGCGGCCTTCGTAGCAGCTCAACCTTCGGAGCTTGGCGACTTCTTGTCGTCAGGTGCCCACGTTCGAGCCGCAGTCGCCCAGGCAAATCTGGAACGCGCGCGGGATCTTTCCCGCGACCTGCAAGGGAAGACTGTCATTGTCAACCCTGAAACCCAGTCCGTAGAGGACTGACCTGTTCATCCGGGGTGTGCCAGCTTAGCTGGCCGCCCCGGATCTTTCCTCTATTGTAGCCAAAGCTATTTCTATCTAAGTCCTACTTTGTAAAGATTTCCAGGAACGGTTTCATCATTGAAGTTAGTAAGTATTATGAGCCCAGATCCATCAGGCCAGGTATATAAGAAAGAAGGATCAAATGGCCCTGCATACAGAGTTGTTTTGTTACCTCCATCATATTCAAGAGAGAAGATCCTTTTATTTTGAATAAATACCATATGAGCACTCGACGGATGCCAAACAAAATCAGGTAAGATTTCACCTTCAAGAGGTTGGTAGAGAAGGTAATTCTTGTCTTCTTTTATTTGGTATACATATGCACTTCCAGCCTTAATATCTCTGGTTTCCTTCGTTGAATTTGTTGAAGGTAGAGCAGGATTTATGAAGTTTGGCATTGTTGCGCTTTGAGAGGCGACGTAAAATATCTTGTCACCTTCAGGTGAAAGCTTTCTTTTTGAGAAGTTATCTAGGATAAATTTACGCGATGGCACTGGTAGGGTAGTAGCAAATTTTTCATCTAGTTGTTGTTGAGTAACCGTCCATTGTTTGCGTATCTGGTCTACTGTTAGGGTCACGTTTTGAGGCTCTGTATTCATTGCATCAGTCTTGAGCAGGTATATTCGTTCTGATCTTGCATCTGATATTGTTGAAAGCATCTCGCGTCCATCTGGGGAGAATTCAAAGCTTGAAGTAGAGAAGCTATCGAATTTGTCAGTTGCTATTTGTCTTGCCGATGCTCCAAATGGAATAAAGCGGTTCCCAAGATTGAAAACATAGATACCATTATTGTCTGCGGAGGAGGAACTAACTTTATAGCCAATAAGCCCTCCTGAGGGATCAACAACTGGGTTAACTGCGCCCGTGAGGGTTGTTGCCTCAAGTTTTGGTGCTACCGGGAAAAGAACCGCATCTGTTTTGGTTACTGCTTCTTCTTTAAGGAGGACATGCTTCTTCCATGGGTAGTACCCATCTTTTTCAATTTTTACATCATATTCTCCAGGAGGAAGGTTAATTGTGTCATCAGTTGCTGTCGTGAGGTTGTCATCAATATATACTTTAGCTCCATTTGGGGTACTTGTAAGCACAAGAAGACCGGTTCCTGCAAGAATTTTATTTCCATCTCCGTGTAAATTGAGGCGGTAGCCTTTGCCATAGAGGATAAATCCATATGCAACGACGCTTACCGTAAGAATAACAAATAGTGTAGTGAAAAGGGCTTTTTTCTGCATAAGGGCAAGGTCAATATTCACATATTATACGCTTTTGACGTATGGTGCAAGCAAGGCCTTTCTGGTATATTTGATATATTAGCTGTAAATGATATAGAAACTATATCTTTAGATATATTTATGTTTTCCAAACGAATTGGTATAGATTTAGGCACTGCAAATACACTTGTTTATCTTGCTGGTCAAGGAGTTGTATTAAATGAGCCTACTGTTGTTGCAGTGCGGGCAGACGATAATAAAGTAGTTGCTGTAGGTACCGAGGCTAAAGAAATGCTTGGTCGTACACCTGGAAATATTGTTGCGACCCGTCCCCTCAAAGATGGTGTTATTGCTGACTACATGATAACTGAGGCAATGCTTTCCTATTTTATAGAAAAAGTTGCCGGCAAAAATAGATTTCTGAAGCCTGAAGTTATGGTTTGTATTCCATCTGGCATAACACAGGTTGAAAAAAGAGCTGTATTGGATGCGACTATGTCTGCTGGAGCACGCTCTGTGTATCTTATTGAAGAGCCTCTAGCTGCTGCTATTGGCGCTAAAATACCTATTGCTCAGCCAAATGGGCATATGATCCTTGATAGTGGTGGTGGGACTTCAGATGTTGCAGTCATTTCCTTAGGAGGAGTTGTAGTCCATAAGTCTATAAGGATAGCTGGAGACAAAGTGGAAGAGTCTATCAGTAGTTATGTTAAAAAGAAATTTAATCTGATGGTTGGAGAGCAGACTGCAGAGGAAATAAAAATCACAATGGCCAATGCTATACCAGCACAAAGCTCTACGAAGAAGATGGAAGTTAAAGGACGAGATAGTCTTACTGGACTACCTCGCACAGTAGAAGTAACCGAATTTGAAATTAACGAAGCGATACAACCCGTTATAAAAGCCATGATCATGGCAATTCGTGAAACCTTCGAAATGACACCTCCCGAATTGGCATCTGACATTATTGATAAAGGAATTGTTCTATCTGGCGGCACAACATTACTTCGTAATCTTGATAAATATATTACTCGCGAAACTGGAGTTCCTGCATATATTGCGGAAGATCCGTTATACTGTGTGGTAAGAGGAACCGGCGTTGCTTTGGAGAATTTAGAACTGTACAAAAAAAGCATTAACAGGAATGAATATTGATCGATTAAAGATTAATGATTAAAGATAAGGATTAATGATGGAGGGGATTAATTATAAGATATACTGATTTGACAGTTGTAGGTGAGAATCTAACTGTGAAAAAATGATTTTCTTAACTTATTTTCACAATAGAAACAATCAGCAAGTTTGAACAGCATCATATAGGAAAGTAAAAAACTTAGAACGAAGAACCGAAAACTAAAAATAAAAAATTGTAATTTAGACTGACAATAAAGCCTATTATCTAGTATAAAAAATGTGCACAAAAAGGAATTTGCGAGTAACAAATAGCGGAGTATAATACGTATTATAGTATGAATACCAAACTGCCTTCCGTAAAAATCTTAGGAACTTCTATTACAACTGCTTCCAAAGTAGAAATACTCGAATTTATTATTACAAGACTTAAATCATCAAGGGAAAAATTCTATATAGTAACTCCAAATCCCGAGATCCTTACGCATGCATCTACCTCTAACTCATTTCAAAAGGTGCTCAATAATGCTGCGGTCAGCCTACCTGATGGCATTGGCGTGCTTGTGGCCGGTAATATATTGAAAAAAGAGATTAAGGAGCGTATTGCTGGTATAGACTTCATGTTAGATATATGTAAGGAATGTGCAAGAGTGGGCTTGTCCATAGGCCTTTTAGGGGGCAGAGAGGGAGTAGCAGAGAAGACTGCCAAGTGCTTGGTCAAAATGTATCCAGATCTTAGAGTAAATTTAGTTGCTGAAGAGTGGGACGGTGAAAAAGCGGGTCCTGCCAGCGACGGGGTCCTGTCCCCTTCCCGTCCGACATCCTCGCATTCTGCTGCGGGTGCTCGACGGGATCCCTCTCCGCTAGCCACCCCTTTATCCAACCACCAAACACCAACCACTAACCACCAAAAAAATCACATCGATATTCTTTTCGTTGCTTTTGGTTTTCCAAGACAAGAGGAGTGGATTGCAAACAATTTGGCAAATATACCAGTCACTGCTGCAATGGGAGTGGGAGGGGCTTTTGATTATATTTCCGGAAAAGTTGGAAGAGCACCTCGTGCTGTTAGATCGGTAGGGATGGAGTGGGCTTTTAGATTGGTTAGACAACCATGGAGAATAAAAAGACAAGTCGCTTTACCGATTTTTGTTGCAAAAGTTATTTCTGAAAAAGTTAAGAAGTGATTGGCTTTTCAATGATTTGTAGCTTCGGCCATTTTTCAAGCCACTGCTTACTTTCGATTCTTCTTCTAAATTCTTTTATCCTCTCAGACTGAAAACTTGCAGGGCGCAACACACAATTTACCAGATCATTTATTCCGTGTGGAGCGGCCAATATGAGGTTGTTGTTTTTATCTTTTTTAATAGCCACGCAAGTTGCTGTTTCTACCCAGTCTTTCAAAGCATCAACGCAGTCTTTGTAGGGTGGACAATTATGGAATACATGCATTCTAGCCTGATTTGTCACAGACCAGTTGACTTTTGGCATGCGGATAGAAAGAAGCTTTTCATATTTAGTTTCTACTTTTGTGCTATAAGTTCCTGCGTCTTCTCCCGGAAAATCATTGGGGTCGAAGTAAATAACATCTACATCTGGAAGTGGAGTTGGGGTTGTATAACCATGCAGATGATCCCAAACTTTACTTCGTATAAAGCCACCTCCTATCCACCAATCAGGTAAATTTAGCGTGCTTACCAGTTGTATTGCCTGCATCATTGTCTTGTCTTTTCCAATTAATTTAAGAATATCTTCTGATGACATAATCAAAGTATATCAGAATAAATTTTTAGTCTTTTAGGGTATTGACACGATATGATAGTCTTTGGTACTCTGAATATAGATTTGATAGTAAAACAATCAATAAAGCTAGTCTTTGACTAGCTCAATGAATGTCAGAGCTATTCATTTTAAGGCAGAAGATGGCTAATCAAAACATATCAATAGAGAACCTTCCAGATCTACTCACCGTCCGCGAAGTAGCAGAACTTTTACGCGTAAGCCCGCTCACAATTAAGCGCTGGGGAAAAAGAGGAAAGCTCCCAGCAATTAGGATCAATTCCAGAGGCGATCGTCGATACAAAAAAGAAGCAGTACTATATTTGTTAGGTATTCAACAAAAGGGCCTCTAAGCATTCTCCAATTTTTTAATTTTGTAAAATATTTTCGCTGAGTGCTTCTTCCTAATTAATGTGAAAAAAATTTAGGTTCAAAATTTTTTCCTTTCGTTGACATCAGAATTTCCCGAATCCTATACTTAAGATATGCCTAAAATACTGTCCGTGTTAGGTCTTTTTTGCGTGCTATTTAGTGGCTTAGTTTCTCCAGCATTTGCACAACAAGAGCAAAATATATCTCTAGGAATTGCGAATTATGTCCCGATTGAGGGTGATAATGTCCAAAACGGTGACATTATATCATCAACAAGCACGGGATATTTCTTGAGTAAATCCCCATACGACCCATTGGTTATTGGAGTTGTCTCAACAAAGCCCGCTGTATCTTTAAATCTTCAGACTGGAGAGAAGGGCACATACCCCGTTGTTACATCGGGTAACGTTGAGGTAAATGTCACCTCAATTAACGGAGACATAAAAGAGGGTGACTTTATAGCTTCATCTGTCATTCCTGGAGCTGGGATGAAGGCAAAGCAGACAGGGTATGTTATTGGGCGGGCTTTAGAGCCATTTGCAGCTAAGGACAAAAAATCCATTGGTTCGATTAATATTGCCCTCAATCTGCATTATTCGTACTCAAGTGAAAAAACAGCAAGTAACCTCAAAGATATCCTTAATCTAAGCATTCTTGCTTCATATGAGTCACCTTCAGCTGTATTTAAATACGTCGTTGCAGGTGTTGTGATTCTCATATCTTTTGTCCTTGGAGTAATTTCATTTGGGAGAGTAGCAAATACAGGTGTCGAAGCTTTGGGTAGAAATCCGCTGGCTGGGAAAATGATACAGATTGGAATAATTCTTAATGTTCTGATTACGTTATCAATTATTGCAGCAGGTTTTGGAATGGCGTTTTTAATTATCAGACTTTAAAAAGATTATGAATTTTGCATTACTATTTTTAATTGTTAGCCTCATTTTTGCTGGGGCCGTTGCGTATTACTTTTCAGTGGTGAGGCGAGAAGTGCGGGAAGAGCACAAGCTTGAGATTGAAGAGAAAAAGATGCATGAGGAAGAAATTACCAAAGATGAGGCTAGGGTTAAAGAAGAACTTGCAGATGCCCATAGGCGAGCGACAGCAATTCTTGCCCAAAGTGAAAAGATTGCACACGATTTAATTTTTGAGCTTGAGCAGGTGCTGGGAAAAAAAGGAATCGATACGACTTTAGCTATTCAGCCGGCAACGGATTTTGAAATTGAGCTTGGCACTTTATCCGAAAAAATAAAAGTTCAGTATGTGTCTCGGATAAAAGGGCTTTTGGAGTCATTAGACAAATTTCAGGTAGACCAAGCTCAAAAGTTGCAAGCTTTTGCTGAAGAACAACAGGTAACAACCGACAAAAATCTTCAGCAAATGAGGGTAAATGAGCTTGATCGTGTGCAGCAGAAAATAACAAAATATAAAGAGGAAGAATTAGCTTTATTTAATCGTAAGGTTAAGGACATAATAGAAAGTGCAGCGCAAGAGGTTCTGGGACAAGCATTATCTAGTCATGAGCAAGAAATGCTGATTTCAAAAGCCTTAGATAAAGCAAGACAGGAGGGGGTTATATGAATAGCATAAAAGACGTAATAGCAACCACTTTTGAACGTGATTCACTGACGCAATTTTTGGATCAATTTGACCAAATTATATTCAATTCCCAATTCATCGTGAAAAATTTCATCGCAGAGAAGTTACAAAGCCCATTGGCTGAATTCGTGTGCTCTTATCTTACTCAGAGCGGTGAGGGTTCGGACGCGTTATTTGTTCAAAGCAAGAGACTCAGGCAAGAAGTAGCAGGTTTACCTGTCATAACTCTTACTGTTCCATTTCAGGTTGATCAACAAATTGCATCAGGCATTACAGCAAAAGCAAGAGAGGTAACAGGTTTACCTGTACTTGTTGAATTAAAAATAGATAAGTCATTAATTGGTGGAGCTGTTGTTGAGGGTAACGGAAGAGTTGGAGAGTATTCATTTAGAAGGTATTTTGAGAAAAGAAAGGAGAAGCAAGATGGACTTTAATAAAATGATGATTGAAAATGGAGAATTTGGGGTCGTCCAGACGGTTAGACACCCTATCGTAGTTGCAAATGGACTTCCTGGTGCAAGACTGTCTGAAATGGTACTTTTTGAAACTGGCGAGATCGGCGAGGTCTTTTTGATGGAGAAGGAGGAGGTTGAGATTCTCGTGTTTTCAAAGAATGCTGTCAAAGCAGGCACAAAAATTATTAGACTTGATAAATTTATAGCGGTACCTGTTGGCGAAGAGCTATTGGGGAATATGATTGATCCTCTTGGAAATCCTATCTCTCAAGAATCACCTCCTCTTGTCCTGTCAAAAGCACGAGAAATTGATGTTCCGCCCCTTGGGCTTTCCCACAGAGCACGTATTAAAAAGCCATTTTTGACTGGGGTATCAATAATTGACACAATGGTGCCTTTGGGCCTCGGCCAAAAAGAGTTGATACTTGGAGATCGTAAGTCCGGAAAGACTTCATTTCTTCTTTCAACAATCAAGAATCAAGTAAGACTTGGGGCAATTGCAATATACGCTGGAATTGCTAAAAGAAAGAGCGATATTAAAAAGGTAGAGGATTTTCTGGCAGAAGAGGGAATAAGAGATTCATCAATCATTGTTGCAACTACTCCATATGACTCGCCCAGCCTCATATACACAACCCCATACAGTGCGATAACAATAGCTGAGTACTTTAGAGATCAAGGACGGGATGTATTAGTTGTGCTTGATGACCTTTCAACTCATGCTCGTGCTTATCTTGAAATTTCGCTTTTGGCTAAGAGATTTCCAGGTAGAGACTCATATCCTGGAGATATATTCCATACTCATGCAAGAATCATGGAAAGAGCTGGTAATTTTGTGCTTGAGGATGGACGTGAGGCAGCAATTACTGTTCTACCAGTAGCCGAAGTGGTCGAAGGGGATCTAACTGGATACATAACAACAAACCTTATGTCCATGACTGATGGCCACATTTTCTTTGATAGCAATATCTATTACGAGGGAAGACGCCCAGCTGTTAATATTCCGCTTTCTGTGACTAGGGTTGGCCGCCAAGCACAGAATGATCTGCTCAGGAGTATTAATCGCGAAATTGGGGCATTTTTGA
>CAZEEU010000007.1:15849-64196 GCA_964511305.1 uncultured Gammaproteobacteria bacterium | reverse complement strand
ACTATTGACACACATACTATATATAAATCTTCAGAAAGAAAGGTGGTGAACATTACATGACAAAACTTTACATTGGAAATTTACCTTACACAACAACAGAAGACGATCTTAAAAACTTATTCGCAGATTACGGAACAGTTCTTTCAGCAACTATAATTACTGATAGAGATTCAGGCAGAAGCAAAGGATTTGGGTTCATTGAACTCGAAGACGACGCTAAGGCTTTAGAGTCAATAACTGCTCTTGATAAATCAGCTATGGGTGATCGAACTATTTTCGTTTCAGTCGCTAGACCTCGTGAAGAGCGTCCACAAGGTGGAGGCTTCGGAGGAGGAAATAGAGGCGGAGGAGGCGGATTTGATAGAAGAGGCGGAGGAAGAGACGATAGACGCGGAGGTGGAGGAGGAGGTTGGGACAGAAATTAAGCTTAGCTTAATTTCTTCTTAACCCGATACCGCAGATTGTTTGGATATTGTGCTGAAGTAATTCAGCGAAACTGTTCTGAAAGACAGAGTGCTCTGCACGCTGGTGAACCTCAGAACGATATTCAGGCTTCTGCGGTATTTTTTTGGGAAAAAATAATTTACCTTATTCTAAAATAGGGGTCAAAGACTATGCGGCTTTTCTTCGGAGTTTTGCTACGTATACAATTTCTTGAATTGTTCCATCCTCGGATTCGAAATAATTCTGTCCAGAAGCAGAAGCGTATTCCTGAATGTAATTTGAGAGTTCTTCCTTTGTTGCACTAACTTCATCCTTAAGTTCTGTAAGCTTTTCAACAACATGCTTAACATCAGGTCTTTTAAATATTTCTTTTTTAGTATTACCTTTAATTCTTGATGCTTCTTTTGCAGCTTCTGCATGCTTTATGTATGTCTCATCATTTGCAAGCACATTATCAACCATCTCTTTGTGCTTGGACATTTCCTTTTCTAAATTCTGAATTTCATTAAGATTTGCATTAATAAGGTTGGTAAGACTAACTACAAGTTCTGCTTGAGATTGAGGTTCTGAGCTTACTGCAACTTCTGTTGATTCAGGGGAGTCAACGGTATCTGAATCTGACATTTCTTCTAGTTGTCCTTCAACTACTTCGGGGGTTTCAAGAGTTTTGTCGTCCATAGAATAACAATATATATTAGTAAGTAGGCATCAGTCAATATGCAATGCAGGTCTGTGCTAAAATACACTTATGCGCGAACTTCTAGTTTGGGCGGTATTATTTTACCTTCGTTTTTGGGCACGAATAGCCCTCAAGATTCATAGACCATATATAATTGGTGTTGCTGGGTCTGTTGGAAAATCCTCCACAAGAAATGCTCTTCATGCAGTTTTGAAGGATCATTTTACTGTAAAAGTTGTATCAGGAAATTCAGAAACCGGGGTTCCTTTAGGAATTTTAGGAATAACCATTGAAGGTTTTAATAACAAAAATTGGCTAACAGTTCTTCTAAAAGCTCCAAGACAAATTAACAGCCTTAAGAATACCCAGTATCTAATTGTCGAAATGGGTATTGATGATCCTTATCCACCAAAAAATATGACATATCTCCTGACTATAGTAAAGCCAGATATGGCTATTGATCTTAATGCTACGGCAACTCACACACAGCAATTTGAGAAAGTTCTTAAAAAACATACAAAGGACACATTGGATTTCATTCTTGGAAAAATTGCTGAGGAAGATAGCAAAATAATTACAAATGGGTATACAAAAGTAGGGATATACAATAATGATGATGCACGACTTAAGTCAAAAATAGATCCTAAAGCCAAAAAAGAGTCAGTGATTCTTTTGACCTTTGGACAGGGCAAAACAAATAGTATTTATTATCTTGATTATCAAATTACAACAAAGAAAACGAAATTTACCTATGGAGTAACCACAAGCAAAGGAGAAAGAGTCCTTGAGGTAGCATTTCCCGGAATGATACTGCCCCCTGCTTCAAAGGAATCATTTGGAGCTGTGATCTTGGCTGCACACGCTTTAGGTCTTAAGTATACGCAAATTATTGAATCATTAACTAAAAATTTCACTATTCCAAAAGGTAGATCAAGTGTATTCTCAGGCATAAAAGGGTCTTTAATAATAGACTCTTCATACAACTCATCTAAAAGCACCGTCCTTTCTTTTCTAGACTTATTACTGGATCTAAAGAAGAGAACAGGTAGGGCCGCAGTCTTTTTGATGGGAGATATGCGCGAACTTGGAAATGAAGCTCGAGGTGAGCATGAAGAGGTAGCACATAAAATAGCCGAAGTAGTTGACCAATTGTATTGTGTGGGTTCTATTACGCAGGAATATGTAGTGCCAATCGTAAAAAGATATATTGGACGAAAAAATAGAACAAAAAAAGTAGAGTGGTATAAGAATGCCGTGCAGGCAGGGCTTCATATGAAAGAAGAGCTTCCTAAGGACGCTATAATTCTTGTGAAAGGTTCTCAAAATACTTTGTATCTTGAGGAGGCAATTAAGTTCTTGCTTGAGAATCAAAATGATGTGAAATTTTTGACGAGGCAAGAGGATTTTTGGTTGAAAACGAAACAGGAATTCTTTAGTATTTAAATTATTGATACTTTCCGATCGTGGAAAGTATCCAAAGCCTCTGCCACGTTGTGCTCCCCGTATTCAAAATTTCATTTCATTCCACTAAAAGAGACGGACTGCGCCGCGAATGTATCGGCTCGCCTATCACTCTTTTTTCACTTCGTGAACCGTTTCATTACATTCATTTCTCATACATCCGCGCAAAGCGGCATGCAGGAAGAGAACTCAAGTTTGGCTAATAACTGGCAAGACATAATAATTGAAGATCCGCGCAAGACAGGCATTCAAAGCTGTGACTTAGGAGGCTAGAGTTTAGTCAAATGTAAGCAGAGCTTGCCTTTGGATTTTATCCAAAGGTGAAGGCGTAGGCAGAGACTTTTCCCTCAACAATCTCTATTTTCAGGGTGTGTTCTCCTGGGGTTTGGAGTTTTACAAGCTCATATAATCTATTTGAATCTATAATAATCGTACCATCGATTACATCTTTACCACTGCTGCTTGATGAAATTTGCTTACCATCTAGAAATACTGTTGCTTTAGCCGTACTTCCAATGGGGTTCATGACTAAATAGACATTTTTGGCTGTGAATTTATACTCAATAGCTGATCCTTCTTCTCCTATTGCCATTTCCTCCTCAATTGTCCAAGCTCCCTCAAAAGCAAAAGAATTAGAAGAAAGTGTCTTTGGAATGCTAAATTCAGTTTTTGTATTATGAGATGGGTTTTCAGGAGAAGCTAAGCCTTCCATCCGCGCATATCCTAAATACGTCTCCGGGGTACGTGCTTCTATTTCGTACTCTTTGTTGTTGATCTTGTCACTGACGTCAGCACCAGTTTCTTTGAGAAGTTTTTGGATCATTTCCTCTGTTTTATCGTATTCTCCTTCGCCAAAGTGCGTGTATCGAATTTTTCCATTTTTATCAATTAAGTAATGAGCAGGCCAGTAACGATTGTTGTAAGAACCCCACGTAGCGTAATCGTTATCCTGCATGACCGGATATTTAATTTGAAAGTCTGCAATTGCCACTTTTACATTGTTTGAGTCTTTCTCGAATGCGAATTCAGGAGTATGTATACCAACTATTACAAATCCGTTCTTCTCGTATTTTGAATACCATGATTTAAGATATGGTAGTGTCCTTATGCAATTGATGCAGGTATATGTCCAAAAATCCACCAATACAACTTTTCCCTTGAGACTTTGAATACTCAAAGGCTTAGAGTTGAACCAATCTCCTCCGGCAGTAAAGTCTGGAGCTGTTGATGCCATATTAGCGCCCATATCCAGTACGGTCTTATCTCTTTTCACTTTTTCAAGTTGATCTTTGACCGCCTGATTATCTTCAATCTTTGTAAGGCCAGCTCCATATTGCGGCAGTTTATCAAGAACTGCTGTTTGGAATTTTCTATCAAGATTAAAGAATATGCCAATAGCAACTAGAATCATCAGAACGCCAAAAACTTTTTGAATATTACCAGTATTTCGAAGTAGCCAAGGAATCTTTTGGAGTAGCTTGCGTCCGCCATATGTTATTGCAAACATAGGAATTGCAGTACCAATTGAGTACGAAAGAGTAATAAGGACAGCACTTCCATTTACACTGCTTGTTGCAGCAAGAGTTATGACAGATGCGATAATTGGTCCAACGCAGGGAGTCCAAACAAGTCCCAGGCTCAATCCAAGAAGTATACCGCTCCAGAACCCACTTCCTTGGCTAACCCTTCCGCTAACGCTTCCGGCAAGACGCGTAAAAAGTTTTTCCATAAGAACTTGAAAATTTGGCAAAAGAAGGGCGGCTCCAAAGAAAAGAATAATTATTACTGACACACTTCTTAAAAGATCAGGTGACAAACCGGTTGCTTTAACAATTGCAGATAAAAATAGCGTAAAAAGAGTAAAACTAAGTACAAATCCAACAACTATGCCAATTGGTCTTCTATGTCCGCCATTTAAAGAGCCCGAAAGAACGATGGGGAGAATTGGCAGAATACAAGGGGAAAGTATCGTTACAAAACCCGCTATAAAGGAAAATAGAATTAACAACAACACGTAAATAGTATACAGCGTTTTCTTTCCCGAATGTAACGTTTTGTGCATTAATGTCATGCATAATTCTGTCGGTATTATGTCTTAAACTTACTTAACAATACATGAAAGTAATTCGGAATAGTTAAACCTATAGTTGACAACCTAGGCTAGCTTGGTTATAATTCTCAACTTGTAGTAAAACTATATGGGATATTTTTCGACATCAGATTTTTATACGGTGCAAGAGGTTGCCCTGCTTCTTCGTTTGTCTGCCCTCACTATTTATAAATACATAAAGGAAGGATCATTAGAAGCTGTGGAATTCGGTGGGCATTATCGTGTCTCAAACCATGCACTTGATGAATTCATTAAGTATCACAAGGTGCGCTAAGTAGATTATGAAAAAAATATTTAAAAAAGAGATATCAATAATAGTGCCCGCTTACAATGAGCAGGGTTCTATAAAGGAGCTTATTGAAAGGCTTTCCGTTTCTTTAAGTAAAGAAAAATTCAAATATGAAATTATTGTAATAGATGATAGGTCAAGTGATAAGACAGCTACAATCACTCACGCCTTGTCATCAGTATATCCAGTACGACATATCCTTAAAAAAGGAAAGCAGGGTAAGGCGTATTCTTTGTTTGAAGGATTTTCAGAAGCTAAGTATTCGAATTTAGCACTCATAGATGCTGATCTTCAATATCCTCCTGAGGAAATTGTAAAAATGACGATTAAGCTAAGAGAGGCAGATATAGTATGTTCTAATAGAAGAAGATATAAAGATAATCTTCTTCGAAGAACTTTAAGTAGAGGCTTTAGATTTGGTTTTGGGAAATTCTTGTTTGGGCTTGACCACGACATACAGTCTGGACTCAAGGTATTTACTTCTGAGGTTATAAGAACAATTTACTTCAAGCCATCGTCTGCCTGGACCTTTGATCTGGCGTTCTTGCATAGTGCTCGTGAGGCCGGTTTCTCAATTACAAATCACGATATAACCTTTTCAAAAAGAAAAAAGGGAGAATCTAAAATTGGTGTATTTAAGACCGTATATGAAATTGGGACTTCTGCAGTTAATCTCAAACTCGCAAAGCTCCATCCTCGCCTGGTTCATCCAGAAAAGCAAAATACTATGCGAGGGGCAGGAATTAGATACAAGAGAAAGAAATATGTAACACACACAACGCTACATCACAGTAAGTCATCGGTAATTACATTTACCTCTGGTCAAAAATTCACAATAGCTTTGCTTATAGAACTTGCTGTTATGGGATTGATACTAAGCCCAATAGCAACTCTATCATTTATTGTGGCTTTTTTAAGCTTCATATACTTTTCTGACACCTTGTTCAATCTCTTTGTGGTTCTTAAGAGCTTGCATTTCCCTCAAGAAATATCGTTCACAAAGCAAGAGCTTTCAAAACTTCAGGACGCAAAATTACCTGTCTACACGATTTTGTGCCCCTTGTATAAGGAGGCTCACATAATTCCACAATTTGTAGAAAATATTTCCGCTCTGTCATGGCCTAAAAAGAAACTTGACGTTATGCTCCTTTTAGAGGAAGACGATAAAGACTCCATTATTGCAGCCCAGGAGATGAATTTGCCTTCATATGTACGTATAGTTGTCGTGCCAAATTCTCAACCAAAAACGAAGCCAAAGGCATGTAACTATGGTCTCTCTTTTGCAAAAGGGGAGTATCTTGTGATTTTTGATGCTGAGGACAAGCCAGAGCCAATGCAATTGAAAAAAGCATATGTTGCTTTCCAAAAAACAGACCGAAATGTTGTATGTCTTCAGGCAAAGCTTAATTACTACAATCCTTCTCAAAATCTATTAACAAGATTTTTTACGGCAGAATATTCTTTGTGGTTTGACATAACACTTACTGGTCTTCAGTCAATCAATACAAGTATCCCTTTGGGAGGAACATCAAATCACTTTAGAACAGCAGATCTGCATAAGCTTCAAGGCTGGGATCCTTTTAATGTTACTGAAGATGCAGATTTAGGAATGAGGCTATTTAAAGGTGGGTACAAAACAGCTATTATTGACTCTCTAACGCTTGAGGAGGCAAACAGTAAATGGGGAAATTGGATTAGGCAACGTTCTCGTTGGATTAAGGGTTACATGCAAACATACCTTGTTCACACAAGGGATAGCGTTTCATTTGCAAAAAAGCGTGGACTTCACTTCCCTATATTTCATCTTATTATTGGGGGAAAGATAGCTTTTATTCTCATTAACCCGTTGCTATGGATAGCTACAATTGCTTATTTTACACTCTATGCCTATGTTGGTCCGACAATTGAAAAACTATATCCAGCAATAGTTTTTTACATGGCAGCGTTTTCTCTCATTTTTGGGAACTTTCTTTTCATGTACTACTACATGATTGGGGTTATGAAAAGAGAGCATTACTCACTCATTAAATACACATTTCTTATTCCTTTTTATTGGCTGATGATTTCAATTGCCGGATTTATGGCTTTGTACCAATTAATATTTAAGCCATTCTATTGGGAGAAAACGGTTCATGGACTGCACTTGCTTAACAAGCAGAAAAAGATTGCTATAGCAGTTCCAGAACCTGTTGCACCACGACCTGCCTTTAGACTTCCTGTGCCTGATTTTAGATTTCCGAAAGTCTCAATTATGAAAGGCTTTTTAGGACCATTTGTTTTTATTGGATCAGCTGAAAGAGCATCTCTATCGTTTCTTGCTGGGACGCTAATTGTCATAGGAATTGCTGAACGAAAAGTAATTACCCTTGGAGTAACCGCATTTAAAAAAGCAATTGTTACACCTTTAAAGTACGCGTCGTCAATACTTTTTTAATTATGAGTTTTTTAAATAAGTCATTAATTGTTGTTTCAAACCTAATGGATCTGGGAGGTCTTTTTGTCCCAACGCATAAAGTGAAGGAAAAAGGCTTGAGAGTTCTGGTGTTTAACTGGAGAGACACAAAGCATCTTTGGGCGGGTGGGGCAGAGGTATATATCCACGAATTATCAAGAAGATGGGCAAAAGAAGGCAATTCAGTTACTCTCTTTTGCGGAAATGATGGTCAAAGCTTAAGAAATGAGGCAGTTGATAAGGTGAATATAATAAGACGTGGAGGATTTTTTACCGTATATCTTTGGGCGATACTATACACGGTCTTTAAATTTAGAAATAAATTTGATGTAGTAATAGATTCCGAAAATGGTATTCCATTCTTCACGCCGCTATTTACAACCAAGCCAGTAATTCTTCTTGTGCATCATGTTCATCAGGAAATATTTATTGAGCATATGAAATTTCCTCTTTCCTATATCGGAAGGTTCATTGAAGGAAAAGTTATGCCATTTGTTTATAAAAATCATCAGGTAATTACAGTTTCTGAGTCATCAAGAAAGGAAATTATAAAGACGGGAATTGCACCAGAAGAAAGAGTTCAAATTGTTAACCCTGGAATTGAAATGCCAAATAAGAAATTCAAAAAAACTGAATTTCCGTCAGTAATCTACTTAGGAAGATTAAAAGCTTACAAAAATGTTGATATTGCCATCCGAGCATTTTCAAATGTTGTAAAGAGATTTACGGCTGCTCGATTCTATATTGTAGGGGAAGGTGACAGCATTGGTAGCCTACGTGATGTAGTTGTCAAGCTTGGGTTGGAAGAAAAGGTGCTGTTTTTGGGTAAAGTAAGTGAAGAGGAAAAAGTAAGACTTCTCTCGGAGAGCTGGGTTGCTGTCCAACCTTCAACTGTTGAAGGATGGGGGATAACAGTAATTGAGGCTAATTCTTGCAAAACTCCAGTTATTGCATCTGATACAAAAGGACTTCGTGATTCAATTATTGATGGTAAAACAGGCATTTTGGTTAAGGTTAAAGACACGAAAGCTTTTTCTAAGAATATTAAGAAGCTAATTGTTAACAAAAGACTGCGAGATGTTTCCTCAAAAGAAGCGTATAAGTGGGCAAAACAATTTAGTTGGGATGAAAGTGCAAAGTCGTTTTACCATGTGCTTTTTCAAGAGCATGAGAAAAAGTCTTCAGTATTTTCTCTTAAAAAGGCAGGTTACGTTGTGAATCGCATAACGTCATTATTTTAAATCGTATGAATATTAATATTAAAAAAAGAATTATGATATCAAGCTATGACGATATTAAGAATCCATTTTATGCTGGTGGAGGTTCATATATAATCCACAAAAGCGCACAAGAACTTTCAAAGAAATTTGCTGTCACTGTTGTAACTGGTAAATACCCTAATTCAAAAAATGAAGTGATCGATGGCATTCACTATAAAAGAATTGGGCTAGCATTTGGAGGCCCAAAGGTTGGACAAATAGCATACCAAATTGCATTGATAAGCGAAGTAAAAAAGGATAATTATGATACATGGATTGAAAGTTTTACTCCTCCATTCTCAACTTCTTTCTTGCCTTTATTCACAAAAAAACCAGTTGTTGGATTAGTTCATATGCTTAGTGCCGCAGACATGGTAAGAAAATACAAATTACCGTTTCATTTAATTGAAAATTTTGGATTAAGACAATATAAAAAGTTCATAGTAACTCAGAACCAAACGAAGAGCGAAATTCACCAGCAAAATAGAAAGGCAAAAATTATTGTAATTCCAAATGGTGTGGAAAAAATCAAAACTGTTCCTGCTGTCAAAAAGCATATCCTATTCATAGGGAGAATTGAAGTAAACCAAAAAGGACTGGATCTATTGCTAAATGCATATAAGAAGTCTCGTATTTCCCAAAAACTTGTTATTGCAGGCAGCGGAGAAAAAAAGCAGATTAGCATTCTAAAGTCCCTCATAAAAGACCTAAAGCTTCAGAGTAAAGTTGCTCTTGTAGGCAGAGTCGATAGTGCTAAAAAGCAAAAGCTTCTATCTGAGGCTATATGCATAGTTGTCCCCTCTAGATTTGAGACATTCTCATTGGTTTGTCTTGAAAGTCTTAATGCTGGGGTTCCTCTAGTTTCATTTAATATCCCAGGTCTAAAGTGGATCCCAAATGGCTACAGCATAAAAATACACCCCTTTGACACTGAAAAGCTTTCTGTAGCTATTTCCGAAGTTACTAAAAATAGTAAAACACACAATGCTATTGCTAAAAAAGGGCAGATGTATGCAAAGAAATTCAGCTGGGAACAGGTAGGACGTTCTTATATCAAAGCGCTATCAATTTAATATGGAAAAAATTATTGCACACATCATTAAAAACAAGATTCCGTGTTATTTTTTGTCGCCGCATCTAGATGATGCGGTGCTTTCAGCAGGAGGCCTTATAAGCAGTCTTTCAGGAAATACAAGTGTGACTGTTGTAAATATTTTTACAACGGCAGGTGAAAGAAGCACTCTATCAGCTAAAAAATCTATACAGAAGGCTGGATTCTCAGATCCTAAAAAGTATTACAAGGAAAGAGTCTTAGAGGATTCACTTGTGATGAAGAAAATGCAGGTGAAAGTTAGAAATCTAGGAATTGCTGAAGCACTTTGGAGGAATAAATATTCTGTAAGTACGATTTCAAAGCTCTTGGGAAAGTTTGTTCCGGAAGCATTAACTATATATCCAACATATAGATTTCATATTATTGGAGAAAATATGTCATCGCATGACCTAAAAACAGTTTCTCTGATACTCAAAAAACTTTCATTCATAGAAAAAGACGCATATGTTTTTGCGCCTTTGGCTGTTGGTCAGCATGTAGACCATGTTGTAGCCTTCAACGTTGCTGAGCATTTTAAAAATACAATATATTGGTCTGACTTTCCTTACAACATAATCGACTTAGGATTTGCAGGAAAAGGAAAAAAACATATATTTAGAACGAATTGGAAGGCAAAAGAAGGTCTTCTTAAGATGTACAAAACTCAATTCAACTTGTTGTTCCCTTCGGGTAAAATGCCGAAAAAGAATGAGGTTTTTTTCTCAAATATATGAAGAAAGTAGAATTTGTTCAAAATGTTGACCAAAAGCTCGCAAGAGAGTGGGAATTTTTGTGGGAAAATTCAGATACAGCTCATTTTTTTAATTCGTACAAATGGTTCCAAGTGTGTCAGGAAGTATTTCCTGATGCGAAATACTCAATACTGTGCGTGCGTGACAATGAATCTTTGGAAGCTGTTATGCCGTTAGTTGTCTCAAGAAAGATTGGGGTTAAATTTCTTACTAACCCAGGCGGAAAGTATATTGACCGCAGTGCACTTCTTGTAAAAAAGCAAGATAAAGCAATTATTAAATGTCTGGTAACAAAGCTTAAGACAAAAGGTTCTTTCTTACTTCCGGAAGTGCAAAGCCAACTTGCTGATTTGTTTGTAGGGCAACAGCTTACAAAGGTAACATCAGGAATTAATCTACAGTTGCCATTTGAAGATAACCCTTTCCGTTTTGTTAAAGCAAAGAATAAGCGAAAAATTACCAAAATTCATGAGGAGTATGGTAAAGATCTAAAATTTGTGATGAACAGAGGAAATTCAGCGACCCTTAAATTGGCAATGAATATTGATGGAATAAGTTATAGACAAAAGAAAAACATTGGAACCTTTAATAATTTAATTGATAGGAAGTTCTTTACATCTCTTTCTCGCATTGCCATGCAGGACACAGGTATTAACATTTTATATTACAAAAAGAAGCCAGTAGCTTATGAGATTGGAATAAGAGCAGGCAAGACATATCATGGTCTTAATAAATCGTTTGATAATAGATATGCTTTCCTCACTCCAGGCAAAATTTTGGCACACTATTTGTTTGATGGACTTCATAAAGAGGGAATTGAGCTATTCGATTTTAGTCGCGGAGACGACATGTTAAAGAGAAGCTTTACGGATATTACTAAAATGCAATATGATATCTATTACACCGATAATCTTCTTGCAAGAATTGCACTGGTAGGCACTTCAAGTCTTCGAAAGAAGTTGGTAGAAAATAAACTTTTTTATAGTACCTACAGAAAGTTAATATCAATTAAAAAATAGAAAAATGCGAAAAATACTTTTAATTACATTTGTTTTGTTTGCCGTAATTTTGGCTGTGTCCATTCGTGGTATTGCTGGAAATCCAACGGCGTCTGACCTAAATACTCCGAAGTGGAAAGAATTTGGGCCTTTCGAGCTTTCCCCGGAGCGTGGTAGATTCGCGTTGCTTTACTCATTCATAGAAGACCATTCATTAATTTTTAAACTCCCTGTTGCAAGATTTGCAGCACCTGATCTTGGGTATACAAACGGAAATTATGTGTCGCTTTTTGCACCTGGTGTTTCTTTTGTCGCCATGCCTGGATATTTTCTTGGCAAAATGTTTGGTCTTGCTCAAATAGGAACAGTAGCTGTTATTGCTATATTTGCCTTAATTAATGCCTTTCTTGTTTATAGAATTTCAAAATTTCTTGGAGCAAATGACTACGCAGCACTTACTGCGAGTACGATTTTCTTATTTGCGACTCCTGCATTTGCCTATGCAGTAACTCTTTATCAACACCATATCTCTCTTTTCCTAATACTTTCTTCTATTTATGCATTGCTAAGGTGGAAGAATTTTCTTGGGCTTTGTGCAGTGTGGTTTTTGGTTGCAGTTTCTATACCAGTTGACTATCCAAATCTCATACTTATGGCGCCCATCGCTTTGTGGGCAACTGGCCGAATAATATGGGGTAATATGGAAAAAAAGGGATTCACGATTTCAATAAATTTCTGGTCAATTTTTACACCGTTGGTTGCACTGCTTCCACTGGCTTTTTATGTATGGTTCAGTTTGGGGTCATATAATAAACCACTGCAACTTTCTGGAACGATTGATTCTGTTCAGGCAATCAATGCTAAGGGAAAGCCAACTACATCAGCACTGGTTATAGACCAAGCAGTTAAAGAAATCGTTGCAGGAGACAACAGTCAAAATAAATCGGCTACAGGGTTTTTCAGAACTAGAAATCTTCTCAACGGATTTTATATTCACTTTTTAAGCCCTGATCGTGGTGTTATTTACTATGCTCCTATAGTTCTTCTTGGCATATTGGGAATTTTTGCATTGTGGAGCAAAAAGCAAAAAGAAGTTAATTTACTTGTGTCTGTTGCTGTTATGAATATAGTGCTTTACTCATTATGGGGAGACCCATGGGGTGGCTGGGCATTTGGATCAAGATACCTAATACCTACCTACGCAATTCTTTCCATATTGCTTGCGCAAGCAATATCGACATTTATCAAGAAAAAGAGCTTCTTAATTCTTTTTCTCATACTTTCCATTTATTCAATTGCTGTCAATACTTTGGGGGCAATTAGTTCAAGTGCAAATCCTCCAAAAGTTCAGGTGTTGGCTTTGGAAAAACAAACAGGGAAAATACAGAAGTATTCTGTTGATAGGAACCTAAATTATGTACTTTCAGGATATTCAAAGTCTTTTGTATACAATTCGTATCTAAGCAAAACAATAACACCGATTACGTTTTATTCCATCTTGACCGTTATTTTATCTGCTGGAATGTTGTTCTTAGCTTTCAAATCAAGGAGGGATCATGCTTAAAAAGTTTTTAAATCCAACAATACGAATAACTGTCCCATTAGGCTTAATATCCAGAGGACAAAAGTTTTTAAGTACTTACGGAGTTTTATTGATGTTAATTTCAGTATCAGCTATTTCAATTGGTGCTTTTTACTTTTATCTTCAAAATGGCTTGGGTCTTTCTTATAACGACGCGAGATCACACCTAGATATCGGACGACGCGTAGTTGAAGGATTAAAACCAGGTCTTGCACAATTAGGGTCAGTATGGCTTCCTTTGCCTCATTTACTAATGATCCCAACGATATGGAGTGACTTCATGTGGCATTCAGGACTTTCAGGCGCTCTCCAGTCTATGATTTCATTTGTTGTGACCGGTGGACTTATTTATTACTACCTAAAAAGACTCAATGTTGGAGCACTTGGAAGAGTGGTCGGGGTTGGGGTATTTTTAGCAAATATTAATGTGCTTTACATGCAATCAACAGCAATGACGGAGCTCCTTTTGCTTGCTACCATGACTGCTGCATGTTTTGAGCTTCTTAATTTTTTCAAAAGTGAAAAACTTCTATCATTAATAAAGGCATCTTTCTGGGTAATGCTTTCAACACTTATTCGTTATGACGGATGGTTTTTGCTTGTTGTATCTGCTGGTATCGTTTCGCTATATACATATAAAAAAATTGGTTTTAAGGGTGCTGAAGCAAGGCTCTTATTCTTTTCAACAGTGGGAGCCTTAGGTGTGGTGCTTTGGTTTTTGTGGAATCTTATTATCTTTGGAGATCCTCTTTACTTTATCTATGGTCCATACTCAGCATATGCACAGCAACTTCAATTGGAAGCAGCAGGGAATTTGGCTACAAAAAAAGACATAATCTTTTCTACACAAGTCTATCTATATGCGCTCGCATACAACTCAAATGCGCTTGTTTTGGTTCTTGGTGCAATAGGAGCAATTGTCTTTTACTTTGATCGAAAGATCAAAGCTGCCTACAAGATAGCAGCCTTGGCTCTGTTTGCTCCTCTAGTTTTTAATATTTTGGCTTTGTTCATGGGTCAATCCGTGCTATTTATTCAGGGATTGTCAGGTAATACCTGGTTCAATGTGCGATATGGGCTTATGCTTATGCCTACAATCGCTATATTTATCGGGTATTTAATAGGACGTGCACAAAAAATGAAGTGGCTAGTTATTGGAATTTTACTTTTTGTTGCATTCTTTACCTTTGCCAACCATGATGCAGTAACAATTGACGATGCGCAAGTAGGATCAAGTCAAAAGAATGTGTCTGAGGTATCTGGATGGTTAAAAACTCATGCACAAGCAGACGGATTCATTCTTATATCAGCAGCATCTCACGACGCTATTATCTTTTCTTCAGGATACCCTATGAAGAAATTTATACACGAGGGAACTGGGAATTATTGGTTGGCTGCAACATCTTCACCTGACAGGTGGGCAAGATGGATAATTATGAGAACTAATGACTTAAATGATCAAACGTTTCGACTGCTTAAGGATAATAGTGGGCTAAAACGTTACGACAAGGTTGGTTCATATCCTTTTGCAGATATTTACCAGCTTAGGGATGAATATGTAAAGAATCTTAATACTCAAGCATCGCTTGGGCCACAACGATAATTATGGATATTCAACCACAACATAAAAAACATTTTGCATCAGGACTAATAACCGTTGGAGTCATCTTAATCGGTATATCGATTTATTTTGCATACAATTATTTGAAGCCAAAGGAAAACAGGTGGAAGTTTGAGTCTATTGATACCATGAAATATTCTCGTGATCTTTCTCGAGAGAAGTTGCATGACGAATCATTCGACAAAACGATTGATCTTCAGGTAAAACAAATCGCCGATTCAGGAGCAACTCATGTTGGGATAGCAACTCCTTATGACGAAGAATTTCTTCCAATCCTTAAAAAATGGGTAATAGCAGCCAGATCCCAGGGTCTTAAAGTTTGGTTTCGGGGGAATTTCTCTGGTTGGGAAGGCTGGTTTGGATATCCAAAAATCTCAAGAGATGAGCACTTAAAAAAAACTAGGGAATTTATTACCAGTAATGCAGGCTTATTTGAAGACGGAGATGTTTTTTCTCCGTGCCCTGAATGTGAGAACGGGGGGCCAGGTGACCCACGTAAAAATGGAGATGTAGTAGGCCATAGGAAATTTCTTATTTCAGAATACAATGCAACAAGTGAAGAATTTAAGAAAATCGGAAAAAATGTTACTTCAAATTATAGCTCCATGAATTTTGACGTAGCAAAGCTTGTTATGAATAAGGCAACAACTAAAAGCATGGGTGGAATTGTCACAATTGATCATTACGTTAAAACGCCACAGCAATTAAGCTCTGACATAACCCACATTGCTCAGTTAAGCGGAGGGAAGGTGATACTGGGGGAATTTGGAGCACCTATACCAGATATTAATGGAAATATGAGCGAGGTTGAGCAAGCAGAGTGGGTTAGAGGAGTACTGGAATTATTATCTGAGAACACAAATGTTATTGGACTAAATTATTGGATAAATACAGGAGGGTCAACCGAGATTTGGCGCAAAGACGGAACTTCAAAGGCCGCTGCCGTAGAGTTAAAAAGCTTTTTTGATGAAGTTAATTCTAAATAATATGAAAGTATCATTAGTAATTCTTAACTATAATACTCGTGACATAACCGATGTCTGCATCGACCTGGCCTTAAAAGCTGTAAAGTATTGTGAGAAAACCACAAAAAACACTGCAGAAATTATTGTGGTGGATAATGCTTCATCTGATGGAAGTGTTGAGATGATTAAAAAGAAGTATCCTCAAATAAAGCTAATTGTTAATCCAACAAATGCAGGCGTATCTATAGGTTACAACGTCGGCATGAGAGCTTCAAAAGGCTCAGACTTTATTTTGCTGTTAAATTCTGACCTATATCTTGAGGAGGACTCGATAGCTAACTCTTTTGACTTTATGGAAAAAAATCCAGACTGTGACGTTATGATTTGTAAATTATTTAATGCAGAGCACAAATTTGAGACATATGGTGGGCATTTACCTACACCAAAACGAACTATTTTTTGGCTGTTAGGCTTTGAAAGCATACCTTTCATAAAGGACAGAATCAAAAAAATATACGGATATAATAAAGATCTATATAAAAAAGATTTTCAGGTTGAGTGGGCGCCAACATGTTTCTATTTCTTAAAATACGCAGTATTTCGTGAAACTGGAGGAAATGACGAGAGAATTTTCCTTTATATGGACGACTTAGAATGGTGCAAGCGCATCCATGACGCAGGGTTTAAATTCTTATTTACACCAAAATTTACTTCAACGCATCTATGTGGAGCCTCAACCGATAAAAAATTCCATAAGTTATATATTTTGCAGAGACAAGTGCAAGGGATAAAGTATTATCAAAAAAAACATCACCCAAAAACATTGGGTATTGTAATGGTGTTTCTCTATTTTGGTTTTGGCATGAGAAGTCTTGCATATTTACTTATAGGACAACATGATTCTGCCAAAATTTATCTTCAGTCGCTCACCCAGTTATTACCGGATCTTTAGTCTTTATAACTACTGTTTTGTGCTTGCACATAACTATTGACAAGCCCAGAGTAATATACTATACTACCATTTCAATATGAACAAATTACTAATTTTGTCCTTTATGACCGCAGCTGTTGTTGCTGTTACAAAGCCTGCTTTTGCTGCAGATTTCACTTCTTGTGTAGTACCAACCGGGGACGTTATTGCAAGTTATGCTGATGGGACTCACGGAATTGTGGGAGTAGGATCAAAAATTGGAAAAGATGTTGTCTATTCAGCGGGGCAAAATGCTATGCAGTGTTTTTGCGGTAATGATGGAAACGGTATTCAAACAAATTGGATGAAGATTGTCGACCTAACCTCAGATCAAGTAAAGGTGTATCAAAGCCAGGGATGGATATACGTTCCTAGCGGAGCAGCATGGGGTCTTTCTGACGTACCGTATCTAGCCCAAAATGTAGATTTTAGCTGTTCCGGCTCTAGCTCTAGTTCATCATCAGGTGGAGACGGAAAAACAGACGGAAGAACTGACGGACGTACAGATGGAAAGTCAGATGGTCGTGGCTCTATAGTTCAAGCTGCGCATGGAACAAACCTAGCATCAACAGGAAATATGCTATTTATTGTTGAAATATTTTCTGTAGGAGTAATTCTTACTGCTACAGGACTATTCCTTCGTCTCAGAACTAGACTTAATTAGGTTCTCTTCAAGTAAGTTTACTTCTCATGAGAAACCTAATACCCAATTTAATTCTCTTGATAGGACTAGGATTGTTACTTTTTAGTGCTTACTTGGTTTTTCTGCGTCACTCTCCATACCTTCTCTCTTTTGAAAAAGCACCAACTACTGTCAATGTTCTCAGTTATGAATCTCCACAGAGCATAGAGATTCCATCTATTGCAGTAAATCTTCCCATCGTGCCTGCAATAATGAAAGGTAATTCTTGGGAGACGAGCAATATAGGGGTTTCTTATCTTTCATCTTCACCTTTACCTGGCCAAAAGGGAAATAGCGTAATGTATGGACATAATTGGGGCCATCTTCTTGGAAACCTTTCTAAAGTTAAGCCTGGCCAATCGGTATACATTGTAATGAATAACGGTATTAAGCAAAAATTCGTTGTTGAATATACAGCGGTAGTAAGTCCATCCCAAACATACATCATTGATAACACAAACGATAGTAGATTGACTTTATATACGTGTACTGGCTTCCTAGATTCCAAAAGATTCGTAGTAGTAGCAAAACCTCAGGCATAAATTTTGTAGTTGTCTATCAAGCTCTCCCTTGAATTATATGAGTTGTGAAAGAAAATCACTTTTTGCTTGCAATTTTGAAGCTAGATGATATAGTAACTATATAGAAATATATCATACTATATTAAAGTATTCATGGTTAATAAAAATTTCAAAACCGTAAAGGAAATTGCTGCGCTTTTAAGGCTCAATCCGATAACTATATATGCCTATATAAGAACCGGAGAAATTCCTGCAGTGAAAATAGGAAAGTCATACAGGATAGAATGGTCGGAATTTAATAAGTTTATAAAAAATCACACAGGAGGAATCAAATGAATCTACCAAAAACATCATTTATAGTACACGTAACTGGTCTTAAAAAGAACTTTAGCGTAGTTACTGAAAAAATAGATTCACTATTTGAAGCACAAAGAGAGGATTACGAAATACTTTTTGTTGCAGATGAATTCTTGGAGAGTGTGGAATGGGACGTTAGGGTATTTCTTAGTCATTATCCTGTAAAACTTCTTAAAAGAAGGGGGCCTGCAGGACGTGGCTATAACATTCAAAGAGGCTTGAGAAACTCTAAGTTTGAGACTGTCTGCGTTCTTGAGATGGGCAGTAAGTATCCCGTGGAAGTAATTGGGCAGATGCTTACCAGCATTAGGGATTTGGATATTGTCGTTGCTCAGAATAAAAGAGTAGCCCCAGGCGCTTTAAGACGCATGCTTGGAATTAGTGAACAACTTGACCTGATAGTCTTTAGGAGAGAAGTTTATGAAAGACTGAATCTAAAATCAGCTATTTTTGATTTTGAATTTTTGGAAAAGTCTCATGACGCAGGATACAAGATTATTAATTTAAAAGTTAATACTTCAAGAAGATTTTTGAAAAGACCCGCAAATAGAGCACTTCATGGTATTACTACACTTATTAAAGAAAAACTTAGACTTAAAGCGAATGGCCATGAGGTTATACCTTTTCATCCTCGAATTGCGCAACAAAAAGGTAATGGTTTTCACTATGAAGGAAAAGAATTTGTGCATTACTCAGACCTTGCGCAGGGGGAAAGTGCCTTTTATAGATTTAACCAAAGGCAAATCACACTAATGCTTCTTATTTTAACTGCAGGAGTATATTCATTTGCTTCTGATTGGAAATTGGCGCTTATTTCCTTTGTTGGAATTATTACGGTGCTATATTTTCTTGATCTTCTCTTCAATCTCTTTCTTATTGTAAGAAGTTTTGGGTATTCGGCAGAAATTGTAATAAATGACGTTGAGCTTTCTGAAATTAACGAGCAAAGGCTTCCTATGTATACAATTCTTTGTCCGTTATATAAAGAATGGCAGGTTATTCCACAGTTCACACAAGCTATAGCAAGACTTGATTATCCAAAAAGCAAATTGCAGGTTCAATTACTTCTTGAAGAAGATGACAAAGAAAGTCTTTCCTATATTCAAAGGCTTAATTTGCCATCGTATTTTGAGACAATCATTGTTCCTCACTCTTTTCCAAAAACAAAGCCAAAGGCATGTAACTATGGCCTGCTTCAAGCAAAAGGAGAATTTGTTGTTATTTTTGATGCTGAAGATGCTCCTGAGCCAGCACAACTTAAGAAGGCAGTTCTTGCATTTGAACGGGCTGGGCGCCAAATAGCTTGTATCCAGGCAAAACTTAACTTTTACAATCCGTACCAAAATTTTTTAACAAAAGCATTTACTGCTGAGTATTCTCTTTGGTTTGACCTTGTTCTTACAGGTCTTCAATCTATAAAAGCGCCTATTCCTCTGGGCGGAACTTCCAACCACTTTAGAACAAAGGATCTAAAAATGCTGAAAGGGTGGGATGCATTTAATGTCACAGAGGATGCAGATCTGGGAATGAGAATTGCAAAACAAGGATTTAAGACAGCAATTGTGTCTTCCGTTACATTAGAGGAGGCAAATAGCGACCTTAAAAATTGGTTCTGGCAAAGAACTAGATGGATTAAAGGATATATCCAAACGTATTTTCTTCACATGAGAAACCCAGGTGACTTTTCAAATACCCTAAAAAAACCTGACCTTCTCTTCTTTCAAATGGTTATTGGGGGAAAAGTACTTTCAATGTTCATAAATCCTGCTATGTGGATGTTAACTATTTTGTATTTTCTATTTAGATCACAATTTGGTCCCACAATAGAATCACTATTTCCTCCCCCTGTCCTGTATCTAGGAATAGTCTCTTTGATAGGTGGAAATTTCTTATACATGTATTACTACATGATTGGCTGTGCAAAGCATGGGCATTATGGTCTTATAAAATATGCAATTCTTGTTCCAATATATTGGTTACTTATGAGTGCTGCTGCATGGATGGCCGTGTACAAGCTAATTACTGCTCCTCATCATTGGTCCAAAACAAAGCATGGATTACATCTTAAAAAGGACTTTTTCGCTACAGGTTCAATTTCTGGACTTAATAATTTTAGAGGTACCAAAATATGACAAAAATAGAAAAAAACATGCTTTTTTTCATGCTTTTTCTAGCATGTATTGCAAGCCTTGGAAGCATAGCTTATGCATATACACACGGCTTAATACTTGCGTATGGAGATGCTGAATCTCACATAAATATTGCAAAAAGAGTTGTAAGCGGACTCACTCCTGGATTCGGACAATTAGGAGGGGCCTGGCTTCCCCTCCCCCATATGCTTATGATTCCGTTTGTTTGGAATGATTTCTTATGGCGAAGTGGACTTGCAGGAACAATAATTGCCTCAGCAAGTTATATTCTTTCAGTACTTTATATCTTCAAGCTAATTCGTTTACTCACTCCTTCACGATTCGCATTAGTTGTCGGTGTTGCCGTCTTTGCTTTAAATCCAAATATCCTATATATGCAAACAACACCGCTTGGAGAACTTCCCTTAATTTGTTCACTAGTTCTTTCGTCGTATTATCTCGTTCTTTGGGCGAAAAAAGGTACAATAGCACCGTTAATTTTAGCTTCTTTTGCTGCTCTTGCTGGAACTCTTATGCGTTATGATGCATGGTTTTTAGTTGTATTTGAAGTTCTTGCAGTTGCAATCATAAGTCTCATTAAGAGATATAGCTACAAAAAAATCGAAGGAACAGTGGTTATTTATGCCGTACTGGCATTCTTGGGAATTGCTCTATGGGCACTATGGAATTATTTGATTTTCAAAGATCCTATTTATTTCTTAAATAGTCCTTATTCTGCAAAGTCTCAGCAGATGGATTGGTTAGCGCGAGGGGAACTACCGTCATACAAGAATATCATTAACTCAGTTTCTTATTACTCTCTTGCCTCGGCTCAAAACGCTGGCGTAATTGTCTCAATTGTTGCTGTGTTGGGGATGGTGTTGGCAATTGGAAAATCAATATTTTCTAAAAATCGTCCAACTTTTGCAGCAACCTTAGCACTTTTAACGCCTTATATTTTTTATGTTGTAACGCTTTATCTGGGTATTTCTATTCTTTTAGTTCCTGAGCTTGTGCCTACAAATTATCAGTGGACTCTTTTTAATATTCGGTACGGAATTATTATGGTTCCAGCAGTGGCAGTATTTCTTGCGCTTCTTACCTCATCGCTTCATAAATTTCTAAAGCCAGTAATCATTCTAGTGCTTGCTATGCAAGCGTACTTATTTATAGTTGGTGGAACGCCAGTGTCGTTGAAGGACGGAACAGTAGGGCTTTCCTCCAGAAGACCCTCACCGGCAACAAATTTTGTCAAAGATAATTATGACTATGGCTACGTAATGTTTGACGATTTTGCAAGAAGCGCAGATCCGATTGACCTTAACATTCCATTTGAAAACATTATCTACGTCGGTAACCATCCCCAGTGGGAAAATGCACTGGCAAAACCACAGGAGCATGTAAGATGGCTAATAGTTAGACATGACAAAACCGACGCAATCTGGAGACAGCTAAGCTCAAACACAGAATTTGCAAAGTACTTCGATATAGTCTACAGAAATGGTGAAATATTTGTATATAAAAGAAAAAGTTAAGGCTAAATATATTGTCTAAGTAATCATTATAAGATATAATAACCACTTATGGAAGCAAAGAATATAGCAATTATAGGACTAGGATACGTAGGCTTACCCCTTGCTCTTTTGGCAGATCGAAAAGGATATACAGTTACTGGAATAGTTAGAAACCCTCACACAGTAGAACAATTAAATAATAGAATCCCAACATTTAAGGATGAGGGTGTAGAAAAATATCTACCAACAAGTAATTTAATTGCAACTAATGATTTTTCAAAAATAATAGGAACAGACATAATCATTGTGTGTGTTCCAACTCCAATTGATGACAACCATATGCCTGATTATGGACCGGTCGTATCTGCTTGCGAGTCAATTGGAAAATACCTAGAAAAAGGGCAACTTGTGATACTTGAGTCAACCGTTAATCCAGGGGTGAGTGAGGATATTATGGTGCCTATTCTTGAGGAAGCATCTGGACTTAAGTGTGGTATAGACTTTTTCTTAAGCCATTGTCCGGAACGTATTAATCCAGGAGACCCAAAGTGGAATGTAGAAAATATTAATAGAGTAGTTGGGGGGTTTGACGATGAAAGTCTTGAGCGCGCAGCGAAATTTTATAGATCAATTCTAACTGGAAGCGTTAAGGAAATGGGATCACTGAAGGAAGCTGAGGCGTGCAAGGTCGTTGAAAATTCGTTCAGAGATATAAATATAGCATTTGTTAATGAGCTGGCGCTTTCATTTTCAAAGCTTGGTATTGATGTTGTAAATGTTATTGATGGTGCGGCAACAAAGCCTTTTGCTTTTATGGCTCATTACCCCGGCTGCGGGGTTGGAGGGCATTGCATTCCTGTGGATCCTTACTATCTTATTGAGTATGCAAAAAAGAATGGTTTTCATCATGATTTTCTCTCTTTAGCCCGAAAAATTAATAATCAAATGCCTCACAAAACAGTTGAGCTTATGATAAGTGGCCTTAATTCCATTGAAAAATCTGTGAAAGGTTCACAAATTGCATTCTTGGGACTTTCATACAAAGGGAATATTGATGATGATCGTGAAAGCCCTGCATATGAAATGTTAGACGAATTAAAAAAGAAGGGGGCAATATTGCGAATCTTTGATCCATATTTGCCAAAGAAATCAACAGTTAACACGTTAGAAGAAGCATTGCGTGGAGCTGATGCTATTCTCCTTGCAACAACTCATAAAGAATTCAAAGTAATTACCCCTGATCTAATTAAGAAGCATGGAATCAAGGTCTTAATTGATGGAAGAAACTTTTTAAATAAAGAGGACTTTAAGAAAAATGATATCTACTACAAAGGTATCGGTCGTGCCTAATAGTTCTTTCTATGAGAAAAAAAATCTTTTCCCACCTAATACTTCTTACAATTCTTTCAATTCTCACTGGAAAGCTTTTGCTTTCGCAAGGCCATGACAGTCTGCTTTTCGTGGGTTATGGATTGACGGTGACAATTGGGATCCTATTTGTTTTCTTTACCGTATTTAATTTCTATAAAGATCCGTATAAGGTTGCTCTTTCTTCAAGATTTACAAAGCCAGGAAAAAATCTCATAAGCTGTATTTTGGCAGTAAGAAATGAAGAAGATTTAATCGAGCGTTGTGTTCTTTCTATTATTCACCAAACTTACGCAAATAAAGAGATAATTATTGTTGATGATGAAAGCACTGATGCAACGCCCCTTTTACTTGCAAGGCTTGCCAGGAACTACAACATTAAAGTTATCACACTTTCTCAAAATGTTGGAAAGAAAAAGGCAATTGCTAAAGCAATTTTTGAGTCAAAGGGAGGTATTCTTGCATTTTCCGACAGTGATTCTGTTCTTGCTCCTGATGCCTTAGAAAAGATAGAGCTGATATTTGCGCACGACCCACTTGTGGGAGCGGTGAGTGGACACTGCAGAGCTCTTAATTCAGAGAAAAATCTCCTTACGAAAATTCAAGACACTTGGTATGAAGGGCAATTTTCAATAAGAAAAGCTTTTGAAAGTGTTTTCGGTGCAGTGACCTGCGTCTCAGGTCCTCTTGCTGTTTTTAGAAGAGAAGCAATTTATAATTTCATTCCTGCATGGGAGGGTGACATGTTCTTGGGACAGGAATTTAGATTTGCAACAGATAGAACTCTTACTGCATTTGTTCTTGGAAGCAAATTTCTTGAGAAAAAGCTAAAGAATAAATACAAAACTTCTAAATTCATTACTTCTGTAAATTATCCAGCAAAGGACTGGAAAGTTGTCTATTCAAAATCTGCCAAAGTATGGACTAATATTCCTGATACATTTCCGAAATTCTTAAAGCAACAAGTCAGATGGAAGAAAAGTTTTATTAGAAATATTTTCTTTACCGGAAGCTTTTATTGGAAAAAGCCATTTATTCCAGCTGCTGTCTACTACACTCATATTCTTTTTGTAATTCTTGGACCCTTTATTGTTGCAAGACACATAATTTATTTGCCTCTTCGCGGGAACTTTGAGACAGGATTTCTCTACATAATAGGAATTGCATTTGTTGGGTTCCTATATGGTCTTGCCTATAAATTTGAAGAGGGCAGTGACTATAAATGGATTTTTAGACCAATAATGAGCCTGTTGTCTACTTTTGTTCTTTCATGGTTGATATTCTATTCACTTTTTACAATCAAAAAATCAATATGGATACGAGAATAAAATTTATATTTGAAATAGTGGGAGTTCTTCTCTTGTTTTTCGTCTTCTCAAATTTAATAGCAAAGTATTATTTTCATACTTCGGCGATCGAGCTTTTGTTTGATAGAGCATCAAGCGCAGTGCGCGAGGAAGACTCGTTGCACAAACAAATGAGAGAAGATCTTAAAACATACGAAGAAATTACTAAAGATATAACGATAAATGATGCCGAAAATAGAAAAGCATCAGCAGTGCCTGTACTTGTGTATCATGGAGTAACAAGAGAGGCAGCACAAATAGATGACCCAACGGAGGAAATTTCCTTAGACAACTTTACTCAGCAAATGATTTCATTAAAAAAAGAAGGATATAAAACAGTTACCCTTAATGAATTTGAGGATTTTATTGATGGCAAGGTGAGTCTTTCCGAAAAGTCTTTTCTTCTTACTTTTGATGATGGAATAAAAACCAGTTACTACAACGCCGACCCGATCTTGGAGGCGCTGGGTTTTAATGCCGTAATGTATGTAATTACTTCTCATTCCACATCAGGGGAAAAATCCCCATACTACTTGACCCGCGATGAGGTTATTGAGATGAATTCAACAGGCAGATGGAACATTCAGTCTCATGGTCGTAATGACCACAACCTAATAAAAATCAACAAAGAAGGTAAAAAGGGGCACTTTATGACAAATAGAATGTGGTTAGACCAACAGGATAGACTCGAAACCGATGAGGAATATAAAAAAAGAGTAACAATAGATTTGTATTCTTCAAAGCAAGATATTGAAACATTGCTTAATAACAAAGTTACAAGTTATGCTTTTCCTTTTGGAGATTATGGCACGGAAGAAACAGCAACAGAAGTAATTGATCTAACTGCCTCTGTATATAACAAGTATATGATTCAATTTAAAACAGACAAAAGAACTGGATACTTTCGAAATAACTTCCTTATTAATACAGAAAAGAGATTAATTAGAAGAATTAAGTCCTCAGAGAAGGTAAATCTAGCGGAATTTTTAAATACAATGGAGGCAAGTAGGGAAAAAGTGCTGCCATTTGACAGTAGTTTTCAATCGGAAAATAATGAGAATTGGGTTAGTAGCAATGGCAATTTGGACTATTCCATTTCAAAGGGGCTTATGACGCTCAATGCTTCGAGCAAAAGTGCAAGCCTCACAATTTTTCTTGATGGTTCATATCTTTGGACAGATTACACTGTGATTGCTGACGCAACACTTAAAAGTGGAAAGAATTTTAGTGTTATATCAAGAGCAATTGACGGGAACAACATGACAGTTTGTACTTACAACGCAGACGGGGTAACTCTTGATCAAAAGAAAAATGGAAAAAGAATTGTACTGTCAAAAACCGGGAGGAATTATTATTTAACACTTCTTGATGGGGCAAAAGTAGGAATGCGCGTTAAAGGTAATGTGATTCAGTGCCTCTATAATGGGAATGTTATTACAGGCTCACGCACTATTGGAACTATTCCAAATGGCGGAATAGGCTTTGGAGTCTATGCGGGTACTCAAAATGAAGCAAAAGTTGAAATTAGCAATGTAAAGGTATATTATTAACGCCGATGAAGCAGCATCAAATGAAAGTAATACTGCTTGCCCTTTTTCTCCTAAGTTTGGTTGGCGCCTCTCAGGCATATGCCGCTATTCTTTATTCATTCACGCCTGGCCAGAATATGACAATTTTTGGCGCAGGCAGCATGGATTCGAGCAACAATCCAAATCTTTGGGTAAATTCAGGTGGAACAATAACTGTCACTAATGGTATTGGGAAAAGTCTTCAGGGAGATCTTCCCTCCTCAAGCCCGATTTACCAAATGTATGCAAAAAGTAGCAGCGGAGAGACGAATGGCGGCAAACAACCTCAGAACATTTTAAGACTCATCACTAGGCCAAAATGGGGCAATTTTGCTCAGACTAATTACTTCAAGATAAATCGCTATAACGCTATTTCAAGCAGCAACAGAAGTGAGGGAAACGGAATTTTGCTTATGAGCAGGTATGTAATTGATGGACAAACTCTTTACTATGCAGGACTTAGAGTTGATGGAGCAATGGTTATAAAGAAAAAGCTTAATGGCACTTACTACACTATTGCATATAAAAAGGTTCTCAATGGCAACTACAACAGAGATTCAAATCCAAATCTTATTCCACTTAACTCATGGATAGGAATTAAAACAGTTGTAAAAAATGACAATGGAAAAGTTAATATAACCCTTGAAGCAGACCTTCAGAATAAAGGATCTTGGACAACTTACCTTACTGCAACGGATGAGGGAGGTAAGTATGGCTCTCGTCCTTTGACTGACGAAAATTATGCCGGTATCAGAACTGACTTCATGGACGTTGAGTTCAAGAACTATAAGATTTGGAGCCTTTAGAGGCTAAGTCTTGAGCGGCAAAATTTCATCTTATTGAAATTTACGCTACAAGATTTGGGGTTTATGAATACCAGCTTTTGCGTGTTAAGATTTGGTTTTTTTAGAAGTTTATTCGCCCTTACTTTGCTCCCTGTGCTTTAATTAAATCGAGGATATCACTATCTCCCTTGTCCTTTGGTGAAATACCAAAACTACTATCCACAGCAAGAGCCCAGTTCCAAAGAAGAACACCATTCAAACCTCTTGACTTAGCTTCACTATAGATATCTTTGTAAAGATCAATTCTCTCGTTATTATCATTAATTTTTCTGTCTTTCACAAAACCAGCCTCTTCGATAAGAAGAGGTTTTCCTGTTCTATTTTGCACTTGCTGCCAGTATGAGAAGACTTCAGCAATTGTAGATTTATCATTTTCTCTAATATAGTAATGTCCAGTTAGGATTTCTATATTTTTAAGCTTTGCTACGTCTTCAAGTAGGGGGCCATGTCCATCAGGCTGGTATTGATCAGTGAATCCTTCAATTCCTGCAAGAATGGGGTGATCACTATCTATCTGCTTTAGATATGCGGATGTTTGCTCCATCCATTTAAGTACTACTTCTTGCTTTTTAACAGTAGAGCTTCTTGGCTCATTCATTAATTCCCACCCAAAAATGGCTTTTTCTTCCTTTAGCTTTTTGCCCGTGTAAGGACTTTTATGGTTAAGCAGTTCGTTTATGTACTTTTCGAAGCTTGTAGTAATTTTTTGGTTTTTGAAAAATTCGTCTTTCTGTACAGCGGTATTGCCTGGGAGATCATACCATTTCAAGTATTGTATTATTCCTCCATAGTCTTTCCAGTAGTTTGAAAGGGTAATAATTACTTTTATATTCCGTTCTTCTGCTGAATTCACTACATATGACAAGTTATCAAACATTTTATAGTTATACTCTCCTAGGGATGGCTGGAATGAATCTTTAAAACCTTCCCCAAAACCCCAAAAACGAATAGTATTTATGCTATTTGCCTCAGCCAAGCTTAACGTTTCATCAATTTCTTTATGAGTTCGGTAGGCAAGATCATAAGAATTCATTCCGTGGATATTAAGATTTTTGGTATTTGCACCCAATACGGTGTTTTTTGCAATTAAACTCTCATTTCTCTGATAGATGTTTGTATGTTTTCCCTTCATAACCAACGTAAAGTTGTTTTTAAAATCAGGATTTTGCTTAGTTACTAAAGAGGTGTAGATCGCATCTCCAACATCCCCATTAGCCATAATTATCCATTCAGCATGCTTAGAGGGCATAGTTAGAGAATCAGACCAATAATTACCAGTTCCTTCATGTATAAATCTTTTTAGAGGCATACCTGTACTAAAAGCTAAGGCGTTATTATAAGCAATTGAAGTGAGGACATTCCCTTTTTTAGGGGCAACTTCTTTCTTTAACCAATTGCTAGCATCACCAACATCAAGAGAGCTGGTACCTATGACTCCGTCTGTTAGTGTTATGACATCATTTCTTAGATACAATAATCCCGCCTGAGCGACCATAGAGACTAGTAGAATGACAGCAATAATTCGAGCTCGACTCGCAAGATAAGCGCTAAAAATCGCAACGGCAGGCACCATCATGAGGCCGTATCTGACATTGAACCAGGAGGTATGTGCTTCTTGAGTAGCATAGGCTCCAAGTTGAGGCACAACAAGAATTGAATTACCTGCATATAAAGAGACTATATGAAAAAGCAGAGGAGTAAGTAGTGTGTAAAGGGCCAAGGCTATCGGACTTATTTTTTGCTTAATAAGAAAGTAAAGAAATCCAATAATTCCGAGCAGTAATAATAATGAGCCCGTATTATCTATCATAGCCCACCAATAAGACTGTACAGAAAGCGGAAGGTTGTGAAATGTTAATAAAGATCCAGCTTCCTTAATTTTAGTTTGTTGTGCATAAGCAGAGTAGGGACCAATCATAAAATATAAAGCTTGGCCATAAATAATTTGATTCCAGACTAACCACAAGACAATACCGTAACCACCTATTGTTGAAAAAATTACAATTCTTCCTTCAATTACTCTTGCAGTATGAATTAGAATAGCTTTTTTAACATCCTTCTTTCTAGAGACAGCTGATACAAAAGTCATGACTGCAATCAGCGGTATAAGACAAATGAATAGAAACCATCCGTCATACCGTGTAAGAGTCGCGCCAAATACCATAAAGGCTGACAAAATTAGGTAAATAATATTAAAGTTCTCTTTTACCCACTTACAAAGAAAATAGCTTGTACCAGTAAAGAAAAATAATAACGTAAGCTCCGTCATTGGGGTGGTTTGCATGTACAAAACGTTTGGATTAAGAATGAATACAAGACTACCAAGAAAAGCAATGTATGCCTTTTTAGTAAGCTCATTTACCAGTAAAAAGATGAAGAGAGCACTTCCTATAAATGTAGCCATGGATATTAAGCTTCCGGCAAAACCAGACTGCCACAACGTGTAATTCCACACCAGGGGACGCATCAGGATGTGGTTAAGTGGTAGCCAAACACTTCCCATTTGGGCGATGCCTGGTTTTAAATTGTCTACCACAAGCCTTGCCATATCTAGATGAGCTCTTGCATCGTTGTATGCGACTGTTACACCAAGACTCAAATAATAAACATAGCTAATTATGCTTGCTATTGAAGCAAAAGCAGCAGTCAGCCAGAAATAGAAACGGACGTTATTTTTTTTCATGCACTAGTAAGAGAACAACAAAAAATATCATAAGAACAGAAAATAGAATCAAAAATACGTATTGCGGGGAAATAAGAGAACGGAAAAAAGCATTATAGAAAAATGAATTTACTTCATTTTGGTTGTGCAAGTTATTAAAAGCCAACAAGGGAGAATACTTAATTCCTTCATATCCCTCACAAGGGCAAGGCAAAAGCATTCCGGCAAGAGCACCCAATGTGTTAATTAATATTCCCCAAAATGCTGCAACTATAAATAGGATAAGAAACCAAATATTTTTCAATTTTTCTTTAATAAAGAATAATGTAGGTAATAGAAAAATAGGAAGAACTGCCAAAAGATATCGTGGCCCATAACTCCAGCCACCCCAGTAATCCTGCCACACAGAATAAAACACAAGGTTAATTAGGAATATGCTTGCTAAGGTAGCTCCAAAAATTTTATCTTTTCTGTACAAACTGATAAAGCCAAGACAAGACAGAAATATGATAGGTGAGAACATTAAGAGACCACGTTGAGAACTAATTACCTGTGTGTAAAGCCCTGGGAATAATCTTCTATCATCAAATACCCCCTCAGAAGTCCAATCTTTCACAGGTATGAAGGTTTTTTTGAATCTTGTGCCAACTGATACTGAAGCAGACTGCCCAATTGCTAAGGGTTTGCCAAAACTCATGGTATTGTAGAGCAATATTAGCGAAACTATTGCAAGAACAGGTATGACAACGAGAGCCATGTATTTTGCAAATGCTACTTTTCCTTTCTTAAAACCTGCAATAAAGATATAGAGAAGAATAGGAAAAAGAAAAAGCGCATTGGGGAAATCGATACTAAATGCAATCGAGTACAAAAGTGCGATTGCAAAAATATGCCAATTTTTGTTGCTTTTTAAAAAAAGAGAGAATAGAACAAGAATAAATGAAACCAGAAAAACTGATGGAATATGTGCCCAATACCCCCCCAGAGAACGTAAAGATAATTGTGCCAAATGCAAAAACGTAGCTACCTAATAGAGATGTTGAGATACTAAATTTATTAACTCGTCCCAATATATATAAGAAACCTATTGAAAGTGCTGACAGAAATGAAACAAATTCGAACCCAAAAATCTGCGGGCTTTGGGGAGACAATTTTAAAGCTACCATATGAGCTGGCGCCATTAGAAATGACATTCCACCTGGAAATCTACTGTAATAGTGACCATTTTTAAAACTTACGTCGGGAAATGAAAAGTCCTTATAGTTGTCTATTTTTAAGGAATGATCTTCCACAATAGCTCTTGTTAGAGCATATCGACCTCTTTCAACTGATGAAGTAAAGTCATTTTCAATAGTTATTACATATATCGCAAACACACCAGCAACTAAAAGCAACCAACACAAAATATCTAGTAGATTCTTCTTGATGAATTTCATTTAACTATTTGTAGCAATACTGGGCTTTTCTAAGTGTAAGCCGTGTTTTGTTTTAGACCAGTAATAAGGTTTGTAGAAGGTTTCGTACAGAGCCTTCCAAGCTGCAATACTCATTCCAACCCAGTAGAGTGGAATTATTAGGGCATATTTACACAGCGCAAATTCTTTTTTCCTATAACACCCAATCATGTAATACACAATTTGAAGAAAATTGCCAAAAACAAGAGTAGCTACTGCAAAATAAAGAACGACCGGAGGATAAAGGGATTGCACAAAAGATCCAAATTGAAACTGAAACAAGAAGTAAGAAAGGGTTAGTAGCCACATAAAAGGATTAACCAGAAGTGAGAAAACTTTTGAACCAATTATTAATTGGAAAAGTAGCATGTTGGAATTTAGTAATCCTTTATCAAAAGTTGTCGGATGACGCATATGGACAACATACGTCTGAATATAACCTTTTATCCAACGCGTTCTTTGGTTGTACCAATTAAGAAAATCGCTGTTCGCTTCTTCAAGCGTAACTGAATCTAAAATTGCTGTTTTGTAGCCCTTTTTAAAAAGTCTTATTCCCAAATCAGCATCCTCGGTTACATTAAATGGATCCCATCCACCCAACATTTTTATTCCCTCAGTACGAAAATGATTTGATGTACCACCTAAGGGTATAGGTGCGTTAAGTGTTTGAAGACCAGGAAGAATTAACTCAAACCATAGGGAGTATTCAGCAGTAAAAGCCTTTGTTAAAAGATTTTGTTTTGGGTTGTAGAAGTTAAGTTTGGCTTGTATGCAGGCTACTTTTTCTCCAGAAAGATTAAATCCTAATATAGCCTTCTTTAATTGCATAGGATCTGGAACATCCTCAGCGTCATAAATTACGCAATATTCACCCTTAATTTTTGATAAAGCAAAATTCATTGCTTTTGGCTTTGTTTTGGGAAGTGAGTGAGGAACAATAACGGTTTCAAAAAAGGAGGGAAGGTTAAACTCTTTAACTACTTTTTGTGACTGCAAATCATCTTCTTCCAGTAGAAATAGGATTTGTAATTTTTCCTGGGGATAGTCAAGTTTTTTCATTGCGTCTACAAATTGAGGAATGACAGCCCATTCTTTATAAAGAGGACATAGGATTGTATAGGAAGGCCAATCTTTTGGATGTGCTTTTATTTCTTTTTCAGTGAAGGAAAGTTCATGCTTACTAGTAAAACTTCTAAAAATAAGAAAAAAATTAAAGAAGAAATCAATAAAGTATATTGATGTAACAAGTATTACTGCAGATACCAATGTTGCATGCCAATTAATTATAAATGAAACTGAAATAGCGAAAAGCAGTACAACTATGAGAATTTTCTGTTTCTTTGTGAATAGATAGTATGCGCTCTGATGAAAAGCTATGTCAGCGTAGTGCATATAGCTTACGCCTTTATATACAAAGCTTTTATTCTTCTCTAAACGGTTTGGATTTCTCTTTAATTCAATTGAACTCATTCTTTATATTTATGATTTCGCCAGCATGCTACTGGCGATCACAATTCAGATAATTTCATATAACAAAAGCAGTGTGGATAGTATCTATTTACAGTATAGTATAAAACTTAATTAAATAAAAATTAAACAAAAGTTAAATTAAAATTAAATACAAATTAACTTTTGCTCTCACTACATGTTACGCATAAACAGTAAGGATAATGTAATAGTTGGAACAGTTTCTGATAACAGTTAGTTGCTTGAAGATGAGGTTGTGGTGGTAGTAGTGTTATTTGTTGAATTGCCGGTTGTAGTGTTATGTGAGCTTGAATTTCCACCAGTTGAAGATGATTGATTGACAGTAGTATTTGAAGTAGTGCTATTATTTTGAGTTGTAGTTGACGAGTTATTACATTCAACTTCAGCGCTTGTATTTGATCCAGCACCGCCACCAACAATAACTACATTTGTGTCACAATTTCCTCCAGGTGTAGGTGAAGGGGTTACCGATGGCGTGACTGTGGCAGTTGGGGTTGGTGTAATAGTTGGAGTTACTGTGGGGGTAACAGTCACGGAGGGGGTAGAAGTAGGAGTTGGACTTCCAAATACTAAAGCTGTTGAAAATTTGTTACCACTGTAATTATTTGAGGCATTAAATCGTGCAAAACTTAAGGAAACAAAAAGTAGAATGAGTGGCAATGCAAGAACTGGTAAGAAAATCCTACTATTTATTTTCATAAATTAGATTTGTAGAAATCCCAAATTTTCGTATCAGTTTTGCTTCTATAATTTTCTCCCATTCTTTTTTTATTTGAAATGCTTCAAAAAGTACGAACAAAATGGTAGGTATTCCAAGAATGCTTAGAAATCCAAAAGGACTTTTAATGTACGTTATAAAATTTCCAATCTTAGGAACAACAATTACATCCCTTCCTATTACATCACTTTTCTTAACAATTTCAGCATCAGGAACAGTGTTTGCATCTCCTTTTGTGACAAATCCTGCAGGCGTGACACCATGAATTCTATGAGTTACATTAATATTGCCTTTTCTAAAAGCTATCACTTCTCCAATTTTATAATTTGACTGAGGAATAGTAAAAATCATGCTTCCAACTTCAAGGGCAGGTTTCATACTGCCGCTTGGCACTACAAACGATCTAATTCCACCTACTATTGCAGTTTGAGAAGTTAAAAAGATCACTAGCACAACGGGTATAAGCATGAATATAGTGAGAACTGAACTTAAAGATAAAACTCTCCCTACAATATATGCTGCCGGAGAGTGTAAAAGCTTAATAGTTGTTTGTTTCATATTTTGTAATTAAATCTATTCTTACCGGTGTCGGTGGTGAGTCAGGCAGTCGCCCACCACCGGCGAAAAGAAGCACTATTGGTTCGCCTGGAACACAATATCAAAGACTAAACTTTTACCTTGTTCTGTATTGGGCGTTCCCGCATCTAATACAGCTTGAGCACCGAGTTTATAATTTCCAGCGGTTGGAACTGTTACCCCAGGAAGGGTATAACCAGTCCAAACACCGTCATTTAGATGTGCGCTACCTAGGATTGTTTCTCCTCCATCTAAAACACCGCTTCCATTAGCGTCATTAAAAAAGGTTAAAGTAATGTAGTTTGCTAAATCAGCATTAGCTCCGCCAATATTTACAGCTGCAACTTGTACACTTGATGCGTCAACATCACCTGCCATTGTAAGATCCAAAAGGGCAGAATCACCTTCACCAGGTGCCGCACCCGTCATAGAAAGTTGACCTGTAGAAGTAGGAGCTTGTGCATTAATTACTAAAGACATTGTTCCTGCAGCAAAAGCATTTCCCTGGTATGTATTTTGAGAAAAGAAAGCTGCGTACGCAGTGCCTCCGAGAAGAGTAAGAGCAGAGACTATTGAAAGCCCGCTCATCATTATTTTTCTATTTATATTCATTGTAGTCACCTCCTTTCGAAATACTGACCACAATGGACAACGCTGCCAAGAGTTGTCTTCCGTGGGCAGAAAGATGCAAAAACTAAGGATTATCAAAGTGGACTTTACAGAGGGGCAATTTGTAGAGTCCTGCCAAGAACCATGATCATTAGACTACGTGAAAATTTTTCTTACAATATATATCTACTAGAACAATAATTATCAAACCATACAAATATTTGTTTCACAAAATATTAATGGATTTTCACGCAAAATTACTTTCCCCAACGCCATCGTGGCTTTTCGCCAGTTAGATAGCATATGGTAAGTAGAACGGATAAAAAGAAAACGCATGGAAGAAAGAAATTGATGAGAGAGTCTGCGGCGGTCAGAGAAATTTCATCAACCTGCAGAAAAGTGTAGACATTAACAAAAACATATATTCCAATGACAAGCCATCCCTGCCATGTGACAGGGTACCATCCCCACCCGTACCGCTTTGCCTTGAACCAAATTCTACGTTTCATTTTTTACAACTTTATATAGCTTAGTATTTCCCTGACTTTTATACAATTTTATAACGCCTTCACGCTCTAGATTCTCTATCCCTTTTTTAAAGGGCGCGTTATTTATTAAGAGATGTCGCGCATCCCAATTATGGGAAAGGTCTACAATCAGATACTCAGGATTTGCATGCCACGTGAACCAATCACAGAGATGCTCACCACAAGGAGAATTCTTCTCGAATGTTTGCTTTGATGGATATAACGTATAGAGCTTATCTCTGTGTGACAAATGAGGAGTTATGTTATTCTGCGACACAACTGAAGCATCTTTTGGCAAGTAATTTCGAATTATGTAATTTATGTTCTTAACTGCAGGATTTTCATACCAAAACCATTCTTTTGTCAAATAGCTTAGAGGTAAATGCAGCGAGTACTGAACAGCAATAGCGCACACAACCAAATAGACAGCTACCGCTTTCTTATTGAAAATTTTAAAGGTAGCAATGGTTGTAATAGTTGACCATGCAAAAAGTGGCGCTAACGTCACTCTGTAATGCCCATATAAGCCCTGTGCACCAGGTAAATCACTCGCAATCACAAAGAAGGTGGTAAAGTGTGTAAATATCAATATGAGTGTAAGAGGGTTAAGTAGCGGCAGGAATCCTACAGAAGCAAAGGAATAAAAAAGCGTAACCAACTTTTCTTGAGTATTAAATAAATAGAGCGGGTTAAGATTTGAAAGAAGTCCTGCTTGATTTTGATATTGATAGGTTACATTCACAACGTACGGAAAATAGATTAAGAAAATAAAAAGAAGATATGAAAGAGACCCTAACGCAAGAAGAATTAAATATTTGTCGCGACGACGCAAAAGATACAAAAGACTAATAACAAAAGTGTATATAGCTACATTTTCCTTAGAAGTAATTGCAAGAAGGAAGAATATTGTCGCCATGCGTAATTTCTTTATATCCAAGAAATATATAAACCATGCAATAAAGGCTGAAGCAAAGCTTGTACTGTGCACATCAAACCATACAGCATTTTGCACTCCATAAAACATTAGATAGGAAAAAAGAATAGCAATAGAGAGCCATGAATTTTTTAACTTGCTTTTCGCAAGCAAGAACATAGCATACCCTCCACTTACCACAAATAAAGCATCCGTTATCAGAAGCATTCTCCTTGTATCCCAAATCCAATAAATCGGGGCAATAAGAATGTAGACAAGTTCTACATGCATTGCTAGCTTTGATCTATCCGGGAGCGGCGCTATGGTTGAGATAGGGGTTTGAAATTTACTGTATCTCCATATTGTTTGATCGTTTATGCCCAGATCATACCCGTACGACTCGTAATGCTGGTGCCTAATGATTGAAAGAACAGAAAAAGCAACACAAAAGAGCACGCAAAGCAGAAAGGCTAGTAGATAGGGTAAGTGTTTTTTCGATGTAAAAAAGAGGGGAGATAGCACTTAATGAATTCTAGCATGTAAAGAAAATAAGTCCTAGCATCCCACTTCTTTGATTATGTATAATCATCGAATGGTAAGAAAAAGGAAAATTTCTGAAAGCCAATATTACTATCTTCTCCTGATACCTTTTGCTGTTCTTTTGTTTGTGGTTTTTCTGCACTCTTACTACATGCTACTTACAAGGACAGCAGAGTTTCAATATAGTTACTATCCGTATGAAAGTATCCACAGAAGTTTAGAGAAATAACTAAGATCGAAAGAAGATGGGGTTAATTCTTAATCGAAGCAGCAGCCTTTGCTTTTCTTGCAGCAGTTGCTACATCAAGCTTTTTCTGCTTTTCAGCTTTTAACTCATCGGACTTTGCCTTTTGAGCGTCTAGCTTTTCCTCTACAATTTTTTGACACTCAGGATCTGGACAAACTGTATCTACGTGAATGATTGTTGAAGTTCCAAAGAAGGTTGCGATCTCCTCTGAATACTTTTTACCCTCTATGCGTTCTTTACCGCAACGGGTGCATGGATTTATTATTTTTGCTTGCATGAAGGTACTTAGTATATCACATTTTGCAGCTAATTTCCAGTATTGTTATACTTGGTACATGTATTTTATATACCTCGTTAAATGCAGTGATAACACGTTATATTGTGGAATAGCAAAGGATCTTGAAAGGAGGCTTAACGAACACAATGGAGTGACAAAAGGAGGCGCAAAATATACCAATCCAAGGAGACCAGTGAAATTAGTCTACAAAGAAGAGGTTGCTACCTTAAGCGAGGCTTTAAAGAGAGAAATAACGATAAAGAAGCTTACCAGAGAAGAGAAAGAAAATCTTTTTTTGAGATAGAAGCTTCTTTTGCTGCGCATTAAAAAGCTCTCAAGAAATGACAAGGAAAAGTTACTGTAAAGGTCTCATAAAAAATGCGTTAACATAAGGAGCAGTTGTAGGGCTTTTGGCAAATTCTACTACATCGACGTCTTCTATATCCGTAAATCCAAATTGTGCCATTGTTCTTCCAGACCATGTGCTTTTTGCTGCCTCTGCAGGAGCAAGTCCATGACTTCTTGCCTCATGATATTGTCTAAAGTTTGTTGAATCCTCACCCCAAGTTCCTGAAAATGTATGGATCTTCAGACCATTGCTCTCAAAATGCGCTAATGCATAGGAAATAAACCTCTTGGCATGAAAGTCAGGATGTGGAAGTTCTTTTTCGTGAGGTCTAGTTTTGATATTCAAATCTAGTACCCCATTACCTGCCCATGCATGCATCAAAAAAATTGTACCAGGAAGAAAAATGGATATTTCGCTGGGAAGAATAGAAATCTGAGCTCTCGCATTGCTCTCAGTAATGAGATTGTAGTCAACACCTGTTGTAAGATCTACTTTTTGGAAATCAATTCCTTTCTCTCCTGGAAATAGTGGGTAGTTATATTGCTCTGCCATTACACAAACGTTAACGCTGTACCTCGTTTATTAGCGCGTCCAGTACGCCCAATTCTGTGAATATAATCCTCGTAGGTTGCTGGCATATCGTAATTTATTACATGTGATACATCATCAATATCAAGACCTCGTGCTGCAACATCTGTTGCAAGAAGAATAGTTAGCTCGTTTCTCTTAAATTGAGTGAGTGTTCTTTGGCGTTGATTTTGATTTTTATTTCCATGAATTGCGCCTGTTCTAAATCCACGTCTATTCAATTCGTCAGAAACTTTCTGCACGCCCCATTTTGTACGTCCAAAAATGATGACTTTTTCATAATTCTTTTTGATAAGAAGATCATGAAGTTGTTCAATTTTTCTATTTTGGCTTTCGGTTTTTATAACTTCCTGCTCAACATTGTCTGCAGTTTCATGGGTTCTAACACTAACGGTTACCGGATTTGTAACAAAATCAGCAAGAATTTCTTTTACTTTTCCATCAATTGTTGCAGAAAAGAATAGTGATTGACGCTTTTTAGGAAGAAGTGATATGAAGTATTTAACGTCATGGATAAAGCCGATATCTACCATGTGATCAGCCTCATCAAGAACAACGCTATCAAATAGTGCAAGATTTAACTTTCTATCCATTATCATGTCCTTTACGCGACCTGGTGTACCTATTACAAAATTGAAGTCATTTCTGAGGTCCATTTTTTGTCTATAACTATTTACTCCACCAATTAAAAGCACTGAATACATTTGCATACCTCGTGTGAATTCTTGAAGTTCATCTCGTATCTGAACAGCAAGTTCTCTTGTAGGAGCAAGAATAATTATTTTCTTTGATCTGTCTTGAAGTGCTTTATTAATAAGTGGTATCAAAAATGCAGCAGTTTTTCCTGTTCCGGTATTTGCAATACCAATAATGTCTTTTCCTTCTAGCATTGGGATTATTCCTTCATCCTGCACAGGAGTAGGGAGATCGTATCCTTTAGCTTGGATATTGGCCATAAGTCGTGGATCTAAGTTGAAATCAGTGAATTTATGTGTAGGCACAAACTGGGCCGACGGAGCATATTCCTTAGCTTCATTGACTAGCATTGAAGGATTAAAAGTAGTCATTTTTCGACCACCACGCATTTGTGTACTTTTAAATGTATATGGATTGCGAGATAAGCCTCCGCCATGGCCTCCTTGAGTATAACTCCCGCGGTTCCCGCCGGAGTTCGGCCTACGGCCGTAGCTCCCTCTACCATTAGAACTCCCTCGGTCGGAGCCGCCATTGTTATTCTTATAAAATGTTTTGTTCATAAATTTAATAATTTGAAAGCACAACGGGAATGAAAAAAACTATCTCTCATGCGATTCCCAAGAATGCGCTTTCAAAAAAAATTGAGATTGTTGGGCAAGGTGAAGGGTGAAAATCTAATGAAGAAGTTGAGCCTTCGGTTTGAGCTAGTCAAACACTATCTGCTTAATAACCTAGAGTAATTATAGCACATCTAATTACCATTTTCCACTTTGTAAGGCACTTCATACGTTGGAGTGGGTGTGGGGTACATTTTATATCTCTTACTTTTTTCAGGATTCGTAGCATCATTGATGTTATTTAAAGTGTTAAGAATCGTTAAGATAACTCCAAAACAGATGAAAAGTATTTTTATTCCCATGTGATTTTTGGATATTTTGAATGTTGGAACAGTGTCACTAATACCTGCAAGATAAAGACTTGCCGCCATATTAACACGCGTTGCGTCTCTTATTAATTCGAATGTGCTCTCCGGATAATACCCTTTAAAAAGAACTCCAAAGGAAGAAAAGAATGCCATGACAGAACTTGCGTTAGACAAAATTGATGCATAAATACTAAAAGGAAGCATCGGAATTGCCCTTATTGCGAGTCCAAGTAGTGGAATTGCATACAATTTATTTGGCACAGTAGGATAAGGCACATTCACGATATAGCTATCTTGAATCGCGAAACTAAAACCTGGATATCGATTCGTCAAACCATAGAGAAAAAAGCTCATCTTTACTTGAAGATTGGTATATTTTACAACCCAATCGTAGGCAGGCATCCAATATTTACCGGTAAATAACACCACAAAAGGGTTGATAAGAAGACTAATACCAACACAAAGTGACGCAAACCAGAGCATGAACATTTGAGGAATAAGTGTAATTATCTTCACAAGACCTCCAAAAATTGGGAATGCATAGGCTCTTCTTGGGTCTTTGATGCGGTTTATTGAGATTATAGGATACAACCTTTTACTAGTTGAGCCTGCTGGTGGGGGCACAGGCATTGCTTCTTTTATTTTTTTTATATCCTCTGAAACTTGATCAATTAAAGCTGGCTCAACGCCCATAGAAACTAGTTCTGCCTTTAATTCCGCAATTGTTTTGCCATTGGCCAATCCATTTTCGAAATATTTATGTACCTCATCTGAGCTCATGAATCAAGTATGATCTAAGGATTTGTAAGAGTCAATACTAAGTTGAGGGGATATCTATTGTAAATGTGGAGCCTGAAGAAGAACTTTTAACGCTTATATCTCCATCATGGTGGAGAACTATCTCTTTTGCGATTGACAACCCCAAGCCAAATCCGCCCTCTTCACCCGAAGTTCTTGCTTTATCAACTCTGTAGAATCGGTCAAAAATGTTCTCAATTTCTTCTTCTGGAATGCCAATTCCATTGTCTGCTACCTTAAAACTTACAAATCCGTTGGCCTTATAAGCAGAAGCGGTGATTTTACTTTCTGGCTTACTATATTTAATTGCGTTGTCAAAAAGAATAGTGAAAAGCTGAATCAAGCTGTTCTTATTACCCAGAAAAGCAAAATTTGAGCTTTTTACAATAATGTTTGTTCTTTTCTTTTTGGCTTGAGCTGCTACGCTCTTTGCAGCTTCATTTAGCAACTCTTTTGCAGTAACTTCTGTAAATTCTAACTTTTGTCCTGCTTTTTCAAGCGTTGCTAAGGTTAGGAGATTGTTGGTTAGATCCTGCATGCGATTCACTTCCTCTAAATTGCTTTTCATAACTTCATCTGCTTCTTTTAGGTTCTTCTTTTTCAACCTAAGATATATTTCAATTTCGGATTTGAGGGACGTAATTGGGGTTTTTAATTCATGAGAAGCGTCCCCAAAAAAACGTGATTGATCCTCAATCATACGCTTAATTGGAGTTAGGGTTCTGCCGGCCAAAAAGTAACCAGCAACCCCGGCAGCAATTAATATACAGACATTTAAAATTACGAGGTCGCTTAAAAGCCTTCCCCGTGCCTCATTGATGAGCTGTTCGTCAACTGTATCTGGGATATCCGCTCCTGGATATGATCCAAAATACTGAGAAGCGCGATCACGACTTAACTCTTGGAATCTTTCAAATCTCACTAATTCCCGATCAACATTTGCGTAGATAACCACACTAAAAATAAGGCTAATGAACATTATCAAGAGCAAATACCAAGCTGTAAGTTGTAGTCTAGCGTTGTGGAACATATTATGTATTTGTTCCAGCCGATCAATATAAGATCGTCATGAAACATATATTTAAAAAACAAATATGTTTCTGCCGACTTGTTAAAGGTCGTCAAGGAACATATCTATCCTATTTTGTAGCCAAATCCTCTCACTGTAGAGATAAGTTCTCGACCAGCAAAAGGTTTATCAATTTTATTTCGAAGATGGGTTATGTAGACCTCAACGGAATTTGGCATAACATCTGCATCATAATTCCATACGTGTGTCATAATCTGCTCTTTTTTAACAACTTTTCCTTTATGTCTCATCAAGTACTCTAAAAGTGCATATTCTTTGCTGGAAAGACTAATTCTTGTTTTGCCTCTAACTGCCTCAAATGTTACTGAATCTAGAGTCAAGTCAGCCACCTGAAGAACTGCCGAGACAGCTGTCTTGGGCCTTCTTGAAACGGCTCTTACTCGAGCAAGCAGCTCTGTAAAAGCGAAGGGCTTTGGAAGATAGTCATCCGCACCTGCATTGAGTCCATCCACACGGTCATCGACCTCTCCTCGAGCAGTCAACATAATTATAGGGGTGTGATTCTTTTCCTCACGAAGTTTTTTACATAACTCAATCCCACTCATTTTCGGCATGAGCCTATCAAGAATTATCACATCATATTCCTCAGAGATTGCCATTTCATAGCCTTCGCGCCCGTCATACGTAACGTCCACCGCGTATGATTCCTGCTCAAAACCTTTTTTTAGGGAATTTGCAATTTTTTGCTCGTCTTCAACTATTAGAATCCTCATCGGGAATATTCTAACAGAAATGTACTTAAAGAATACTTAATTGTCTGATATATCGATATATCAGACAGGGGCAATGAATAGTAGGGTATAGATAAGAAACGAAAAAGGAGTAGAGCAGCAACTGGTGTTAGGGCTTGAGGGAGGTAAGCAATTGCTTTCTAACCGCATCCAAGGATTCCTCATCATAAACACTAACAGCCAAAACAGGCTTTTTTGCTTTTTTTAAAGATTTTAGTTTTTCTTCGACTTCTCCTTCACTTACTAAATCGCTTTTTGTGAGAAGTATTATTTCAGTTTTGGTAAGAAGAGAGGGGTCAAATTCTTCAAATTCATTCCTTATGGTCATATACCTTTTGTATGGATCTTCTTCGGTTGATGCTACGCAGTGAAGCAGTAATTTTGTTTTTTTAATATGTTTTAGAAATTTTATACCAAGACCTTTACCTCCTGATGCACCCTCAATAAGTCCCGGAACATCTGCAATTACTAATTTTTCAAAAACACCCAAATTTGGATTTAAGGTTGTGAATGGATAATCTCCAATTTTTGGCTCCGCATTCGTAAGTGCTTTTAGAAGTGAACTTTTGCCGGCATTTGGAAAACCAACGAGCCCAATATCCGCAATAAGATTTAGTACTAAATGAAGTCTAAAATCGTCTCCTTTTGAACCTAAATGTACTCTTGGAGTAAATGTTTTAACGTCAGGCTTAAAGTCGTGATTTCCCATGCCACCCGTTCCTCCATAAGCAACGCAGAAGGGTAGATCGGTTATAAGCTCCACGTGCTCTCCGGTCGTTTCGTTTGTAATTGTAGTTCCAAATGGGACAAGAACGGTTATATCTTCACCATTAGCACCATCCAGATCTTTATTAAGACCTGAAACTCCATCAATTCCTCTTATTTTCTTTTTGAATTGAAATTGCGAAAGATCTGAGATGTTAGCGTCTGCCTTAAAAAAAACATTTCCACCGTTTCCGCCATTGCCTCCATCAGGCATAGTTTTTTTAGACGCATACATCTGCTTAGTTACAGTTGCGCCATCTCCACCATTTCCCGCTTTTACATTAATGAAAACATCATCTACTAAATGCATATCCTATATTGTATCATGTGAACAGACAATATGATCAAAATCAAGGCTAAAAAGTTATCTTCATGGCTGGAAAAAAGCGAAGGACTTCTGGGAGCAAAGAAGCCTTCTCCAATATTTTTTAAAACACATTTTGGAATTCATACCTTTTTTATGAAATTTCCCATAGATGTAGTAATTCTTGACTCAAAGGGTAGGGTTGTCACCATGAAGGAGTCTTTGTCTCCAAATCAGCTTTTTTTGTGGAACCCTATACATAATGGTGTCCTAGAACTGCCTCAAGGAGTAGTAAAAAAGATGAAAATTAAGAAAAATTCGGTAATTCAGATTACTTCTTAGTTTGATACATTGTTGCTACTAATGCTGTTATTAAAGTTGTTATTGGCACGGCAAGCACAAGCCCTATACTTGCCGAAAGCGTTCTGACAATTTCTTCCGCAATAATTTCGTAATTTATTACTTGTGAAAATGGCAAAGGGCTATTTATAAAAAGGAGAAGAAGTGGTAGGGAGGCACCTGCGTACACCAAAATGAGTGTATTTGCCATTGAAGCTATATGGTCCTTTCCAATATCCATAGCTCTTTTAAAAAGCTCTGTAAAACTTAGTTTTTCATTGGCCTTACGCAGTTGCATTACAACAGCAGCTTGTGCCACTGCAATATCTTCAAGAATACCAAGTAAAGCAATTAATATCCCTGCAAAAAGAAGTCCTTTAGCATCAATGGTTCCTTTCTTAATAGTATTTAAAAATGAAATCTCATCAGAAGAATAACCAGACAGATGAGTTGCATTTATGAATATTTGAGAAAGTATTGCTGTTATGACAAGCACAATGAACGTAGCTCCAATGGCACAAAAAGTCTTCTTATTCAACCCGTGAGACAGAATAAAAGTGACTGGAACTATAACAACGGCAGCAATTATTGATATAAGTACCGGATTTTGACCTGATGAAATGCTTGGCAATACAAATACAAACAAAAGCACAAAGGTGAGAACCATACCTATCAACGATGAAAACCCTCTTCTTCCACCAATTACAATTGTAAGTACAGCAAATATTGCAGCTAACAAGTAGAGTGGGCCTCTCCTTACATAGTCATTAATTAAAATAGTTGATTTTCCTGAAACATCAGCTTGCGAAGTAAGCATCACTTTGTCACCAATTGCATAGCTGACTACGCCTGACTGGTTATATGAACCGTTTTCTATTTCAATAGCCTTACCCTTGAATTCTCCCGTGGTGCCAAGTATTTTTAGCCGTTGAAAAGGGTGCTCATTCCCATTCACCTCAATGATTTTGCTTGATTCTAATATGGAAATGACTATCCCTTCAAAATGCTTTTCTGGCTGGATTTCTGCTGCGTGTGAAAATAAGGGAAATATTAGAAAGATCAAAGAAATCAGGAAAAATATTATTCGCTTCATAAGTTATGCTCTATTTTCTAATTATACCAGGACCTCTTACTTCTTTATTACAAATACAAGTACGCTTTTTAATATCAACAACCTACTATAGTACAAGGAATGGAGGTGAAATATTTTGAACAAAATAAATAACAACGCTGCTGTTGCAGCCGGCATTGCAGGAGCTGTGATCGGAGCTGGAGTCACCGCAGCAACTGTTGCCCTTTCTGATAAAAAAATGCGAACAAAAGTCCTACATACTCTAAATGAAGCGAAAGACCATGCAATAGATATTATGGATAACAATAAGCAAAAGGCGACAAAGCTACAAGAAAAAGCTGAAGAAGCAATTGAAGACGGACAAAAAACTGTGTACAAAGCTATTAATAAGTCCAAACCCGTTGCAAAAACTCCATAAAAGGTTTGATTTAAGCACCCAAGACTGTACAATTAAGTGCATGAATAGATTAACTAGCGAAGAAGAGGATGTAATTGTTCATAAAGGCACTGAACGGCCGTTCACAGGAGAGTATGATGACTTTTTTAGAGATGGAACATTTGTTTGCCGAAGATGCAATGCTCCTCTTTTTTCTTCTAAGAGCAAATTTGATGCCAGTTGCGGATGGCCGGCCTTTGACGAAAATTTCCCAGACGCGGTAAAAAGGCTTGAAGATGAAGATGGTCACAGAACAGAAATCAGATGCGCTAATTGTGACGCCCACCTGGGACATGTTTTTGAAGGAGAGGAGTTAACAGAAAAGGATACCAGACACTGTGTTAATTCGCTTTCAATACGCTTTTACCCGATAGAGGCAACGCTACCGGAAGTTTTACACGACTAGTGATTGAATGTTCGCTTCAATAGATTATAAATTTCTATATTTTGCTGATTACGACCATAACGAACTGACTTTTCGATTGCCCTAAATGCCTCTTTGTTATTGCCGGCTTCGCTTTCCAATATGGATTTAACTAGCCATAACTTCGAACTAAAGGGATACTTCTCAAGAGCTTTATTTGTAAAGGAGAGAGCTTCCGAATTCTTCGTTTTTCCTAGTTGAATCGCTAAATTTTCATACGCTAAGTAATAATTACCATACTCAACTCCTTTCTTAAATGCATCAATAGCTTTTTCAGTTTGGCCCTGCATACTAAGAGCAACACCCAAATTAGTCCATGAAGAGGCGTTTGGATACAACAGAATAGCCTTTTCTAAATGCACTTGACCTTGACGATATTGTTTATTCTCAATTAATGCAAAGCCATAAGCATTTTCAATTTCAGGATTGTTCTTTAATATCTTTATGTCATGTGACCAAAGAGTTATGCCGTCTCTCCACAAACTGACCCGTTGAAACGTAAATATGCTCAAGGCTAAGGAAATAAGGACTATTATAATAATGCTCATTTTTCTCCAAAAGACATTAAAACTACTAATGAATATGCCAAGCATTCCCAGAATTCCTATAAAAGGGAAGTAAAACCAGCGGTCTGAGACTGTCATGTCAAGCGGAAACAGTTGCATGTGAAAGAGCATACCCAAAATAAAAATTCCTAAAAATAAAACGTACATTCCAAGCAGCTTTGACTTTCTCAGAGGTATGATCATGTATAGAAAAAAAGAAACAAGCAAGCCGTCAAGCGTTAAGGGCAAAAGAAAATTTGTAACGGTTTTTTCACCAATCACCCACCCTTGGGGCATTACTAAATTTTGAGGCCAAACGAAATTTGAAACATAGTAGAAAAAAATTTGAGGCATATTCTCAACTCGGGCAATAAGGCTTAATTCTCCTATAGCAGTTGGAGGCGTGTGAGCAAAACCAATTTTCGCAATTAGAAACCGAAGCACAACATAAATTACTCCCACAATCATAAATCCGAATAGGTAATTTTTTAAAGCTTTTTTTTCCTTTATGAAGGACAAACCTAGCAGAGCCATTATAAAAAGTATTCCAGTTTCTTTAGAGAGAAGACAAATTAAAATGAGGGCGGGAACAACAATAAAGCGAAGCTTTAACTTGAGAAAAAAAACATTGAGCGCCAGCAAACCAAATGTAACAAAGAAAATGTCCTGTGAGGCTGAAATATAAGCAACAGTTTCTACGTTAAGTGGATGGGTAACAAAAATTAACACAGTCACAAAAGCAATAGGGCGGGTAAAAAACCTTCTAAAAAAAGAATACAAAAGTAAGCTGTTAACAACGTGAAATCCCAGCTGAGAAAAATGATAGAAGAATGGGGTTGCCCCAAAAAGGTGATAGAGTATAGCAAAATGAAGAGACATAATGGGCCGATAATAAATCCCAGTTGGTGAACCTCCAATAAACCCAAAACTATTCGTAAAGAAATGCGTAAAGTTAGAGATTCTTTGTATCAGCGGGTTATTAACTATTAAGTAATAGTCATCTGCAATAAAGCCGTTCACAAAGACTGGGGAATAGACTAGAAACGCAATTATTACAATAAATGCAACTACTTTTGCTGTGGTAAGGGGAATAAAAAGGTTTCGAAAAGTGAACTCTTCAACTTGCTTTTGACTCATTGCATGAGATATAGTCTCATCAATTTGCCTACCGTACAACTAGCTAATCTTCATAGTATTTTTACCCAAAGGCAAAATTACCGGAAGTTTTACATGACTAACATTTTGCTTTACTTCTAGGAGTGCAATAATCAGCTTCACAATAACACTCATTCCCAGCATATTTAGAAGATTTCGTTGACTTATTCTCTTTTGTAAGTATGTATGCGCTAGCCCTGGGTCTTGAGAAATTGACTCAAAAATAGAAGGTGCAAAGTACTTTGGTAAATATTGATGCAATATTGACTCTATTTTGTCATAAATAACATCAAAATCTGCTATTTTATCTCTTCTGTATCGCTCAAAACCCTCCTTGGACAGTTCACCTAAAGCATCCATTTGAAGCTTTCTGCTATCAACATATCTACTAAGAGCTCTTTCAGGATTTTCGCTGGAATCAATTACTTCCAAAAGTCTTTGTACATCCCCCATACCAGCAGAAATTCCTTGTCCAAAAAAAGGATTAAATCCATGAGCAGCATCTCCAAGAATAAGCATAAAGTCTCTAAAAACCCAGTTTGTAGAGTGGAGAGTTACGAATCTACCCTCAGATGCGTCCTGCGCCAGTTCAAATTCTTTTTCTATTGAGGAAAGCGATGGAAACAATTTCTTAAATACCCTAAAGGTCGGTCTCTTCTCTAATGGGTAGATAAGAAGAGCAGTAACCGATTTATCCTTATTTGGAAATGATGCAACTACTGTATTTTTGCTACTCCATGTATATGCAAAGTCAGGGCTCAAATTCATTTGAGTAGCCTTATCTTTTGTAAAAATAATCTGTTGGTAAACCCAATTAGAGTATTCTTTGGACAGGGATCCTTTTGTGTTTTTCAGGATGAGCTCTCTAACCTTTGAATTGACACCATCACATCCAGCAACTAAATCGCACGAAACAGTCACTGTTGCGCCGGTGCTGTTTTTGTAGGCTACTTTATGCTCGGATGAGTTTGCCGAAATAAGAGAGGAGCTGAAAAGTACTTTAACGTTATTGTTCTTCAACGCCTTATTTAGCAGTATGAGGAGGAGATTTGGACGAGAAATCGCATAGTAAGGTGCCTTTTTAGAATTGTTAGTTGACGTAATAGCTCCTTGA
>CAZEEU010000007.1:0-15839 GCA_964511305.1 uncultured Gammaproteobacteria bacterium | reverse complement strand
ATCACTTGAGTCTTAATTTCATTCCAAATACCTGCTTTCTTAAGTAAATTAAGTGCAAATCCGTATAATGTTAAATTATAAGATCTCTTAGAAGCTGATGAGAGTATTTCTTTCTTCGAAAGCTTTTCAAGTACAGTAACCCTGTATCCTTTTTCGGCCAATCTAACTGCCAGATAAGAACCAGTAATTCCTGCACCAGCAATGACAACGTGTTTTTGAATCATAATTTGAACGTAAGAGTATATTATATATTAATCCTATAATATGTCAACTGAGGCTAGTCATTTCTTTGATCCACGAGTCCACCTGCATAACGAGCAGAGTAGACCTCCTCACCGAGGTAAAATATTTTTTCTTCTCCATAAAATTCTTCGATCACTCCATGCCAAGAATTAAAATACTGAAAATCCCCCTCTGAGAACTCCCTAGGTCCTCGTAAAGGCATTTCTGAAGGCAATTTTGAAAGACATTTCATTAAAAATGGTATAAGGCCTTCTGCCTTTCCAGTGTCATGGCCGTAGTAGACCATCATCCAAAAAGGCTTCTTCTCTTTCCAAACTACCTCCCGGCCACCAAATGGCTCTCCCCCAAACCAATTATCATGAAAAGAGAATGTATCTTCACTAAATCTTGAGGATTTTGAACTATCTTCTTCGACATTTGCAGAAGATTCACCATCCGAGGCGTAGCCTCGAGACTTAGCTTTAATAAGAAATTTTTTAAGATCCTCCATTGATACCCATACTATACCAAAAAATATTGCTTGATTGAAGCTGAGAGCGTATTTGGGTATAATTGTCTTCGACCGCTGTTTGAAAGTAACTGTTTGAGAATTTTGTTGGGATGTCGTCTAATGGTAAGCGGGCTTGCCATCGACGACTTCAGGTGAGTTTGAGAATTTTGTTGGGATGTCGTCTAATGGTAGGACCGCAGCCTTTGGAGCTGTGTATTTTGGTTCGAATCCAAGCGTCCCAGCAAAGTTCTCAACCTTCGGTCGTCTAGTGACAAGCAAAGCTTGCTCTGCAGCGCAGAGTCACTCACCAAGCTGTGCTTGGCGGAGGACCGCATTAGATCATGTGTATTCGCAAGTGAATCCACTGCCACCCCGCTTTGCTTATACAATGGTGAGTGCCCTTGGGGTGCAAGCATCCCAGCAAGATCGGCACCAAACGACCGTAAGCTCTAAAAAAGCCCGATTCTGCTTGCTAAACACCTCATTTTTATCAAAACATTCGCTTCGTTAAGATTGCACTTCCTCTTTCGTTTTGCAGAGGTTTGTCCTCACTGAAACCTTTTCAGAGATCGCACGTTATACTAATACGACAAATTGGGATATCTTTTTCTATGGAAATTAAAGAAGAACAAATATTGGTAGAAAAAGCTAAAAGTAATCCATTAGCTTTTGGTGAATTGTATGACCACTACTATGTCAAAATCTCCAATTATGTTCTACGTAGGGTCGGGAGCATGCCTATATCGCAAGACATTACTTCAGAAGTATTTTTTAAAGCCATGAAGTCGTTACCAAAATTTGAGTGGAGGGAAGTATCCTTTTCTTCTTGGCTATACAAAATCGCTACAAATGAAACTTACACTTATTTCCGCAGGAAAGGTAATAAGCCTCTGTCGCTGGATGTATTATTTGAAAAATACAATTTTGAAATAGAAGACACAACTAGTATCGAAGACGAATATGTGAGGGCTGAAGAAATTAAAAAAAGGCAAGGAGAATTTATAGAAATTCAAAAACATCTTCGCATGTTAGCTTTAAAATATCAGGAAATTCTAATACTTAGGTTTTTTGAAAGAAAGAAATTAATAGAAATAAGCCAGATTACTGGAAAAAATCTCAACACAGTAAAGACACTTCTCTCGCGTGGCCTAGAATCATTGAGGGAAAGTTATTATGCGCAAGAAAGGGGCGATAAGTAGTTATCAAAAAAACGAAACCTTTTACAGTAAAAAACGTTATAAAGGTATAGGAAAAATATGACAAATAATAATTTTATAAAACAACTAGAAAGTATATCAGTTCCAGTCATGGAAATGAAAGACCATCAGGTTGATCTCCGTCAAGAATTACTTGCTTCCAGCTATTGGGATGAAAAAAACACACATTGGTATAAATCATTTTGGAAAGGAGGTGAATATATGAAATTTACAAAAATCCTACCCATCGGAGCATTAGCTATATTAGTGCTAATGCTTGGAATGTTTGTTGTGGGTAGTGCGTTTAATGCCAAATCTGCAAGTGCGCAAGAGATAATAAATGCTGCATATAAAAAGGGGGTCGCATTAGATCCTACGCAACGAGCCCAAATAGAAAAACAAATTAATGCGGATTTGATAGCGTCGCTTAACGAAGCCAAAAGTGCATCAGATTTAACAATTGTTACCCCCCAAGAATCCTTCTTGAAAAAGAACGGCGAAGTATGGGCTGGTACTTCTGGCACGCAAAACTTTGATGTCAAAAAACTTGATGCTAAAGACATAAAAGTACTCAGATATACAGATCCAAAAGGAGCAGCAGTACTGTTAGTGGTTGATGATAATGATAATGTGATTATGAAATTTACTAAAATTGACCAAAATTCGGTACAGAAAATGACTACACCTGATGGCCAACAAATGATTGGAATTCCAGGATCCAATACAGCACCTGCTGAATAACAAACTGGAAAGTTGGGATTAAATCCCTTCAAGAAACAACCTTTTCCTAAGGTTGTTTCTTGGTAGCTAGAAACATTCGTAACGAAATTTGTTGTTTCTTGCTCAATTTATTCATTCTGTTTAGGTGAAGCTGAATATCCCGTTTTCTTAATCTGTTCTAGGATGATTTTAACCTCGACCTTTTCTGCATCAAATTCAATTTCACTTTCTTGCTTTGCATAATTCGTTTTTGCAGACTTAATACCTTCCATATCTTCTAAGTCGAAATCGATATTCATTGCACAAGAAACGCAATGCATACCCTCTATTTTTAATTTCTTTCTAATGATTTTGCTCATATGACTTCAATAACACCTGTAAACATTCCCATTGAACAGGCAAATCTAATTTTTCCAGTCTTTTCTGGGGTAAACGTAAATGTATAGGTTTCATTCGCCTGTAAGTTCTTACTTATACCCAGTGACGGAATTCTAAAAGCTGAAGCACAGCTATATGCATCTTTGGCAATGAGTTTTACTGTTACTAGTGATCCTTTTTTGACTCTAACATAATTTGGCGAATAGCCGCTTCCACTGACCACAATTTCAACTGATTGATTTGATGGAGCTTCACTATACAGTTTTTCTCTGTTCTTTGGCGTTATATCAAATCTAAAGTTGTCAGTAATTGTATGCGAGTTTATAGGAAAATCCAGAGCAATAAGTGCACCATTAATTGAAGCTAAGCCTAAATATATAACAGCTATAGCCGCTATCTTTAGGAATTTTCCTCTAAAGTTATCTCCCAATACACTTGTCAGCCAACCTATACCAAAGAACAAAGGCGTAGTGCCTAAAACAAAGGTTGCCAGTATTGCAGCACCTATTAATGGATTAGCACTACTGATTGCCAAAGCTTCCATGGCCAGAGTCGTTCCGCAAGGAATCAAAATGGTCATCGCTCCAAGGAGTGCCGGTGCAAATAGTTCTTTGCTTTTTGACTGATTCCTGACTCTCCGGGTTAAGAATTTAGGAGGCTGAATAACTACGTATCGGAATATTGGATGTACGTTTAGCAGATTTAAAGCTATAGTTACCATATATATACCTGCTACGAGCTGCATTACTATTTGCGCTGTTTGACTAATACCAATTGCTCCACCAAATGCTCCTAGAAGAAATCCAAAGACTGTATAAGCGATAAGCTTTACTCCTAAGAATGCTAGTGTAGGAAATATTGTGCTTCTGCGATTGACTCCTTTTTCAACTTCTTCTTCCTCTCTGGCTGCAATAACAGAAGCCAAAAGCCCACCCTGCACAGCAAGACACGTTAAACCTCCCACAGTTAATCCAGTTAAAAATATAACCCACAAATTCATGAGTTTATCCTCGCTTTCTTTAAGAGCAATGAGTTGCTAACAACTGAAACAGAGGACAATGCCATTGCCAGACCTGCAAATATTGGATTTAAAAATATTCCCCATATTGGATAAAACGCACCTGCTGCCAAAGGGATGCCTACGATGTTATAAATAAATGCCCAAAATAGGTTTTGCTTAATGGTTCTGATTGTCAATCGGGATAGTTTAAATGCCTGAGGTATTTTTGCAATATCACCATGTAGCAATGTTATATCCGATGACTCGATAGCGACATCAGTGCCCGTAGCCATCGCAATTCCCACATCTGCTTGTGTAAGGGCGGGAGCGTCATTTATGCCATCTCCAGCCATTGCAACGACTCTTCCTTCTTTCTGAAGCTTCTTAATGACCTCAGATTTATCCTGTGGCATGACTTCGGCTTGTACACTATCAATACCAACAAGGTTTCCGATATATTCTGCTGCACGCTTATTGTCACCAGTAAGCATTACTGTTTGGATACCAAGTTTATGTATTTTTGCTATAGCCGTTTTTGCGCTTTCCTTAATCGTGTCACTTATCGCAAGAATTCCTGTTGCTTTCCCATCCACTTCAACGACAATGACAGTTTTACCCTCTGTCTCAAGCTTCTGTATCTGCGAAATAGTATGTTCACTGTTTTTAGGCCTTCTTACTATTACTTTTTTCTTTTGCACAATGCCTTGCACTCCAATACCTTCTGTTTCTCTAAAGGCATCTACTTTGAAATTGTCTAGGGATAGTTCTTGGGCTTTATCTACTACAGCCAAAGCAAGCGGATGTTGTGAGTTCCTTTCAATACTAGATGCAAGCTTAATGATATCGCTGTATGTAACATTTGAATTAAGACTTATGATATCTGTGACTGTTGGCTTACCGCTTGTAATTGTTCCTGTTTTATCAAATACTAATGTGTTTACTTTATGTAGCTTCTCCAAGCTCTCAGCATTCTTAATAAGAATTCCTCTTTCAGCTCCCTTTCCAACTCCTACAATTATCGCGGTAGGTGTCGCAAGTCCTAATGCGCAAGGACAAGCTATTACTAAAATACCGACAAAGGATAAAAGACCGAAGGATAATGCCAGAGAGAAGCCTAAGAATGCTGATCCTATGGTCAACCAAATGAGCAAGCTGACCGTAGCAATAACCAACACAACTGGTACAAATACAGAGGAGATTTTATCAGCTAAGTTTTGAATTTCCGCTTTTGATCCTTGTGCTTCTTCTACCAATTTAACGATTTGAGCAAGCATCGTATCTGATCCGATTTTTGTTGCTTTTAACACAAAACTTCCTTGTTTGTTGATGGTTGCACCAACAACTATATCTCCTTTTTTCTTGTCTACTGGAAATGGTTCACCAGTTATCATTGACTCATCTATAGAAGTTGTGCCTTCAAGAATAATTCCATCCACGGGTACTTTTTGTCCAGGTTTTACAACAAGCACATCGCCCACAACTACTTCAGAAATAGATATTTCTGTTTCCTTACCATTTTTTATAACAATGGCTGTTTTAGCCTGAAGATTGAGCAGTTTTTCAATCGCCTCACCAGTCTTTATTTTTGATCTGGCTTCTAGATATTTACCAAGTGTTACAAAGCCAATAACGACAATCGTCACATCAAAATATGTATATTCTGGAGCCTTAAGTAACTCACGAATTGGAGGCAATAAAAAAACAAGACTGCTATATGTGAAAGCTGTCAAAGTGCCGATTCCTATAAGCGTGTCCATATTTGCGACTCTGTAAGTAACGAACTTAACAACTCCATCTACAAATGGTCTTCCTATCCAAAAGAGAACAATTGCTGATAGTAAAAACGAAATTGTATTAAATAAAGGCATTGGGATGGATAAATTAGGAACAGCTGGAAATACCTTTGCTGCAATATCCCACATCATAAGGACAAATATAAGAAGCGTTACTGGTAACACAAACTCAACTTTTGCTTTCATTTGTTCAATATCTTTCAACTTTTCTTCTTTTGACTGATTCACTCCTAAATGTTTTGAATGATCCATCTGGTCGTTTTGTGGGTGGCCTGTTTTACCCACCAAAGAATATCCAAGCTTGGTGATTTCACTGTTCATTGAGTCAACTGTAATTTGAGAAGGATCAAAGGAGATAGTGGCTTTTTCAGTTGCAAAGTTTACATCAACTGATTCAATTTCAGAAAGCTTCTTAAGTTTTTTTTTAATAATTTCACTGCAACTAGCACAGTGCATTCCTTTTACTAGAAAAGTTTTTGTTATCATAGTAATCCATTAATCATTTAACATTGAACCACTGTTCTCTCCAGCCATTTAATGTAGTCAGACTGTTGGTTAAAAAGTTTTCTACTGCATCAGCATTATCTAGTACTTCTTTTCTGCTACTTTTTGTTCTTATTTCCTGAGTCATTTCAATACCTGCTTTGTGATGAGCAATCAGGGCGTTGAGGAATCTTAGATCAATCTTTTCATCTGCTTGACCTAGGTTAGCAACAACTGGATCAGCTACAATTCTTCCATCGTTATACCAATCTTTTTTCCATTGATATAACTCCTCAATCAGTTTTGGTTCTCCTTTTTCAATATCTACGGCAAGGGCCTTCAACTCCTGTCTTTGTGTTTTGTCAGAAATTTGATTGGCAAGCAGTATTGCTCCTCTGTGGTGGGCTACCATCTGGTTGACATACCTCAAATCAACAAATCTATCAGACTGTCCCAATCCCATTACGTCTTTTGTATACATGGTCTGTTGATAGGTAGGTGAAATATAGTATCCCCCAGTCAAACCGATTATCGCTGAAACTATCATTAATGATATTGCTAATGGTAAAGAAACTTTATTCATAATTTATCTTGCTTTCTTAAAAACTTGCATTATCTCAGCTATTGACTCTTCTGCTTTCCCTTTAGTGATGGCGTCTGCAACGCAACCCTTGAGGTGGTTTTCTAATAAAAGATTTCCTGTCCCTCTAAGTCCAGACTCAATGGCCTGCATTTGATGCATGACATCAATGCAATATGCATCATCATCCATCATTTTAATAACTTTATCGAGGTGTCCTCTAGCTATTTTGAGGCGGTGAGTAATTCGTTCATGTGTGTCTTTTGGTCTGTATGCCATATATCCCCCTATATGGGATATATTAGTGGGTAATAGAACACCTGTCAATACTGTATTCAGATGATTTGTAGCGAGCAACTGCTTCGATGTGAATCGGACCGATATGCAAACAACAAACAAATTCTTACTGGCACTAAATTTTCCATTAGCTATAATGGAAAGCATGAAGAAGGTTGCACTAATTCCAATCTTATTTATCCTGGCCATTGGTTTTGCGCTTTCCCAAACCAAATCAGTACCTCAAAAATCCTACCAACCCTTAATTTCACCAACTCCTAATATAAAAAAATCGACACAATCTATAGAAAAATTTTCAGAGGGGAACGCACGAAATATAGAGTTTCTAGGTGAGCATGACGACCCAACATGGAATGGCACTGTTCAAGTGTTTAAAGATGAAAATGGAACCGACTACCGAGTGGATAAGGTGACCAGCAACGTTATTTTCTTTCTTACCGAAAATGACAAGGGCAAAATAGGAACAAGCAAAAACCTTGTCAGTTCTTCACAGGCAGAAAAAATAGGAAGAGAGTTCGCAAAAAGGAATATGACTGACTATATTAACTTTTCTGCAAAAGCAAAATACACATTTATTCAGGAGACCGCCGAAAAAATGAACGGACAATATGTCCTTAATTGGGAAGGTAAAAAGCCAGGCTCTATGATGGATGAAGCACAACCCACTTTTCATTCAGTTGTTGTATTAGATAAATATGGAAATGTTATTTCTTTTCAGAATGAGTATATTACTGAGGAGCTAGGGAGATAGTGAGGAGGGGATGTTAAAACGAATATTTTAATGTTGATTAATTAAATCCACTCAGTTTGTCTTCCTATTTGTTATCTCTATACGCTAAAATGTCCCCTGGCTGGCATTCTAAGGCCCGGCAAATAGCCTCCAGAGTAGAAAATCTAATTGCTTTTGCCTTGCCATTTTTTAGAATGGAAAGATTTGCCATAGTTATTCCAACTTTCTCAGTAAGCTGCGTTACGCTCATCTTTCGCTTCGCCAGCATTACATCAATGTTAATAATTATTCCCATAAGTATGTTTGTTGGACAGTTAAATAGTTCTCAGATTTGATATCCACAGCGTTTTGAAAAAGTCTTTGAAAAACAGCAGCAACTATTGCAGCGCAGGCCGCAATAAAGCCAACTAGGCTTAAATATACTAATTTTATATTCTTTAGCTTATTGACAGCAGTTTGAGAGAAAGCCTTGTTAGCAATGCTAATATTCAGCAATTTAAACACTTGGTAAAGTGCAATAAAAAATGGAATAGAGGCCACATATCCATGAATAGTGAAGGGGTCAGCGTAAATACTAAGAGGGTCAAGACTTGTAGCCCTTCTTGCCTTTTGGGGCAACCAAACAAGGCCAATTATGGCTCCGAGGGCAACAAGAACTAATACAAATTGTAAGAATAATGTCGAATCTAATTTCATAAGGACAGCGAAATTATTTAATCTCGAGAAATATAATATTGTCTTATTTATCGTTTGTCAATATATAATTATTGATATTCAAGAGGTAGGGAGACCTAACTACTTTTCTTAAAATGAAAGTATCCCTCGCGGATCAGGAAGACTAATACAGGAATCAAACTTACAATAAAGATTATGCCCCCGAGCGTTTTATCACTTTCTGAAGCCGTTCTGGGGAATGGATTTACCACAACTGTTACAAAAATGAATAAGTAATAAATAACTGCCAAAAGGGAGTAGAGCCACAATAGTTGATCAAATATTTTCCAATTTTTCTTCATACTTTTATTTATAGCATCCCGATATGCTCCCTGCCTGTTTAACCCATCCTGGGTCTGAGGCATTTTTTCCATAGCTTATAAAAGCATTCGCTCTATTTTCACCATCTCCGTCAACAAAGGAGCGGTTAATAGCTCTCTGGCGAATATAGGCAAGCGCGTCTAGGCCATATGCTTTTGCCTCATCCCGAGCACAATTCTCTGGTTTTTGGGTTTCTGCTATGTGCGCATTGCTAATCGATTGAGGTGAATCTCCTCGTGCCAAACGAGGGTCTATAAAATTCATAAAATCTTTAATATGACTCATTTCATGCACCAAAAATACTGCCGCCATTTCCTCTGATGCCTGCTTGGATGTCCCCTCGAGAGAGACAGAGATTGAGTACTCTGCTCCTGAAGTATTTATTCGAACACCCGACTGCATTACAGGTCCAACATTTTTTGCAAGACTAAATTCGAAAGCCAACTTCTGACTATTAGATAACAATTCGATCTGTTTTGCAGCATCCGAAAAATATGGGTTCTGAGAAGACTTCATGGTTGACACTAACTTTCCAACTTTAGCAAGCATTATTGTATCCGCCTGTTCTTGCGTTGATATTCCATCTGGAATAAATTTGCCCCCAGTCCATAACTGTTTTTCCTGTTGGCTTTCAACAACACCTTCAGACTTAAGTCGTGCTAACTCCCCAGCAATACCACCAGGCACTGCAGTAGGAGACAATTCAACTTTTCCAACTGTTGGCTGTACGGGTGTTAAGGTAGATTCATTCGCTCCATCTCCACATGCCATTCCTGGAATAAGTGTTAGAGCGGTACCACCAAGTAAAGTGACAAATCTTCTCCTTCCCAATGTTCTCTCAGGAACAAGGGGAGCTAGGGGAAGCTCTGCACCAGTAAATACTTCTTGAGGAATCTGTTGATGAATTTCAGACATGTTGTGTATTATATAGAATGTTGCCTAGACTTGCACATTCTTCCTCTTTAATGAATAAATAAATTTTACTATACTTTCCTGCATGGAAGTAAAAATTATAGGAAATGGAGCATGGGGAAAAGCAATTTACTCAGTTGTAAAGAAAAACACTCCCACAGCAAGCTTTCTTTTAAGGGGAGAGAAGGCAACAGTAAGAGATGTTCTCATTCTGTCTGTCCCAACACAATCAATTCGAGAGACACTGCAATTAATTTCCTTCAAAGAAAAGCACGGAATTGTTATAAATACGGCAAAAGGAATAGAAAAAAACACTCATTTTCTACCTCAGCAGATAGTAAGGGAGGCATTTGGAGAAGACGCAAGGTATTATTCCCTTATAGGTCCGAGTTTTGCCAATGAAGTTGTAGATGAGATGCCAACAATTGTTAATTTGGGATACACAGACGAGAACCCACTTAACCAAGATGTAAGGAATTTATTTTTGACCCCATACTTTAGAGTTAGACTAACTCAAAATATTGAAGCATTAGAACTTTCCGGAGCTTTTAAAAATATTTACGCGATAGCATGTGGCTTTGCTAACGGCCTTGGGTATGGAGCAAATACTAGAGCAAAACTACTGGTCCTAGCAATTGAAGAAATGAATGAACTGCATGCAAATCTTGGACACAAAATGGAAATAAATATGACAGCTGGCACCCTAGGGGATTTAATTCTTACCTGCAATAGTATTGAGAGTAGGAATTTCAGATTTGGATCGTATCTTGCAACTCATAAGAAGAATGAAGCTTTTGCTCTTGTTAAAAGCACAGTAGAGGGGCTCGACTCGCTAGCGTCAGTTGAGTACTTTAAGAATAAAGCAAAAACAAAACTACGTCTTGCTTCATTCATTTGTGAATTAGTATCAATGGATAAACCGAAGAATGCGAAAAAAAACTTCGAAGATTTTGTAGCATTAACTTAACACACGCCATCTCTATTTCTTCCTAGGAAATATAACGGAAGCAAGAAGAGAAGCACCCAACACAGCCATAATCACTGCAAAGGAGACGAGAGAAGAAAAATGAATATCAACTATATCTAGAAGCATTTTGCCTCCAATAAAAATCAGAATAAAAGATAATCCCTTTTGAAGATGGTGGAACTTATGCATAATGTTTTGAAGAAGAAAGAAAAGGGCTCTTAGCCCCATAATCGCAAATATATTTGAAGTAAACACAATGAAAGGATTTTGACTTATAGCAAAAGCTGCTGGAATTGAATCTATTGCAAACACAATGTCTGTTGCCTCGACTAGCACGATAATTAGTACTAGCTCAGTGAACAAAATCTTCCCATTCTTCCTTGTAAAGAATTTCCCGTCGTGATAGTCATCCGTTATGGGGAGAAATTTGCGAGTGAGTTTGACCGCTCGATTGTTATTAAAATCAACATGCTCCTCCTTCTTATCAATGAATAATTTGTAGCCGGTATAAATCAAAATTGCTCCAAAAATATAAAGAACCCAGTGGAAATTGTGAATTATAAACGCACCCAAGAGAATAAAAATAGCACGAAAAATAATTGCTCCCATAATTCCCCAAAAAAGAACTTTGTGATGAAATTTTTCTTCAATCTTGAAGAAATTGAAAATAAGCATTATCACAAAAAGGTTATCTACTGAAAGCATTTTTTCAGTTACATATGCACTCATAAATTCAACTGCCAAGTGCTGACCCATATAAATAGCAATGAGGAATGCGAAGGCAAGCGAGACACCAACCCAAAACAAAGACTGTATTAAAGCTGCCTTTGGACTAACTTTGTGCGCTTTTCTATTAAAATAGCCAAGATCAAGCACTAGGAAGCTCACGATAAGTATTCCAAAAAGAATCAGAAGATTTGTCTCTGCACCCATAAGCTATGAGTATACCAAAAAAATAAAGGTCCTTTTACTATATTCCTTGTAAGTTCTACATTATATAAATTATGATATAAGGGTGGACTTTGCCCCGAATCTTCCTTATAACCAAAAACCAGAAGAACTTTTTAGCACACTAGAGACTGATCCTGAAGAAGGGTTGTCGTCAACTGAAGCTTCAAAGAGGCTTGAAAAGGACGGCAAAAATGTTCTACCTGAAGCCAAAAAAGTATCACCTCTTGAGTTATTTCTGAAACAATTCGCTAGCTTCATGATCTACATACTGCTGGGAGCGATAGGTCTTTCATTACTTTTAAGAGATTATAAGGACGCTATTCTCATTGGAATTGTTGTAATTGTTAACGCCATTATTGGTTTTTACCAAGAATATAAAGCAGAAAAAACTCTTGCGTCTCTTAAGAAAATGGCAAGCCCCACAGCAAAGGTACTGAGGGATGGTCAAATTGATGAAATCGCTACAGCAAAATTAGTAAAGGGAGATATCGTAATTCTTGAGGAGGGAGATCTCATTCCGGCCGACGTCAGGCTTTTTGAATCTGTAGGTCTTAGTATAAATGAATCCATACTTACAGGGGAGTCAGTTCCTTCACAGAAGGACGCAGATGACCTTATAGAAAATAAGGTTGCAGTAGGAGATCAACTCAATATGGCTTTTATGGGTACCATAATTGCTTCAGGGAATGGACGAGGAGTAGTTACTGCAACTGGCGCTATAACTCAAATTGGAAGAATTGCAGCAACACTTGCAATACCATACGAAAAACCAACTCCACTTCAAAAGAATCTAAATACATTAGGAAAATATTTAGTGATAGCGGCAATTTCGATAAGTATCGTCATTTTTATCATTGGACTTTTTCAGGGAAGAGACATTAAGGAACTTCTTTTTACAGTAATTAGCCTTGCTGTTGCTGTAATTCCTGAGGGGCTTGTAGCTGTTGTTACGGTTACCATGGCAATTGGTGTTCAGCATATGGCTAGAAGAAATGCAATCGTCCGAAGCCTTCCTGCAGTCGAGACATTAGGGGCTGTAAATGTAATATGCTCTGACAAAACTGGAACTCTAACTGAAGGGAAAATGGTTGCAACAGATTTGTGGGTAGGCGAAAAGCTTTTTACTGTCTCAGGAACAGGAGTGTCTCCCGAAGGGTCTATATATGTAGATGATGAACCGGTAACCGAGTTGTCTGCTGATCTTACAATGGCACTCACTATTCTTTCTCTTTGTAACGATTCCGTTCTTCAACGTAGCGAAGGCGACTCCTGGGAAGCAGTGGGAGATCCTACTGAAATAGCCCTTCAAGTTCTATCGCACAAACTGGGAGTGGAAAAAGAAAATTTAGAGAAAAAATGGGAATTTATCGAAGGCCTACCTTTTGATAGCGATCGAAAGCGCATGAGTGTACTTCACAGGAATCCAGAGAAAGAAATAATAGTGCTTACAAAGGGCGCTCCTGAAGAAATCATAGATGCATGTACAAAAGTAAGAGAGCAGGGCGAAGTTGTTGAGTTGACTCCCGCAAAAAGAAAGCACTTCAGGCAAATCAATGTGGATATGGCAGAAAGAGGACTGCGAGTTCTTGGTATAGCCTATAGACCACTAGCGCAATTGAATGAAGATATAGAACCCGAAAGTGTTGAGCAGGACATGATTTTGGTTGGCATGGTAGGAGTATTAGACCCAGCAAGACCTGAGGCTAAAAAAGCGGTAGAAGAATGTAAAAAAGCTGGAATTGAGGTTATGATGATTACTGGTGACCATCCAGCAACCGCAGTAAATATCGCAACTGGGCTTGGTTTTTTCAATCCGTCACGCGATAAAGTCATGACCGGTGAAGAGCTTGATTCTCTTTCGGAAGACCAGTTAATTGCGCTTACCCCATTTCCAAAAGTATTTGCCAGAGTTAGCCCTGAGAACAAGCTAATGCTTATTAATGCACTTCGCAAAATGAAGTACGTAGTTGCCATGACGGGGGATGGAGTAAATGATGCAGCTGCGATAAAGCATGCAAACGTCGGTGTTGCGATGGGCAAAGAGGGCACTGATGTCACAAGACAGGCAGCTGACATAGTACTTTCTGATGATAATTTTGCAACGATTGTTAGTGCTGTTGAGGAAGGTAGGAGAATATTTACAAATATCAGAAAATTTATACGGTACCTGTTGTCATGTAACATGAGTAGTGTTCTTGCTATTTTATTTGCAACTATTGCAGGAATTCCATTACCCTTTACCCCAATTCAAATTCTCTGGCTAAATTTAGTAACAGATACGCCTCCTGCTCTGGCTTTGGGCTTTGACCAACTTGAAAAAAATGCAATGGAAAAGCCTCCAAGAGATACCAAAAAGGGTGTTTTTAGACAAGCCGACATTTTTTTTATTATTTATCATGGAGCTGTAATGGCTATTCTTATGCTGTCAGTATTTTTGGTTGAGGTATACCTCAACCAAACCTCAATTGAAAAGGCTAGAACAATGGCTTTTGCAATGCTTGTGCTTGTTCAATTGACTCAGGCGTTTAACGCCCGCTCTACAGCCTTATCGCTTTTCAGGAAAAACATATTTAGCAATAAAAGCCTTATAGCGGGGGTAGGCACTTCCTTTGTGCTCCTCCTTGTGGGCATGTACTTTCCTTTTCTTAGTGGGGTTTTTGAACAAGTATCATTAGGTCTTTCCGACTGGTTGAAATTAGCTATGGGAGTTATCCTATTTATTATTGCAGCAGAATTGTTTAAACTAACGAGAAGAAAATTTTTCCCGGATAGTCTTAATATATAGAGTATGAAACGTAGCTTCTATTTTTTTATTATTGCGTCTTTCGCTGCAGGAGCAATTGCTTCCTGGTTTGTGGCAGGTTCCTATTGGAGTGGTAGAGTAAAAGAGTCCCACAAGGATGCCCCAGAAGTGGCCCACAATGAAATGATAATGAATGGAATGACCTCTGCACTCAAGAACAAGAAAGGCGTCGAATTTGACAATGAATTTCTACACGAAATGACAATGCATCACGCAGGGGCTATAGAAATGGCCAAGCTCGCTAAAGAAAATTCTAGCATGGAAGAGATAAAAACTCTTTCTGATGCAATTATTAAAACGCAGGGAGAGGAAATTAAATTAATGGAAACCTGGCATGAGAAAGTACACAAAGAAGCCGAAGGACTACACTAAAACCATCATTCTCTCGAATAAAGAGCTGTAATTTCAGCTTTCTCTATTATATTTCCATCCATAAGACTGTAAATTTCGTCTAAGGTTGCGTCCTCTGTTATGTCTAATTCGTCAGCCAGCGCAAAAAGCTTGAAATTATACCTGTGTATTCCATTTGCAGGACATGGGCCACCATATGAAGTATTCCCAAAATCGGTTACTACTTCGCTCCCATGACCAGGAACTGAGTCCTCATTCACATACTTTGTTGCGGGATTAATATTAAAAACAGCCCAATGAAGCCATGTTTTACCTACTGAATCGGGATCCTCAACTAAAAGCGCAAGACTTTGTGCCTCCTCAGGAACATCCTCAAACGCCAACGGCGGATTTACATCCTCACCATCACATGTATATTTGGAAGGAATTTTACCCTTATCTGCAAATGCTGAGCTCGTTATTTTCATATACAAAAACAGTCGTTCTAAGAATATGAAAAATGAATGCCAAAAACAAGAGGGGATCAGGAAAGATTGGTGAGCGACGAATCAGAGGTGTTCTGACGCAGTCAGTACGCATAGCGTACAGGGCGAGCGGTATGCCAGGAAAGATTGGTGAGCGGAGGGCCAGAGGTGTTCTGACGAAGTCAGTCTGCGAAGCAGACAGGGCGACCTGTCGCCAGGAAAGGTTGGTGAGCGGCGAACCAGACTTGAACTGGCGACCTCTTCCTTGGCAAGGAAGCGTTCTACCACTGAACTACCGCCGCAAAACGCAGTTTTGCGTCGGGAAGAAAATTCAAAGAATTTTTTCACCGCCGCAGTTGCTAATTTTAAACGCTCACTGTGGTCTTTCTTTCTTTTTTTGTGCCAAGACCAGGAATCGAACCCGGATAACGTGTTCTTCAGACACG
>CAZEEU010000006.1:31826-65606 GCA_964511305.1 uncultured Gammaproteobacteria bacterium | reverse complement strand
ACCTGCTTCGCAGAACCTTGGCTTCGCTAAGAACCTGCTTCGCAGAACCTTGGCTACGCTAAGAACCTGCTTCGCAGAACCTTGGCTACGCTAACCAAAAGAAGGTAAAAAGAAAATGAAAAGTATTGGTCGCGTCAATGTGCCAAAAGAAGCATTCATGTCAATCTTCAAGGTTTAAGATTTTTGCTCTGCTTCACAAAGCACAAAAAGAAAATGAAATCTATAGGTCGAGTTAACGTCCCGAAAGAAGCATTCATGAATATCTCAAAGTCTAGAGAACTAAGAGGAAAATACCTGCAAAGATTACTAATATAACGCCTCCGATAATCCCAACAGTAGTAGTTAACGTCCCCGTAGGAGCAATAGTTGGTGTTGCTGTTGGAGGTGTTGTTGGAGTTAATGGCACTGGCGTTGCTGTAGCAGTTGGTGCAAGCGTTGCAATCGCTCCTGTTACGGTAATTTGTTTTTGACAAGTAGCGCTTACCGCACCATTGTTATCTGTAAATACAGTCGTTGCAGTAAAAGTTCCGCCAGATGTGTATGTATATGCGAGTTGAGCTGACACTGAGGCAGTCCCCATGCCTGTTATAACATCTTGCTGGGCGCTATTTCCAAAGTTGAAAGTAGCCTTTGTAATTGTTCCATCTGAGTCTTTACCGGTTGCTGTAAAGTTAATCGCCAATGGGGCGGCGCCAGATGAAACAGATGAATTGAGAGAGAGACAAAGTGGTGACTGATTTGTAGATGTTGTAGTTGGAGACGGCGACGTGCTAGGTGCAGTTGATACTGTTGGTGACGGACTGATTGAAGGGTTTGTTTGGCCACCGCAGGTTTTTGGTTCAATAGAAATTTGTAAAGGAGAGGTGCCTGCTGGATTAAAAACATTTTCTGTTGTTCCATCTTGCTGCGCAAGAGAATACGCTTTTGTACCTGCTGTGTCGACTTGAAGGGATATAACTGTACCATTAGTTGGCGCAAGAGGCTTTATGGTTATTGTTCCAACATCAGTTGTCGTACTAATGGCTTTTGTAACGTCAGAGCCTATATTTAAAGTTATCGTCATTCCATCCGCTGTTTGCTCTGGACCCTTTAGGGTTTGGGAGAAAGCGGTAGTATTTGGTGCAAAATTTATGTCAAACTTTGTTTTGTCCCACTTAAGAGCTAGTTGGACTGTGCTTACAATATTGTCTCCTGGGTTAAGAACAAGTCGTGAAGTTTTGGTTTGATCGCACTGATCAGTTGTTATAGACGGGCTTATAAATGAAAGAGTAGTTGTTGCAGCTGCGCTCCCTCGGGTGGATGTTTGGTTTTTGACAATAAATAGTACAACTGGGATCGCCAATAATAAGAAGGCAAGATTGCCAAGAAGGAAAAATTTATTCTTAAAAATATTCATTTAGGGCCAGCACAGACCTAACAGCCTGCAATACAAGATGATATTAGCGTAGAAGATTTTTCGACTTTTTGCAAGCGAAACCAAGCCACAATTAGCAGACTACTTGACAAATTGATAAAGTTTATATATAAATACAGTCATGTCTAAGGCAGCGCAAACACAAATAAAACCCCTTTTCTCAAACGTACTTATTAGACCCGTTGAGGCAGAAACAAAAACTTCAGGAGGTATAATCATTCCCGATAGTGCACAAGAAAAACAATCTACCGTTGGCATAATTATGGCAATCGGAGAAGGACACGTATCGCCTAAGGGTGAGCAAGAAAAAATGATTGTTAAGGTTGGGGATAAAGTAATGTATAAAAAATGGGGAGGAAATGAAGTTAAAGTGGAAGGTGAAGAGTGGACTATTGTCGAGCAAAAAGATATACTCGCAATCTTAAATTAATATGGCAAAACAAATTAAATACGGAGAAGATGCAAGAAAGGCCCTTAAAGCAGGTGTTGATAAGCTTGCGGATGCAGTTGTTACAACTTTAGGTCCAAAAGGTCGAAATGTTGCAATTGATAAAAAGTGGGGAGCTCCAAATGTTATTCATGACGGAGTTTCTGTTGCTAAAGAAATTGAGCTTGAAGACCCATTTGAAAATATGGGCGCACAGTTAATTAAGGAAGCATCTTCAAAGACTAACGACATCGCTGGAGATGGAACAACTACAGCTACCCTTCTTGCAAAATCAATTATTGATAACGGTTTTAAAGCAGTAAGTGCAGGAGCAAATCCAATGATGCTAAAAGTTGGAACAGAAAAAGCAGTCGAGGCTGTTATAGCAGAGGTTAAAAAGGCTGCAAAGGAAGTTAAGGGGGATGACGTATTGAAGGTTGCAACTATCTCAGCACAAGACGAAAAAATAGGTGGATTTATAGCTGATGCTTTAGAGAAGGTTGGAAAAGACGGAATAGTTACTGTTGAGGAAGGCCGAGGAATTGAGTTTTCTATTGATTATAAAGAGGGTATGGAGTTTGATAAAGGATATTCTTCTGCATATTTTGTTACCAACTCTGACAATATGGAAGCAGAACTTGAATCTCCATACATATTAATAACCGATAAAAAGATCACTAGTCTTCAGGAGCTTCTTCCTTTCTTGGAAAATTTTGTAAAAGTTAGCAAGAATTTAGTTATCATTGCAGATGATATTGAGGGCGAAGCGTTGACAACATTGGTCCTTAATAAGCTTCGTGGGGTATTTAATGTTCTTGCTGTTAAGGCTCCTGGATTTGGGGATAGAAGAAAAGCTATGCTTGAGGATATTGCAATGCTGACTGGTGCAACTGTTATTTCAGAAGAAGTAGGTAAAAAGTTTGAATCAGTAACTATTGAAGACTGCGGACAGGCTGACAAGGTAAGATCAACCTCCGAATCAACTCAAATAATTGGTGGAAAAGGCAATAAAAAAGACGTTGCTGTCAGAATAGAATTACTCAAGAAAGAAATTAAGAAATCTACTTCAGAATTTGACCGAGAAAAGCTTCAAGAAAGACTTGCAAAGCTCTCTGGTGGAGTTGCTGTAATAAATGTAGGTGCTGCAACCGAAGTTGAGATGAAAGAGAAGAAAGAAAGAGTAATTGATGCAGTAGCTGCAACAAAAGCAGCGATTGAAGAGGGTGTAGTTCCAGGTGGAGGGGTAACTCTTCTAAGAGCTCGAAAAACATTACTTAAACTAAAAGATACTCTTGTTGAAAATGATCAGAAAATGGGTGTTGAGATACTTTATAAGGCATTAGGTGAGCCTACTAGATGGATTGTTAAAAATGCAGGAGAAGATCCAGGCCTTATTCTTGCAAAAATTGAAGAAGGAAAAACCCCAGATTACGGATTCAATGTTATGACCATGCAATATGGATCTATGCTTGAAGCTGGGATAATTGATCCTGCAAAAGTAACTAGAAGCGTTGTGCAGAATGCAGCATCCATTGGAATGATGGTTCTAACCACTGAAGCACTCATTACAGATCTTCCAGAAAAGACACCTGCTGCAGGTGGAATGCCCGGTGGCATGCCCGGTATGGGTGGCATGGACTACTAAAAAGACCCGGTTTTATCTAATAACTTCATGATTTGGTTGGTATACTAATTACTATGGATGGAGAACTTGCACTAGACCAACCGCCCCCCGTACAGACTGTTCCAGATAAGGTAAGCTTATTACCTCAGACAGAAACTGTTGAAAATCCGATAAGACAATTCTCTGATGCAGCTCATGAAGCTCTAGTTGCAAAAGGATGCACGATTATTCAGGTAGGTGATAGTGGGCTTACTATTGAGCAGAAAAAAGATAGACTAAGAACAATGAGCGCAGGATTAATAAATGACCAAGAAATTGAACGGCTACTATTTTCATGGCCAGAAAATTCTGAGTACGCGATTTTGCCCGAAGTAGCACTGGAAGGAAGTAATAATAAGACATTTAATGAAAGCACAGAGCAGCTAGATGAATATGCATCAAAATTTGAGAGCGAAGTGCCTGGAGTAAGTCTTAAGAGGGGTACTGTGGCAGAGTATGTTGGAATTATGCATAGCCAAGCTAAAGAAAAAAAACCTAATCCGTGGGATGGAGTATTTGTTAGAACTGAGACTATATTTCAGGACAGGAAAGGTAATGACAGAAATTGTTTCATCATTGACGACTTCATAGACATAGCGGATCCTGAATACAAAGACGAAAACTTTAAAATGGTTCCGTTGATCTCTCCAACTACATAATTATGATTGATGTTCATTGCCACCTAAATTTCCATAAATTCGATAATGATGTAGATGACGTTATAAAAGATGCGTTTGAAAAAGGAGTAACAACAATTGTAAATACGGGCACCTCAATTCCTTCATCTCGACTTGCCGTTGATCTCGCACAGAAATACGATCACCTTTATGCCATTGTTGGCATTCATCCGCACCACGCAGATAAATCTGATGTCGAATTTGAGGGAGAACTTCATCCAGATTGGCTAGTCGAGCTAGAGGAGCTTGCTAAAAAGCCTAAGGTTATTGGTATAGGCGAAATTGGGATGGACTTTTGGAATTATAGGACAAATGGTATTGTTCCTGAAGATTTGCAGGAGGACGCATTTAGGAAGCAAATAGAGCTCTCAATAAAGCTTTCACTTCCTTTGCAAATCCACACACGCCTTGCTTGGGATAAAACACTATTTATTCTTTCTGACTATAAAAATCAACTACAAGAAAATCCAGGCATGTTTCACTGCTTTTCCGGAAGTAAGGAATTTGCACGCAAAGTACTCGATATGGGATTTTACACAGGCTTTGACGGAAATATTACTTACGGGGGCGTTCCTCCAGGAGAGACTACGAGCCTTTTAGAGCTTGTTAAGTTTGTTCCTGAAGATCGCATATTGACTGAAACGGATAGTCCTTTCCTATCTCCGCAAGCTGTAAGAGGCCAAAGGAATTCTCCGGCAAATATACCTCTTATCTTAGACTTCATTGCTAAGGCAAAGGGAATTGCATATAATACACTAGAGGCTCAAATTGAGCGTAATTTCCATACAGTTTTTACGCACTAACAATGCATACAATACTAGATCGTCTTTTCACTCGGTACCCCGTAAAATCCCGAAGAGCATTGGAGATAATTCCTCCATTGATCGCATTGTTTTTGATAACAATGCCTTTGTGGGGGGCATATTTTTTTCCGGTCGCTCTTTCATATTTTATCATCGTCTTTGATGTCTACTGGTTCTATAAGGCGATGAATCTTGTCATCATGTCATTTATTGCTGCAAGAAAGATAAGAGCAGCAGAAAAAACGGACTGGTTATCGATGGCACAAAAATTGCCCAACTTCTTTAAAGTAAATCATCTTATTGTCATTCCAAGTTATAAAGAGAGCTACGAAAAAATAAAAGAAACACTTGAAAGTATAAGAGAGCAAACATTTCCCAAAGAGCAAATTCATGTATACATGGCCTTTGAAGCGAGGGAAGAAGACGTGGCTGCAAAGGGTGATAAGCTTAAAAAAGAATACGAAAAAATATTTGGTGGATTTTACTATACATTGCATCCAGATCTTCCAAATGAGGTAAAGGGGAAGTCCTCAAACCAAGCATTTGCTGCCTCAGATGCCTACAAAAGACTAGTCAAATCCGGGAAGCTAGACATTAACTTTATGACAGTAACCTCAGCAGATGCAGATGTCCTATTTGATAAAGCATTTTTCTCATATTTAGCTTATTCCTTTCTCACGATCCCCGATCCCTTATTTACATTTTGGCAGTCAGCAAATGTAACGTATAACAATTTTTGGCAAGTACCTTCATTTACTAGAGTTATTTCATTCTTCGGTAGCTTGTGGCGCACATCAGTCCTTGTGCAGCATGCTCGTCTCGTTCCAAATTCTGTTTACACGCTTTCTTATAAGTTATTAATGGATATTGGAAATTGGGATGTTGATGTTATCCCTGAGGACTATCGAGTATTTTTCAAAGCTTTTTTCAAAACAAAAGGGAGAGTAGTTGTTGAGCCAATATTTCTTAAAACTTCCATGGATGCAGCTCAATCCCAGACTTATAAAAGAAGTCTTATTAATAAATACCATCAAGAAAGACGATGGTCATGGGGTATTGCTGACGATGCTACTTACGTTAAGTGGTATCTTACAATTCCGGGAATTCCCTTCTGGCGAAAAACGGCACTGATTGCAAATGTTCTAGTAGATCATATTCTGTGGCCAGTTAATTGGTTCATCATTACAGTCTCAGCTAACTTGGTTGCTTTGGTTAATCCTGTTTTTACTAGAACAAGTCTTGGCTATACGCTTCCTCAGATATCTTCTTTTATCCTGACTTTATGTCTTTTATCAATATTGGCTATGATTTATGTTGATTACACATTAGGTCCTAAAAAAAGCAAACATAAATATTCAACTCTTCGAAAAGTCCTATTTCCTTTAGAATTTCTCTTCATGCCAATCGGAGGGTTTTTTCTGTCAGCACTCCCTGCATTGATTTCACATCTCCAGCTTATTAGCGGAAAGAGACTTGAGTACAAGGTGACTGAAAAAGTTTAAGTATGGAGAAGTTCAGAATGCATAAAACCGGTTGGGTACTATTTTTAGTTGCTGTATTTTTTATAATTCTTCGTATCCCATCATTAACAGAGCCACATTGGTATGGTGATGAAGGAATATACCAAGTTATAGGAAGAGCAATTCTTCATAGCAGACTTCTATATCAAGATATTTGGGACAATAAGCCTCCTTTGTTGTATTTAATTTACGCTTTAGTTAATGGAAACTTATATCTTGTAAAATTGTTATCATTGCTGAGCGGACTTGCATCAGTCTTTGCATTCTATCTTTTAACTGGAAAATTATTTTCCGGAAATAAGGCTAGATATGTTTCTCTTGCAGTGTATTCTTTTTTACTAGCAACTCCTCTTCTTGAAGGCAATATTGCAAATGCCGAAAATTTCATGTTACTGCCGGTTATATTAGCCGCTTACTACATAGTGTGTTTTAGTGAAACTAGAAAAACTGCGCATATCATGCTGTCTGGACTGTTCTTATCCATTGCTCTTTTTACCAAGATTGTTGCAGTTTTTGATATAGGAGCCTTTTTGGTTTTCCTGGTATCCATAGGTTTTATTCACAAAAGAAAAATTATCCTAAAGCCATATCTGATTTTTATTTTTTGTTCTTTCTCACTCATCTTTTTATCAGGTGTATGGTTTTATTTCGTCGGAGCATTTAAAGATTTTGTAGGAGCAGTCTTTGTGCAGAACGTCTCGTATGTTGGTGAAGAAAACGCGTTTATATTTCCGATGGGCATACTTATTATCAAAACGATACTTCTGGGATTTTCTTGCTTGTTGCTGATTTTAAATAGCAGTAAATTATCAAAGACCACAGTGTTTATATATCTATGGACGTTGTTTGGTTTGTATAACGCCTTTTTTTCAGATAGACCATACACGCACTATCTTTTAGTTCTGTTGCCTGCATTTTCCTTACTCTTTGGTCATCTTTTGGAGTATAGAAAAACCAAGCTTATTAATATATTTTTGATTCTGGTGATTTCACTTATCGGATATTTTCACTTTCAAATTTATCGAAGAACATTACCTTATTACGAAAATTATTTGTCGTTTTTGATTGGGAATAAGAGTATTAAAGACTACGAATATTTTTTTGATGCAAATACACCTCGAGATTATGCTATTGCGAATTTTATCGACATGAATGTATCAAAAGATGAAAGTGTATTTCTGTGGTCAGATAGCCCACAGATATATGCTTTGTCTAATAAATTACCTATTGGAAAGTATGTAGTCGCATATCATATTAAATTTTACAAAAATGCAGACATTGTTACTAAAGAGGAGATTGAAACTGCGACTCCTAAGTTTATAATTCAAACAGTCGATGGACCGCTTGATAATGATATATTATCTTCATATCAATTAAGGTATATTATTGAAGGCGCAAAGATTTATGAAAGACAAATTTAAATTAATCATATCTGATCAATTTGTAAGAATATCTCTAGTTTTGTCATTTTTATTCATCGTGCCATTAACGACAATTATTATCATTACGTATTCAAATTTACCTCCACTAATACCTTTCTTTAATAGTATGCCATGGGGAGAAGATCGCCTTGCAAGTTCTTCGGTTTCACTTTTTCTACCCTTGCTGCTTCTTGGGATATTTATTGTAAACATACTGCAAGCATCGCTTGCATATTCTAGATATGTTCTTGTTGCGCGTATTGTAATGTTCAATACTTTCCTTTTTTTACTACTGGGACTTTTGGCATATTTGCAGATTTTATTTTTAACATTTTAAATGCAACAATTTATTTTGGCGCCTGTAGTAGCATTCCTTGTCGCACTTTTTTCTGTGCCTTTTGTTATCCGATTTGCAAAGAAAGCAAATTTAATTGACGATCCAAAAACCCATAAGCATCCCGCAGTTCTTCACAAAAAACCTATTCCTCGAGCTGGAGGTCTTGCAATATATGCAGGCATTGCTGTTGCCTCACTAATTTTTACACCACTTGATAGATTCACACTTACTCTTTTGCTTGGAGGCCTAATAGTCGTTGTTACAGGCGTTCTTGATGATAAATATGATCTATCTCCTTATATTCGTTTTGGAATTAATATTTTGACGGCAGGAATAGCAGTATACGCTGGGGTTACTATTCCTTTCATAACGAATCCATTTGGTGGAATCCTTCATTTTGCAGACTTTAGCTTGGATTTGATTTTTATGACACTGCGCTTTGGCGACATGTTGGCGATTGTATGGATTGTTTGGGTTATGAATATGTTGAATTGGAGTAAGGGCGTTGATGGGCAAATGCCAGGGATTGCCGCAATATCGTCATTTGTTATTGGAATCGCCGCTTTACGCTTTTTATCAGTTGAGGAAATGAGCTATGTGACAACAATGCTTTCGTTTATTGTTGGAGGTGCGGCTTTAGGATTTTTATTCTTTAATTTCTATCCTGCAAAAATATTTCCAGGCTATAGTGCAACAATATTGGGATATTTTATAGGAATCCTTTCTATAACTTCTGGAGTCAAGCTTGCGACTGCAGTTTTGGTAATGGGTGTACCAAGTGTAGATGCAGCGATAACTATAATAAGAAGAGTTCTTTCTAAAAGGTCACCATTTTGGCATGATAGAGGTCATCTCCACCATTTACTTCTGAATTATGGGATGGGACACAGAAGTATTGCAGTGTTTTATTGGTTAATGTCATTAATTTTAGGCGTTGTTGCTCTAAGTGCTTCGAGCAGAGGAAAACTTTTTGTTATAATGTTGGTAGTAGTTGTAGTATTAGGGTTTATTTTTATGCTGCGAATTGCAGGGAAAAGGGAATACCAATGATTAGGCATTTATACTATGTCCTGAAATTATTACGTCCACGTCAGTGGATAAAGAACTTCGCCCTTTTTGCTGGAATAACATTCGCTGGACAGCTTTTTAATCCGGATCTTCTGTATCAAGTTATAAGCGGGTTTGTAGCTTTTTGTTTTTTTGCTTCTTCTACTTATATTTTTAATGATATTCTCGATGTTAAGAAAGATAAACTCCATCCTTTCAAAAGGCTCAGGCCAATAGCTAGTGGTGAGGTGTCAGTCCCTGAAGCATTAGTTCTTCTCGTTGTCATGCTTATAGCTGCATTTTCAATAGCGCTTAATACTAGTTATCTCTTTGCTGTAATCGGAGTTGCCTATATCTTGCTGCAAGTTCTGTATTCAACAATTTTTAAATCAATAACTATTTTTGACATTCTTTTTATAGCAACAGGATACATTTTACGCATACTTGCAGGGGAGGCTGTGTCAAACTTCCATACATCAATCTGGCTTCTTCTGACGGCTGTTTCTCTTTCTCTTTTTCTTGCAGTTGGAAAAAGAAGGTCTGAGCTAACACTCCTTCAAAACGTAAAAGGAGCAAAAATTGATGAAGTAAGAAAAACGCTTTCTCACTATTCGGAAGCTCTTCTGGACTCGTTCTCAACGATATTTGCCACCAGTACTTTTGTTTTTTATGGACTGTTCACTTTTTTGGCTACGCCTCGAGGCCTTCATATCGGACTGGACATATTGCTTCCCGAATTTTTGCCTTCCTATTTTAATAGGAAATGGCTCATGATTACGATTTTGCCAGTAATTTATGGGGTTATGCGTTACCTTCAGGATATTTATGAAAAGAAAGAAGGGGAGAGTCCTGACAAGGTTCTGCTTACAGATAAACCATTGCTTGCATCAGTGATAATATGGGGATTTCTAGTAATATTTATAATCTACTTTATCGGGGGTTAATTCACGCTTGCAAATTGACTTGAAATCCATCCATTAACTCCTTCTGCTTGTATTTGATACCAACCATTTTCTTGAGTAATTATCGTATATGTTTCACCAGGTCTTACTCTGGCGACTTCTCCAAAGGAGGTGCTTGGTCCACCCCTAACTCTTAAAAACCCATTAGGAGTCTTAAGAATAGTAATAGTTGTTGCAGAGGCAGGAGTTGGAGATGTAGTAGCAGAAGGCGTTGGAGAAAGAGCAGGTGGCAACTGCACGGTCCCGATGTCACCTGTTCCCAGAGCAGCACTTACTACAAGGGTGTGTCTTTCTACGGTTTTGACTCTGATAGTTTTTTTCGCAAACCCCTCTTTTTGGATTTCTATTTCATGCTCGGAAGCTGATAGTGAATCGGAAGAGTAAGGAGTTGCTCCAACTGCCACGCTATCAATAGTAACAAGCGCCCCACTTGGAACGGATGTTATATCTATCTTAGGTTTTTGACTCTGGGTTTTTTCAAGAGTTAGAGTATATGCACTTCCCAAAGATCCTGGTAGAAACGTTTTATCAATAGCAGTCAGCACCCCACCATTAACTCGGATCCTTGCGGTATAGGAAGATAAGGTTATATCTTCTGGCTCGATTCTTAATTCGTAATTTCCTACAGGGATTGTATCTGAGGGGCTTGTTTTTCTGACAGGTATTTCTCCTATCACTTTTCCATCTAACAACACACGGCCATGAACATTGGCAGTAACTTGAAGACCCCCCTTTTCAATATCCCGAAACGAATAGATGACCCTTACTAATAAAAATAATCCTGAGGTAACTAAAATGATTGAAAGGCCGAGAAGAAGCTTACGTTTCATACAGTAATTACCAATGATAGCAGACAGAAATGGTCTTGACAAATTAGCACTCAACGGTGTATACTGATAACAATTGATAAATCTAGCTTCAAAAGGAGGTGATAAATATGGCAATAATTAGATGGAACCCATGGAATTTAGATCGCATGCTTGATGACGATTTTGAATTCCCAACTATTCCAGGTATCTCAAAGTTCATGTCTCAAGGTCTTAATCTTTATGAGACAAACGACGCAATTGTTGCAGAAGCAGCAATTCCCGGAATAGCTGAGGATAAAATTGATGTCACTTTTGAAGACGGCATTGTAAGAGTAAGTGCTTCTACTTCTCAAAGTGATGAGGAGAAGAGTAAGAAGAGATACTTCATGTCCTCAATGGCAACGTCATTTAACTATTCATTCAGAATTCCCGAAGGAATAGTAAGAGATGAAGAGCCTACTGCAGAACTCGATAACGGAGTTCTTAAATTGGCTTTTAAGAAAGCAGAAAAGAAAGAGCCAAAGAAGATCACAGTTTCAAAGAAGGCAAAAATATCTGCTTAAGAATTAACAGTAGTTAGTCAAAAAACCTCCCGAATTTTCGAGAGGTTTTTTGTTTATAATCAAGTCAATGAAGAGCATTTTAGTTTTTTGTTCAGCAAATGACCTCCAGGAAAAATATACAAAGACTGCTATCGAATTTGGGAAATTGATAGCAGAAAATAACTATTCACTTGTTTGGGGAGGATCTAACACTGGTCTTATGAAAGTAATGGCCGACACAGTCCAAGAAAATGGTGGAAATATAATAGGTGTTTCTGTGGAGTTTTTAAAATGGAAAGCGCGTGAGAATGCAGATGAGATGATTATTGCAAAGGACCTTTCTGAACGAAAGGCAATGATGTTGGAAAGAGGAGATGCAATAATTGTGCTCCCGGGTGGGATCGGAACTCTTGATGAAGTTACGGAAACCATTGAGCATAAAAAGCATAAGCATCATGCAAAGCCTATCGTTTTTCTAAATTCGGATAACTTTTATGAAGGCCTTAAAATTCAATTTCAAAAAATGTACGATGATGGATTCCTTACGCACACTATTGAGGAAATAGTTTTCTTTGCAGATACTCCAAGAGAGGCAATTGATTATATAAATAAGGAGCTAGCCTAATCGAGGGAATAGAGGACTAGAGCTTTTGATTTCTCCCGAAAATTGGTTCAAAATTTTTCTGGCAGTCTCTGGAAGAAATGGTTGTAGATTAAATGCAACTTGTTGGACCCCTTTCGAAAGTACTGTTATTACATTTACCGCATCATCCCCTTTTAGCTCCCATGGCTTACTTTCATTTACTGATTTATCAAGTGCCGCTATGATCCCTCTTATTCTTTGGATCGCTATGTTAAATCTAAAGTCTTTAAGATCATCTTCAACTTCTGGAACAAACGAATTATTGTAGGGGTCTATTGAAATGTTATTATTCTCTGCCAGCTTTGCGACTCTTGCGACTAAATTTCCTAAGCCATTTGAAAGTTCTGATGTGTAGACTTCTTTAAAGCGTTCTTGGGTAAAGTCACCGTCATCATTGGTAGGAACTTGGGAAAGCAGAAAATATCTAAATGGTTCAAGTCCAAATTTTTCTACCATTTCAAAAGGATCTATGACATTGCCTAATGTTTTTGACATTTTTTGTCCATTGGATGTAATGAAGCCATGAATTAGAACACATTTTGGAAGTGGCAATTTTGCGGAGAGCAACATTGCAGGCCAATAGACTGTGTGGAATCTATTAATATCCTTGCCTATAACATGTACATCTGCGGGCCACCATTTTTGAAATTTTTCCTCATCTGTTCCATAACCAATTCCAGTAATATAAATCGCTAATGCATCAAACCATACATACATTACTTGGTTTGGGTCACCAGGAACAGGTACACCAACTCCTTTTGCGCGTTCCTTGCTTCTTGATATTGAAAAGTCCTCTAAACCGGAAGATATGAATGAGACAATTTCACTTTTTTTGTTTTCTGGAATAATCTTAATTTCGTTTGATTCAATTTTTTCCAAAAGTATTTTTTGGTAATTTGATAATTTAAAAAAATAGTTTTCTTCCGTTATCTTTTCAGGCACAGTTAAGTGGTCTGGGCATTTACCATCGACTAAGTCTGTTTCGGTTTTAAAACTTTCACAGCCGACGCAATATAGTCCGGTGTATTCTTTTTTGTATATATCTCCATTTTCTAAGCATAGATTCCATAATTTCTGCACTCCGGGAAAATGACTTACGGAATCTGAACCTCTTTCAAACACATCAATTTTGACTCCTAGCTTCTCGAATGCACTCCGAAATACTTCAGAATTTTTATTTAAAAAGTCTTGTATGGGAGTACCCTCTTTTTCAGCAGCCTGAACATTTTTTAAGGCGTTCTCATCAGCTCCAGACAATAAGAGCGTAGCTTTTCCTAAAAGTTTCTGATAGTTTCTTACGGTATCTGCTTGGAAATATTCTAATGCATGGCCAATGTGAGGTTTGCCATTTACATAAGGTATTGCAGTTGTGATATAAAACATTCGGTTTTCACTCTCTTTGCGATTGTAGAATTTTTTATTTTCATCCATACATTCATTTTATCAATTTTTGAGGCTAAGGACAATGAGGGGAATCTCACTTCTTTTTCCAGAATAAAAATTCAATAAGAGTAAAAATAAGAATAAGAAGAATGGTGTAGAAAACGTTGTTGTAACGAATGTACTGAAGGAATAAAAAAGATAGTGCAAATAGCCCGATCAAAAGCCCTCTTCTGGAATTCGCCAAAATAAATGCAAAAAGACATGAGATTGATAAGAAAAATATAGCCAAGAAGGGAGCAACTGGTATTATTTGGACACCAAAAAAGTCGATCTGTTTTGTTGGCGAGAACGTATGTATATATAGGAAGAGGCCGATAAAAGATAGTATTGCAATGAATAAATAAGGTGCAAATTTTTTGCGAAGGTTCATAATTTTAGGGTAACATAAAACCACGGTATTGACACTTCTTAGCACTCGTGGTATATTATTGCTAATCTCGTATATTTCATTTAGCAGGGTATATGAGATTGAATTCATTAATCATTTATGTATGATCTAACGCAAAGACAGATTGAGATACTCAAACAGATTGTTAAAGAGTATATTGATACAGCCAACCCAGTTGGCTCAGAGACCCTTGAAAAAAAGTACGATGTTGGTGTAAGCCCTGCTACCATCAGAAATGAAATGGCTGCAATGGTTAAGAAAGGATATCTTGGTAAGCCACACACTTCAGCGGGAAGGGTTCCTACATCTAAGGCTATGAAGCTATATGTTAACGAGCTCATGAAGGAGAAAGAGCTGTCAGTTGCTGAAGAGGTAGAAGCAAAAGAGAAAGTTTGGGATGTACGCGAGAAAGAAGGAGAATTTATGAGACTTGCAACTCATAGGCTTGCCGAAAAAACAGGAACACTGGCGGTTGCAATAAGCAAAGGCGGAGATTTTTACTGCGCTGGATACTCTCAGATCCTTGATATGCCGGAATTTTATGACATAGATGTAACAAAGAACTTGTTGAATCTATTGGACAATCAGAATTATTTTGATACAATTTTCGGAAGAATAACTGAGAAATTTGCTGTCGTTCTAGGAGAGGACCTGGAGTTGGAATTATTCAAGCCTTACAGTTTTGTTTTTTCGAAATTTCATACAAGAAGCAATCAGGATGGAACAATTGGAGTTATTGGCCCTGCAAGGTTAAGATATGAGAATATTGTGCCACTTGTAAGGTATTACGGTTCTTTAATAGAAGAAGTTGCAAATTGGTAAGCAGATGGACGATAAAAACTTAAAACAAGACATTGAAGATAGGTTGGTTGATGAAGTTGAAGAAGTTGAAGAGGTAGAAGAGGTCCTTGAAAAAGATGCTAAAGACGAAAAGATCGAAGAGCTTACTAATCAGCTAAAAAGAGCAGTTGCGGATTATAGAAATTTAGAGAGAAGAAACATCGAAGAACGCTCAGACGCAATAAGATTTGCAAACAGGAATTTAATAGAAGCACTCTTACCGGCCTTTGATACATTAATTATGGCTGGGAAGTATACTAATGATGAGAGTGTTAAATTAACGATTGCAAGAATTATTGAAATATTAAAGGAAAATGGTATTGAAAAGGTCGCAACCGATGATGCAAAATATAATGCAGACACAATGGAAGCGATAGAAGTAGTAGAAGGTGATAGTGAAAAAGTAATAGAAGAAGTCCGTCCAGGCTTTACTTTAAACGGTAAATTAATAAGACCAGCACAAGTAAAAGTTGGAGGAAAAAAGAAGGAGTAAAAAATATACCGACAACTCCTGTTCAAATGTCCAACTGGCCATTTGAACCGAGACTCTCGGTATAATTTGCTCGCAAGGACTTAGATATAGAAAGGCACGCAAATTATGGGAAAAATAATAGGTATAGATCTAGGAACAACAAACTCATGTATGGCTGTTATGGAGGGAGGATCTCCAAAGGTTATATTTTCTTCCGAGGGAAGAAATACTACTCCTTCAGTCGTTGACCCTATAGATAGGGTTGTTGGAGATGTGGCAAAAAGACAAATGGTTCTTAAGCCTAAAAAGGTAATATTCTCTGTTAAGAGACTGATGGGAAGAAAGTTGAAAGACGAGTCTGTCCAAAGAGACTTAAAGCTGCTTCCTTACTCAGTAACCTCTGGACGTGAAGGAATGGCTGTTGTAGACGTTGATGGCAAATCTTTTACACCTCAGGAAATTTCTGCGCAAATTCTTCAAAAGCTTAAGAAAGATGCAGAAGACTATCTAGGAGAGAAAGTAACTCAGGCAGTTATTACGGTTCCTGCATATTTTGATGACGCACAGCGTCAAGCAACAAAGCAGGCAGGAGAAATTGCAGGACTTGAGGTTCTAAGAATCGTAAATGAACCGACAGCAGCAGCACTTGCCTACGGTCTTGATAAAAAACATGCCCATACAGTTGCAGTATATGATCTCGGAGGAGGAACCTTTGATATATCTGTTCTTGAATTAGGAGACGGCGTATATGAGGTAAAGGCTACTAACGGAGATACTCATCTTGGGGGAGACGATTTTGACCAAGTACTTATTGATTACTTGGCTGATGAATTTAAGAAAGAAAACAATATAGACCTTAGAAAAGATCCACAAGCACTTCAAAGACTCAAGGAGTCAGCAGAAAAGGCCAAGATAGAACTATCGAGTTCAATGGAGGCAGAAATTAATCAACCATTTATAACTCAAGGTCCATCAGGCCCACTTCATTTAACGGTCAAAATTTCAAGATCCAAGCTTGAAGGGCTCGTTGCTCCTCTTATAGAAAAATCATTTGGTCCTGTAAAGCAAGCTTTAAAAGATTCCAAAGTCGAAACTTCTGGAATTGATGAAGTAATTCTCGTTGGTGGAATGACAAGAATGCCAAAGATCATAGAAGAGGTATCTAAATTCTTCGGCAAAGAGCCAAATAAAAGTGTTAACCCAGATGAGGTTGTTGCAGTAGGAGCAGCTGTTCAGGCTGGAGTGCTTGGCGGCGAAGTAAAGGATGTTCTATTGCTAGACGTAACACCTCTAACTCTTGGAATTGAAACAATGGGTGGCGTAGCAACGCCTCTTATCGAGAAAAATACAACCATTCCAAGTAAAAAGTCTCAAGTATTTTCAACAGCAGCAGATAATCAAACCCAAGTTGAGATTAACGTTGTCCAGGGAGAGCGTCCTATGGCAAATGACAATAAATCTCTTGGACGATTTATTCTAGATGGTATTCCACCTGCACCAAGAGGTGTTCCTCAGGTTGAAGTAACTTTTGATATCGATGCATCAGGAATTCTTTCAGTTAAGGCTCAGGACAAGGCTACAGGAAAAGAGCAGAGTATCAAGATCACCGGCTCAACAGGCCTTACTGATGATGAAATTAAGAAAATGACCCAAGATGCCGAGGCTCACGCTGAGGAAGATGCTAAAAAGAAAGAGTTAATTGAAGTTAAAAATAGTGCGGATAATCTTATCTTTACTGCTGAAAAATCCATGAAGGACATGGAGGGAAAAATCGAGGAATCAGATAAGAAGGATGTTGAAGAAGCAATAGAGGCCCTCAAAAAAGTAAAGGATGGAGAAGACAAGGAAGAGATTGAGGCAAAAACTAAAGATCTTTCCGAGAAAATTTCAAAGGTAGGCGAAAAAATGTACGCTCAAAAACCTGAAGATAATTCAACAGAAACATCAAGTGACTCAAGCGAAACGAATGATTCTTCCGAGGAAGAATCCAAAGATAGCTCTTCAAATAAAGACGAAGCCGAAGAGGGCCAGGTTGTTAACTAGTTCTCTCTACATTTCTCCCCGCAAATGCTATCCTATTTAGGTGGCCAGAAAGAAGTCAGTTACCAAAATAGTTATTCCTATAATTTATTTTCTTGTGGGAATAATTGGAGTTGGGATTATATTTTTTCATCTCAGACAATTAGCCTTTACGCAGTGCGTTGAGCATAAGGATAATAGTCCTACTCATACACATGCACAACTTAAAATTACTCAAGACGGCATAGATGTTCCTATTCCTGCAAATATTGGCATAACCTCAAAATGCATGCATCCCTTGCACACTCATGATGGGACGGGGCTCATACATATGGAGTATCCTATTCCATTTCCATTTTTCCTTGGAGACTTTTTTGACATAATGGGTACGACGTTCAATGATTCTCAAATAGGAGCGATTCGTATGTATGACGAATATAAAATTACCGTCATGAAAAATAATAAAAGGGTGCCATTTTTTTACCGATGGATTCTTCTTAAAGATTTAGATAAGATTGAAATCAAGATAGAAAAGAAAAAGTAGATCTGCCATGATTAGTGTTAATAATCTTTCTTCAAACAAATCTTCACTGATACTACTTATCGCATTTATTGCATTGGGTGCTGGGTTTGTTGGTGTTGCAAGCCAAAGAAGTAATCCAGGTCCTATCAGAAACGAGATTCCAAAAGAAAATCAAACCGATCTTAAAGATGACACTTCCTCTGTGAACACTATTATCTACGGAGAAATGGGCGAAGACTCTACCTCAATTTCAGCTGTAAATGATTCTGGGATTAATGATTCCCCCGTTACAATGCTTGAGAGCGGTATAAAATTTGTATCCCCTTTAGCTGACGGAAAGCATATATTTTATATTGCAGATACAGACTATGGAGATGTTGGTGGAGCTTTTGGTCTTAAGGATATAGTTTCGGGTACGGGAGATTCTGATGGAAGCACGAGAAAAATATATACGCCGGAAGATGACTATAAAATCGATCGCTACATCCTTTCAGAAGACAGCAAGTGGGTAACTTGGTATGAAATAAAAGCTCCGGACCAGAGCGGCTACACCCATTCTAATGACTATTACCGAGTCTTTAAAGCAAATCTTGATGATGCAGTGAAGGGTAATGCAGAGCTTAAACCAACTCGGTTATCTGATCAAAAAGCAGGTCCAGGCACGCAGATTGTTCTACCTTCTATCATCACTAATTCAGGTCAGGTGTATTTTGACTCAATAATCCCAAGTAGCTACGCACTATATTATGGTTTTAAAGATGAAGCGTTAAATACTGTGTTGCCCCTTAATACCTATAACAGCAACCCCTATTTATTCAATCAACGGTATCTCCTATTTTCGGCATATGATAGTAACAATTCTAAGCTTCCATCAACTACAGACACAGATAGTACCCGCGATCAGATAGTAAATACAAATATTGTAAAAACATACGACCTTGAATCTAAAAATATAGTAACGGTTGCACCTGGAGATCAAGGCGAACAATATAAGCACCCAGTCTACGTTTCGGGAAGTCCAGATGGTGAGATGGAGATTGTGGCTGAGGTATACAAGATTGATGCATCAACGCACTCACTTGCTTTTTCAGAAATCCAGCTTATTCAGAAAAGCAAAGATGGAAAATTCACGAAGAAAACAATAGTAAGCAAAGCGGAGAACTCTTTGAGAATACTTAGCGTGGGCAAGCTTCCTTCTGGAGATATGACAGTGCTTGTTGGAAATGAAATTGAATTTCGAGGTAATCTTGGCACAGGAAATGGCATAGGACCTTCTGGGTATAAGAATAAGCTTAGCTCCATCAAGGTATATAACCTAGCAAGCAATTCTCTTGTGTCTACAATCACACCTACTAAATCAAATAGTTTTGAATTCATATCTATAATGCCAAAGCTTCCACAGGAGAAAATAGGAATCCAGAGGAATAAAAAGCTAGTTGATGAGTTATCAACAATGACACGTCAGCTCAATCTTGGAACTTTTGTGCCCGTAGAGCCAAAACGTGTGCGTAAGAATCCTCGTTCAGAATGTGAAAGTGAATGGGAAAAGAAGGGTTATCCTAATTATGAAGCATGTGAAGCTTGTCCTATCTATGTGTATAGCTCTACAAAGCAAAAAGTTGGAATCAGCCCAATTACTCCTATAAGTAAAGAATCAGCAGTACCTAATCTCTCAAATAATTCTTGGGATTTTGAGGCAAATCGCAATGGAGATCTGAGTTTTGCCCAAGGTACCTATAAAAGAATCGATTATGATTTTCCTCGAGGAAGTGTAACTGCTCCATCTTCGGGTGTAGTCCTAGCCCAAAAGGATATGAGAAGCGGTATTGCCGAATACGCATACAATTTAGGATTTAATACTCGTGAAGTTGAAGATATTGTTTCATTCTTTAGCGAGGAGTTGTCAGGCTCTTCCTATGTATTTTTCAGTTCTTTGTCTCAGGAAGAAGTTAAGAGTTTGCTTTCATTTCAAGTCTCGCCACAGCCTAAGGCTCTTATGTCTCAAATATTTTACGCAAAGAAGCTTAATAGTTCCTCCGAGATTGTTGCAACAAAACCACAGTTTAAGCCATTTACACGTAGAGACTTCACCATCGTTGCATGGGGAAGTGTCATAGAGTAAAAAATCCTCAAAACGAGTTGTTTTATCTGCCTTGTTGATGCTACTATTAATAATGTATGGCTTCAACGCTAGGGCAAATTTGTGATCCAGCAACGTCTATCAAAACAGATCTTGGTTGTCTGCCGAATAATCCTGTAGGTTTTGTCACTCAATTTTATGGGTGGGGGCTTGGTCTTATTGGGTTGGTAGGTTTACTATTCCTTATAATTGGAGGCTACCATCTGCTTTTATCAAGAGGTGATCCGACAAGCATACAAAAAGGTAGATCCTATATCACATACGCAATAATAGGAATATTGCTTGCTGTATTTGGTTTTGTTTTTATCTCGGTAATTGCAGGAAATATTCTCAAGATTCCTGGTTTTTCTTAGGTTATGTTAAAAATTCTGCCCAAATTTAAAATTGTTTTTGCAATAACGCTTTTGATTGTAGGATTTTTAAGTTTTGCAAAACCCTCCCAAGCCGCGGACCCAGCAACAGGTAGTGCCCAGCCCAGTTTCGTTAAAGATCAAGAAGTAACCTTTGTTGGAAAAACTGCTACTCGCGCATACGACTTTCTAAAATGGACCCTTTCTGAGGAAAACTATCGCTGGATCACCCTTCCTGCAAATGGGGCTCAAGACCCTATACAAGAATTCTGGAGCAGAGTGACATATGTTGTTTTTGCTCTACTTGGACTTTTTGTTTTGGGCGCCGCATTTGTCATGATCATAACTCGCGGCCAGAACTTGACAGTTATGAAATTTATCCCGCTTTTCATTGGGATTGTTATTCTCATTTACTTTTCGTACGGGCTCATTCGCTTTATGTATCAAGCAACAGATGTGGTGCAGGGCTTTTTCCTTTCTGTTCCTTCTCTTGATGACCCAAAGATTACAAAAAATATTGGGCCGGAGGATCTTCTCTTTATCGCATTTGATTACGAACATTTTATCGGATATAGAATCCCTGGAATTGAGTATGACGAATCTGCCTTCATATCGCTTCTGTTAGTAAAGCTTACAGCTGTAACTTATTATGTAATGACAGGGATACTTCTTATTAGAAAGATCATTTTGTGGTTCTTTCTGATAGTGTCTCCCGTCTTTCCATTGCTCCTATTCTTTCGGCCGGTTAGGAATACAGCAAAGATTTGGATTGGCGAATTTTTTAGGTGGCTTTTTTATGCGCCACTTTTTGCATTATTTTTGCATGGATTGGTAAATGTATGGAGAAGTGGAATTCCAATGTATTTTGATTTTTCAAGCGTAGGTGGAAAGCAAACTTATCCGACAGCAATCAACATTCTTCTGGGGGGACCTGGTCAGCAGATTGATATAGCAAATTCTGTAAATCTTAGCGATACATTTGCTCTATATGTTGTTGCGCTTCTTATGCTTTGGGTTGTTATTCTTCTGCCTTTCCTTTTGTTGCAAATATTTCTTGATTATCTAAGCTCAGTTTCAATCTCTGAAAACCCTGTAGTTAAAAAGATCTCGAATAATTCATGGTTCAATCGAGTATATCCTGGGTCTACCCCTCCCCCGAGCTCTCCACCACCTCCAGGAGCAGCTCCATTTGGCATGGCAAAGAGTTTGCCATTCTTTAATAAGCGCGCAATGGAGATGCCAGCAGGAAGAACTATATCTAACACTGCTTCAAATACAATTTCAAAAGTGAATTCAAATAATAGTTCAATTTTCAAATCAAATAGTAATTTAAGTTCAAATACAAACACAAATACTAATACCAATACAAATCAGATGTCATCCTCAACTTCAACATTTGAGAGAGCTTCTCTTTCAAGTCTTCAGACGGTAAGAGAAACAAAAGATGTATTAAAACTTGCTAATCTTTCTATTCCAAAGATGAAGGACATCGCACGTTATGAGACTTCAATGATAAAGCACGATACGGTTTCAAAGACTGAAGTAAATAATTTCCACGAGACACTCGAGAAGATTTCAAAGCCTACAACGATTATGGGATCAACGGACCGCGAGAAATTTACGTCAATTAAAGAAAAGCTTATTTCTCAACAAAAGCAGGGAGACAAATTTGCAGGTAATATTCTTGAAGCATCAAAAGTATCAGAGCAAATGAATAGTAAGACAAGGGCAGTAGTCCCAGGCCAGAAGAGTACATTTACCGCAACAGGAATAAAGGACGTTACTCTTCCTCAGACAAATCAAGTACAGCAAGTAAGTATTGAGGAATATGAAGATGTCAAAAAGATGTGGCAAGAAAATTACCAAAATATGGAGGCACCGGTTGGCGCAAATGGAATTCCTGTCGATAAGCATACATTTATGCAGACTGACATAGAAAATATTACAGAAACCATAAATCTTCTTAGCTCAGAAAGTCAGGAAAATGTAGATAAAGGAATGGAAAGAGTTGCAAATATATTGCCATTCTTGCTTCTGGGAGGATTCTCAAAAACTGAGGTCGTATCATACCTCAAGGCAAAGCTTGAGGCAGCAAAATCAGTTATGACCTCTGTTGATAGCAAAAAGGAAGAAGACGACACAATGGTAGACAGATCTACAGATGCTTCAAAAGAAGGACATGCTGAAATGACGATGGCACAAGAATTACCTGAAGAAGAAGTAAAAAAAGAGCCTGAAAAACAAGATGGAGGTCAAGGTGGTCCTCCTGGCGTTTCAAATTAGTATCTGCATATAATGAACAATGAGTAATATGTTTGGAAATTTATTTAGTAACAAAAAATACGGCGAAGATGGCGTAATGGATCCTAATATGTCTGATCAGCAGGGGATGATGCCAAATCAAGGTATGCAAAACCCAGGAATGCAGGGTGGGGGGAGCATAGGTATAGCTCCTGTGCCTCAACAAGTCGTAGAAACTCCGACATCTGGTGGTATGGATCCTATGAAGAGACAAAACGTTGAAAGTCTTACGCATTTGGATGCACGCGCCAATCAGGTGTTACAACAAGCTCAAAGTGAAGCAAAAAAGGCAAGGCTTGCACAAATTAATCCCGACATTGTGCTTTTAGGACTTCTTTATGACAAAGAAATCTACAAAACTTTCCAAGAATTCTCAGTAAATGCTGGTGATCTTGCTCGTGAATTACAACAAAAACAAGTTCCAGGAAATTTTGAAGGAATACCTACGCTTGCACAGGTATCACAAAAGATTTTTGATGATGCTTTTACAATGGCAAAGAATAGAGGATCAAGTTTTATAACCCCAGAAGATATATTATTGTCGCTTTTCAACTCAGAAACTATAGCGCAATATTTAACTACGAAAGGTGTTCAGAAGGAAGGTCTTGAGAAGAACCTTTCAAAAAATCCTACCTTTCAGGCGGCTGGGAAAAAGTCAGTGCTTGAACAATTCGGAATTGATTTGACTGCAGAAGCAAGAGACGGAAAGCTCGATCCAGTAATTGGTCGAGACAAAGAGATTGAAAGACTTACCCACATACTGCTTCGACGTACTAAAAATAACCCAATAATTATTGGAGAAGCTGGCGTTGGAAAAACAGCTGTTATTGAAGGGTTATCCGAAAATATCGTAAAAGGCAATGTTCCTGACCAGCTGAAAGATAAGCAGATAATCGAGCTTGATTTGGCAGCGCTTATTGCTGGCGCCTCTCACAGAGGAGAATTTGAGGAAAGACTTAAGAATGTAATCAAGGAAGTGCAAATCTCAGGCGGAAAGATTCTTCTTTTTATTGATGAGATACACACTCTTATTGGTGCTGGTGAAGAAGGAGGAGGGGCAATGGATGCTTCCAATATAATAAAGCCTTACTTGGCTCGTGGCCAATTGCAACTAATTGGTACTACAACCACTGCAGAGTATAGAAAGTATTTTGAAAAAGATAAGGCATTTCAAAGAAGATTTCAGTCTGTGATTGTTGAAGAACCTGATGAGGAGACAGCTATGAAAATGCTTGATGTCTTAAAGGAGAAATACGAAAAATACCACAACGTAGTTCTTACTCCAGATGCCATAAAGTTTTCAGTTACACTTTCCAAAAAGTATGTTGGAGAGCGTTTTCTGCCAGATAAGGCAATAGATCTTTTGGATGAAGCGGCAGCTGAGGTAAAGTTAAAGTTAGCACAGGGTCAAAGGACAGATGGAAATGTTTCTCGTGCAGACATCGAGAAAGTGGTATCAGATTGGACTGGAATTCCTATTACTAAGCTTACCGAGGACGAAGGGAAAAAACTTCTACAACTTGAAGACCTGATTCACCAGAGGCTTATTGATCAAGAAGAAGCAGTTTCTGCTGTATCAGAGGCTGTTAGGCGCGGTCGAATCGGTTTGGCTGCTGCCAATAGGCCAATTGCATCATTCATTTTTCTTGGACCAACTGGAGTTGGAAAAACGGAATTAGCAAAAACGCTTGCAGAGATATTATTCGGTCGAGATGATGCCATGGTCAGGCTAGACATGTCTGAGTATATGGAAAAGCATGAGGTCGCAAAGCTTATTGGGGCACCTCCCGGATATGTTGGTTACGAGGAGGGTGGACAGCTCACTGAAGCGGTAAGAGCAAAACCTTATTCTATCGTTCTATTAGACGAGGTTGAAAAAGCCCATCCTGATGTGTTTAATATACTTCTTCAGCTCCTTGAAGATGGACGACTTACTGACAATAAAGGCAATACGATTTCTTTTAAAAATACAATTGTTGTGGCCACTTCTAATATTGGAAGTAACTTAATTCAAGAAGCATTGACGAATGTGAAGGCTATAGATGCTGCAAAGAACCAAGGTGCAACAACTCAAGCGCCAGGAGTTGTCGCGGGAAGTGAATCATCTCAAGCACCAGCGCAGGCACCTTCAACTCCGGCTATCCCATCAATCGCAAGTGCAAATGGAGCAGTTGCTGCGATTCCAAAGACACCAAATCAGGATCCTGCAACTCAGAAAATATTTGCTGATCTTTCGAAAAAATTAATGGATGAATTAACTAAGTTCTTCAGACCAGAATTGGTGAATCGCTTTGACGGGGTTGTAATCTTCAAGCCGTTAAGAAAGCAAGACATGAAGCTTATTGCAAAAATCAATATTGGTAAAACCGCAAAGCTTCTGAAAGAACAAGGATTTGTCTTAGAGATTTCGGATCAAGCTCTTGAAAAACTTGGAGATGAGGGATTTGACCCAATATATGGAGCTCGTCCATTAAGACGTCTCATACAGAACGTAATTGAAAATCCTATCAGCTTAAAAATAATTGGACAAGAATTTGTTGCGGGGGATACGATAAAGGTTGATTATGATATGGCAAAAGCAGAATATCTTTTTGTTAAGACAACTCCAGCTCCCGTAGCACCAGGAACGACGCCTCCAGGACAGACTCCTCAATCACCGACAAATGGAATGCCGCCATCCCCTAGTGGTGCCGTGCAACCTGTTCCACAAGGTCAAGCTGTTCAGCAAGCTCCTGTGGCTCCTGCTGCGCAGTCAAACGGTATGGTTGTGGACCCTTATACACCAATTAAAAATCCTATGACGCCTGAACCATTTAATCCATTTACTGCAGATCAAGTCCAGCCTCCCGCTGCTTCTGCCTCTCCAATGCCAACCGTGGGAGCAGATGGCACACAAATGCAGCCAGCATAATTTAGTTATGGATCCTAATGCACCTCAGCCTCCAGTAGCTATTACTCCATCTCCTATTGTTCCTGTACAGCCTGTGCAGAGTAATGGGCGAAAAAAACTAATTTTTATAATTGGAATCTTCGCAATTCTTATCGTTGGAATATTGGCTGCTTTTCTGGTAGTAACTCAAAAAAAAGAGGTGCCTAAGGAAAATATAATTCCTACTCCTACAATCCTTCAGCCTTTTCTTAAAGAGATAACTCTTCTTAAGGGAGATATGGTAAAAGTTCCGGATTCAGATATAGAGCTTCAGTATACAAACTCAATTAATCCTTCGAAGGATTGTCAGGGATGTGCTTCCTCAACAGAAATTAAAGTAACACAAGGAAAAAATGAGGAAATGTTGATCTATACTTGCGGTGGAATTGTTGGAGCTTGTATTGATAGCCAAGAAAAATTTGGCTACAAAGTAACTATTCTTGAAAGGACAAATGACACTACGTTAAAAGTAAGAATCGCAAAACTATGAATTATGAAGAATTAGTGCAAGGGGTAAAGGGTTTTGTAGGAACTAAAAGGGGAAGGGTAATAATCGCATCTGTAACGCTTGTTGGACTACTGCTTATTATTGCCTCTCCTTTTTTCGGTACAAAAAATAATACAAAAAACCTCAGTCGTTATTCGGCAACGCGTCAGGTAAATGAAAGAAGCTATTTCAATATTAACGCTGAGGACGGGTACATATATAAATCCAGCAAAGAAGGAATGGAAGCTGTTAAGGATTTTACAAAGCAAAAAATAGGAGGTTCAGATGGGAATTCTATTTTTCCAAAAGACTTAATCAACAATATAAAAAGTGAAAGACTCTCTGATAGTTTTGGGTCCTCTGACAATAAACAACATTTTTTCTTTGTACAAACTCTTAATGGTGTTCCGATATATGGAAGCTCACTTGCAGTCCATATAAAAAATGGAAATGAAATATATTCTACAAGTGGAAATTTAGCATTAAGTAGTAAATTCACAAAAAAACTCCTCTCAGATGAAAAAGCCAAAGAAATTGCACTTACTGCTGCAAAAAAAGAAAAGCCAGATCAGAAATTAGCTGTCTATAGTATAAAAAAATATTACTTTAACAATTCAATAATGGAGCTATCAAGTGATCCTGTAAATCATTCAACTGCAGCAATTATCATTAATTCCCCTTCTGATATTTTTGCTTATATAACTCTTTTTATTGTTGATCTTGAGAATGGGAAAATCTTGTATACGCAAAATCAATTGCAAGATGCATTAGATAGGACAATTAAGGATTGTAATCTAAGTAGTTCAGCTAGTTGTAGTGTCGCGAGACGGGAAGGTGGAGTTCCCGCTTCGGTTAGCGATGTAAATTCTGCATACGACATGTTAGGTAGGGTTTATAATTTTTACTTATCAAAATTCTTACGAGATAGCTATGATGGAGCAGGCGCTCCATATGTTGCAAGAGTCCGTGACCGATCTGTTGGTTGCCCAAATGCTATGTGGAGCAGCGATTATCAACTTATGGCGTTTTGTCCAGAATTGGTTGTCGATGATGTAGCATGGCACGAATTAACTCACGCATTAACTTCTAAAACAGCTAAGTTAATTTATGAAAAACAAGCTGGAGCTCTAAATGAGGCAGTATCAGATATCTTTGGAACCTTTTCTGATAATAACTGGACAATGGGTGAAACAATCCCGCCATCAGCCGGACTTCCTGTCCCTCTTCGTTCTTTAATTGACCCTTCATCTAGAAGTCAACCTGACAGACTTTTTGCGTCTAATTATTATTGTAAGGGTACAGGTCCAGGAGAGAGATGCATACCTCCTGGATTACCAGGTCAAAATGATAGTTGCGGAGTGCATTATAACAGTGGGGTAATTAACAAAACCTTTTATTTGATGACAGATGGAGGAAGTTTTAATGGGTGTACGATAAGTGGTATCGGACGCGACAGAAGTGGTGCAATTATGTATAGCGCCTTAACTCATTACTTAACTTCAAACTCAAATTTTTATGATTTTTACTCTGCGGTTCAGCAGGCATGCGGGGACCTGTATGGTGCAACTTCAAGTATTTGTGCTGAGGTAAAAAAGGCAGCAGAGGCAACCGAGCTTGATCAGCAAACGCCAGGAAGTCAAAGAGCGCCTGTGTGTGATGGGACTACTGCAAAGCCAGCTACCTGTGCAAACACACCAAGCTCTAGTCCAATTCCAACACTTGTTTCTCCAACAGTTACAACTGTTCCTGGAGTAACAATAACCCCAACAGTAACTCTCACACCTTTACCAACGGTACTATTTCCAACCCCAACTCCAACATTGGGTGTATTTAAAACTCGTGGTACGCCAACTCCAACACCTGACCAATATTATAGTTGCGTTCCTGATCCTAAGTGTATTAACAATGGAAAAAGTATTCAGCTTTGTCCTCTTGTATGTACTCCAAGATGAATCTAGCAATTGAGTCACGAAATTGCTAAAATACGGTTAGTAAATATGGCTAATTCAGATTTCTATCAGACATTGGGTGTCAGCAAAACTGCAACTGCGGACGAGCTTAAAAAAGCTTATAGAAAGCTTGCTGTTGAGTATCATCCTGACAAAAATAAATCGAAAGAAGCTGAGGAGAAATTTAAGGAGATTAACCAGGCCTACGAAGTCCTAGGAAATCCTCAGAAAAAACAACAGTACGATCAGTTTGGGGCTTCTGCTTTTGAGAATGGGGGTCGAGGCGGCGCAGGTGGGCCATTTGGAGGACAGCAGGGGCCATTTAGTTATACCTATACTGGTGGGAATCAAGGTTTTGATTTTGGGGGGACTGATCCTTTTGATATTTTTGAACAATTTTTTGGTGGTGCTTCTCCATTTGGACGACGCAAGCCTGCATACTCTTTAACAATTGATTTTATGGAGGCAGTAAAAGGGACAACAAAAACTGTTTCGCTCGATGGAGCAAAGAAGGATATCAAGGTACCGGCAGGAGTTAATGAAGGGTCAAGAATTCAATTTCATGATTTTGATATTTTAATCTCTGTTGCAGGAAGTCCTAAATTTAGGAGAGAAGGGTACGATATTATTTCTGACTTGAAGGTTGCTATGCACGAAGCGGCACTTGGTGGAATAGAGGAGATAGAGACTGTGGCAGGCAAAGTAAAACTTAAAATTCCACAAGGAACACAGCCAGGAACTCTTATTAGAATTAAAGGGAAGGGTGTAAAACATGTTAACGCATCTACTCATGGAGATCATTATGTAAGAATCCAGGTTGAAGTTCCATCTAAGTTATCATCCAAACAAAAAGAATTATTGGAAGATTTTGCCGAAGAGTCTAAGAAGAAACGTTGGTTTTGAGAAGCATGAAAACACATCACCCTGATATTACTCATGCACTCAATAGCGCTACAAACAATAGCATTCGCTGGTGCACGCCCTCAATAGATTTTCAAACAGAACGAGTGTTGGATCACTATTTAAGTGACATGTCGGTTTCATACGAAAGCTTGGGTTTTCCTTCAGAGCCGTCCGGTATTTTTCTTGATGCATATAAGCGAGCAGCGCGGGTATATAAAAGTGATAGAACACTTTTTTCCGTAAACGGAAGCACGGGAAGCAATTTTATTGTGATACGATCGCTTTCAAAACAAATACAAAACTTAAGAATTCTTGCGCAGAGAAATATTCATAAATCTATTTTAAATGCTTGCCAGGATTATGGGGTAAATTTATTATTTGCAGATGCAAATGTAGATCCTGATTTACAATGTTTTTTGCCTAATTCTATTGAGGAAATTATTACTGCAATTAAAAAGACAAGACCACACGTACTTCTTATTACAAACCCAACATATGAAGGTATTGTTCTAGATCTTAAAAAACTTATAGAACAAGCTAGGAAAATAAATCCTAAAATTATCATTTTTGCTGAAGAAGCGTGGGGTTCTCATCTTGCCTTTTCGAAAAAATTGCCAACCTCTGCTATGGAGTCAGGCGCAGATGTATGCGTACAGAGTACCCACAAGCAGGGCGGATCTCTCCAGCAGACGGGCATGCTTCATTGGAAAGAGGAAAGAATAAATAGCGACCTTATCATTGAGTCTTATCGGAATTTAAGTTCCTCAAGTCCGTCGTATATATTGCTTGCTTCATTAGATGAGGCTTGTAAGCAAATGAAAAAAAATGGGGCAAAAAAGATACTAAAGTCCCTTAAGATTGCGAGAAAACTTTCTGATCGTTTGAACAAAATTCCGGGATTTGAAGTGATTACGTTAAAGAACTTACAAAGTAAGTCTAGCGGAGCATACGGTAAAGATGAAACTAAGGTTCTGCTAGATATATCTCGTTCTAAATATCTAGGTTCTGAAATTGCGAAAGAGCTTGAGAGTCGTTATAACATTATCGTTGAAAAGTATAATAACTCCTCGTTGCTTTTTTTAGTTCCTCTTCAATCGACTTTAAAGGACGTAGATATAACTATTGACGCCTTAATCGAAATTATAGATAAAGGTAAAAAAAAGAGAAAAAAAATTGAACCTGCTCTTAAGATACCCAAACATATTCCAAAGATCTTAGAGTTTGGTGAAGTCGTTAAGTTATTGCCAAGCCAAAAGGAGTGCGTTCGTCTATCAGCAGCAATAGGAAGAATCGCCGCTGAAAATATCACACCGTATCCGCCAGGAATTCCGACGACAATACAGGGTGAGCAATTTACAGAAGAGGTAATTCATTTTTACGAGAATATTAAAAAACATCCAAATATGCACATCCTAGCTCGTGATATAACCCTTAATACTGTAGTTGTTGTTAAATAATTGTCTGCTTGAGTTAGGTTTCTAGTAGAAATGCTCCGATCACGATTATTGCAATCGAAATCACTTTTTGTACGAGATGTCTTCTTAGAAGACTTTCCTGTGATACATGGGGAAGAAAAATTGTGAGTAGGACACCAATGATAAGAACAAACAACGGCTGAAAGCCGCTTACTACATATACGAGTGCCAACGGTGCAAGCAGAGTCGCAAGTCTAGTTGAAACGTCTGCTATGATATTTAACACCTCATTTATTCCGTTTATACCTAAGACTTGTGACTTGTTCTGATTTATTACAGAGAAAAACTGTTTTCTGTATAACGGTATAAAGACCAACATCAAAAGTCCTGCAATACCTAGTCCTACATAAGTCCAAAAACTAGAAACTATAAAATCTTGTTCAATCGCTACCATTTTGAACAAGACCCCATATAGAGCAAAAAGAAAAGATGAAAAAAACATCAGAATAAAAATGTTCATTTTAAGTCGTATTTTTTTCCCTTCTAAGTCTAGCGCTAAGGCAACAGATCCACTCAGAATAATTAGTGAAGCAAGTATCTGCTTGAAAGTAAGAGTCTCACCGAGAATTAAAAATCCCAAAAAATATCCCAGGACGGGAATCATTTGAAAAAGAGGTACAACAATCGAGGCCTCGTCTTTATCGAGTGCATATAGATAGAACAAGATATACAAAACATAAGGAATATTTATGAGAAGAAGTATTAAGATGTTGTAAAAGCTTACGTTTAGTATGTTTGGATTAATAAAGTAAAAGATGGGAAGCATGAATATCCCTATTAATGAAGAAAATATTAGTAGTGATCCTGTGCCACCACCCTTGAAGTACTTGCTCAGTAAAAATTTATCAAGATGATTTACGATTGACCAAAGCAACGGTCCAATAAGCGCGATCAAAAACCAACTCATAGTAAGATATAATCGATTATTTTCAAAACTTCCCCAGCTCTTGTTTTTTTGCTAGTTCTTATAAAGTATACCTGATAAATTATCTATTCCATTATCAAAAGACGGACTTAGTTGATTCGAATTCGTTTTATCGCAAGCATCTTTAACTGCATCAATATAGAATTCGGTATTATTCAATGCGTTGGATTATCTTGTCGATTTGAATTTCCGCAAAAAGGAGTGGTATCTGAAATCATTTTGGAAAAATTGAATATTTATTTAGAAAAAAAACAGGCCGCCATAGTTGTTTTGCTTTTTTAAGCCCTGGAATTCCTAAATCTTGTTCGTAATTAAGATATTTACATCCAAGCTCCTTTAGATGGATTGCGGTTTTGTGATTGAGGTATGAATAGATGCCTTCGCATGTTATGTCTCCCTTTTCAAATGTCATAATTGCATAGTCATTGTCGATCTTATGATAAGTTGTAAATCCAACTAATTGACCATTTACATAAACACCTAAACCGTATACATGCAGTAGATTTAGAATTGCAAAAAGTTTTTTTATAGCAATAAGTTCTATTTCCGTATCTTCTTTTTTCTTTTTTTTGTTCTTTTCCCATTTTAAAAATAGCTCAAGTAGCTCATTTTGAATTTTGGAAGAATCAAGATCAAGCATTTCGACTTTATGCTCCGGATAATTCTTTTGGAATCTATTAACTAGATTTCTTTTGTCGTAATATTTTTTCCCAGTTAGGCTTGAAAGTTCATCAATTGAGAGAATATAGTCAGAGTTATCAAGGTCAATAACAACATTAATATTTGAATTATCTTTTATTTCTTTGACGTTTATTTCAGGAACAAGGTATAATTTTTCTTCTAATCCTTCCTTTTTACAGCTTTCAAGCAGGGTTGCAATTGTCTTATCTACCATTGCGGTTCCTATAAAGGAATAGAATAAGTCTCCGCTTAGAAAATCCTGAATTTTAATAACCAAATTGTCGTTCAACGTGCCTATTTCATTTTGTCCTTTAGTGTCATATGTCCATAAGCTTGCGAATTCAAAATCGTTATAAGGCGGGAATTTATGCGTGAACTTTTCTACATCTTGAAAGTCGTTAATTTCAACTTTCTTAAGAAGTGGGAATTTCGGTAGCATGGAGTTATTATATCGCCTTGACTTTCGTTTAGAAAGCATTATAAGCTATACATATAGGATACTTTTTATCATGATTGAAGTAATTAAAAACGAAATTTCTGCGAAAATTGCTTTGGCATTTTTTATTGGGTTTACTCTTTGGTTTATTTACTTTCATTTGCCAGGTGTTCCCTCTGGTTCTCAGTTTGATTGGTTCACGGTAACGTATGGTTTTATTGCTGCTTGGGGGGCAGTTTGGGGCTTTTTTATTGCAAAACGGTGGGGTGGTTTTAAGAGCGTAATGGGAAGATCCTTAGCGCTTTTTTCTCTAGGTCTTGCTCTACAGGAACTTGGTCAATTGGGTTATACATACTACATATACTATCTAAATATAGATGTGCCATACCCGTCTTTTGGGGATCTTGGGTTTTATGGAAGTATTCCATGCTACACCCTTGCTGTCTGGTTGCTTGCGAGAGCATCTGGTATCCATATTTCACTTAAGTCGTTTAAAAATAAATTGCAGGCCATATTAATTCCTGTCTTTATGCTTGTTTTTTCATATGTTATTTTCCTTCAAGGTTATGAGTTTGACTGGTCGCATCCATTGACAGTAATTCTTGATATCGGTGTTCCCCTGGGACAAGCTATTTACATCTCCTTAGCAATACTTGCCTACACCCTTACGAAGGGAATACTTGGTGGTGTTATGAAGCCTAAGGTTCTTTTTATTCTTTTTGCATTACTCGTCCAGTATGTTTCAGATTGGACATTCTTATACCAAGCGAGCAGGGGAACATGGTCAGTTAGTGGAATTAATGACTATATGTATTTTGCTTCTTATTTCCTCATGGCCTTTGGTCTTATTCAATTTAACACGGTATATAAAAAATTAAGGTCATAATATGGATGTCGTAGCTCAGCTTGCGGAAAAAATTATCAAAGAACAAGAGAGCGTCATTGGTCCCATTGCTTTGGAGCAGGCAAAGAAAGTCCCTGGGCTTACAATAAATTGGGATAAACATGAGGTATCACTGTCTGGGGATGAAAAGGGTATTTTAGAGCAGTTAATTAATAACTACAAGCATCTTTTTGGACAGGCATCGGTTGAGGTATGTCGGGAGGCAATAAAGGGTCTTATTAAAAATGTACCGCTCGATAAAATCCCGTCTCAGCTTCAGTAAAGAATCAAAGATTCTTTCTGTCATACAGTAAAAAATCAAAGATTCTTTCTGTCATACAGTAAAAAATCAAAGATTCTTTCTGTCATAC
>CAZEEU010000006.1:27531-31726 GCA_964511305.1 uncultured Gammaproteobacteria bacterium | reverse complement strand
AGTAAAAAATTCTTTCTTGCAGTATACTTAATTAATTATTAATATATGGATCCGCAAAATCCTAATGCCTCAAATCAACCAGTGCAAGACCCTTCCTCGCTTCAGGGCGAGCTAACTCATGCAACAGAGGAGATGTACAAAAAAAATGTAGAGCTCAATGAGCGCAATAAGACACTATCGCTGCTTCGGAAGATAGATGTAATCGTCCTTTCATCAGTAACCGACCCGAATTTAGTTGCTCAGCAAGTTTCTGACCTGATTGTTGCGGAATCTGAATTTAGAGGACTTGCTGTATATGAGTTGTCAACACAGAATAGCCTGCGTCCTCTTGCTGACGCATATACAGGTATAGGTGAGACGGGAAAGCTATACGTTGAGGAGATGCCCTTATCTCTCGGTACAAATCCATTGGTCAAAACAATAATTGAGAGGAAAATGGAGGCAATTTCGAATATTGCCGATCTTGGTATTAGTAGTCAGGCCAAAGAAGAGTTAGTTAGGCTTCAATCTTCCGCTGGCATAAAGTCGATAATTGCTGTACCTCTTATTATTCGTAACAATGTTATTGGAGCATTTGTTGTTATGCTCGATACAAAGCTCGAGGAGGCTACTTCATCGCAGCGTGACATCATAGACCGTCTGACCGGTGTTATTGGCATCGCTGTTGACAACGCACTCCTGTATAGGGCAATTCAAAATGCTAATGAGAAATTAAAGCAGGTCGATAAATTAAAGGATGAATTTGTGTCTCTCGCCTCTCATGAATTAAGAACTCCAATGACTGTAATTAAGTCTTATGTGTGGCTTCTTTTAGAGGGCAAAACCGGAGCGCTTACGCCGCAGCAGATGGAATATCTTAGAAGGTCATATGAATCAACCAATAGATTGATAGATATGGTAAATGACATGCTTAATATCTCAAGAATTGAGTCAGGTAGATTTACAATCGATCCAAAACCAATGAATATTGTCTCATTAGTTCAAGAAGTCGTTTCTGAAATGCAGCCTAAGGCAGCGGAGCTTGGGATTCAGCTTTTCGTAACAGTTCCTGCAGAACCATTACCGGAAATTTCTGCTGACGCTGATAGGATAAAGCAGGTTATTATTAATCTCATAGGTAATGCTCTTAAATTTACCTCAAAAGAAGGAAGCATATCGGTTAGTTGTGAAGAAAAGGATGGAAGCGTTCTAATAAAGGTAAGAGACACCGGCATGGGCGTAAAACCAGAGGATATGGAGAAGCTATTTAAGAAATTTAACATGTTAGGAGGAAGCTACCTTACTAAGCAAGCGGGGCAAGGTTCTGGTCTTGGGCTATACCTTTCAAAGAATCTAATAGAATTACATCGTGGTCGAATTTGGGTTGAATCAGAAGGAGAGGGGAAAGGAGCTACATTCTTATTCACGCTCCCAATTTAGTTGGCTGGTTGTCCTTGTGGTGTTAAATACAATTGGACCTCTTTGAGAAGATCCCCTGGAGTAATCTGGCTTTTAATAAGATATCCATTTCCTAGAATTAATGCTTCTTTTATCTCTTCTCCTTTATCTAGATTTGTTAGAAAGACTATACTTTTATTTAAGTTAAGGGGTTGCGGAGATTCCTTTGCCTTTTTCATAACGTCAAGACCGCTCAATTTTGGCATAATAATATCAAGCAGTACTAAGTCCCATCCTCCTTCTTGAATTTTTTTCAAAGCTTCTTCGCCATCCATAGCAACTTCAACCGTATAGCCTTCCCCCCTCAAGACATCAGAGTATAGCTGCCTAAGGAATTCATCGTCTTCTGCAACTAATATCTTTTTACTTTCCATATAAAATCTCTAGAAATTGCTACTTATGAAATGCTAACACTTAATTTATGGGGAAGTCAATGAAGAGGAATGAACTATCGGGTTACTGAGATGTCTACAGCTCCGATTTCAGTTGCAGGAGCGCTAACTGTGATTCTGCTGTTTGCAGCGCTTTGAACAATTGTGTAGTTGGTGTCGTAAGCAGCTGTACAGTCGGTAACAGGAGCTCCGTTATTTGTCAATGGATCTACTGGAAGAGCAGCCATGTATTGAGTTACTATATCGTCACAAAGATCAACTTGTCCTACTCCATCGCCAATTATCGCAGCTGTACCTGTTGGGATTCCCAAAGCCGTAAGATTTCCTTTGTTGTCTGCTGAGTATTGTCCAACTGCACTAAGTATTGCATTTACATCAGAAGATCTTTTTGTGTCATTTGCTTGTTGGAATTGTCTTGCAGGATTGATAGCAATAAGAGTGATTGCGAGAAGAACAGCTAGGATTCCGATCACTACGAGTAACTCGATGAGTGTGAAACCTTTTTGATTTTTAAACTGGGCAGTTGTCATATCTGTATTAAGATAATCATATTTGAAAAACCTTGTCAATAGGGAATTTTAGAGTAATTTTAGCTTCAAATTATGAAAAAAATATCTTATATTAATTTTGCTTTTAGCAGATTTTAGGAAGAATATGTATAAAAATTAAGAAAAGTTCCAAGCCATTATTTCATGTTGATTAACATGAAACCCAGAACAATGAATAAAATTCCAAAGATTCCTATCATGGCAAATAGGCGGACATTAACTTTTTTGGTTTTTATTTCTCCTTTTTTTTGAGATGACATTTCCATTGGTTGGAATTTCTCTTTTTCAACAGTTAGCATCGATACCTGCTTGAGATGGTCAAGTCTTTTCAGAAGTTGTATTGCATTATCAGGCGTTAAATTGCGGATGTATACCTGATCTTGTCCCATCATTTGATAAGGTACGGCATTGTCTACGCTTGAAGCATTTTTTTCAAACGCCATTTTAAGCTCCACATATATGTCTTCATTGCCGGCGATTATTTTAACCCCTTTATCTATTGGATATTCTTTTGAAAGCACGCTGTCAAAAGGAACAGTCTCAAGAAATTTCTTTGCCTCTTCTTCTTGTTGTTCATGAGCAAGACCAACGATGTCTTTTTCAAATGTGATGTTTGGTGAAAAAATTATAGTTATTGAAGCGGGTGTAACTTTATATTGGTCTATAAAACCTTTAATTTGCGTCACAAGTGATCCGCCATTTATAACATCCATATCCTTAACAGAAGTCGCAAGGAAGGCCAGACTTATAACTTGGGTCATGCCATTCTCGAAGAAATAGAAACCATTCTTATCAAGATAAATAAAAGCAGGTTGTTTTTTTGTAAATTCCATGTGAGCAGTCTAGATTTCCTTCCAGGAGGTAGCTGTAAGAGTATTATTGCTCGTGTCTACCATTACCTGAATCGTACGCGTGAAATTGTTAAGGGTGCCTTTTGAAATAACTTTTTTTGGGTTAGTACCTGTTATCGTTATTACCGCTTGCCCTCCGCCTACCGTAAGTGTTTCGCCCGTATAATTCGGATTTCTTAGTAACTTTATCATAGCAGTTTCTGCTCCGCTTTCTGCAATATCTAGCGAATTGGCTCCCTGGTAGACTTTGTCAGTGCCACTTGAGCTATTGAGCACCAGGGTAATTGATGCCGTTGTCACGACAATTGCAATAATCATATAGGTAAGCATGATTACTAGTGTCTGGCCTTTTTGGTTTTTCAGAGTAGTCATGTTGAATTAGCGCAATCCTGCAGTTGTTTGAAAATTTTGTACGTCTAGGAGTCCTCTTGAATTGATAGCGCCCGTAACCGTAAATTGCATGCGTATAGTACCTTTCGCACTCGGGGTTCCAACTTTTGTAAAAAGCAGATTTGAAACTGTTGATCCATAGCCATTTAGAACGTAAGAGCTGGTTGGAGTTGTCACGAGAAGACTACCGTTGGTTGCTGTGTAGGTATTATTTACTCCACCAATTGATAAGGTCATGCTTGCAGAACTGCTTCCAAAAGCCGAGGGAGATGCTATAGAATCTGCCCTATTTACATCATAAATAAATCTGGAATATATGTACCTTCCGTCATCTGCAACATTTGATGTGTTACTTGATCTAAGTTGATTATCAAGAATTGAAACGAAAATTTGTGTAAAAATTACGACCATAATGACTAACAAGCCCATGTAGATGAGTAGTTCAACTAGAGTGAACCCTTTGTTAACTGAAAGCCGAGAATCATAAACAAAAAATAGGTTATTCTTTTTAGGTTTTAAATTTTTAGTTTTTGTTTTATCTAAAGCTTTTATCATGGTGAATAGTTGATGGATGCAT